>CAWAIR010000007.1:0-16397 GCA_963782045.1 uncultured Alphaproteobacteria bacterium
CGGCTAGTCGGCAATGGCGGCGAGGTAGCGCGACGACCGAGCGGGCGACCGCCGCCTTGCCGTCGGAGCGGCAGACCTGGTTCCACCAGGCGCCGAAGATGGCGTCATAGGCGAAAGGTTCCAGAGCCGCGGCGATACGCTCGACCGCGGCGCGGTTGAGCGGGATGTAGTTCGGATAGGAATACATGAAGGAGACCCAGCGCCGGTCGAGCGTCACCATGAGGATGTCGCCGGTGAACAGCGCCCCGCGCCCATCCATGGCCGCGCCCCAATGGAGCACCTGGCCGCCGGGAAAATGGCCGCCGCAGCGGATGAGCGTCATCGCATCGTTGAGGGCGTGGGTCTCGCCCGACCAGAAGCGGATGGCCGGCGCCGGGCGCTGGACCCAGCGGACGCTCGGCCTCGTGGATGAAAGATGGGCACGCCGCCGAAGGCGTCGCTCCATTCGACCATCGCCGTGTAGTAGTGCGGGTGCGAGATAGCGATGGCCGAGAGGCCGCCGCGCTTCTTCACCTCGGCGACAGCCTCGTCGGTGACCAGGCTGATGCAGTCCCACAGCACGTTGCCGGCAGGCGAGCGAAGAAGCAGGGCGCGCTGGCCGATGGCGAAGGTAGGCTCGATGCCGAAGCCGGTGACCCCGTCGGCCTCCTCGGCAATCGCGACGCGGTGGTCGCGCTTCAGGTCGTCGAGGGTCAGCCACTCCTGCCCCTCCCAGCGCACGTATTGGCGGTCGTCCTCGCAGATCGGGCAGAGGCGGGCGGCGAGTCGCTGTCGGGAACTGCGTGCCGCACTGGCGGCAGATGAAACGCATCGGGCCGGCCTCAGCTCTCGTCCTTGTCGGGCGCGTCGAGCGGCACGCCGTAGAGTTCCAGCCGGTGATCGACGAGGCGGAAGCCGAGGCGCTCGGCGATCGCCTGCTGCAGTTTTTCGATCTCGTCGTCGCGGAACTCGACCACCCGCCGCTGCGCAGGTCGATCAGGTGGTCGTGGTGCTCCTCGGGGATGGTCTCGTAGCGGGCCCGGCCGGCGCCGAAATCATGGCGGGCGATGACGCCGGCATCCTCGAACAGCTTGACCGTGCGGTAGACGGTGGCGATGGAAATCTTCGGGTCCATCTCCGAGGCGCGGCGGCAGAGAGCCTCGACATCGGGATCGTCGGTGGCCGCCGCCAATACGCGCGCGACGGTGCGGCGCTGTTCGGTCATGCGATGCCCTTGGCGACGCAAAGTTCCTCAAGATTCTCGTTGTCTTCGCTCACGGTCGGCTGCTTCCGGACGCTCTCGCCTTCTTCGCGTTAGCGAAGTTGCACCGCATTACAAGCGCGGTGCCGTCGCCGGGCGATCCGCCGTGATAAAAGTTTCGGCGCTCCCCGGCGACAGAGAAGCCGAGGGAGCGTGAGCGCGACCGCCGGCGCATTGCCGCGATCGACCTCGAGGAAGCAGCGGGAGGCGCCGGCACGATGGAGACGGCGGAGCGCCTCGTCCATGAGTATGTGGCCAAGCCCGCGGCGGCGGTTCTTTGGGCGGACTGCGATGGTGAGAATCTCGGCCGCGTCGGCGATGACGCGCACCAGAACAAATCCGGTGAGGCGATGGCCGCGGCGGGCGCCGACGGCAAAGACGGTGCGCTCGGCCAGCAGCGCGGCGAATTCCTCGCCGCTCCAGGCGTGGCCAAAGGCGGCGGCATGGAACTCGGCCAGATTCTCGGCGTCGCCGCGCGCGACGGTGACAAGATGGGTATGCACGCCCCAGCCCCAGATGATCATTGGCGGGCCATCCGGCCACCCGTCTGCGGCTTGGCGTCGGGCGGCCTCAAATAGAGCGGACGCGCGCTTCGCCGGTGAGCGACGCCGCGAGCGCCAGCCGGCAGAGGGAGGCGATATCGGGGGCGGAGCGGGTGTGGACGGTGCGGGCGCGCGCCTCGTCTCCAAGGATTTCGGCAAGGGCGGCGGCGCCAGATCCGGCAATCAGCGTGTTGGCGCGCAAGCGCCGGGCAAAGTTCTCCGCGGGGCCGCCGGCGAACCCTCCGGCGTCCGATCGGCGGAAAAACTCTGGCCGTAGACCGCCGTACCCGGCGGAAAGCACGGCGAGCACCGGCGCCTCGCCGATCTCGTGGCGGACGGTCTCGGCATGGACGGCGAGCGTGCCGATGCCGACGGCCGGCGCTCCGGTCACGAGCGCAGGGCGGGCGGCGGCGATGCCGACGCGCAAGCCGGTAAACGAGCGGGCCGACGGTGACAGCGATGCGGTCAAAATCGCCATAAGTCAGGCCGGCCTCGTCCATGGCGGCCCTGACCATGTCCATCAGACGCTCGGCATGGCCGCGCCCGATGGTCTCGCTCTTCAGCACCTGGCGCGCGCCGTCGACCACGCCAACTGAGCAGGCGTCCTGTGCGGTGTCGATGGCCAGAAGCTTCATGGGGCCGGATTAGCCGGCCGATGCGGCCAAGTCGAGGGGAACCCTGTCCCCGGGCGCAGCGCAGCATGGAATGATGCGCTGCTGAACCGGGACCTAGACGATGCATGGACCCCGGACGTAGCTCAGGCCTCGACCTGCTCGATCCCCTGGACCTGGGGACGAAATGGCGGAGCAGGTTCCTCGATGCCGTGCTTCAGCGTGGCGGTCGAGGACGGCAGCCGGCACAGGCGCCGCGCATGTTGAGATAGACGACGCCGTCGCGATAGCCGTGGAAGGTGATGTCGCCGCCATCCTGGGCGACCGCCGGCGCACGCGCGTCTCGGCCACTTCCTTGATGATCGAGACGGTCTCGGCATCATCCTCGGAATAGTCGTCGCCATCGGAGGCCGCCTGGGCACGCTTCACCACCGGCATGCCGGACATGAAGTGTCCGTATGATGGCACCGAGGACGATGGGTTTGAGATGCGGCCAGTCGCCGTCGGTCTTGGTGACGGTGATGAAATCGGCGCCGAAGAAGACGCCGCCGACATTGGAAAGGGCGAAGAGGCGCTCGGCAAGCGGCGAATCCCCCGCTTCGTCGGCGCTGCGATATTCGGCAGTGCCGGTGCCGAGCACGTCGCGGCCGGGCAGGAACTTGAGACTCGCCGGATTGGGCGTGGGTTCGGTCTGGATGAACATGGTCGAGCGCCTTTCAAGGGGGCGTGGCCGGGGGAACGGGGGTACGACGGTGATTTAGGCCTGTGGAGCCGGGCAACATCAAGCGGCGGCCGGCCTACCAGACATGCGGGATGAGCCGGAAGCGGGTCTGCGCCAAGTAGTCCGCATAGCCCGGCAGGCCGGCGATGAGCACACGCTCCTCGTCGATGAGGCGGACCAAGATCAGCCGGGCGAGCGCGGCGACGGGAACAAGCGCCCAGGCGGAACCCAGCGCCAGCGGTACGCCGAGTAGCATGACGATCGCGCCGGCATACATGGGATGGCGGACGAGCGCATAGGGCCCGGTGGTGACGACCGTCTGACCGCTGCCGACTTCGATGGTGGCGGCGGTGTAGCTGTTCTCGCGGAAGACCAGGAAGACGACGAACAGGCCGATGAGCACGAGGGCGTCGCCGGCGAGCGCTACGGCGGAAGAGAGATGCGACCGGCCGAAATGATGGTCGAGACCGGAGACGACGAAGACGGCGACGAAGGCGATGCTGGCGAAGCTCTGGATGATGCGCTGGTTCACCTCACTCTCGGCGGCGGGGCCGGCGTTCATCCGCCGCTCGATCAGCGCCGGATCGCGCTCCAGGAAATAGAGGGTGATGGCGAGCACCGCGCCGGTGAAGACGGCGAGGAAGAGCCAGGCCTGCCACCAGAGAACTGTCCAGGCAGGCAGGAACAGCATAACCGCCATGGCGACGATAAGAAGGCGAGGCCACGGAACGCACGGGCGCGAAGGGAAGCGGTCTCGTTCATCCGCCAGAGATGGCGCGCGAAGGATCAGGCGACCGCGGCAATGGCCGCATCGTCGAGATGGCCGGGAACGATGGTGATCGGGATCGGGAAGGTCGCCGAGGCCTTGCCGGCCAAGGCGGTGACCAGCGGGCCGGGTGCTTCCTTGTCGGTGCCGGCGGCCAGAACCAGGATGGCGATGTCCTCGTCCGCCTCGATGAGATTGATGATCTCCTCGGAGCGGTTGCCCTCGCGGATGACGAGCTGCGGCTCGACCGTGCCGTAGGAGCGCGCCATGTCGGCGAAGCGGCCAAGCGTCGCCTCGGCCTGCTCCATGGCTTCGGCGCGCATGATGTTCTCCACCCCCAGCCAGTGCTGGAAATCCGCCGGGGCGATGACATAGAGCAGCACCAGCGCGCCGCCGGAGTGCTCGGCCCGGCGGGCGGCATAGAGCAGCGCGCGGGAACATTCCGGCGTGTCGTCGATGATCACCAGGAATTTGCGCCGGTGGCCTTCCTCGGTGCTTTTGCGTTTCAGTGCCATGACGGCGATGTTCGCATTTCGCCCGACAGGCGGGCAAGCGGCGCGTCAGACTTTGCGAACAGGTCCAGGGTAGCGGGCAACGAGCGGATCGGCGGTCAGAAGCGTGATCCCCTCGACGATGGCCTGGGCGACCAGCATGCGGTCGAACGGGTCGCCGTGGATCGGCGGGAGGCCGATGACCGCGATGGCGTGCGACATCGAGCAGCAATTCATTCCAGCCGTAGCCGCGAGCCGATCGCGAAGCCGGCCGGCCATGTCAAAGTCGCGCGGCGAGCCCTGCGCTTGATCGCGATCTCCCAAAGGCTGACGACGCTGAAAACAAGCGCGTTGGCGCTGTCGGTAGCAGCGCCTGTGCTCACGCAAAGGCGGCCTGGCTATTCCGACCAGAGGATCAGATGCGTGTCGAGCAGGAGCCTCATTTGCGGCCTTCGAACAGGGCCTGCATTTTGTCGGCAAACATGGTGTCGAAATCGTCGGGCACCTTGAGCTGGCACTTCATGAAATCGAGCCGCTGTTCTTCCGTCTTCGCGCGGGCGTCGAGCGGGACGACCTTGACCATCGGCTTGCCGGCTTTGGCGATGATGAAGCTATCGCCTGCGGCGGCCTCTTCGACCAGCCGCGAGAGATGGGTCTTGGCTTCGCCAATATTGATCTTGCGCATGGCGTCACCGGACTAGACTAAGTCCACTTAGTTTAATCCATCTCTGCCCGGTTGCAAGGGCGGCCGTCAGCGCGACTGGACGAAACCGACGACATCGCGCACGCCGCGCATGACCGGCTCGGGAAGGCGCGGGCGCGCTCGGCGCCTTCGTTGAGGATCTGGTCGATGGCGCCGGGATCGGCGAGCAGGCGGCGCATCTCGCCGGCAACGGCGCGAGCTTTCGACGGCGAGCTCGGCCAGCGCCGGCTTGAAGGCGGAGAACGCGCACCGCCGTGATCGCGCAGAACGACCTCGCGCGAACGCCGGCAAGCGCGGGTAGATGCCGACGAGATTGTCGGCCTCGGGCCGGCTCTTCAGCCCCTCCAGATCGGAGGGCAGGGCTCGGGGTCGGTCTTGGCCTTCTTCACCTTCTGGGTGATGGCATCGGCATCGTCGGTCAGGTTGATGGCGAAAAGTCGGAAGGGTCCGACTTCGACATCTTCTTGGTGCCGTCGCGGAGCGACATGACACGCGTCGCCGGGCCGGTAATCACCGGCTCGGTGATCGGGAAGAACTGGTCGCCATAGCCTTGGCCGCGATCGATTCGGCGAAGTCGTTGTTGAACTTGGCGGCGATGTCGCGGGTGAGTTCGAGATGCTGCTTCTGGTCCTCGCCGACCGGCACATGGGTGGCGCGATAGGCGAGGATGTCGGCGGCCATCAGACCGGATAGTCGAAAAGGCCGATGGAGGCGTTCTCGCGGTCCTTGCCGGCCTTCTCCTTGAACTGGGTCATGCGGTTGAGCCAGCCCAGGCGGCGACGCAATTGAGGATCCAGGCGAGCTCGGCGTGGGCGAAGACCTGGCTCTGGTTGAAGACGATGTGCTTCTTGGGGTCGATGCCGGAGGCGATGAAGGCGGCGGTGACCTGACGGGTGGCGGCGGCCAGCTCCTGGGGGCCGCCCCAGACGTTCATCGGACGGTGATGGCGTGCAGATCGACGACGCAATAGATGCAGTCGAAATCGCGCTGCAGGGCGACGAAGTTCTTGATGGCACCGAGATAGTTGCCGAGGTGGAGGTTTCCGGTCGGCTGAACGCCTGAAAAGACGCGTGGGGTGAAGTCGGTCATCTGTGGCAGGTTCCTGGGGGGGCGGTGCGCAGCGGCTCGGCTGCGGCGGACATAGCGGCGCTTGGGGTCCGGCGCAAGCGCCTCAAGTGCGGCGGAGCAACCGGCGGAAATCGACCACGCCGGCGAACTGACAGAAGAGCCCGAAAAAGCCGATGCCGAGCCCGACCAGCACCATGAGGATGAGGCCGCGCTGGACGACCGGCCCGGCCGTCAGCCAGGGCGCGAGCAGGTGGGCGGCGACGAAGACGCAGACGCCCATCATGACGGCCGCCAATGCCATCAGCGGCAGGCGGCGGCGAGCGCCTTGTCGATGGTCAACGGCCGTCGCGCAGCAGCGGCACCAGCAGCAGCGCCGTATTGACCCAGGCGGCAATCGAGGTGGCGGCGGCGATGCCGACCGGACCGAAGAGGAAGAACAGGCCGAAGGCGGCGACGACGTTCACAACCATCGCGACCGCACCGGTCCACATCGGGGTGCGGGTGTCCTCGCGGGCGAAATAGGCGGGCTGCAGGACCTTGATGGCGACGAAGGCGGGCAGGCCCGCCGCATAGGCGGCAAGCGCCGGGGCGGTCGCCGCCGTATCGGCGGCGGTGAAGGCGCCGCGCTCGAAGAGCACGTTGATGATCGCGCCGGGGATGACGAAAAGCGCGACGGTGGCCGGCAGCGTCAGCGCCGCGGCGAACTCGATGGCGCGGTTCTGGGCGTGGTGCGCGTCCTTGTCGCGGCCGGCGCGCAGCGCCCGGGCCAGGTCCGGCAGCAGCACCACGCCGATGGCGATGCCGACGATGCCGAGCGGAAGCTGGTAGAGGCGGTCGGCGTAGTAGAGCCAGGAGACGGCGCCGGGCTGGAGCGAGGCGATGATGGTGCCGACGACGATGTTGATCTGGGTGACGCCGCCGGCAACCACGCTCGGCCCGGCGAGCACGGTCAGGCGCTTCACACCGGCGGTCCAGCGCGGCCACATCAGCGTCAGGCGGATGCCGGCGCGGGCGCAGGCGAAGGCCAGGAAGGCAAGCTGCAGGATGCCGCCGACGGTGATCGAGGCGGTCAACAGCACGCCGGCGCGCACCGTGCCGACCTCGCCGGTGAACCACAGGTAGACCAGGGTGACGATCAGCACCACATTCAGCAGCATGTAAAAAGGCGGCGGCGGCAAAGCGGTTGAGCCGTTCAGCGCGCCGCCGAGCAGCGTGGTGAGCGAAATCAGGAAGAGATAGGGGAAGGCGATGCGGCCGAGCATGGTGGCGAGGCCGAACTTCTCGGGGTCGGTGGCGAAGCCGGGCGCCAGCACAAGGTCAGCCAGGCCATGCCGATCTCGGCGAGCACGCTGACGACCACCAGCAGCGCGGCGAGGGCGCCAGCGATTCGGAGGCGAAACGGAAGGCGGCCTCCTCTCCTTCGCCCTCATGGGCGCCGGTGAACAGCGGCACGAAGGCCGAGGCGAAGGCGCCCTCGGCGAAGAGGCGGCGGAAAGATTGGGCAGGCGCTGGGCGACGAAGAAGGCATCGGCGACCGGGCCGGTGCCGAGCGCGGCGGCGATGAACATGTCGCGCACGAAGCCGAGCACACGGCTGGTGGCGGTGGCGCTGCCGACGGTGACGAAGTTCTTCAGGAGCGACATGGCGACTACGCCGGCTCGCGCTTCCTCGGGCGCGGCGGCGGCTCGGCCTTGGCGGCCTCGCCATCGAAGGCGGCGCGCAGGCGCCGGCGGATGGCCGCCTCGCGGTTGCCATTGGTGATCTTGGCCCGACGAGATCGGTCACATAGAAGACGTCGACGGCGCGCTCGCCGAAGGTGGCGATGTGGGCCGAATTGATGTTGAGGTTGAGGTCGGAGATCACGCGCGTGAGATCGTAGAGCAGGCCGGGACGATCGAGCCCGGAGGCCTCGATGACGGTGAAGCGGTTGGACAGCGAATTGTTGATGTGGATCGCGGTCTCCAGCGAGAAGGCACCGATGCGCGGCCGGCGCTGCACCTTGCGCGCGATGACCTCGGGCAGCTGCACGACGCCGGACAGGGCCTGCTCGATCAGGTCGCCGACGCGGCGGGCGCGGCGGTGCTCATCGGCCTCGTCGGCGAACTCGCGGTGGATCGAGATCGAATCCAGCGCCCGGCCGTCGGAGGTGGTGAAGATCTGCGCGTCGACGATATCGGCGCCGGCGGCGGTGCAGGCGCCGGCGATGATCGAAAGCAGGCGCGGATGATCGGGCGCCAGAACCGTGATCTCGGTGATGCCCGCATCCGGCTGCACGGTGACGTCGGTGGCCAGCGTCCGGCCGGCCTTGTCGGCCTCGCGGATGAAGGCGGCGTGGGCGAGCTTGTGGGGCAGATCGACGCGTAGCCAGTAGGCCGGATAGTGGCGCTTGATATAGGCCGAGCGCTCGCGCGCCGACCAATCGGCGAGTTGTTCGGCAAGCTCGTTCTTCGCGGCGACGACGCGCTTGTCGCGGCTGATCTGGCTGTGGCCGCCGGTGATGACCGGCTCGGTCTCGTAGTAGAGGGTGCGCAGCAACTGGCTCTTCCAGCCATTCCACACGCCCGGGCCGACCGCCTTGATGTCGGCAACCGTGAGCACGGTCAGCATCTTCAGCCGCTCCAGCGACTGCACGACGGCGGCGAAATCGAGAATCGTCTTGCGATCGTTGAGGTCGCGCGACTGGGCGACCTTGCTCATGGTGAGGTGCTGCTCGACCAGCCAGGCGACGGTCTCGGTGTGCGCCTTGTCCAGCCCCAGACGCGGGCAGAGGCGGCGGGCGACGCGGGCGCCGGCGATGGAATGGTCCTCGGGGCGACCCTTGGCGATATCGTGGAGGAACATCGCGACATAGACCACGTCGCGATCCTGGATGTCGGCCATCAGTTCGTGGGCGAGCGAATGGGCTTCGTCGCCGTCGCCGCGCTCGATGCCGGCGAGCATGCCGATCGCCTGAATGAGGTGCTCGTCGACGGTGTAGTGATGATACATGTTGAATTGCATCATCGCGACGATCCGTCCGAATTCCGGGATGAACCTGCCGAGCACGCCGGTCTCGTTCATGCGGCGGAGAACCGCCTCCGGATTGCGGCGCGAGGCCAGTATCTCGACGAAGAGGCGATTGGCTTCCTCGTCGTCGCGCAACGCGGCGTCGATCAGGCGCAGCGAGCGCGAGACGAGCTGCATCGAATCCGGGTGGAAGGCGAGGTCGTAGCGGTCCGCCAGATGGAACAGGCGGATGAGGTTGACCGGATCGCGGACGAATACCTCTTCGTCGGCGACGTTGATGCGGTCGTTGTCGACGATGAAATCGGTCGAGCCCGGAATCTTGTGGTGGCGGCGGGCGGGCAACCCGAAGAGCCGGTTGAGCACCGGCGCCGACTTGCCATGATGCTCCTCGAGCGCGGCGCAAAAGATGCGCGTCAGGTCGCCGACGTCCTTGGCGACCAGGAAGTAGTGCTTCATGAAACGCTCGACGTCCTCGAGGCCCGGATGCGACGTGTAGCCGAGACGGCGGGCCATCTCGCGCTGGACATCGAAGGACAGGCGCTCCTCCTCGCGGCCGGTGAGGAAATGCAGGTGGCAGCGCACCGCCCAGAGGAAGTCCTCGGCCTTGCGGAAGAGGCGCAGCTCGCCGCGCGAAAAGACGCCGGCCTTGACCAGGTCGTCGCGCGAGCGGACGCGATAGAAGTATTTGCCGATCCAGAAGAGCGTGTGGAGGTCGCGCAGGCCGCCCTTGCCTTCCTTGACGTTGGGCTCGACCAGATAGCGGGTGGCGCCCTGCTGGCGATGGCGCTGGTCGCGCTCGGCAAGCTTGGAGGCGGTGAATTCCGGGCCGGTGTTCTTGGCGACCTGGCTGTCGAAGCGGGCGACCAGCGCATCGTAGAGGTTGCGCTCGCCGGTGATGTAGCGGGCCTCGAGAACCGCCGTGCGGATGGTCATGTCGGAGCGGGCCAGCCGCACGCATTCGTCGACGCTGCGCGTGGCATGGCCGACGGTGAGGCCGAGGTCCCACAAGAGATAGAGGATGAACTCGACGACGCTCTCGCCCCACGGGGTCTGCTTGTAGGGAAGCAGGAAGAGCAGATCGACATCGGAGCCGGGGGCCAGCGTGCCGCGGCCATAGCCGCCGACCGCCACCACCGCCATGTGCTCGGCGGTGCTGCGCGTGCCCGTCAGATAGACGTGGCCGGTCGCCAGGCCATAGACCGCCTCGATGATCGAGTCCTGCAGGGCCGACAGGTAGGCGGCGCAGGTGGAGCCCTTGCCATCGGCCTTGAGCCGCGCCTCGGCCGTGGCGCGGCCCTCGGTCAGCACCTGCTTGACATGCGCCAGCACCTCGGCGCGTTCTTGCGCCGACAATTGGCCCGCTTTGCCGGCGAGCCTGGTGAGTTCGGCCTCAAGGGTCGCGCCGTCGATCGGGGCGTCGGCAGCGGCAAGCGCGTTGGTCATGTTGCCCGGATTCCAAGGGTTTCGTCGGCGCGGACCCTAGCGAGAAATGGTTGCCAAAGCCATCCGGCCCGCCGCCGCCGGCTCAGGCAGCCTATGCAGCGCGGTTCTTCGCGATGATGTCCTTGTAGGCGTGGAAGCTCTGCTTGGGCGTGCGCTTCTGGGTGGCGAAATCGACATGGACCATGCCGAAGCGCGCGTCATAACCGCGCCACCATTCGAAATTGTCGAAGGGGCACCATTCCATGTAGCCGATGATCTTGGCGCCCTCGGCGCGGGCCTGGAGCACGGCATCGATGTGGCGGCGGATATAGTCGGCGCGCAGCGGGTCCTTGACCACGCCGTCGGCCATGACCTCGTCGCGGTCGCCGAAGCCGGCGCCGTTTTCGGTGATCATGATCGGCGGATCGCCGTAGGTGTCGCGGATAGAGATAAGCAGATCGTGCAGGGCTTCGGGGCGCACCGGCCCGTTATGCGCCTTGACCGCGTCCGGATTGTTGCCGGTCTGGGCGTTGAGAGCGCGGCCGGAATTGTGGCTGACATAGTTCGGCGAATAGAAATTGACGCCGATGAAATCGACGGTGCCGGCCGCAAGCGTGGCGAGGTCCGCGTCCGAAACCGTGAAGGCAGGATCGAGCTTGTTGAGCGTGGCCATCACGTCGGGCGCGTAGATGCCCTTGAGCGAGGCGTCGAGCGGCCAGCGGTTGAGGAAGCGCTCCCAGTCGGCGGCGGCTTCCACGTCGGCGGGATTGGTGGGATCGAAGGCGCTGGCAGGCGACAGCGGCGCGGCGAGGCCGACCATGCCGCCAAGGTTCTGGCGGCGGTATTCGGCAGTCGCCGAGGCCGCGGCGACGAAGAGATTGTGCAGCGCCGGAATCTGGCGGCCATATTGCGCCGCGGTGATGTGCTCCGGCGGCAGGCGCCCGGCGCGCACGTTCCCAGCGATCAGGTCCATCATCATCACGTCAATGAACGGCTCGTTCATGGTGATGAAGGTGTCGACCCGGTCGCCCAGCGCCGTGAACATGGTGGCGGCATATTCGGTGAACCAGCCGATGACGTCGCGGTTGTGGAAGCCGCCCTTCTCATGCAGCACCCAGGGAAAATCCCAGTGATAGAGGGTGACGACCGGCTTGATGCCGACCGCGAGAAGATCGTCGACCAGGCGGGAGTAGTAGCCGAGACCGAGCCGGTTGACGGCGCCGATGCCGGCAGGAAGCACGCGTGGCCAGGAGATCGAGAAGCGGTAGGCGTTGACGCCGAGTTCCTTGAGGAGGGCGATGTCCTTCAGCGACTGGTCGTGGTCATAGGCATTGATGGCGACGTTGCCGGTCTCGACCTTGCCTGTCTGGGCTCGGTGATGTGCCAGTCATTGGTATAGACGTCCCACTTGGACAGGCCGCGGCCGTCCTTGTCCCAGCCACCCTCGACCTGGTAGGCGGCGCTGGCCGCCCCCCAAAGAAATTCACCCACCTTCGGCGCCATTGTTCTTGTCTTCCCTGTGAAGCGCGCCTCGTATCGGCTTCGCCCGGTTTGCGGTCAAGACCCCTCATGTCGCCTTGCCGCGACGCGTTGCCTTCAGGCGGTAGAGCGCCTCGAGGGCCTCTCGCGGGGTGAGCTCATCGGGCGCCAGCGCGTCGAGCAGGGCGGCCACCGGGTCCTCCTCGGCCGGCTCGTGCGGACGGACGGCGGAGAAGAGCGGCAGGTCGTCGATAAGGGCGTGGGCCGGCGCGGTGCGGTCGGTCGCCTCAAGCTGCTTCAGCACCTCGCGGGCGCGAGCGACGACGGCGGCCGGCAGGCCGGCGAGACGGGCGACCTGGATGCCATAGGAGCGATCGGCGGCCCCTGGCGCGATCTCGTGCAGGAAGATGACCTCGCCCTTCCATTCCTTGACGCGCACGGTGACGTTGTCGAGCCGCGGCAGGCGATGCGCCAGCGCCGTCAGCTCGTGATAGTGGGTGGCGAACAGCGCCCGTGAACGGTTGACCTCGTGCAGGTGCTCGACCGCCGCCCAGGCGATCGACAGGCCATCGAAGGTGGCGGTGCCGCGGCCGATCTCGTCGAGGATGACGAGCGCATGCGGGCCGGCCTGATTGAGGATGGCGGCGGTCTCGATCATCTCGACCATGAAGGTGGAACGGCCGCGGGCGAGATCGTCGGCGGCGCCGACGCGGCTGAACAAGCGGTCGACGACGCCGATATGGGCGGCCTTCGCCGGCACAAAGGAGCCGATCTGGGCGAGAATGGCGATGAGCGCGTTCTGGCGCAGGAAGGTGGACTTGCCGGCCATGTTGGGCCCGGTGACCAGCCAGATGCGGCCGGCGCCTTCGGCTTCGCGGGCGCCGAGTTCGCAATCATTGGCGACGAAGGGACCCTCGCCGCCGACCTTCAGCGCCTGCTCGACCACCGCATGACGGCCGCCTTCTATCCTGAAGGCGAGCGAGCGGTCGACCACCGGGCGGCAGTAATCCTCGGCGGAAGCAAGCACGGCGAGGCTTGCGGCGACATCGAGGACGGCGAGGCCATCGGCCATGGCCTGAAGCGTGGCAGCTTCCGCGACCACGGCCGCGGTGAGTTCGTCGAAGACGTCCAACTCGATGGAAAGCGCGCGATCGGCGGCGCCGGCGATCTTGGCTTCCAGATCGGCAAGCTCGGTGGTGGTGAAGCGCACGGCGCTCGCCAGCGTCTGGCGGTGAATGAAGAGGGCATTGAGCGGCGCGCTCAGCATGCGCTCGGCGTTGTTGGCGCCGACCTCGATGAAGTAGCCCAGCACATTGTTGTGCTTGATGCGCAGCGTGCGGATATCGGTGTCGGCGGCATAGCCGGCCTGCAGGCCGGCAATGACACGGCGGCTTTCGTCGCGCAGCCGGCGCGATTCGTCGAGTTCGGCGCGGAAGCCCAAACGAACGAAGCCTCCGTCGCGCTTCAGGTGCGGCAGCCCGTCGGCGAGCGCCGCGGCAAGCTGGTCGCCCAGCGCCGCCGGACGGCGCGCCAGAGCCTCGGCGACGGCGGCAAGCTCCGCCGGCAGCGGCTCTTCTTTCTCTCCCCCCTCCCCTCGCCCCTGCCCCAGTTCGGCAAGGACGCTTGCCGCAGCGGTGAGCGCATCGGCGATGGCGGCAAGATCGCGCGGACCGCCGCGATCGAGCTTGAGGCGCGACAAGGAGCGGGAAAGATCCGGTGCGGCGGCAAGCCCGTCGCGGATCCTCTGCCGCCGGCCGGCATCGGCGAGCATCCAGGCCACGGCATCGTGCCGGCCGGAAATGATCTCAGGGTCGGTGGAGGGACCGGCGAGACGGCGGGCGAGCAGGCGGGCGCCGCCGCCGGTGACCGTGCGGTCGATCGCCGCGATGAGACTGCCGCGGCGCTCGCCGGAAAGCGTCGCGGCCAGCTCGAGATTGGCGCGGGTGGCGGCGTCGATGAGCATGATGTCGCCGGTGGTCTCGCGCACCGGGGGAGAGAGCGGCGGGCGGGCGCCGAGCTGGGTCTTCTCGACATAGGCGAGGGCTGCCGCGGCCGCGGCGATCTCCACGCGGGAGAAGGCGCCGAAGCCGTCGAGGCTGGCGACGCCGAAATAGGCGGAAAGCCGGTCCGCCGCCGTGGCGCCGTCGAAGAAGGCGGAAGACAGCGGCGTCACCGCGGCTGACAGCTGGCGCCAGACGGAGGCCAAATCATCGTCGGAAAGAAGCGCATCGGCAAGCAGCACCTCGCTGGGATCGATACGGGCAAGATCGGCGGCAAGTCGCGCGCGGTCGCTTGCGGCGACGCCGAACTCGCCGGTGGAGATGTCGATCCAGGCGAGGGCGAAGGCATCCGCTTCCGCCGCGCCGCCGCGCTGGCGCGCGACGGCCGCCAGATAATTGTTGCGGGTGGCGGAGAGCAGCGCGTCCTCGGTCAGCGTGCCGGGCGTCACCAGGCGGATGACATTGCGGCGAACGACCGACTTCGAACCGCGCTTCCTGGCTTCGGCGGGGTCCTCGACCTGCTCGCAGACGGCGACGCGGTGGCCGAGCGCGATCAGCTTCTGCAGGTATTGGTCGGCGGCATGGATGGGAACGCCGCACATGGGGATGTCGGCGCCCAGATGTTTTCCCCGCTTGGTGAGCGCGATGCCGAGCGCCCGCGACGCGACCTCGGCATCGCCGAAGAACATCTCGTAGAAATCGCCCATGCGGTAGAAGAGCAGGCAATCGGGGTTGGCCGCCTTGATCTCCAGGTACTGCGCCATCATGGGCGTGGCGGTGAGCGCCTCGGTCTTTTCCGGCAAGCGATTGTCCATGAGCGGCAAGCTAGCAGATGCCGCCCCGCCGTTCGACGGCGGCCAGTCGGCAAACCACAGGGATTACGACTTCTTCGCCTGGGTCTTCGCCGGCGCCTTCAGCCCATCGATCTGGTTGTTGACCCAGCCGATCCAGCCCTTCTGTTCCGGGCTCAGGCGCCCTTGGCCGTCGAGCTTGCGGAGGATGTCGAGACATTCGCGATAGAGCGGCTCGGGATCGTCGGCGACATCGGCGACGCGAGTCAGCGAGACGACCAGGTCGGTCTGCGCCTGGGCATTGCCGGGATCGCTCTCGGCCAGGCGGCGGGCGATATCGAGGCTCTCCCCATAAGCCGTGCGCGCCGCGTCGCGATTCTTCGCGTCGAGCTGCATGTCGCCGATCTTGTTGAGGCTCACCGACACGTCGCGCTGAGCTTGAGCGTTGCTAGAGTTCCATCAGCGCCAAGCGGCGGGCTAGCACCAGGCTGTCCCGGTAGGCCTTCAGCGCGCCTTCGGTATCACCCTTCTTCAGCTTGGCGTCACCGACGCGGGTGAGGCTGACCGAGACGTCGCGCGGCAGCTGGGCATTGCCGGGATGCCCGTCAGAGAGCTTCTGACGCAGGTCGAGGGCTTCCTGATAGTCCGCGAGCGCGGGGTCAAAATCGCCGGTCTCCATTTTCACGTCGCCGACCTTGGTCAGGCTGACACTGACGTCGCGGTGCGCCTCGACATTGTCGGGCTGCTGGCTGGCGAGATCGCGGGCGATATCGAGGCCCTCGTTGTAGGCGGCGAGAGCGCCCTCCTTGTCGCCTGACCGCAAGCGCACGTCGCCGACCTTGTTGAGGCTGACCGAAAGGTTGCGCTTGGCCTGCAGACTTTTCGGGTCCCTGGTCAGCAGGCTGCGCGCGGAGGCGAGGCGCTCCTGATAGGCCTGGAGCGCGCCGTCGGCGTCGCCGGCCTGGATCTTGACGTCGCCGAGGCGCTCCAGGCTGATGGCGAGATCGCGTTGGGCGCCGGTGTCGTCGGGCGCCGTGGCGGCGAGCTTGCGCGCGATGTCGACGCCCTGCTGCGCTGCATTGAGCGCACCGTTGACATCGCCGGCCGCTATGTAGGTGTCGACGAACATGTTGAACATGGCCGAACGGCTGCGCTGAAGCTCCGTGTCTTCGGGAGCCGACTGGGCGAGCTGGTCGATGGTCTGACTGACCGTATCGAGGATGGTGCGGATAACTTCGACGCGCACACCGGCGACGGTGCTCAGGTCGCCGGCGACATCGAAGATGAGCTTGTCGATGGCGACCTTGGCGGCGGAGAAGCTGCGCTCGGCGCGCGCCTTCTGGGCCTCTGCCTCCTTGGTTGCCGTCTCGGCGACGCGCTGCTGCTGCTCGGCCAGCGTCTTCTGGGCCTCTGCGTCCTTGGTCGCCGTCTCGGCAGCCTGCTTCTGCTGCTCGGCCTCCTTCTGGCGCTGGACGGCGATGGTGCGCTGCTCTTCGGCGACCACCCGCTGATGCTCGGCGGCGGTGCGCTGGCGATTGGCGTCGAACAGCTCCAACA
>CAWAIR010000008.1:0-3113 GCA_963782045.1 uncultured Alphaproteobacteria bacterium
AGCGTCGTATCGGCGGCCCGGGCGCCGGCCGCACCCACCGGCGTCACGACCAGTGCGGCCAACAGAATCTGCCGGAGAGTCCGGATTGCGGCGGAAAACGCAGTCGTCATCATTGTGCCGAGTGTCGCATCAAGGGCCAGCATGATGGCAGGGGACGCGTCAAATCATGGCTGACGATTGGTTAACAAGAGCATTATTAAGCTGATTTGCCCAGCGGGTCACCACACCTGAAAGGGGGGGTCAAACGAATCAGGCGGCCGAATCCGGCCGAATGCCGCCTTGACGCAGAAAATGGCGGTCACTATAGCAATGCCACCTTCCCAAAAGGTCCCGTCATCTTGCAGGCCGAATTGGCGCAAACCGGCGGCAAACGAGGATTTTCTCATGGCACGGCGCTGTGAATTGACCGGCAAGACGGTCCAGACCGGCAACAATGTCAGCCACGCGAACAACAGAACGCGCCGGCGGTTTCTGCCCAATCTCAACCAGGTGACGCTGATGAGCGAGGCGCTCGGCGGGGCCGTGAACCTCAAGATCAGCTCCCATGCCCTGCGCTCGGTGGAGCATCGCGGCGGGCTGGACAAGTTCCTGGCGGCCGCCCGCGACAGCGAGTTGTCGCCGCGGGCGCTGAAGCTGAAGCGCCAGATCGCCAAGAAGACGGCGGTGGCGGCGGAAGCGACAGCCTGATCGTTTCCGTCCGTTCAAGAGCACCGTAACGGCGCCTTCGGGCGCCGTCTTCGTTTCCCTAGAGATTGTCGATCTTGAGCGGCTCGACCGGATCGGCGAGGTCGAAGCCGAAGACGCGGCTGTAGAAATAGAGTTCGCCGTCGAGCGCGCGCCTGATGTTTTCGGCCTGGCGGAAGCCATGCTGCTCGCCGGCGAAAGGCACATAGGCCACCGGTACGCCCTTGGCGCTCAGCGCCGCGACCATCGCCTCGGCCTGGTTGGGCGGCACGACTTCGTCCTCCAGGCCCTGGAAGAACGCGACGGGACAATCGAACCCATCGAGGTGGTGGATCGGGGAGCGTTCGACATAAAGGTCGCGGCGCTCGGGGTAGGGGCCGATCAGCCCGTCCAGATAGCGCGACTCGAATTTGTGCGTGTCGCGCGCCAGGCCATCGAGGTCGCCGATGCCATAGTGGCTGGCGCCGGCCTTGAAGGTGTCGCGGAAGGCGAGCGCACAGAGCGTGGTATAGCCGCCGGCGCTGCCGCCCGTGATACACAGCCGCCTGCCGTCGACGCGGCGCTCACCGACCAGATAGCGCGCACCGTTGGCGCAATCGGCGGCGTCGACGATGCCCCAGGCGCCATTGAGGCGCTCGCGGTAGGGGCGGCCGTAGCCGGTGCTGCCGCCATAGTTCACGTCCAACACCGCGATGCCGCGGCTGGTCCAGTACTGCACGCGCGCCGAGAGCGTGGCGCTGGTGGCGCTGGTCGGGCCGCCGTGGCTCATGACCAGCAGCGGCGGCAGCTCACCGGCGGGCGCCACGAAGTCGTCATTGCGCGGGGGGTAGAAGAAGCCGAAGGCGGTAAGGCCGTTCCCGGTGGGGAATTCGATCGTCTCCGGCGCCGAGGTGTATTTCGGGGCGATGTCGAGTTCGCTGGCACGCCGTATGGTGGCGATCGCACCGTTGGCGAGGTCGAGCGAGACGACGGCACTGCCGCGCGATGGCGAACCGGCGGTGAAGACGACGCTTGTCGGCGTCACGCGCAGGCCGCCGATATCGGTGAACGGCGTGTCGATCGGCATCAGCGTGCCGCTGCTGGTGTCGATCGCGGCCATGCGCCATGTGCCGCGCTGGCCATAGGCGCAGATGATGCGCTCTTCCGAGGCAAAGCCGTAGGTGGAGAGGCCGAAGATCCACTGAGGCACGCCGAACTCCGCCTCCATCGGCGCGATGGCCTCGGCATTGCCGTCGCGCCAGCGGTAAAGGTTCCACCAGCCGGTGCGATCGGAGACGAAATGGAGCAAGCCGGCGGGCGACCATTGCGGCTGGAAGACAGCCTCCGTCGGCCCGCCGGCGACGACCTGCGGGGCCCGCGGCAGCCCGTCCGCGTCGAGCGATGCGACGCAAAGCCGGCAGCCGTCCCAGGGCATGTTGGGGTGGTTCCAGGCGAGCCAGGCCAGCGCTCGTGCCGTCGGGGCTGAGCCGCGGGCTGGCATAGAAATCGTCGCCGCCGACGAGCGGCGTCTCGTCGCCGGAATCGATGTCGACCGCGACGATGCCGTTCTTTGCCTCGCCGGTGCCGCTGTGGTCCTCGAGGATGCAGATCAGGCGGTTGCGCGCCGCATCAACCGCCGCATCGGCGTAGCGATGGCCTTCGGCATGGGTCAGGGGACGCGGTTCCTTGCCCGGCTCGGCTGTGTAGAGCCGCTGGTCGGCGAAATTGGAGAAGTAGACGGTGCCCGGATGCACGGCGTAGTCGCCGCCGCCGTATTCGTGAACGCGCGTGCGGGCGTTGAGCGGTGCCGGATTGACGTCCTCGCGCGAGCCGTCTGGCCGCTGGCGCACGATGACCTGGCGCCCGCGCTCGGCCGGACGTCCCTCGATCCAGTAGATGTCCCCGCCGTCGAGCGCGATCATGCCGAGGCGAATGCTGCCCGCGACGATGAGGTCGGCGGTGAGCGGCGACTTCCAGGAGCCGAAGGGGGCGGTTTGGGGGGCGGTCAAAGCGAGCTCCATCTCGTTCGGGATCGCTGGCTGAGCCGAGCGCATCGCGCCGGCCGAAGATTGCGACCTTCAGTGCGGCCGCGGTGTGGGCAGGGGCGGCGACAGACGTGGCTCCGGAGTCGCGGACCAGCACGAACTGGAGCAGGATCGTGCGTTGCAGAAACGTGTTGCCGTTGTCGTCCGAAACCAATGTCAGGATGGTTTCGCCGTGTTCGCCGGTGCGGATGGCAAGACCTTCCATATTGTCGATCTGATCGTCCATATCGGCCTCGAGGAGGACCGCGCCGTCGATGGTGGCGCCGGGGCGGATGGTATCACCGGGAATGCGGCGGATGCGCATGCCGAGGCCGTCGGTGAAGCTGAAGCGGCGCTCCAGCACGAGAAGATCGCCGTCCGGCAGGAAAGCCGCGTCGGAAACGTCGAACGGATCGGTGCGCTTGA
>CAWAIR010000009.1:0-223812 GCA_963782045.1 uncultured Alphaproteobacteria bacterium
CCCAGGTTTTGTTCGCCCATTTGCAGAGCTGCGCGCGATCAGGCGACGCAGAATCTTGGCGCTGCGCGTCTTGGGTAACTCGTCTACAAAACGTACGGCAAGACGGGCGGTTCGACCTTGCCCAGCGCCTGCCACTACCGCGTCGATCAGCTCTGTGCGCAGCGCCTCGGTCTCCTGCACACCCTTATGTAGGACCACGAAGCACACGACATCGGTCCCCTTCAACGGATCGGGCACGCCTACCGCCGCAGCCTCGCTTACCGCGGGATGCGCGATGAGTGCTGCCTCCAACTCGCCTGGACCCACGCGACGACCCGCGATTTTCATGGTGTTGTCAGCGCGGCCGTAGACAAACCACTGGCCATCCGCGTCGACCATCGCCCAATCGCCGTGATTCCATATGCCAGGGAACTTGGACCAGTAGCTCTGCAAATACTTTTCTTCATTGCGCCACAGACCACGCGTCATCGAAGGCGCGGGCTGCTTGCATACCAAGTAGCCCACTTCGCCGACCAGCGACTTGCCATCCTCGTCAAACACATCAACGTCCATGCCTAACCCTGGGCTCTGCAGAGATGCGCGTTTGATCGGTATGAGGGCAGCGGCGCCAAAAGCAACCTACGATGTCGGTGCCTCCGCTGATGTTGATGATGGGGCAACGCTCGTGACCCACGTGCTTGAAGTACCAATCGTAGCTTTCGCCGTCCCAGGGCTCGCCCGTGCTGCCTAACATACGCAGTGACGGCATCGCGTACCGCGCTACCGCTTCGTCTCCCGCGCGCATCAACAACCGTACTGCGGTTGGACTGATGCCCAGCGTAGTGACCCGGTGTCGCTCAACGGTCTGCCACAGTCGCTCAGGCGTGGGGTAGTCAGGCGCACCTTCAAGATGACCAAGGTCGCCCCATGCATGAAGACGCCAATGACCTCCCATGGCCCCATCATCCAACCGATGTCGGTGAACCAGAAGAAGACATCGTTGGCCTTCAAGTCGAAGTTGTAGCAAAGCTCCTTGCCCATCTGTGCCAAGCAACCTGCATGGCTGTGAACGGTGGCCTTGGGCTTGCCTGTGGTACCGCTGGTAAACAGCATCAGCGCGGGTGCCATGGCGGGCATAGGACGCGTGGGCACAGACGTAGCGCTCTTGGAGTATTCGGACAAAAAGTGATCACGCCCCTGCTGCATGGGACATGCGGCATCTGGATCGCGGCGCATCACCAGGGTGGCCGTGACGCACGACAAGCCATCGATCGCCGTGTCGAGCTGAGACTTGAGCGCGACCCATTGCCCGCGGCGAAACGACACGTCGGCCGTGAAGACCACTTTGACTTCCGCATCCTGCAAACGCTCGCGCACCGCAGGTGCGGCATACCCCGAGAAGATCGGAATAAACACGGCGCCGATCTTCTGGGTCGCCAACATGGCGAATACCACTTCGGCCACCATGGGCATGTAGCAAGCGGCACGAATTGACGCAGTGCTCACGCCCAGTTCGGTCAACGCCGCAGCCATCGCATTGACCTGCGCAGCCAGCTCTGCGTAGCTGAACTCGCGCGTACTACCATCTTCCATTTCCGCGATCAGCGCAGGCTTGTTGGCCAAGGGGCCCGCTGCATGGCGGTCCACGCAGTTGCGCACGATGTTGCATTTCCCGCCCACAAACCAGTCAGCAATTTTCGGGGCCGTCCTCCAAGTCCAAGACATCGTGGTAGGGCACGTCCCACTCCATGCCCATGTCCGCGAGAGCGCGTTCCCAGAACCACACGATGTCTCGCTGACTCTTGCGCACAAAGGCCTGCGCCATGCTGCGGGTCTTTTCGACATCGCCGCTGTCGACCTCAAAGCCAGCACCTCGCATCAGGCGTGTGACATTGGCTTCCTCAATCTGTGTCTTTGACGGCGACCACGAGTATTCAGCCATGAAACCTCCGCACGTTCGATCAGAATAACCGAAGCGCGGCACAGCGCCCCATGTTGAAGAGCAAAAAAGCGCGTGACTTCCGTGGATGTCACACACCGACGCCACAGTCCTTGCTCGAAGGCACAAGCTCGCGGACAATCGCGGCATGTTCACTGGCATTACCCGCGGCGTATTTCCTGTCGCGCACGCACAGCTTCAGGGCACCCTGTTGACCTACAGCGTGACGTTTCCCACCGCGATGCTCGATGGCCTAGAAATCGGTGCCAGCGTGGCGATCGACGGTGTCTGTCAGACTGTAGTCCGCGTTGAGGGGACAAACGTCGTATTTGAAGCTATCGACGAAACGCTGAAGCTCACCACGCTTGGCACACTCAAGGCAGGCGACATGGTCACCGCAGAGCGCAGCTTTCGCGTGGGCGATGAGATCGGAGGTCACGAGGTGTCGGCCACGTGATCGACAGGCAGGATCGTCGAAATCCGCAAGGGCGATGGCAGCTACGATCTGCACATTGCCGTGCCCGCCTCGTGGATGAAGTACATTCAGCGCAAAGGCTTCATCGCCATTGATGGCTCCAGCCTCACCGTGGGCGAAACCGAGACCCGCAGCGATGACGGCTTCTTCTGGCTCGTCTCATTCCCGAGACATTGCGCCTGACCAAGCTCGGCAAGAAGGCCGTCGATGATCGCGTCAACGTCGAACTCGACGCGCGCACCATCACCATCGTCGACACGGTGGAGCGCATCCTGAACGAGCGTTTGAACGCCTCCAAGGGAGCCTAAGCGTGGCATTGGATCGCGTGTCGCCGCACCACAGCGATGACTAGACCAGCGATTTCAGCGGTTGTTCGAGATAAACACGGGTACCCGCCGCGAGCTTCAGCCGACGGCCACGCCAACGCACGTGCTGAAAAAACGGCGCGCAGGCCCACACCAAGAGCATAAGCAGTTCGCGAAGCGGACCGATCACCAACGCCCACGCTGCACGCGTTGTCCAACGCTGAGTCTTCACCTGTGCACGACGCGTAGGACGCAGCAGTGCGAGCAAGGTGAGATCGCGCAAGGCCACTGTGGCGCCAGCGATGGCCAGCCAAGGCGCGTCGGCATGCCCAAAGGCGCCCGCCAGCAACGCCAAGGGTAGCGGTCCCCACAACGGCTCCAGCAAGTATGCGCCTGGCTGCAAGCGACAACGCAGCATCGCCCAACGCAACTGGCGCTCCATGAAACCACTGAATGTGCGAGTCGATTGCACTTGGCATACGGGAGTTGGCGCGATGCGCACCTGATAGCCCGCCGCACCAAACATCTGGCCGATGACGTAATCCTCGGCCAACAGGCTCTCCACGCCTTCCTGACTCGACCCAGCCCCGCAAGCACGGAATGGCGAAACATCATGCTCTTGCCCAACACGGCGGGGTGCTTCAACAGCTCGGTCGGAACCGCGCAACCCGCTGCGATGAAGGTATTCAAATGCAATGCCTCCAACGCACCCATCAATCCTTGGGCGTCCACCGCAGTCACCAAGTTGAACGCAAGCCCGGTTCCGGGTTCGCTCGCCACCGCAGCGAGTTCGAAAAGCCAATCGCGACTCACGCGCACATTCGAATCGCTGATCACCAGCCAGTCGTAAGCGACCTCCGCGAGCATGGCGCGCAGGTTGCTGACTTTGGGATTGAGTCCATGCCTGTCATGAACCACCACGTGGCACGCGACATTTGGGTAGCGCTTCTGGAGTGTCCGCACGATGGCAAGTGCGGGGTTCTTGAGCTCTGCACCCCAAACACCAACTCGAACTTCGGATAGGTCAGCTCGAAGAACGATCGAAGGTTGTCCTCCAGCCCCGCTTCCAGGCCCGCAAGCGGCTTGAGCACGCTGATCGCTTCGCGCGAGCCACCGTCTTGATGAACACGCCTGCGGATCAGAAGACCGCGACCAAGGCTGCCAGCGACCACCCGATCAGTACGAATAAAGCCAACAGTTGCAGCATGAAGGACATCAACGCGGACCTCCTGCAACAATACTGGCCGATTGGCCGATATTTGCAAGGGCTTTTGCGAGGAGGTCGAGAAACTCAGGCGAGTTGCAGCTCATGACTGTGACACAACCGAAGAGAATCCCGCCCGCGCTTTGCGCCACGGGGGCACGCGCCGTAGACTCCGTGCGATGCGTGGGGATCCCCTCAGTCCAGAAGAGCGTAAACGCTTGATGACCGTCGAGCGGCCGCGGAATCTACCGCTGGCACCGCGCGCTGCGCCCGCCAAGCGGCGCTTGCCCTTGGCAGCGGCCTCGCGCCCGCAAGACGTTGAGGCCCGCCCCATCTACGCGGTGTGGGAAATCACACTGGCCTGTGATCTTTCTGCCGCCACTGCGGATCACGCGCGGGTCGAGCGCGTCCAGACGAACTGTCGACCGCAGAGTGCATCGACCTCGTGCACCAGATGGCTGCGCTGAGCGTTCGTGAGGTGACACTCATTGGCGGTGAAGCCGACTCTGTATCGCAGGCTGGCTCGATATTCTCACCGCCATTGGTCAGCAAGGCATGACGGCCACCATGACCACGGGCGGGCGCGGCATCACTGCGGAACGAGCGGTGCAAGCCAAGCAGGCGGGATTGATTTCCGCCAGCGTGTCCATCGATGGAATCGCAGAAACGCACGACCGCTTGCGCGGTGTTCAGGGTTCGTTTGCCAGTGCCCTCGCGGCACTCAAGCATCTGCGCAACGCGGGCGTTCAAGTGTCGGTCAACACGCAAATCAATCGACTGAGCATGCCGCAGTTGTTCGACGTGCTCGACATCCTCGCTGAGCATCAGGCTCACGCCTGGCAGCTGCAATTGACGGTGCCCATGGGTCGAGCGACCGATGAACCCGAGGTGCTGCTGCAGCCGCAAGATTTGCTGTCGCTGTTTCCGCTACTTGCTGAGCTCAAGGAGCGCGCGAGCCAACTTGGTGTTCGCGTTTTCCCAGGCAACAACATCGGTTACTTCGGCCCCCATGAGTCCAAGCTGCGCGACTTCATGGTGCGCAAACACAGCAGCTCCTGCATGGCGGGGCAGTTGACGCTGGGCATTGAAGCGGACGGAAGCATCAAGGGCTGCCCTTCCCTGCCCACAGAGAACTGGGTGGGCGGCAACGTCCGCGATGCGTCCCTACGCGACATCTGGGAACGCTCAACACCGCTGCGCTACACGCGCGACCGCAGCGTCGACGACCTTTGGGGCTATTGCCGCGATTGCTACTATGCGGACGTGTGTCTCGCGGGGTGCACATGGACCAGCGATGTCTTCTTCGGTCGTCCAGGCAACAACCCCTACTGCCATCACCGCGCCCTGGAGTTCGACAAGCGCGGCCTGCGCGAGCGGCTGGTCAGAACCACGACCGCTCCTGGACAACCCTTCGATCAAGGTGGATTTGAGTATCGTCATCGAAAGCGCAACGGGAGCGGATGCGCCTTTCCAACAAGGAGCCGAGCATGGTGCAACTGGAGACTGTGTGAACAATGCGAGCGCCACGTTCGCCACAGCGAGAGCGTATGTCCTTTTTGCCAAGCCGAGCTTGCTCCCCAGCCCTTGGATCTGCGGCAAAGGATCGCGGGACAGTTGAGCCGCGCTCAACGCTTCGCCGCCGCCATGTCAATGGCCGCTGCACCTCTCGCAGGCTGCTCGGAAACTACGTCGATTCCCGTGTCCCCCAATTCAGGTGGCAGCGTGAGCACCACAGGTGGCGCACAGTCCACGGGAGGCACGTTCGCCACGGGCGGAGCGCAGGAAACGGGTGGCTTCATTGCCGTCCCAGCGTATGGGCTTCCCCTCACGGGTGGCTTCATTGCCGTGCCGCCGTATGGGATTGCTCCCACGGGAGGCACCAGCTCCGTCGACGCGAGTGTCCCTGACGCGGATACGCCTGATAGCGGCGAAGACGCGGGCGCGGTCGTCCTGCCAGTCTATGGCCTCCCTCCGTACGGGATTCCGCCAGGTACGTGATTGCTGTGCGTTAGTGACGAGCGCAGTGTCACCAGCACAGCAGCGCTAACCCTGCGCCTTGATGATCAGGTATTTGAGCCATGCGGTGCTCGATTGGTTTTCCAGGCGGAGCACGGAACCAAGCGGCAAGAACACCATATCTCCAGCAGCGAGCGCATGTGTCGTGTCGTCGACGATGGCCACGCCATCCCCTTCGACACCCAACACGATTTCGGGATCAGCCTGCTGAACGTGCGCGCCCACCGTGCCGCCAGGCGACAGCTCGCACGACAGCACTGCGGTAAACGGTGGGGCGGGAGTTTCCAGCAGGTTGTAAACGCGCACTTCGCCACGCCCGCCAAACAGCGCAGTGCTCACCGCGGGTTTTCCCCTTGTGCATATTCACCGCTGAAAGCCTACCTCAGTTGGGCAGGTCTGACGCGTGGCAGAAGCGCCATCAAATGCCAACCTTCACGGTCGAACGCATGGCAAGTCTGTAGCGGACGTCACCCTACAGCAGTGCGCCTGCGTAGGCAGCGGCTTCAGGATTATCCTGAACCAGCTTTTCGACACGAGCCACAAAGGCCGCTGCTTGAGCGGGAGCCGCACCTACGAAGGACAGAGGTTCGCGCATCACCTGCGTCAACGTCGCCGCATTGAGACCCAGACGCGACAATCCGCCGCGAGACGCGGAATGAATCGTCATCCGATTGGCCGTTGGCATGCATCGCCAAGGCGACCGACACCGCATGCTCCTTGATGGCTTCATGCGCCTGTTCGCGACCCACACCTGCGCGAACCGCGGCCATCAAAACTTTGGTTGTCGCCAGGAACGGCAGGTAGCGGGCGAGTTCACGTTCGATGACAGCGGGGTAGGCACCGAACTCCGCAAGCACGTGTAAGAAGGTTTCAAAGCAACCATCCGCGGCGAAGAATGCATCGGGAATCGCCACGCGACTCATTAGCCGAACAGCTCACGTCGCCCTCGTTCCACTGGGTCGCCGCCCGCCAGCAGGTTCGACCCGTTGACGCGATCGCCGCGGCGCAGGGTCGTCTCGATCTGCTTCCACGTCCGGTTCCACTGGCTCTCCAGCGTCGCGATCTCCGCGCCGAGGCGGCTGACCTCCTGCGAATTGAGGTTCTGCAGGAGCATGTCGGCATGAAGCTCGCTCGCCGACTTGAGCAGCTTGTCGAGATTGTCGGCGTTGACCCGCACGTAGGAATCGGCGCAGCGCCCGCCGGGTCCGTGCCGGCACCGCCACGGCCGGCTTGCCGGCTCGCTCGCGGCCGGCCTCGCCGGTTCGGCGGCGTCGACGGATGGCTGGGCGTCCGCCGGCATCGCGCCGGAGTGAGGTGCGGGTTCGCCGCCCACCGGTGCCGGACTTCTGGCCGCCGGCTTGCGGCGCCGAATCGTCGCCTCGGCATCCTTTCCCGCCACGACGCGATCCTCGATGTCGTCGAGCAAATCGATGATGAAGCGACGGAGATCGTCGTCGACCAGGGTCTCGCCCTTTTCCACCTGGATGAACAGCGATTCCAGGCGGTGCGCCGCCGATTTCGACCTCCTCGAGGCCGACCGCCCGCGCCGCGCCCTTCAGGCTGTGGGCGCGCCGCGTCGCTTCGCGAACGTCGAATCCCGGCTCCTCACCCGCCGATGCCGCCCGCGCCAGCATCTGGCGGATGGCTTCGAGATGCTCGCGGTATTCGATCTCGAAAACGTCGAGGAGCCGTTTCCTGAGCGCCGTCACACGGCGTACCTTTCCATGGTGTGGCCGAGCTGGCTGCCGAGCGCGTTGATATTGGCCACGGCCTGTTCGATCTGACGGGTGCCGGCCGCGGTCTGTTCGCTGCCGCCACGGATCTGCTGCAACGCCTCCGACACCTGCTCGAGGCCGACGCGCTGCTGGTTGGTCGAGGCGACGATCTGCTCGAAGGCGCGCACGCTCGCTTCGATGGTGTCGGCGAGCTCGGTGATCGACTTCAGCGTTGCCTCGGTCTGCTCGCGACCGTTGGCGACGCGCTTGACCGATTCCTCGGTCGACATGACCGAGGAATTGATGCCCTTCTGGATCTCGCCAAGGATCGACGACACCTGGTTGGTCGCCTGCTTGGCCTGGTCGGCCAGCGTCTTCATCTCCTCGGCCACCACCGCGAAGCTGCGTGCCTTCCTCGCCGGCGGTCGCCGCCTCGATGGCCGCGTTGAGCGCCAGGAGCTGCGAGCGTTCGGCGATGTCGTTGACCGTGGCGATGATGTCGCCGATGGCCTGGGTCTTCTCGGAGAGCGCGACGATGTGCTCGGCGACCGATTCGGTCTGCTCCTCGATGGCATCCATGACCTGGGCCATGTCGTCCATCGCCTTGAGGCCGTCCTTGCTGCGGTCGGACGCCTTGGCCGCCTGGCCGGCGATCTCGCGCGCCCGGGTCGTCATCTGCTGGCCGGACTGGTTGATCTCGTCCAGCGTGGCGGTGGTCTCCTGGATGGCGGCGAACTGCTGCTCGACGCTGGCCGCCTGCTGCTTGGTCGAGGCGAGCGTCTCGGTCGCCGCCGAATTGAGGTTGGCGACCGCCTCGCGCGTCTGGATGGTGATCTCCTTGAGGTTGGCGACCATCAGGTTGAGCTGCGAGCCGAGGCCGCCGACCTCGTCGCGGCCGAGATCATTCATCTGCTGGGTGAGATCGCCGCGGCCGATGCGCCCGACGAACTCGACCAGGGCGTAGATCGGCCGGATGAGCCGGCTGCGCGCGAACCACAGGAAGGCGAGGATCAGCGACACCACCATGAGCGCGACCATGATCAGCGTCACGTAGGTGAAGGTCTCCGAGGTGGCGACCGACTGATCGACGGTCTGGCCGGCATCCGCCCGGTCCTGGCGCAGGATGGCGTCGATGGCGTCGAAGGCGGCGATGGCCGAATCGTCGTTGACGGCAACGGCGGCGTCGATCTCCTGGACGGTCGCCCCGCTCTGGATCAGCTTCTCCAGTTCGGGGATCTGGCTGGCATAGGCCTCGACCTCCTTCTGGATGGTGTCGATCGCGGCGGTCTCCTGCGGCGTCAGGCCCTGCTGGCGGTATTCGGCGAGTGCCTGGAGCGCTTCCTGGGCCTTCTGTTTGGCCTTGGCGAGATCGGCCTGGTCGCGGCGGATCACGGTGTTCTTGAAGTTGTGGATGAGACCGCCGTAGCCGAAGGCATCGCGGACGTCGCTCATGATGCGGCTCTTGTGCGCCGCACCGGTGTTGTAGTCGGTCCACGCCGTCTTGGCGTCGCTGACTTCGCGCAGCGTCGAGAACGACGCGTAAGCGACGATGCCGCCGGCGACGATCATGAAAAGGATCAGCCCGTAGCTGATCGTCTTGATCCGAACGTTCCTCAGGTACTCGAACATCAACCCTTCTCCGATCGCCGGAGTCCGCCAGACGAAGGCCCCACCGCCCCTGTTCGGCTCCGCAATTTCCCTTGACCCGCCACGGACACGCGCCGTGGCTCGCTCATGCTGCCTGCAATTCCTCCGTCAGCCGTGCCCGCACGGCGTCCTCGGCCAGAACCATCACCGCATCGCCGGTGGCACCTCTGAACAGCGCCACCTGTTTCGGCCGCAGTTGCTCGGCCGGCTGCAGCGCCTTGAGGTCGACGCGCACCACCTCGTCGACCGCGTCGACGGCCAGCGCGAAGATCTGCTCGCCACCGCGCAACACGATCACCTGGCGTCCGCCACCCTCCTCGCCCGGCGGGCGGCCGAGGATCGGCCCCAGGTCGAAGACGACCGCGAACTCGCCACGCCAGTTGACGATGCCCACCAGACCGGGGCCGGCGCCGGGAATGGCCGCCGCCCGCGACAGACTGACAACCTCGCGGGCATGATCGAGGACGAGGCCGTAGCGCTCGCGGCCGAGCCGGAAGATCAGAACGCGGGCTAGATCGGCATCGCCGTGCGCACCGTGGGCGACCGCGGCAAGCGCGCGGCTGCGCGCCAGAAGCACCTCGCGCATGCGCCCGCCGTCGTCTTCGATGGTCCGGCCCACGTGCGCCAGCCGCCGGTCGAGCTCGGCGTGGATGGCCTCCCAATCGAACCGCTTGCGTTGTCTCATGGCCGGGCGTCCAGAATCTCGAGTTGTTGCAGGGCCAGCTCACGCAGGTCGAGCGCGGTGATCAGCCCGCACGGGCTGATCGGCTTGTCGTCGGGGACGTCGGCCAGCGCATCGAGCGTGTTGCGCAGCGCGCGCACGCACCCCGTCCCGTCGTGGGCGTCCTTGCGCGCCAGAGCGAGCTGGTAGTGGGCGAGGGCGAAACCGCGGTCGAGATAGATGGCCCGCTTCAGCGCCTTCTCCGCCTCGCCGTGGGCGCCGGTCGATTGCAGCACCAGCGCATAGTAGTAGTGCGCCGGCACATTGACCGGATCGGCGACGAGGATTTGCTGACACTGCTCGGCGGCATTCTGCCAGTCGCCGGCATTGGCCAGATCGACGACCGCCTGGATGTCGGCGGCGACCGGCGCGGGGGCCGGCTCCGGCCGGCGGAGCGGCACCGTGGCGCTGGTCCGGCGTGCCGGCGCCGCCTTGCGCGGACCCGCAGGGCGCAGCGGGCGCCGTGGCAACTCGCGCACGGTCGCCTCCGGCGGAGCCTGCATGTCGTCGTTCGCCGGCTGGCTCCACCCGTCGGCGCGCTGCACCGGCAGCCGCTTGCGGTAGAGGATCGCCTTGCCGCGCTTGTCGACGACGAAGTTGGCGTCGAGATGCGGGTTGAAGTCGGTGGAGCCGACGAACAGCCAGCCGTCATCGACCATGACGTGCCTGATGCGTTCGGCCAGGCCGCGGTTCACGTCGCTGTCGAAATAGATCATCACGTTGCGGCAGAAGACGATGTCGAACGCGAAGATATTCTTATGCAGCGACGGCATCTCCTCGTTGATGATGTTGTGATAGACGAAGTGGACGTTGTCCTTGTATTTCTCGCGCAGCGTCCACTGCGCCCCGGCCTTGGAGAAGTAGCCGTGCGCCTGCTCCGGCGGCAGCCCGCGCAGGCTCCAGGCCGAATAGGTCGCCGCTTCCGCCTCGGCCAGGAAGGCGCGGTTGATGTCCGAGCCGACGATGGTCACGTTCCAGTCCTTGATGCGCGGCCCGAGCACGGCATGCACCAGGATGGCGATCGAATAGGCCTCGGCGCCGTTGGAGCAGCCGGCGCTCCAGATTCTGAGCTGGCGCGAAGCCTGGTTGCGCTTCAGCACTTCCGGCAGCACCTGATCGCGCAACGCGTCGAAATGGTCGGGATGGCGGAAGAAGAAGGTCTCGCCCACCGTGAGCTCGGCGATCAGGTCGTCGAGCTCGCGCCTTCCCACCTCGCCGCGCCTGAGCAGATCGAGGTATTCGCCGAGCGACGACAGCCCTGCCCGCCCCAGGCGATGGCGAACCTTGTCGAGGACCGGGGAGTTCTTGCCCGCCAGGCGAAAGTTCCCGGTCGCCGACGCGACCAGCGCCTTGAGTTCCTCCGAAGCGGGATCGGCCGCGCCGGCGTCGGCGGCGGCGTTCTCAGGACGCATGGGCGAGCGCCTCCGCTTCGCTGTCGGCGAGCGCCGCCAGCCGCCGCTTGTGCGTCGCCCGGTGCGCCGAGATGGTGGCGCGCTCCTCGGTGAGCAGCAGCTCCTCGGTCGACAGCACGTAGACCGTCTCGCCGCGGTCGGAGAGCCGCCCGACGATGCAGGCGTTGAAGGTCTCGTCGCGCCCGATCGGCTGGACGTCAAGGCTGGTCAGATTGAGGATGGAGGTGACGCTGGTGACGTGCAGGGCGACCGGCGGGTCATCGCCGCGCAGGATCAGGAGCGGCGAGTAGACGCCGAGCACCTCGTCGCCGAGATTGAGCAGGCGGTCGAGACGCACCGCCGCCGCCGGCACGCCGCCGAAATCGAAGAAGCCCTCGATGAAGCCGGGCGCGCCGACGGGCGGCTCCAGCAGGGGAAGCGGCACCACGCGGCGCACTGCCGCCATCGGCAGGGCCAGCCTCCGACCGGCACAAACAAAAGTCAGAAGCGCTTGCCGGTCCACATCTTCCTCCCGAGGGCCATCATGGCCCCGAATTTCTGGTTAGAATTGATGCGGAAGTACTAAAAAAAGGCTAAGTACGCGCAGAAACAGTTGCGTTACCTGCTCTCAACGCTTAAAATAGCCTCACAGCTCGCTTGGGGTGGGATTGAATACGATTTTAACTATAGAAACTTGCCGAAATACTCATCCCCGGTCGGCTACCGCGGCCTCCATTCATCGGAACAACGATACGGATTGTCGTCCGCTCGCCGTCGGCGGCCCGGGTCCACAACCCGGTGCATACCCATGGTTGTATTGAATACAAAAGACCCCGCCGCACCGGGTGGTGTCAGGCGGGGTCACTCCTCATGCGAGGCTTGGTCGGTTCACAACCGAACAATCGGACGTTGCCGTCCGCATGTCAGCGATTTGATTGTCGGATTTCGGGCCCCGCTCTAGCGGGGCCGGTGGCAGCCCGGCGGAGACATGCTGGAGCATCCTCCTGTTCGAGACATCGCACGACGGGCCGATTGCCCGCCGCTTTCTATTATCTGGAGAGTCTTCCGCCGCCGTCAAGCGACAATGCGCCTGACCGGCGACCCCTTCGCACCTTCGACGGCTCAGCGGCCCAGGATGTCGCCGTCGATGGTGGGATCGTAGATGAAGTAGTCCGGCCACAGGTCGCGGAAGACGGCTGTGTCGAGCTTTAGCTTGTTGAGGTGCACCGTCATGCAGCGCACCGCCTCGTCGGCATCCCGTCGCGCGATGGCATCGAGCACGTCGCTGTGCTCGCCGACCACCAGCATCATGCGGCCCGGCTGGGGCAGGGTGAGGCGCCGATAGCGTTCGAACTGGATCTTGATCTGCTGGATCATGTCCCAGATGCCGGGCAGGCGGCCGGCCGCCGCGATCGCGGCATGGAAGGCATCGTCGGCGTGGTGGAACGCCTGCTCCTCGCCGGCCTCGGCGGTCTCGCGCTGGCGCTGGATGATGGCGCGCATCTCCATGATCTGGCTCTCGCTCGCCTTTTCGGTCGCGGCCCTGACCGTCACCATCTCCAGCGCCTCGCGGGCGACGATCGCCTCGCGCAGGTCCGAGAACGGGATGCGCGAGACGAAGGTGCCCGACTTCGGAATGACGTCGACCAGGCGATCGCGCGCCAGCCTGAGCACCGCCTCGCGCACCGGCGTGCGGCTGATGCCGTAGCGCTGGGTGATCTCCTTTTCGACGATGGGCGCACCCGGCACCAGTTTCATCGAGATGATCGCATCGCGCAGATCGCGATAGACGAGCTGCGAATTCTTCGGCGAGGCCGACAGCCGCGGATGGCTGGCGACCTTCGGCGGCGCGTTGCGCGCCCGTGGCTTGCGGATTGAAGTCTTCCGTTCCGGGGTTGGTCCTTTGCGACCGTCGCGCATTACCACTGACGTCGTCCTGTCTGCATCACGAATTGGGGGGCCTGGCCGCTTGTCGCATGTCGCCGGCCTCTCGTGAATGGCAAGTCACCAGCATAGCATATATTTCTGATATATTAGATGGCTTCATTGAACTCCCGGAAGGCGACCACACACCAACGGCGCGACTGCCGGCGGGGAAGGCGGAAACCGGGCGGCAAGCCGACCCGGCCGGCCGCCCCTTCGCCGGCCCGACGCTGCCGGATTACTTGGCGTGCTTGGTGGGCAGGCCGTGCTTGGCCATCAGCTCCAGATAGTCCTCGCGCGGCGGAACGAAGATGTCGATGCCCTTGAAGCCGGTCGTCGTCTTGCCGCCGTGGATGGTGTTCGACGGATGGATGCAGACGTCGCCGGCTTCCATCAGGAAGGTCTCGCCGCCGCAGGTATGCAGCTCGCTGCCTTCCAGGATGACGAGGATCTGCACGGCCTCGTGCTTGTGCAGGGGAAACTCGGTGCCGGGCGGGTTTTCGATGAAACTGACAAGGGCGCCATCGCTCGCCAGGAATCGCGTGCTCGATTGGGCGGTCAGCGGCACCAGCGGGATGTCCTTGATGGTGTGGCAGTATTTCGACTTCTTGTTGGCTTGGTAGGTCACGGTTCTTCTCCTTTCATGCACTTTAACCCGTCACCAGCACACCGGAGATGGCCGATGCGTGACGGCGGACCGCTTCAATCTCTGGGTCGATGCTTCTGTCGCTGCTGATGTATGACGCGAAGGCGACGCTGACGGCGCCGACGACGTTGTCAGCGGACCCGAAGATCGGCGCCGCAACGCACGTCACCCCGCGCGTGATCTCTTCGCGGTCGACCGCGAACCGCTCGCGGCGGACCGAGGCGAGTTCCTCCCTTAGCTCGGCCGGGTCGACGATCGTTTTGACGGTGATGGCGCGCAGCGGTCCGGCCAGGACACGCTCGCGGTCCTCGTCCTTGGCGTAGGCCAACAGCGCCTTGCCGAGCGCCGTGCAGTGCAGCGGGAACCGCTTGCCCACCTCGGAGAACAGCTTGATGCCGTATTCCTGCGCCTCGATCTTGTCGACATAGACGCCGGCGTCGCCATCGCGGATGCCGAGCGTGGCCGTGTGGTGCGTCGCCTCGTGCAGGGCCTGCAGATGGGAATGCCCGAGGGTCCTGAGGTCGAGATTGGCCGTCACCTCGCAGCCGAAGCTGGCGAGCTTGAGGCTGCCGCGGTAGCGCGACGTCTGCTGCGAGAAGGTCAGCACCCCCGAGCCCACCAGCTCCTTGAGGATGCGGTGGGCGCTGGCCTTGGGAGCGCCGGTGGCCACCACGATCTCGCCGAAGGTCATCCCTGCCGCCTGGCGCGAGACGACGGTCTCGATGATCGTGAAGGCTTTCTGCAGGGTGCTCATTGGCGTTTCCGCCTGTCGCCTTCCCGTCCTGCAGCGTGCACCAACATCGGCGGGGTTCCGTCATGAGCCCTTGATGACGGCCCGCACGCCCTGGACGATATTGCGGATGCTGTAGATGACCATGATGAAGCCGGCCGTCGGCATCGGCGCGTACCACCAGGTCATCGGCCAGGCGAGGATGGCCGACGTGCGGCCCTGCGACAGCGTCAGGTTGAGGCTGCAATAGGCGAACAGCACGATGAAGGCGGCGGTCAGGATCTCCAGGCAGAGCGACAGCAGGCGGCCGAGCTGGACGTCGGCCAGCATGAGGGCGAGCGCATCGATCTTGAAGTGATCGTTCTCGCGCCACAGCTCGGCGGCGGCGATGAAGACCAGCGCGGCGACCAGCCATTCGACGATCTCGTCCGACCAGCTCAGCTTGGCAATCGGGACGAAGCGGATGAAGACCACCGCCCCCATCACGCCGATCAGGGCGAGCATGTCGGCGATGCAGAACCAGCGCAGGATCGTGCCCAGCAACCAGTCGGCCCGCTTGAGGGTTCCGATCATCGTCGCTCACTCCGGCATCAATGCGTTGGGCAGCCACAGGCCCAGGTGCGGGACATAGGCGATCAGCAGCGTGACGATGAGGATGCCCAGCAGATAGGGCCACAGCTCGCGACTCAGCCGGCCGATCGATACGCCGCTGATGGTGGAGACGGCGTAGAGGCTCATGCCCACCGGCGGCGTCAGCAGGCCGATCATCGAGCACAGCACCATGACGACGCCGAACAGCAGGGGATCGATGTTGAAGCGCTCGATCAGCGGCATGAACACGGGGATGGTGATGACCATCACCGCGATGCCCTCCATGAAGCAACCGAGCACCAACAGGATGAGGATGAGGATCAGCATGATGATCCAGGGCGTCGAGGTCAGGCTGGTCAGGCTGTCGATCACCTGCTCGGGGATGCTCTGGCGGATCATCAGCCAGCTGAAGAAGCCGGCGACGGCGATGATGAACAGCACCTTGACGCTCTGCCTGACCGATTCCCAGATGATGCCGGGAATGTCGCGGATGCCGAACTCGCGGTAGATCACGCCGCCGACCAGGAAGGCGTAGAGGGAGGCCACCACCGCCGCCTCGGTGGGCGTGAAGATGCCGCCGAGGATGCCGCCGATGATGATGACCGGCATCATCAGCGCCAGAAATGAACCGCGGAAGCTCTCCCACAACTGCCGCAGTGACGGCCACGGATCGACGGGATAGTTGCGCCGTTTGGCGATGAAATAGACCGCTACCATCATCGCCAGACCCATCATGACGCCGGGGACGAAGCCCGCCAGGAACAGCTTGATGATCGAAACGCCGGTCATGCTGCCGTAGACGACGAAGGCGATGGACGGCGGAACCACCGGCCCGATGGTCGACGAGGCGGCGGTGATGGCGGCGCTGAACTCCTTGTCGTAGCCGTTCTGGGTCATCGCCTTCATCTCGACCAGGCCGAGGCCGGCGGCGTCAGCCACCGCCGCCCCCGACATGCCGGAGAACAGCATGCTGGCGACCACGTTGACGTGGCCGAGGCCGCCGCGCATGTGGCCGACCAGCGCGCGGGCGAAGGCGAAGACCCGCACGGTGATGCCGCCATAGTTCATCAGGTTGCCGGCCAGGATGAAGAACGGGATGGCGAGCAGGGTGAAGCCGGTGCTCGCCACATACATGCGTTGGGCCATCAGGGGCAGCACGAAGGCGTCGCCCATCAGGATGAACGCCCCCGCTGCCGTCAGTCCCATCGCCGCGAAGATCGGTACACCCAGCAGGACGAGCCCCACCAGCACGCCGAAGATCGCCAGCGTCAGCATGTTCCGTTCTCCATCCCGGTTCCGGGTTGTTGTTGGGCCTAGGACTACTCGGTTTCCGCGGCCATCTTCAGGAAGGCGTCGACATTGGCCTTGCCGGCATATTCGGCGATGGCGTCGTAGGCCGGCTGCATCTTGGCCTTGAAGGCGGCCAGATCGGGATGGCTCACCTCCATGCCCTTTGCCTGCAGCTCATCGACCAGGCCCTGCTCGGCCTTGAGGTTCTCGTCACGGAACCACTGGCCGGCCTTCTGGGCTTCTTCCTTGAGGATGGTCTGCTGCTCCGGCGTGAGCTTCGCCCAAGCCGTCTTGCTGATCACGGCGACCATCGAGTTGTAGGAGTGATAGTCCAGCGCCAGATACTTCTGGGTCTCCCACAGCTTCAGCGAGGCGATGACGGCAAGCGGATTCTCCTGGCCGTCGACCACGCCCTGCTTGAGCGCCATCGGCAGTTCGGGGAAGGCGATCTTGGTGACGATCGCGCCGGCCGCTTCCATGGCCGCCTGCAACTGGATTTCGCCGGGGGTGCGGATCTTCAGCCCCTTGACGTCATCGGGGGTCATGATCGGCCGCTTGCTGTTGGTCAGGTTGCGGAAGCCCCATTCCCAGTTGGCCAGGTAGACGAGGCCGATCTGGTCGAAGCGCGGCGCCACCCAGGTAGCGAACGGGCCGTCCAGCACGTGCCAGGCGTGCTCGTAGCTCTTGAAGACGAACGGCAGCATGACGACGCCGAACGGCTTGTCGCCGGCCGGGCCGTACTTGTCGAGCATGGGCTGGGTCGGCAGGGAAATGTCGACGGCGCCCTTCATCTGCTGTTCGAGGACTTCGTTGCCATCGCCCAACTGGTTGGCCGGATAGAGCTTGATGGTGACGGCGCCGTTGGTGCGCGCGGCCACGGCGGCGGCCATCATCTCCGCGGCCTTGCTGGCCGGATGATCGATCGGCGCGTAGTGGGCGAGCTTGAGTTCCAAGGCTGAGGCCGGGCCAGCCATCATCGCCAGCAGCGATACGGCTCCCACCAGGCCCAGGATACGTTTGATCATAGCTTTGTCTCCTTGGTCGCGGTTCTCTTGAGAGAAGTCCCGCCGCGTTCCGCAGCCCGACCATGTTGGCGGAGACAAGCCTGAGCGGCCGCCCTGTCGCGGCGCGACCTACTGCTCGCTACCGGACCTGCCGAAATCGACGGACTCGGCGAGACGTCGTTTTCAAAAGCCCCTGTTTCCAGTCCCTGTTTCATATTTGGAACCATGTTCCACCCAAGGAGCATGCGCCATATTACTATATCGTGTCAAGGCTTCGCGGCCTTGATTACACCAACTCCGCAATTGAACTTACTCAAAGATGCGTTATGCATAGATAGTAAGCGGAGATGACGAGAGCCATTCCATGAATTTTACGAGGTTGTTTTGCAGATATCCATAATGACCTTCGCAGTTTTGTCTCTGTTCCTCCACAGAAACTGAAATACGCGGAAATAATATTGCATGGCTTTCCAAAGAACTGGGGTGCTTCGCCGCCGCAGTTTGCTGGAGAAATGTAGTATACTAGATATATTTCCACCATCGGCGACGGCTCGGGGGCGCGACATCGGTGCGATGCACTTGGACATCATCATGATCCTCAACCCGATGACGGGCCGCCGACGCCACCGGTCGGACGGCGCGCCGCAATGCACGCTGGTGGAGGGCGCCGCCGGTCGTGGCGGATGAGATCAGCTTCCCTCGATCTCCTCGCGGCGGAGCTCGGCGGTGAGCCAGGCTTCTTCCGCGGCAGCGGCTTCCCTCTGCGCCGCTTCCAGCGCGGCACCCGCCGCGGCAAACGCCTTCGCGTCGCGGCCGTAGAGCGAGGTGTCGGAGAGCACGCCTTCCAGCCGGCGGATCTCCGTATGCAGCGCCTCGATCTTGCCCGGCAGGACTTTCAGCGCGTGCTGGTCGGCAAAGCCGAGCTTGCGCCGTTCCGGTGCGCGTGGCTCCGGCGGCGGCCTGGCCGATCGCTCCGCTGCCGGCGGGGTCGTGGCAACGGGCCGCTTGCCGATTCCGCGGCCGCGCTGCGCCACCATGTCGGAATAGCCGCCGGCATATTCGGTCCAGGTGCCGTCGCCGTCCGAAGCGACCACCGAGGTCACCACACGGTCGAGGAAATCGCGGTCGTGGCTGACCAGCAGCACCGTGCCGGGATAGGACGCCAGCATCTCCTGGAGGAGATCGAGGGTCTCCAGGTCGAGGTCATTGGTCGGCTCGTCGAGGACGAGAAGGTTGGACGGCCTGGCGAGCGCGCGGGCGAGCATCAGCCGCCCGCGTTCACCGCCCGAGAGCGCCTTCAGCGGCGTGCGCGCCTGTTCGGGGCGGAACAGGAAGTCCTTCATGTAGCCGATCACGTGCCGGGATTCGCCGTTGACCAGCACGGTGTCGCCGCGTCCTTCGGTCAGCACCGCAGCGACGGTGGCGTCCGCCACAAGGCTCTCGCGCGTCTGGTCAAGCGTCGCCACCGCCAGGTTGGTGCCCAGCCGCACCGTCCCCGCATCCGGCGCCAGCGCGCCGGTCAGCAGGTTGATGAGCGTCGTCTTGCCGGCGCCGTTGGGACCCACGATGCCGAGCCTGTCGCCGCGCTCGATAGCCAGCGACAGGTCGCGCACGACCGCCCGATCGCCGAAGCTCTTGGTCACCCCGGTGGCCTCGATCACCAGCTTGCCCGACCTGCCGGCATCCTGGACGCTCAGCGTGACCGCCCCTTGCGGCGCGTTGCGCCGGCGATCCGTCCGCTCGCGTCTCAGCTCGAACAGCGCTTTCAGCCGCCGCTGGTTGCGCGTGCGCCGGGCGCTGACGCCGTAGCGCAGCCAGTCCTCTTCGCGCACGATCTTTCGGTCGAGCTTGTGGCGATCGCGCTCTTCCTCTTCCAGGATCGCGTCGCGCCAGCTCTCGAAATCGGCGAAGCCGCGATCGTGGCGGCGGGTGATGCCGCGGTCGAGCCAGACGGTGGCGCGGCCGAGATCGGCGAGGAAGCGCCGGTCGTGGCTGATCATGACGATCGCCGAGCGGATGGCAGCCAGCGTCTGCTCGAGCGCCTCGATGGCGACCACGTCGAGATGGTTGGTCGGCTCATCGAGCAGCAGGATGTCGGGTTCGGGCGCCAGCACACGGGCAAGCGCGGCGCGCCGGCCTTCGCCGCCGGACAGGCGGCGCGGGTCCTCCGCGCCAGTGAGGTCGAGCTGCTCGAGCAGGAGGCGCGCCCGGTGCGGATCATCGGCCGGCCCGAGGCCCGCAACGACAAAGGCTTCGGCCGTGTCGAAGCCGGAGAAATCCGGCTCCTGCGCCAGATAGCGCACCGTCGTGCCCGGTTGCAGGAAGCGGGTGCCGCCGTCCGGCTCGACCAGCCCCGCCGCGATGCGCAGCAGCGTCGACTTGCCGGTGCCGTTGCGGCCGACCAGCGACAGCCGCTCGCCGGCGCCGACCGAAAGCTCGGCGCCGCAAAGCAGTGGTGTGCCGCCGAAGGTGCGGTGGATGTCCTGAAGAAGAAGGAGAGGTGCGGCCATGGCGATAAGGGGCGACTGTCTAGCCGAGGCAGGCGGCGCTGAACAGCCCACTCCACGGGCGGCTTGCGGCTGCCGCTCAATTGGGCGAGCCTGCGGGCTGTCGGGATGCTCAAGGAAGAAGCAGTGCAGCCCGCGCCATAGCAGGCCATGACCAGGACAGGGCCGTTGAAGTCAGCCTTCCGCCGTCACCCCGTACTGGTCTCGGCCTTCGTCCTGTTCACGCTGCTGGCGCTGTTCTTTGCCGGCCGTTTCGCGGCCCGCGCCATTTATTGGTCGACCCATCAGAACCAGCCCGTCGCCGCCTGGATGACCGTCGGCTACATCGCCCATAGCTGGAACCTGAATCCGCGCAGCCTCGAGGAAGCGGCCGGATTGCCGCCGCCCGCCGGCCGGCCGCTCACGCTCGGCGAAATCGCCGTTGATCGCGGCGTGCCGGCAGACGAGGTCATCGCCACCGTCGCGGCCGCCATCGCCAAGCTCCAGGCCGACCAGCACCGACGCCGGCCGCCGTGACTGACTGGCTTCTCGGGCTTGTGCCGCAATACGGGGTCTATCTGCTCGCGGCCGCGACCTTCGCCTCATGCCTGGCTCTACCCATTCCGGCCTCGATCCTGATGATCGCCGCCGGCGGCTTCGTCGCCTCCGGCGACCTGTCGCTCGTCGAGAGCGCCGGCGCCGCGCTTGGCGGGGCATTGATCGGCGACCAGGCCGGCTATTTCGGCGGCCGCTGGGGCGGATCGCATCTCATCCAGCGGCTGAGCGCGCGCGCCGATCCCCTCGCCCGGGCCACGACCCTGCTTGCCACCCGCGGCGGCATCGCTGTCTTCTTGTCGCGCTGGCTGGTTTCCGCGCTCGGACCCCACGTCAACATCGCGGCCGGCGCCGCTGGCCTTCCCTGGCTGCGTTTCACCCTGTGGGGTGCCCTCGGCGAGGCCGTCTGGGTCGCCGTCTATGTCGGCGCCGGCTTCACCTTTTCCGGCAACCTGGCGGCCGCCTCCGGCATGGCCGTGGACCTTCTCGGCCTGCTCGCCACCGGCGCCGTCGCCATCGGTCTCGGATACTGGCTGTTGGCGGCGATGCGCGCGGAACGCTGAGCGAAAGCCGGAGCGGTTGACTTGTTGTCGGGGTCGTGGCGTGGTCGGCAGCGTGAGTGAGGCAGGGGCGGTGAAAGAAGCAGGGAAACGAGTCGCGGCGAAACCGCGGACCAAGAAACGTGCATCGACGGGCGTTCGCAACCCGGTGCGGACCAAGGCCGCCATCCTTGCGGCAGCGACGGAGATTTTCGCTGAAAAGGGCTTCGGCGGCGCCCGCGTCGACGACATCGCCCAGCGCGCCTGCATCAACAAGCGCATGCTCTACCACTATTTCGGGGACAAAGAGGCGCTCTACAAGGCCGTCCTCGAAAGCGCCTATGCCGGCATCCGCTCGGCCGAGGCGGACCTCAAGCTGGCCGACCGCGACCCGGAAGAGGCGATGCGCCAGCTCACTTCATTCACCTGGAGCTACTTCCTCAAGCACCCGGAATTCCTCAGCCTGCTCAACACCGAGAACCTGTTGCGCGGCAAGTACATCCGGGCTTCCAAGCGGATCATCGCCCTGCACTCGCCGATGATCGCCCTCATCCGCGACACGTTGCAGCAGGGGGTGAAAGCCGGCAAGTTCCGGCCCGGCGTCGATCCGGTCGAGCTCTACATCAGCATCGCCGCGCTCGGCTTCTTCTACCTCGCCAACCGCTGGACGCTGTCGGCCATCTTCCGCCGCGACCTCGGCAAGCCGGCCGAGCTTGCCCGGCGGGGCAACCACATCGTCGACGTGATCATGGGCTATCTCCGCCCGAGCGACGGCGACGCCGGTCAGCACGCCGTACGGTAACGCTCGATGGCGATCCGCAGCACCTCGTCCATCGGCCGCTCGCCCCAGGCGCTGGACAGCACCTCCACCTCACAGGCGAGGTCGTCGCGCACCGCCTCGACGCTCGCGCGCAGCTTGGCGATCTCGATGACCCCGTCGCCCATCATGCCGCGGTCGAGCAACAGGTCGACCGTGGGCACCAGCCAGTCGCAGACGTGGAAGGCGAGCAGCCGGTCGCGCCCGGTGCGCCGGATCTGTTCGTGGACCTCGACGTCCCACCACACGTGGTAGACGTCGATCGCCACGCCGAGGCCGCGCGCGCGTTGCGGATCGAGTTCGTCGCAGAGATCGAGCGCCTGGCCGAGCGTGTTCACCGCGCAGCGCTCCGCCGCCATCATCGGATGCAGCGGCTCCAGCGCCAGCTTCATGCCCGCGCCATGCGCATAGTCGAGCATCTCGGCCAGCCCATCGCGGATCTGGCTGCGCGCCGCCGCGATATCCTTGGACGCCGCCGCGCCTTCCCGCGTGAACTGCGGCAGACCGCCGGCGACAATCACCAGGCAGGGCGCGCCGAGCGCCACCGCCTCGTCGACGGCGCGGCGATTGTCGTCGCGCACCGCGCTCCTGTGCGCCGCGTCGGCCGGGAACAGGCCGCCGCGGCAATAGCCCGACAGCCGGAAGCCGCCGTCGCGGATCGCCCTGACGGCACGGTCCAGCCCGACGCCGGCAATCTGATCGCGCCACGGCGACAGCATGGAGATGCCGCGCCGCTTCGCCGCCTCGACGATGGCAAGGAAATCGCCCTGGGCGCGCACCGTGCCGGTATTGAGCGAGAAGTATTCAAGGTCCCGGTCGGCGGAAAGGTCACGCATGGCGGTTGGTCACGTCCACGCGCGGTCGAGATCAATCCAGCGCCGCTCGCGCGCGCTTCTTTCGGCCGCCTCGACCAGCTCCAGGCCCTTGGCGCCTTCCCTAAGCGTGTAGGGAAACGGTACGTCCTCGATCACGTGGCGGATGAACATCTCCCACTGGGCGCGGAAGCCGTTGGGATAAGGCTCGGTTTCCGGAATCTCCTGCCAGTCGGCACGGAAATCGTGGGTGACCTTCTCGTCCGGGTTCCACACCGGACGCGGCGTCGCCACCCGCGGCTGCACCTTGCACGAATGCAGGCCCGCCACCGCCGAACCGTGCGTCCCGTCGACCTGAAACACCACCAGATCGTCGCGATAGACCCGCGTCACCCAGGAGAAGTTGATGGTGGCGACGACCCCGCCTTCGAGCACGAAGGTGGCGAAGGCGGCATCGTCGGCGGTCGCCCGGTAGCCGTTGCCGGCCTCGTCCCAGCGCTCGGGGATGTGCGTGGTCGACAGGCAGGAGACGCTTTTCACCGCGCCGAACACATGGTCGAGCACGTAGCGCCAGTGGCACATCATGTCGAGAACGATGCCGCCGCCGTCCTCGGCGCGGTAGTTCCACGAGGGCCGCTGGATCGGCTGCAGGTCGCCCTCGAACACCCAATAGCCAAACTCGCTTCTGACCGCCAGCATGCGGCCGAAGAAGCCGGACTTCTTCAGCATGCCGAGCTTCATCAGGCCGGGCAGGAACAGCTTGTCCATGACGACGCCGTTCTTGACGCCGCGCTTCTCCGCCAGGTCGGCGACCCTGGCCGCCTCGGCGAAGCCGGTGGCGGTCGGCTTCTCGCAATAGACGTGCTTGCCCGCGGCAATCGCCCGCTCCAGCAGCCCGGGGCGCATCTGCGTCGTCCCGGCATCGAAGAAGACGGTGTCGTCGGCGTTGGCGAGCGCCGCCTCGAGATCGGTCGTCCAGCGTTCGATGCCGTTGGCACGCGCCAGCGCCTCGACCTTCTCGGCGTTGCGCCCGACCAGAATCGGGTCCGGTACCACCCGGTCGCCATTGGCCAGCGCCACACCACCGTCGGCACGGATCGCCACGATCGACCGTATCAGATGCTGGTTCGTCCCCATGCGCCCGGTCACACCGTTCATCACGACGCCGAGCCGTCGGCTGGCCATACGCACCTCCCCTGCTCTGGCGATGCCGGATAAGTAACAGGGCAGTTACTATTGCCGCGCGCCGGGCCTGTCAATCGAACCGACGATCTCGTGCTCGACCGCACACCGCCTGCATCTTTTGTCGGCACGCCGATTCACCCGGCACCGCATCGCGACACGCGCGAAGCGAATTGTATCCTTGCCCGCACATAACTAGCGAGTTACTTTTGCCTCGGCCGCCGGGGAGGGTGGCCCGCGTAACCGACGGATTTTCCTGGGAGGAAAACATATGACCAAGCGCATCACGCGGCGCACCTTTGGCGGGCTGATGGCCTCAGGCGCCTCGCTCGCCGTCCTCGCTTCCACCGGCCGCCTCGCTTTCGCCGACGAACGCGTTCGCCTGATCTGGTGGGGCAACCCGACGCGCGACAAGCGCACGCTCGAGGTCGTTGATCTCTACCACAAGGATAACCCGGGCGTGACGATCGACCCGGAGAACTACGCCTGGAGCGACTACTGGACCAAGCTCGGCACCATGGCCGCCGGCGGCAGCCTGCCGGACGTGATCCAAATGGATTATCGCTACATCTTCGAATACGCCCGCCGCAATCAGCTTGCCGATCTCACTCCGTTCGTCGGCAAGCAGCTCGATCTCGCCGACTTCGACAAGAGCCAGCTCGACAGCGGCAAGGTCGACAACAAGCTGTACGGCATCTCGATGGGCGCCAACTCGATGTCGTACGTCTACAACAACACGGTGCTGACCAACCTCGGCGTCAAGCTGCCCGATCCGCTCAAGTGGACCAACGACGATTTCGGCGCCATCGGCAACGACATCAAGGCCAAGCTGCCCAGCGGCATGTACTTCATGTCCAACAAGGGCAACCAGGAGAACATACTGGAGACCTGGACGCGCCAGCGCGGCAAGGCGCTCTACACCGAAGACGGCAAGCTCGGCTTCGACCTCGAGGATCTCGTCGCCTTCTGGGAGTACTGGTACAAGATGCAGGAGTCCGGGCTGACGCCGCCGGCCGACGTGCAGGCCCAGGACACCGGCAAGATGGTCGAGATGATGATGCTCAACGGGCATTCCGTCTTCGACTTCCTGCACTCCAACCAGCTCGACGCCTGCCAGAAGCTGTCCAAGGACGAGATCGACATCACGATGATCCCGAACCAGAAGGACGGCAAACCGGGCCAGTACATGAAGCCTTCGATGCTCTTGTCGATGGCCGAGACCTCGCCCGACAAGAACGCCGCGGCCAAGGTGATGAACTTCTTCCTCACCGACGAAAGCGCCAACGACATCCTGCTCATCGAGCGCGGTGTCACCGGCGACGCCAGCGTGCGCAAGCACATCATGGCGAAGCTGACGCCGACCGAGAACAAGATCATCGAGTACCTCAACGTGGTCGCCAACTGGGTTGGCCCGCTGCCGCCGCCGCCGCCGAAGGGCGCCGGCGAGATCGACCGCAATATCGAGCCGGCGTGGCAGGCGGTCGCCTTCAAGCAGAAGAAGCTCGAGGACGGCGCCAAGGACTTCTACGCCTTCTGCCAGCAGACGCTGGAACGGGCCTGATCGCGGAGAGGGTCCGTGGCCACTGCGGCCTATGAGGCAAAACTGGGGGGGCGGCGCCAGGCGGCGCCGCCCGCCACTCTCGGCCAGCGCATTGCCGCCTCATGGCGGCGCAACCGCGCCGGCTATCTGTTCCTGACGCCGTGGCTGATCGGCTTCTTCGGGCTGACGCTCGGGCCGACCATCGCTTCGCTCTACCTGTCCTTGACCGACTACGATCTTTTGACGCCGGCGCGCTGGGCGGGCTTCAAGAACTACCATTACGCGCTGTTCGAGGACCACCGGCTCATCCACTCGCTGATCGTCACGCTGTCCTACGTGGTCTGGTCGGTTCCGCTGAAGCTCGCCCTGGCGCTGGGCCTCGCCATGGCGCTCGACCGCAGCGTGCGCGGCGTCACCTTCTATCGGGCGGTCTTCTACCTGCCCTCCCTGCTCGGCGCCTCGGTCGCCATCGCCATGCTGTGGCGCCAGATCTTCGGCGCCAACGGGCTGGTCAATCAGCTTCTGATGATGTTCTTCGGCATTACCGGCCCGTCCTACGTGACCCACCCGGACTATGCGTTGTCGACGCTCGTCGTCCTCGCCGTCTGGCAGTTCGGCTCGCCGATGATCATCTTCCTCGCCGGCCTGCGCCAGGTGCCGCAGGAGCTTTACGAGGCCGCCGCCATGGACGGCGCCAAGCCGGTCCGTCAGTTCTTCAAGATCACCGTGCCGCTGATCGCGCCGGTCATCTTCTTCAATCTCGTCCTGCAGATGATCGACGCCTTCAAGGCCTTCACCCAGGCCTTCATCGTCTCGGGCGGGCGCGGCGGGCCGATCGATTCGACCATGTTCTACACGCTCTACCTCTACCTCGAGGCCTTCGCCAACTTCCGCATGGGCTATGCCTCGGCGCTCGCCTGGCTGCTGCTCCTCATCATCGGCATCTTCACCGGCGTCGCCTTCCTGTCGTCCCGCTACTGGGTTTATTACGAGGACGAGGGGCGCTAGATGGCTTTCGTTTCCGCAACCAGGAAGAGCGGCCGCTTCACGCCGATTATCCGGCACGGCCTGCTGATCGCCGCCGCCTTCGCCATGCTCTATCCGCTCCTGTGGATGATCGGCAGTTCCTTCAAGCCGGAATCGCAGATCTTCTCGAACGCATCGGCCCTGCCGACGCATTTCGACTTCGGCAACTACATCCGCGGCTGGACGACGCTCTCTGTCAGCTTCACGACCTTCTACGAGAACTCCTTCCTGATCGCCGGGCTCGCCGTCATCGGCAATCTCAGCGCCTGTTCGGTCACCGCCTATGCCTTCGCGCGGCTCGAGTTCCGCCTGAAGTGGCTGTGGTTCGCGCTGATGCTGGGCACCCTGATGCTGCCCTATCACGTCACCCTGGTGCCGCAGTACATCCTCTTCCTGCATCTCGGCTGGGTGAACACCTACCTGCCGCTGGTGGTGCCGAAATTCCTCGCCGTCGATTCCTTCTTCATCTTCCTGATGGTGCAGTTCTTCCGCGGCATCCCGCGGGAGATCGACGAGGCGGCGATCATGGACGGCTGCGGCCCGTGGCGCATCTACTGGCGCATCATGCTGCCGCTGTCGACGCCGGTTCTGGCGACCGCGGCCATCTTCTCGTTCATCTGGACCTATGACGACTTCCTCGGTCCGCTCATCTATCTCAACGACCAGCGGCAATGGACCGTGCCGCTGGCGCTGCGCGCCTTCATCGATTCGAGTGGCGGCGAATCCCTCTATGGCCCGATGTTCGCCATGTCGGCGCTGTCGCTCATCCCGGTCTTCGCGGTCTTTCTCGCCTTCCAGCGCTTGATCATCCGGGGCGTCGCCCTGGGTGCCCTGAAGCGCTGATTCCCATCGGTATCCTCAAGGTTCCACGGCAATGGCATCCCCCGGTTTTGCGTTTTCCGTCATCGGCGTCAATCACGGTCACATCTACGGTCAGGTCCAGGTCATGCAGGCGGCCGGCTGCCGCCTGAAGGCGTTCTTCGCGCCCGAGGACAATCTCGCCGCCGATTTCTCCAAGGCATTCCCGGATGCGGCGCGCGTCTTCGACGAGCGCGCCATCCTCGACGATGATGAGGTGAAGCTCGTCGTCGGCGCCGGCATCCTCGCCGATCGCGCGCCGATGGCGGTGCGCGCCATGCGCGCCGGCAAGGACGTGATGCTCGACAAGCCGGGCGCCACTTCGCTTGACCAGCTCGCCGAGCTGCGCAAGGCGCAGAAGGAGACCGGGCGGATCTTCTCGATCTGCTATTCCGAGCACTATACGCAAGCCACGACCGTCGCCGCCGGCGACCTGGTCAAGTCCGGCGCCATCGGCCGCGTCGTCTCCACCGTCGGCCTCGGGCCCCATCGTCTCGGCAACTATCCGCGGCCCGACTGGTTCTACCAGAAGGCGCGCTATGGCGGCATCCTCACCGACATCGGCTCGCATCAGGTCGAGCAGTTCCTGTTCTTCACCGGCAGCACCAAGGCCAAGGTGCTGTCGAGCCAGATCGCCAATTTCGATCATCCGCGAACGCCCGAGCTCGAGGACTTCGGCCAGATGGTGCTCGCCTCCGACCACGCCGCCGGCTACATCCGCGTCGACTGGTTCACGCCCGACAAGCTGCCCACCTGGGGCGACGGCCGCCTGTTCCTGGTCGGCACCGAGGGCACCATCGAACTGCGCAAATATGTCGATGTCGCCGGCCGCACCGGCGGCGATCACCTCTTCCTGGTCAACCGCGACGGTGTCCGCGCCATCGACTGCTCGCAGACCAAGATCGTCTACGGCGAACAGCTCCGCGACGACGTCAACAATCGCACCGAGACGGCCATGCCGCAGGAGCACTGCTTCTACGCCACCGAGCTGACCCTCGAGGCGCAGGCCAACGCCACGCGCATCGGCGGCGGCCGGCCGGAGGCCGCCCGATGAGCCGGCGTTTCAAGGTTGGCGTGGTCGGCGGCGGCATCGGCTCCGGTCACATCGAGGCCTACAAGCAGCTTCCCGACCTCTACGAGGTGGATGCCTTCTGCGACATCGATGCCAAGCGCACGGCGGAGGTGTGCGGCAAGTACGGCATCGCCAACGCCTTCGACGCGATCGAGGCTCTGCTCGAACACGATCTCGACATCGTCGATATCTGCACGCCCTCGGATCTGCACTTTGCGCAGGCCCTGCAGGGCCTCGCCGCCGGCCGCCACGTCGTGGTCGAGAAGCCCTTCGTCAGTTGCCTGGCCGAAGCCGACGCGCTCGCCGAGGCGGAGAAGAAGTCTGGCAAGCGCGTCTCGCCGATCTTCCAGTACCGTTTCGCCAATGGCATCCGCCAGTTCCTCCATCTCCGCGACAAGGGCTTCGTCGGCAGGTTCTTCGCCGGCTCGGTCGAGACCTTCTGGCGGCGGACGTCGGCCTACTACGACAATCCGTGGCGCGGACGCTGGGCAAGCGAGCTGGGCGGTTCACTCACCACCCACAGCATCCACAACCACGACATGGTCACCTATCTGCTGGGGCCGGTGAAATCGGTCTTCGCCCGCACCGCCACCCGCGCCAACCGCATCGAGACGGAGGATTGCGCCGCGCTCGTGCTGGAGATGGCCGACGGCTCGCTGATCACCTCGGCCACTACCATGGGCGCCGAGACCGAGATGTCGCGGCTCCGCCTCAACTTCGAGGGGCTGACCGTGGAGAGCAACCACAGCCCCTACAATGCCGGCACGGCGCCATGGACCTTCATCGCCGCCGACGAGGCGCGCCAGAAGGTGATCGACGCGGCGGTCAAGGAGGTCGAATTCCTGCCCGAGCGCAACACCGGGCAGTTTCTCCTGCTCCACAAGGCGCTCAGCGACGGCGGCCCGCTGCCGGTATCGATCGCCGATGCGCGCTACTCCATCGAACTGCTCACCGCCGCCTATTACTCGGTGCATTCGGGCACGGCGGTGAAGCTCCCGATCGAGAGCAACCATCCCTTCTATGAGGGCTGGGTGACGACAATGGCAGGAAGGAAGGGCTGATGGCCGGTCTCGAACTGCAGCGGGTGTTCAAGCGCTTCGGCTCGGTCGAAGTCATCCACGGCGTCGAGCTGACGATCGAGTCCCGGCGAGTTCGTCGTCTTCGTCGGCCCCTCCGGCTGCGGCAAGTCCACGCTGCTGCGCATGATCGCCGGCCTCGAGGCGATCACCCAGGGCGAGGTCGTCATCGATGGCGAGGTGGTCAACGACGTCCCCGCAGCCAAGCGCGGGCTCGCCATGGTCTTCCAGTCCTACGCGCTCTATCCGCACATGTCGGTGCGCAAGAACCTCTCCTTCGGCCTGGAGACCATGCGCGCGCCCAAGGCCGAGATCGTCCAGCGCGTCACCGAGGCAGCCGAGATCCTGCAGATCGGCGAACTGCTCGAGCGCAAGCCCGGCCAGCTTTCCGGCGGCCAGCGCCAGCGCGTCGCCATCGGCCGCGCCATCGTCCGCGAGCCCAAGATCTTCCTGTTCGACGAGCCGCTGTCCAACCTCGACGCCGAACTGCGCATGCAGATGCGCGTCGAGATCAACAAGCTGCATCGCCGCCTCGGCTCGACCATGATCTTCGTCACCCACGACCAGGTCGAGGCGATGACGCTCGCCGACCGCATCGTCGTGTTGCGCGCCGGGGTGGTCGAGCAGATCGGCACGCCGCTCGAGCTCTACAACGAACCGGACAACCTGTTCGTCGCCGGCTTCATCGGCAGTCCGCGCATGAACTTCCTGCCCGCCGCCGTGGTCGGCGGCGACGGCGGCAGGATCGACGTGCGCCTCGCCACCGGTCTCGCCCTGTCGACGGCGCTCGCCGGCCAGGCGCCCGCCGCCGGCGAGAAGGTCACCCTCGGCGTCAGGCCCGAGAACGTCACGGTCGCCGCCCCCGACAAGGCGATGCTGTCCGGCGAGGTCCAGATCGCCGAGCACCTCGGCGGCGAGACCTTCATCTACGTCAACCTGGCCGGCGGACAGTCGATCACCGCCGAGATCCAGGGCCAGGCATCGGTCCGCGCCGGCGAGCAGATCGGTCTCAACTTCGCCGACGCCGACTATCGCCTGTTCGATTCTGAGGAGCGCGTCATCCGCCGCCGGCCGGCGGCCAACGGCGCGCACGCCGCCACCGCATAGACCGGAACCTTACCCTCGTGAAATACGCCATCGTTGGAACCGGCTCGCGCCACCTGATGTTTCGCGACGCCGTCATCTCGACCTTCGCCGCCACCAATGAACTGGTGGGCCTCTGCGATTCCAATCCGCACCGTCTGGAGCTTTCCGCCGGCCAGACCCGGCAGATCACCGGCAAGCCGGTCGCCGCCTACGCGGCGGACGATTTCGACCGCATGCTCGGCGAGCAGCGGCCGGACGTGGTGGTGATCACGGTGCCCGACTATCTCCACGACCGCTACATCGCCCGCGCGATGGAACTGGGCTCCGACGTCATCACCGAAAAGCCGATGACCATCGACATCGGCAGGCTGCGTCATGTGCTGGAAGCCAGGAAGAAGACCGGCAGGTCGATCACCGTCAGCTTCAACTACCGCTACGCGCCGCACCGCACCCAGGTGAAGGACATCCTCATGTCCGGCGCCATCGGCGAGATCACCGCCGTCGATTTCCGCTGGTACCTCGACCGCGTCCACGGCGCCGACTACTTTCGCCGCTGGCACCGCTACAAGGACAAGTCGGGCGGCCTGCTGGTCCACAAGGCGACCCACCATTTCGACCTCGTCAACTGGTGGATCGATTCGACCCCGAAGACCGTCCACGCCTTCGGCAAGCGCGCCTTCTATCGTCCGGGCATGGCCGACGACCTCGGCCTCGCCGACCGCGGCGAACGCTGCCATGGCTGCCCGGCGGCGCTGCGCTGCGACTACAAGCTGGTCATGGAGGAACACGAGGGGCTCAAGCAGCTCTACCTCGACGGCGAGAGCTTCGACGGCTATTTCCGCGACCGCTGCGTCTTCGCCGACGACATCACCATCGAGGACACCATGCAGGTGCAGGTGGCCTACGCTAGCGGCGCCACCATGAACTACACGCTCACCGCCTATTCGCCGTGGGAAGGGCTGGAGATCAAGTTCCACGGCACCAAGGGCGAACTCACCCACCGCCATGTCGAGGTGCACGGCATCTTCGGCGGCAAGCGCACGCCCGGCGGCCACGAGTCGATCGCCACCGAACTGCACCTGTCCGGCCACGCCCCCGAACCGATCGAGGTCTGGCGCGGCGAAGGCGCCCATGGCGGCGGCGACCGCGTCATGCTCGGCCACCTGTTCGACAAGGCGAACGTCCCGTCCGACAAATACGGCCGCGCCGCCAGCGAGGTGATGGGCGCCTGGTCGATCCTCACCGGTATCGCCGCCAACCAATCCATCGCCGCCGGCGACGTCATCGACGTCGACCGCATGCTTGCGGAAAACGGCATCACCCTGGCGCGGCCGTCATAGGCGGAAGACATGTCGCCCGCCGGAGGATCGTGACCTCCGGCGGGCGGCGAGCATTCTCACTTCAAACGGTTCCGACTACTGGGTGGTCGTCGCCGGATTCGCGGGGTTCGGATTGGCAGGCGCCATCGCGCCGCCAGCACCCGTCGCACCACCGGCACCGCCTGCGCCACCCGCCGGCTGCTGCATCTGCTGCTGTTTCTTCGCGTTGAGATCGGCCAGCGTCTCGAAGGCGGGCGCCTGATCGAGCGCGTCCTTGGTGGCATCCAGCACCAGCTTCGGCTTGCCGTTCTCATCGGTCGTCTGGCTGATCGCGCCCATCGACACAGCGACGTTCTTCTGGCCGATGCCGAGGAAGCCGCCGACGCCGATGACCACGGCGACGATGTGGTTGTCCTTGTCGAACACGATGTCGTTCACCGAACCCAGATTGTTGCCGCCGCTGTCGTAGACCGTCTGGCCCATGATGTTCGACGCCAGCATCTGGCCGTCCTGTTGCTGGGTGAGGAACTTGTCGGCGGTTCCGGCAACCTGGGTGTTGGGCTTCGCCGCCGGAGCGGCAGCCTCATTGGTGTTGGGCTTCGCCGCCGGGGCGGCAGCCTGATTGTCGGTCGACGGCTGAGCGGTCGCCGGCTGCGCGGGCTGCAGCTTCTTGGGCTGGGCCTGGTCGCTGCTCGTCGTCGGGCTGGCCGGCGCTGCCGCATTCTGCGCCACCGCCGGTGCGGCAGCGAGCAGAGCGACAACCGCCGATGCGGTCGCGAATGCCTTCAACATGACACGCTTCCTTTCTGGATCGTGCCCCCTCGACCTCGGCAACCCGCGAAAGCCCCGCTGGTTCCGCCGGCGCAACCGTCTGAACGCACAGCGTTTTACGTGTCCCCTGCCTTGCTTTCGCCACGTCCGGCCAGCGCAACCGGGCCGTGATTCGCCTCTGGCCCGGAATGTGCTAGCGTCTTTGCAGGGCAACGAAGGATTCGCCGGGCGGGGTTTCCTTGGAAGCAGACAGTGCGACAGGCAGGGCGCGCGTCGCCCTTGCGGTCATTGTTATGGCCGCGGCGTGTTGGGCGGCGGTGCCGGCCGACGCGGCGGACTATCTCCAGATCGTGCTCGACGGCCACACGATGAAATGGGGCGCGCCGGTGGCCGGCACCGGCGCCGTGGTCACCTACGCCGACGTCGACAGCGATCGCGCCTTCGCCGGGGCCCGCAATTGCCCGGTGGTCGAGCCGCTCGACAGTCTGCTTACCGCCAGCGGCATCGACCGGACGACATTCGATCACGAACGGGACGCCGCCTTCGCCGCCTGGTCGCACGTCGCCAACATCCGCTTCCGCGAGGTTGATGCGGCCGACGCCGATATCCTGATCGGCGCCGAGGCAAGCCCGAGCGGGCGCGCCTTCACCAACGTCGAATACAGCGACCCGGGAAACACGGAGCGCGCGAGCCTCACGCGCTCCGTCATCTGCCTCAATCCCGCGCAGCCGTGGAAGGTCGGCTTCGACGGGAACCTGAACGTCTACGACATACGCTATGCGTTGACCCACGAGATCGGTCACGCCATCGGGCTCGACCATCCGGGACGGGCCGGCGAGCTGATGGACTTCCGCTACCAAGAGGCCTTCCGGATTCCACAGCTCGGCGACATCGCCGGGGCCACCTTCCTCTACGGACCCAATCCGATGCAGACCGCCTCGCGTGCCGGTCTGGTCCACACGGTCAACGACACAGCGCCGCAGCGTTAAGGCCCGTCCGCCGCTCAGGCAGCCGCCGCCGCGTTCACGCGGGCTTCGGCAAGCGACGTCAGCTTGCTGTCGGCCGCCTTCTCCTCGGCCAGCGTCTCCGCCAGGATCGAGGCGCTGTCGTCGTGGCCGAGCTGCTTCGCCCAGGCGATCAGCGTGCCGTAGCGCGTCATCTCATAGTGCTCGATGGCCTGGGCCGCGGCGACGATCGCCGCATCGAGCGTATCGGGATCCTTGGTCTCGCCGACCAGCTCGTCGGCTTCCTTGATGATCCCGTCGATCGCCGGGCAGTCGATCGAATTCGGCCTTGGCGCCGATCTGGTCGAAGACCTTCTCCAGCCGGCTGACGTGGTTGCGCGTCTGCTCGAGATGGTCCGACAGGCCTTTCTTCAGCTTGCTGTCGTGGCTTTTGTCGATCATCTTCGGCAGCGATTTCACGATTTTGTTCTCCGCGTAGTAGATGTCGCGGAGCATGTGCGTGAACAGGTCGTCCAGCGACCCGATGTCCTTGGTCATGAGCGCCATGGGGAACTCCTGGGGCTTCACATTTGAGGGTGGAGGAACCGGGTTCGCCTTGTGCGATCACCGCCCGGCTTCCGTCGATTCAACACCGCTGCCAAGAGAGTGGTTCCGCGACGGCGGCCGCGATGGCGCCGAATGCCTGTCGTCCTCCACCTCGTCGGCGAGGTGCGTCTCACCGGACAGGAACACGCCGACGCCGCCCAGGCTCGGGAAATGGTCGCAGAACACCTTGAGGACGACAAGCAGCGGGACGCCGATGATGGTGCCGACGATGCCCCACATCCAGGTAGTCAGCGACAGCATGGTGAGGATCGCGATCGGCGACAGCGACAACCGGCGGCCGAGGATCATCGGCGTGACGAAGGCGCCTTCGATCATCTGAAGGCAGAGATAGACGAGTGGCGGCATGGCGGCGACAGCGAGTCCGTCGAAGGTCGCCAGCGAGGTCGCCGCCACCAGGCAGATGCCCACCGTCGCGCCGGCATAAGGGATGAAGTTGAGGAGCGCCGCGGCCACGCCCCAGACGATGGCACTGCCCAGGCCGAGGGCGGCCATGGTGCTGCCGACCAGCAAGCCGAGCCCGGCGTTGATCGCCGTCACCGTGACCAGGTAGCGCGACACGTCGCTCTCGATGTCGTGCAGCACGCGCAGCGACCGCTTCTTGCCGCTGAGCTCGGGCAGCACGAAGACCAGCTTGCGCCGCAACCCCCCCATGGCAGCGAGCAGAAAGGTGGCGAGCAGCAGGGTCGCGGTGATCGTGGTGCCCAAATCCGCCAGCGTTCCGAGCAGCCACGGCACGAAGCCTCCGCTGGAAACCACGACCGTGGTGGCGCCCGCGCCATCGTTGGCGCCGTTCAATATCCCTTCGATGTCGCGTCCGGCGCTGTTGAGGCTGGCGACCGGTTCCCTGAGGAAGGAGAGCCGCTGACGCACCTTGATGACGGTCTTCGGTATCTCCGACGTCATCTGCGACACCGGGCCCGAGAGGACCATCGAGGCGGTCGCGATGCCGCCGCCGAAGGCGCCCATCAGCAGGACGGCCGACACCGCCGCGGGCACGCCGAGGCGGGTCAGGCGGCGGACCAGCGGCGACAGCGTCATGGTCAGCAGGCATGCCAGCACCAGCGGCAGCACGAAGCCGCGCGCGTAATAGAGGGCGCCGAGGAACAGGATGACGAAGATGCCGACGACGGCGAACCGTATGGCGCGTGGAAACGCATACTCGACCGTGACGGTTCGACTTGCGCCATCGTCCGAGGGCCGCGCCTCCATGGTTCGACCTATCGCCGCATGAGCTGGCGGCCGATGAGGTAGCCGATGACGGCCATTGCCGCGACCGAACCGAAGGCCGCCTGTTCCGGCGGCATGTCGGCCTTCGCCTTGAACGACGGCGCGTGTTTGTTTCGTCCCCTTCTGCGCACCACGATCACCACCTCGAGCAGCAGCGCCACCACCAGGAATCCGGCGCCCACCGCCGCGAACGCCGGTGCCGGCCCCCACAGGCCGGCGAGCCAGATGGTCAGCGCCGTCACACCGAAGCCCGCCGCCAGCACGATCAGCGCCAGCAGCGCGAGCGCCAGCACCGTCTGCACGGCGGCATAACGACCAAGCAATTCGAGGTAGGACTTCAGCCGCTCCCCGAGAACCAAAAGCAACCCGCCCGGCATGGTGCTACCGATGCCGCGCAATTCCGGCGACAAAACCGACGCACAGCGCCGCCGCGATCGCCACGAACGGACTGCGCCTGATCTCGCCGGCGAGCATCGACGAGGCGTTGCCGGCGATCTCTTCCGCGGCGTGGACGGAATCCGTCTTCAGTTTTGCCGCATCGTTCATGAATTCCTTGCCGGCACGGGCAGCGCCGTTCAACCCGGCCTCGGCGCCCTCTTTCGCCGCCTCCTTGGCCTCGGCCGCACCGGCGACGAGCTGGCTGACGCTCTCGGCCAGCGCCGCCACGTCGCCGCGCAGGGCCTCGATATCCTCTTCGAGCGTCTTCGTTGCCGATGTCATGTTGCGCAACTCCCTTTTGTTACGAGAAAAGCGCGGAGGCCCCGCAATGGAACTTCCGCCAGCCGACGGGCTTTCAAAAAACGCCTGTGCGGCGTGGTTGGTTCCCTTAAGGTGCACGGGCGATCGGGGCCGGCGCCCCGAAGGTTCGGCAAGACCGTGGCCCGCGGGCCAGGAAAGGGGCGGCGCAGAGCAGATGGTTGCTGTATTCGTCCTCGACGACCGCCTCTGCTGCGGATTCCTCAACAATGTCGCGGAATTCCTCGTCGGCCTGACCAACGCCCAGGCGATCGGCCGGCCCATCGGCGAGCTGTTCTGGCCGGAGCGTGGCAAGACGTTCGAAGCCAGCGTCATCGGCCGTGCGCTGGCCGCCGGCGGCACCCACGAAGGCCAGGATCGCCTCTCCGGCCACGACGGGCTGGAGCGCCAGTTCGCGTTCAGGATCACCCCCCTCGGCGAGAGCCGCAAGGCCGGCGCCGTGCTTGAGCTGCTCGACCTCAGCGGCGAGACCGGGACAAGCCGGGCGCTGAGGGAAAGCGAGCAGCGTCTGCGCCTGGCGGTGGAGGCGACCAGCATCGGCATCTGGGACGTCGACGCCACGCGCGACACCCGCCGATGGTCGCCGGAGTTCAACGCCATCCTCGGCTTGCCTGCCACCTTCGAGGGTAACGAGGGCGTTTTCGCCTCGCTGATCCATCCCGACGACCGCGATCGCGTCATGGCGCTCTACCGACATGCCTATGCCCCTGGTTCCGATGGCACCTACAGCGCCGAGTTCAGGATCCGGCGGGCCGACACGGACGAGGTACGCTGGGTGCTGACCACCGGGCGCATCACCTTCGGCGCCGACGGCCGCGCGCTCCGCGGCGTCGGCACGCTGCGCGACATCGACCGCCGCCGCAAGGACGAGGACGCGCTGCGCGAAAGCGAAAGGCGCCTGCGCGTCGCCCTGGTCGCCGGACGCATGGGCGCCTGGAGCTACGATCTCACCACGGGCGATCAGCGCTGGGACGAGACGCAGTATCGGCTGTTCGGCCTCGACCCGTCGCTGCCGCCCAGCCGGCAGTTGTTCCTGTCGGCCGTTCACCCCGACGATCGCGACCAGGTCGAGTTCGACCTGGCGACGCTGCCGCTCGACACCTACCTCGACGCCGAGTTCCGCATCGTGAGGCCGGACGGCGAGATCCGCTGGATCAGCGCCCATTCGGTCGCCCACGCCGGGCCCGATGGCCGGCCGAGGGAGATGATCGGCGTCAACCGCGACATGACCGCCCAGAAGGACGCCGAAACGGCGCTTCGCATCAGCGAGGAACGCCAGCGCCTGGCGGTCGAGGCGAACGACGTCGGCACCTGGGACTATGACATGGTCGCGGGAGAGCACCGCTGGTCGGCCCAGTTCAGGAGGCTGTGGGGCCTGCCCGCCGACGCACCGGCCGACGTCACGCTGCTCCGCCCGCTGGCCGACGACGCTGACTGGACAACCATCCACGGCAAATGGGCCGAGGCCTCCGACCCCGCCGGCGACGGCCGCCTCAACCTCGAATACCAGATCCGTCGCGCCGACGACGGCGCCCGACGCTGGGCGATGTTCAGCGGCCGCATCTTCTTCGACGGTGCCCGGCGCCGGCCGTTGCGCGCCGTCGGTGTGATGCTCGACATCACCGACCGCCGCGAGGCCGAGGAGCGCCAGCGCCTCATCCTCAGGGAACTCAATCATCGCGTGAAGAACAACCTGGCGGTCGTGCAGGCCATCGTGTCGCAGACCATGCGCATGTCGCCGAAGCCGGCGGAGGCCTTCGAGCGCATCCAGGCACGCCTGATGGCGATCTCGCGGACGCACGACTTCCTCAACATGTCGGATTGGGGCGGCGTCTCGCTCGGACGCCTCCTCCAGGGCGAGCTCGAGCCGCACACCTCGCTCGACCCCGAACGGATCGCGCTTTCCGGTCAGATGATCGTGCTCGATTCTACCGCGGCGCTGTCGCTTGGCCTGGTCTTCCACGAGCTTGCCACCAACGCCGCCAAGTACGGCGCGCTCTCCGCCGAGACCGGGCGTCTGCAAGTGCGCTGGGCACTGACCGGAGAGGGCGCCACCGACACCATCGCCATCGACTGGATCGAAAGCGGCGGCCCGCCGGTGCGCGCGCCGCGCCGCAAGGGCTTCGGCTCGCGGCTGATCGAGGGCAGCGTCACCGGGCGGCTGAGCGGCACCGTCGCCATGGACTTCGCCCGCGATGGGCTGCGCTGCCGCATGACATTCCCGATGCCGCACGAGGTGCAGCAGGGCTGATCCGGCTCGGACGCGGACCGCGAAATGGCCCGCGCCCTGCCGGAATCCTCGTCAGCCTCCGAAGCTGAAACCGAAGGATATGCCGGGCCGGTCGTGCCAACGGCGGTTGTAATACCAGCGGTGACCGTCAGACCAGGCATGGTGGCGCTGATCCCACCACGGACGGCGCCGCCAACCCCACCGGGGCGGCGGCGGGCGGCGGTAGCTGCGCCGCGGCGCCGCGTAGCCGCGCGAGACGTAGCCCGCCGAAACGTAGCCGTTGTACCCGTGATAACTCACCGAGCACCAGCTCGAGCAACCGTGGATGTTGATCCGCGCGCCCGCGGGAATGGTGAGGATGCGGTGGTGGCTGACCCCCGGCCCGGTCCGCATGTTGACCGCGCCTGTGGTATGGCCGGTTGCCGCCAGGGCAGCCGCCGGCGCGGCAAGCGCCGCGATGAAGGTTCCGGCGACGATCACGTTTCGAACTGACATCAATACATTCTCCGTTTTCGCTGCCCCTCGTCGGTGCCAACGCCGGCACCACGGCATCGTTCCACCGGGACAGCGGCCGACAAAGACCGAAGGCAGCGCGCCCTTGCGGGCGCACTGCCACCGGTAAAGCGAGCCGCGACGGATCAGCCCTGCGAATGCAGGCGCATCGTCTCGCGCTGGGTCTGGTAGGCGTTCTTGTCGTACTTCGGCGCACTGTCGAGCTGCTGCTTGGTGAACGTCGTGTACGCCGTCAGGTTGCCGTTCTGGTCCTTGCGGATGTTGAGGTCGCCGAAGGCGATCGCCACCGGCTTTTCGCCGATGCCGAGGAAGCCGCCAATATCGACCACCACCGCATCGATCTTGCCGTCCTTGGTGACGATCACGTCGCCGACGTTGCCGACGTTCTGGTTGTCGGCGTCGTAGACGGTGGTGTTCATCAGGTCGTTGGCGCTGATCTTGGTGGCGTCGACGGCCGCGCCGCTGTTGGCGTCGGTCGCAGCGGCGTTCTGGTTGGCGGCGGCGGTGTTGTTCATCGCCACGTTGTTGTTCGGCGCCACCTTGTTGTTCGGCGTGGCCCCGTTGCCCGCTGCCGGAGCCTGGGCGTTGGCGGTCTTCGGCTGCAGCTTCGAGGCGTCGAAGCTCGGCGCGTTCTGCAGCTGATCCTTGCTGGCATCGAGGTACGCGGTGGTCTTGCCGTTGCCGTCCTTCGACCACTGCAGATTGTCGAACGGCACCGCGACGTCTTTCTGGCCCATGCCGAGGAAACCGCCGACGCCGATGATCACGGCCTCGACCGAACCGTCCTTGGCGACGACCAGGTCGTTGATGTCGCCGATGTGCTCCTGATTGTTCTGGGCCACGGCGACGCCGTTCTGCGCCTGACCGTTGTTCATCTGGTTCGGCTGGTTGTTCTGCGCCTGTGCGCCAACCTTGGCGCCCGGCGCCGTGGCGCCATTGGCCGTGCCGTTCAGCGCGCCGTTGGGGGTGCCGCCGTAGACCGCCTGACCGATGAGCTTGGAGGCGAGAATGTCGCTGGGATTGATGTTGGACACGTAGTTGATCGCCGGCGCATTCACGGCACCGGCGGTGGCCGCCGGCGCGTTCGTCTTGGCGGCGGCGTTGTTCTGGTTTGTCGCATCGGCCGCGTAGGCGGACGAGGCGATTGCCACGATGGCGGTCGTTACCAGGAGTTGCTTGAGCATGTTTCTTCCTTCTGCCGTTAACGATTGCTGTCGCCAACCTGCGGGGGGGCGACAGGCCGCCCTCAGACCCCGCTTCAATTCGGTTGCTCGTGACAAGGTTCCCGCTTGAACCGATTTCGTTCGTGCCCGGCTGTGACACCCGCGCCGATGGAACCGGCAGCGCCGCGAGGCGTTTAAAGTTCCACTTACCGAGGGGGCGCAACGCAAGGAAGGTCGTCACCATGCTTGGCACAATCCTTCTGATCATCCTGATCCTGCTATTGCTCGGCGCGATTCCGAGCTGGCCCTATTCGCGCGGCTGGGGTTACGCCCCCTCCGGCATCGTCGGCGTCGTCCTGGTCGTCGTCATTGTTCTATTGCTTGCCGGACAGATCTGAGGGAGGAGGCGACGATGCTCACCTGGACCCTTATCTTTCTGGTTGTCGCGCTCATTGCCGGCGCGCTGGGCTTTGGCGGCATCGCCAGTGCCAGCGCCGGCATCGCGCGCATCCTCTTCTTCGTCTTTCTGATTCTTCTCGTGGTCTCGTTCGTCGGCTATCTGTTGCCCAATGCGTAGGGTACGGGTAACCGCAGCGGATAAATGAGGGTGACAGCGTCACAGGACGCGCAGCCGTAAGGCAACTGGTGCGAAGGCGGGATGTGATCACGACCGGCGTCGTGATCGTCGGCATAGGGCTCACCGCGGTAGCTGGCGGCATCAGCTACCGCGCCTATCGCCATGCCGAAATCCAGCAGACCGTGTCGCGTGCCGACAATGCTGCCTCGGCCGTGCGGCTGGCGCTCGACCGTGCCGCGCTGGCGGTACGCGCCGTCAAGGCGATGTATGCCGCCGACTGGGTAACGCCCAACCAGTTCGTCCGCTTTGCCCGCACGCTGATGACCAGCGAAGGCATCCGCTCGCTGGAATTCGACCGCAAGGTGGAATTGAAGGATCGTGCCAGCTACGAGCACGGACTGTCGCAGGAGCAGGCCGGCTCCCTCGGCATCTGGCAATACGCAGCCGACGGCAAGCCCGAACGCGCGCCCGATCGCCCGGTCTATTTTGTCCGCGAGGCAGCCAACTATCTGCACGGTAGCACGCCGGCCATCGGCTTCGATGTCGCCTCGCTTGCCCGCCGCGCCGACCTGATCGATCAATCCATCTCCACCTTCGACCTGGTCGTCAGCAACGCCGTCCGGTTCCGCAACGGCGGCGGCAGCGGCGTCCTTCTCATCATCCCCGCGCTCGACCGCGCCGGCTCCATCGTCGGCGTGGCCACGGCAACCATCACCTTCGACGAATTGTCGACGGTGGCGGCGCTGGCCAGCGGCGCCTACGGGCTGCACGTCGCCGTCGGCGTCGACGAGCCGGCAGCGGCCACCGCTCCCCGCCAGGCGTCGACGGAATCGGGCGCCGCGGCGCTGCCCAACAAGCGCGTCTTCAGTTTCGGCGGCGAGACCTGGACGGTCACCGTGCCGATCGCGGCTTCCGGCGACCCGCTCGGCGCCTGGCTGGTGGTGCTGGTCGTCGGCGCCGGCCTGGCGACGACCGCGGCGGTCGCCGCCTACCTGATCGGCCTCGGCAAGACGGCGGAGATCGCGGCGGGCCGGACGCGCCTGCTGCGCATGCTCGACGGGCTCGGGCCGCTCGCCTGGCTGCTCAAGCCGGACGGCACTGTCATCCACGCCAACCGCACGGCCAGCGCCGAACTCAACCGACCTGAGGCCGATATCGTCGGCCAGCCGTTCTGGAACCTGCCCCTCGATGGCGACGCCGAGCTCGAACGCATCCGCACCGCCGTCGCCCACACCGCACGCGGCGAAGACGCCCGCTTCGATCTGGTGCTTGGCGACGACACCGCCGGCCAGCGCGTCTTCGACCTGTGGCTCCGCCCGCTCGGCAGCCCCTCCGACGCGCCCACCGACATCGTCGCATCCGCGGTCGATATCACCGACCGCCACGAAAGCGAACAGACCCAGCGCCTGCTGATGCGCGAACTCGACCACCGCATGAAGAACACCCTGCAGGTGATCCAGGCGGTCATTCGCCGGACTGCCCGGGCGCAGGGATCGATTGCCATGTTCGAACGTTCCCTGCTCGGCCGGGTTGGCGCTATGTCACGCGCCCACGACCTGCTTGCCGAGGAACGCTGGCTGGGTGCGGAGATGAGTTCGGTGATCAGGCGGGAGGTCTCGAGCTTCGACACCGGCGGCGCCATTACCGCCGACGGACCGCGGCTACGGCTCAACCCGCGTGCGGCGCTGTCGATCGCGCTGGTCATCCACGAGCTTGGCACCAACGCCGCCAAATACGGCGCCCTGTCGTTGCCTGAGGGCCGCATTGCCCTCACCTGGGAGCGCGACCGCTCTGGCGAGGAACCCACGATCACCCTACGTTGGCAGGAAATGGGCGGGCCCGAGGTGTCGCCGCCCCATCGCAGAGGCTTTGGCTCAATGCTGATCGAGAACAGCATCGCCTACGAATTGGAAGGCCGCGCGCAGATCGATTATCGGCGCGATGGCCTGGTCTGCGTGATCACCATGCCGCTGCGTATGCTGCGCCCCTTCGTCGACGACCACGCGAGCAACGCCATTGGCTGACCTGTCTTCTCCGGCGCAGGACGGCCTGACGATCCTGGTGGTCGAGGACGAGTTCCTCATCGCCGAGGAAATGGCCGCGATGCTCGAGGAGGCCGGCCACGTCGTGCTCGGCCCCGTCGGTTCCGTGCGCGCGGCGGAGGCGGTGCTGGCCGACCGCGGCAAGCCCGACGTGGCGGTGATCGACGCCAATCTGCGCGGCGAGACGAGCGCCCCGCTCGCAGCCAATCTGCGCGATCTCGGCGTTCCGTTCTGCGTGTGCACGGGCTATCGCATCGGCGATCTCAAGGCGCTGTTCGGCGACGTCGTGACCATCCAGAAGCCGATTGACCCGGCGCGACTGTTGCAGACGGTCAGTGCCCTTGCCAGCCACCAAACCTAGATAAACGGCCGCGCCACCTTCGTCGCCCCGTCCCAATCCGCGATCTTCCTGAGCCCGGCGAGATTGGCCAGCGTGATCTGGCGCTTGTTGAGCGCGATCAGCCCGCGGCGCATGAATCTGTTGAGCACACGATTGGTGTGGACCAGCGACAGGCCGAGGGCGTCGGCAAGCAGCGGCTGCGACAGCGGGAAGGTCACGCGGCCACCGCGGGCGAGGCCGCGCGACCGGGCGCGCTGGAGAAGGAAGAGCAGCAGGTAGGCAGCCCTCTCCTCGCCGGTGCGCTGGCCGACGCTGAGCAGGTGATCGTCGAGCATGCGCTCCTCGCGCGCCGCGATCCAGGTGAGGTCGAAGGCAAGGCCCGGCTGCTGCTGGTAGAGCTCCCATAGCCGGTCGCGCTCGAACACGCACAGCAGCATGGGGGTGAGCGCCTCCACGGAATGGTGCATCTCGCTGAGCAGCGACGCCTGAAGGCCGACGAAATCGCCGGGCAGCAGGAAGTTGAGCACCTGCCGCCGGCCGTTCTCGAGAAGCTTGTAGCGGAATCCCCACCCCGACAGGACGGTGTAGACGTGGGCGCTGCGGCTGCCTTCCGCCAGCACCGTCGTCCCCCGGTCGACGGTGAATTCGCCGGTCTTGAAGCGGAGGACGAAATCGAGTTGCTCCTTGCTGAAGTCGCGGAAGCACTCCATCGCCGCCAGCGGGCACTGGTTGCAGCTATACCGCCAGGTTGACGGCGCGGTGGCGGTCATGGGTGTCCTGCTGCCGCTCTGGCGAAATGCACAACCCGAAGACTATAGTGCAGGGAGCGTCCGTCCAAAGCATCATTTGATGCGGTTCCACCGGGCTCCGCATGCGAAGTTGGAGCGGGGCGAAGCACTTCCTGAACCAAACGAGCCATGGACAACGACATGCCTCTGTCTGGCCTGACCGTGCTGATCATCGAGGACGAGTTCCTCATCGCAGCCGACGTCCAGCGCATTGTCGAGGACGCCGGCGCGACCCATGTCCTCCTGGCCAGTTCGACGGCGACCGCGCGCGGATTTCTCGGCGCCGACCGGCCGATCGATATCGCCATACTCGACCTCAAGCTGGGTAGCGAGGACGGGTTCCCGCTGGCCGACGATCTCCGCAAACGGCGGATTCCGTTCGTCGTCGCCACCGGCCTCGACAAGGGCGCCGACCTGCGGGATGTCGTGGTCGTGCAGAAGCCCTATGACGACCGGCAGGTCCTCGAGGCGCTGCTGGCGGCCCGCGGACGCTGAGGCCGACGAAAATTCGCCGCAGCGAAATTTCGGCCGGAACAGGCGGGAACCGAACGTTGCCACCGGCGTTATTGGCAAGCCGGCGGCCTTTTCCCCCCGCCCCCAGCCCCAAGGCAGTCGGCATGGACTGGACGTGATCCCCCCGGGATCACGTCCTTCCATTTTGGGATCACGTCCTTCCGTTTATCCCGTTGCCGGCACCGCCCGGCTGGCCCGCGAAACTGGGATCCGACGCCGGATGGGCCTTGGCTTTCTGCTCGAAGAAGAGAACCTGGCTGATGACGGCGGAGACCGTCGCCGGCTGGAACGGCTTGGGAATGAGGAAGGTCGGCTCCGGCCGGCTGCCGGTGAGGAACTGCTCCGGATAGGCGGTGATGAAGATCACCGGCACCTCGAACAGCCCGAGCAGCTCGTTGACCGCGTCGAGACCGGAGCTGGCATCGGCAAGGCGGATATCGGCCAGGATCATGCCCGGGCGTCGTGCCTTTGCCAGTGCCACCGATTTACGGTGGGTGCGGGCAACGCCGGCGACGCTGTGGCCGAGCGATTCGACCAGGCTCTCCAGTTCCATCGAGATCATCGGCTCGTCTTCGATGATCAGGATGTCGGTGGCGATCTCGGATGCCATTTCGCGGCCTGCCTCGTCGGCCAAGCGGCGCAGCTCGGGCACGTCGACGCTGAGGATCTCGGCGGCTGCGTCCTCGGAGAAATCCTCCAGCGTCAGCAGCAGGAAAGCCTGACGCGGCAGCGGCGTGATACGGGTCAGATGACGCTCGGGGCCATCGGTCATCTCGCCGAAGCTGGGCTCCCGGTTGATGTCGATGGAGTTCCAGATCGTGGAAAACATCTTGTAGAGCGCCACCCGCGGCGAGCTGGCCTGGTCGAGCGTTTCGCTATCTTCGGCCAGCGCCTCCAGCGCCGAACCGACATAGGCATCTCCGGATGCCTGACTGCCGGTGAGGGCCCGCGCATAGCGGCGCAATCGGGGCAATTCCTGAGCCAGAATATCGGACTTAATCACGAGAGCCTCCTCGACTTTTGGAGCAAAAACTCTGAAGTTTATCCGGGATCGGACCCTGTCGGCCGCTCCCGATGCAACTTTGCCAATGATTGGACGTTAGAGATGGCATGTCCAAGGATATCCTCCGCCACGGTGCGGTATCGATCGGGACAAATTTGATGACCGACCGAAAGCCAATGAAAGAAAGATCGACCCGGCGCGCAACACGCGAATCCAAGGCACCGCGCCTGGGTAGGGATATCCAGGTCCGCATCGGCGACAAGCTGCGCGCGATGTACGACAACGTTGTCGATGAGGGCGTGCCGGAGCGCTTCGCCACGCTGCTGCGGCAATTTGATGACGAGCCTGCCGAGTCCACCGAAGACAAGAAGTAGTCGCGCCAATGGCCCTTTCCAGGGAAATGCACGATGCCGTTCTGGCTACCATCCCCAGCCTGAGGGCTTTTGCCGTCTCGTTGTGCGGCAATGTCGACCGGGCCGACGACCTGGTGCAGGAGACCCTGGTGCGCGCCATTGCCAATATCGACCGGTTTCAGCCCGGGACGAACCTGTCGGCGTGGCTGTTCACCATTCTGCGCAATCATTTTCGTTCCGAGTTTCGCAAGCGCCGGCGCGAGGTCGAGGACGTCGAGGGCAAGTATACCGCCGGGCTGAAGGCCGAGCCCACCCAGGTCGGCAAGATCGAGTACGCCGAATTCAAGCGGGCGCTGGCCCAACTGCCGCCCGACCAGCGCGAAGCCCTGGTCCTGGTCGGCGCCTCCGGCTTCTCCTATGAGGAAGCCGCGAACATCTGCGGCTGCGCGGTGGGGACCATCAAGAGCCGGGTCAATCGTGCCCGCACGCGCCTGGCCCAACTGATGCAGATCGACGGGGCCACGGATTTCGGCCCCGACGACACTCTGCGTGGCATCCTCACCGGCACCTGACGCGGGCTGCGAGCGGACCGGAGGCAATGCCGGGAAAGACGGGCTTTCACGCCCGGCCTACCGGCAATGTTCCCGATAAAGGCGCCCGTGGTAGCGGTACGTGCACCATCCGGCGTTGGACTGCACCAGCACCGCACCGGCCAGCGCACCGATGCCGGCACCGACCAGCGCACCGCCGACCGTACCGGTGGCCACGCCACCCGCCGCTGCACCGACGGCACCGCCGAGGGCCGCGCCCTTTTCGGTGGTCGTGCACCCGGCGACACCCAGCGCACAGCACAAGGCCCCCACCATAACGAGACTTTTCATCTAGTCCCTCCTGTCAAAACCAGATCGCAAGCGGCGTGCTCGCGGGCCATTTTCAACGGAAATGGGGATGATTGGTTCCCTCCGGCCGGCGCCGCCGGGAACGGAACACACCCTCCCGGCGTTTCCTGCCGCCCATGGAGACGGAACCGATGACAGGCACGGGCCGCAGGAAGACCAGATCGGCAGGAAACAAGAAGCGGCCTTCACGCCCCCGGACGAAAGCGTCCAGCGATATGAACGGGTTCGAGCGCTTCGCCACCGGTGTTTCGCGGTGGGCGGGGCGGCCCCTCACATTCGCGCTGGCCGTCGCCCTGATCGTGGCATGGGCCGTCTGCGGCCCGCTGTTCGGCTTCAGCGACACCTGGCAACTGGTGGTCAACACCTCGACCACCATCATCACCTTCCTCATGGTGTTCCTGATCCAGCACACGCAGAACCGCGACAGCCTTGCCATTCAGATCAAGCTCGCCGAGCTGATCCTGGTGGCCAAGGGCGCCGAGAACGAAATCGCCACCGCCGAGGAGCGTTCCGACCAATACCTTGAGCGGCTGCACGAGGCCTTCCGCGGCCGCCGGAAGAAACAGTCCTAGAGCCGCGTGCCCGCGCCGCTCCTGGAACCATGGCCCGCGGCAGCCGTTGACCTTCGTGCATCCGCCGGCGCGCTCTGGCGCGCTGCCGCGCGGAAGCGCGCGGGCACCGTAACAAATGGCAAGGAGGGCCGGCATGACCGATCGCAGCCAATCGCCCCAACCAAAGCGTTTCTCCCTACCCGGCGCCTGGATGATGGTGGCCGGCTCCGCCGCTGGACTGGTAGCATCGATCGTCTACTATTTCTGGCGCGGCAACGGGATCGCCCACACCGATGGCGTGCTCGTGGTCATCGGGTCGACCGCCATCCTCCTGCTGGCGGCATTGGTCGTGGTGTTCGACACCCGCCGGCACTGGTTCACCAGCGCCTTCCTCAACGTCGGGACCTGCATCGACATCCTCGGCAGCGGCTTCGCCGCCTGGATGCTGGAGGCGAACTGGCTGCTCGGCCTGATGTGTCTCACCGCCCTCGGCTGGCTCGTCCACGTCGCCTTCGACAGCGGAGCGCGGCCGCTGGTCGCCCGGGGCGAATCTCGTTTGCAGGAGTCGCCGCAATGAACCGTCTGCTCTCCGCCACTGCGATGCTCTCCCTCGGCGTCGCGACCTGCCAGGCTGCCGCTGCCCAGGGACAGACCTGGAACACGTTCAACGGCGATCTCGCCGCCCAGAAATACGCCACCCCCACCCAGATCACACCGCGGAACGTCGGCAAGCTCCAGAAGGCGTGGGAAGTACACACCGGCGACGTCGCCGACGGCAGCGGCAGCAAGCCGCCCACCGTCTGGTCGGCGACCCCGCTCTTCGTCAACGACACGATCTACCTGTCGACGCCCTTCTACCGGATCCTCGCGCTGGCCCCCGATACCGGCAAGATCAAGTGGACCTACGACACCAAGTCCGAGCTCAAGGCGCTGACCCAGCCCGATCTCAAGACGCGCGGCGTCGCCTATTGGCAGTCGGCCAACCCAGTTGCCGGCCAGCCCTGCCAGAAGATCGTCTACATCGGCACCATGGATGCCACGCTGCACGCGGTCGACGCCGACACCGGCAAGCGCTGCACCGGCTTCGGCAAGGACGGTGTCCTCGACGTCAACACCTGGAACACGACCAACAACAAGTGGCCGCTGTCGCTGCTCCAGCCGCCGACCGTCTACAATAACACGCTGTTCATCGGCTGGGCGGGCAAGGACTGGGCGGATGCCGAGGCGCCTCCCGGCCGCGTCTTTGCCGTCGATGCCGAGACCGGCAAGCTGAAATGGACTTTCGACGCCCTGCCGCCGCAACAGGCCAAGACCACGGGCACGTCCGACGTCTGGGCGAGCATGTCGGTCGACAAGAAGAACGGCATCCTCTACCTCCCGGTCAGCTCGCCAAGTCCCAACTTCTATGGCGGCAACCGGCTGGAGAAGCTGCCGCTGGCGACCTCGGTGACGGCGCTCGACGCCAACACCGGCAAGGTGATCTGGAGCCAGCAGCTCGTCCACCATGACGTCTGGGACTACGACACCAATTCGGCGCCCGTGCTGGTCGATCTCAACAAGGACGGGCAGACGATCCCGGCCCTCATCCAGTCGACCAAGCAGGGGCTGTTCTTCGTCTTCAACCGGCTGACCGGGGCACCGATCTATCCGCTCGACGAGAAGCCCGTGCCGCAGTCAGACGTGCCGGGCGAACAGACGGCGGCGACCCAGCCGTTCCCGTCGACTCCGCAGCCCACGGTCTCCGACCGGTGGCCGGGCGTCTTCACCCTCGCCGACGTCGCCAGCTTCGGCTATTGCAGCCGCAAGGCCAAGGAACTGCGCTACGACGGGCGCTACACACCACCGAGCCTCAAGGGGTCGCTGGTCTATCCGGCCACCGCCGGCGGCGTCGAGTGGGGCGGCGGCGCCCTCGACCCGACCACCAACACCTACGTGGTGAACTCGTCGAGCGTGGTGCAGATCTACAAGCTGATCAAGCGCGAGAACTATGCCCAGGCGAGCGACAACGGCAGCAAGCCGGGCTACTCCGCGCAGAAGGGCGCGCCCTACGGCTTCTACCTGTCGAACTTCACCAACTGGCTCGGCATGCCGTGCTGGAAACCGCCCTACGGCACACTGTCTTCATACGACCTCAACACCGGCAAGCTGTTGTGGAAGGAGCCTTTCGGCGAGGTCCAGAAATACGGCTTCTACATGCCGCATTCGTGGGGCTCGGTGACGATCGGCGCGCCGGTGATCACCAAGTCCGGCCTGATCTTCATCGGCGGATCGATGGATTCGCGCGTACGCGCCATCGATCTGAAGTCCGGCAAGGTGCTGTGGAAGTACCTGGTCGACGCACCGGCGGTCTCGATGCCGGCCGTCTATGAGTACAAGGGCAAGGAGTACGTATTGTTCGCCGTCGGCGGCAATACCATCCTGACCCCGCGCGTCAGCGATCAGATCATCGCCTTCGCGCTGCCGGATAACCAGCAGTAAGTCAGGGAAGGGTCCGGTGAGGACAAGACGCCGGGGCGCCCGATCAGCGCTTCGGCGTTTCTTCTTCGCGGTCGAGCCTTGCGATGGCATCCTCGATCTCGGCGATCATCCGGGGCACGTCGTCGCGGCCGGGCTGGCCGCGCAGCTCACTTATCCACACCTCGAAGATCTCGCGCTTCTCGGCCGCAGCCATCCCGTTGGACGCCAGCACCTGCTGCGGATCGAAATCGCCCGACAGCCGCAGTCCGGCATGCTCGCCGGCGCGATCGCGCCGGGTGCGCCGGCTGGCGTGGTCCGCACCGGGTCGGGTATCGCGGTTGGCCGCGGGTTCCTTTGCCATCACGTCGACCTCAATGCCGCTTGAAGTACTGGATTTCGCGCTCGTGCTTTGCGGCCGCGGCACGGGTCTTGAACGTGCCGAGGTTGCGGCGACGCCCGGTTCTCGGGTTCTTCTTGCGTGAGTAGATGCGGTATCCCCCCGACTTGAGCTTGCGAATCATGGCAGTGCCCGCGCGGTCGAACACCGGAGACGCGAACGAGCGCCGCCTGGTGCGGCGCCCGTTCGGCTGACCCTGTCGAGCGCCGGGCCTAGTGCCGGCTGCTCAGCCAGTTGTCGATCTCCTTGTCGGCCTTGTCCTTGGCGTAGCCGTAACGCTCCTGCAGCCGGCCGGCGAGCTTGGTGCGCTCGCCCTCGATCTGGGTGAGGTCGTCGTTGGTGAGCTTGCCCCACTGCTTCTGGGCCTCGCCCTGCACCTGCTTCCAGTTTCCTTTCACCTGGTCCCAATTCATGTGTCGCTCCGTCGGTTGTTGAACACATCGATAGAACGCGCCGGAGCGTGTGTTGGTTCCGGCGGGCGCTTTGCGGCGCCGGCTACATCCGCTCCTTGATGCCGACGCGAACCAGCCACCAGTTGACCGGATAGCTGGTGCAGAAGCCGGCAAGCATGGCGATCTGCATGACGAACCAGAACTCCGGCGTGTTGACCTCGAGCCTGACGCCGAGGAGATGGCGGAACAGGTAGAACTGGGCGAAGGCCATGAAGCCGTACATGCCCACCTGCCACGCGGTGAGCGACAGCGTGTCGGCCTTGACCGCCGCCACCAGTCCCGCGCCCGGCGACAGCCCGCGCATGGGGGCGATGGTGAAGTACTGGAAGGCGATGCCGAAGCCGAAGGCGAACAGGTAGTCGACGATCCACACGGCGAACATCTTCTCGCCGAACAGGCTTTGCCAGCCGAAGGCGACCGCGACGGCGGGCACGAGGAACGCAAGCCATTCGGCGACGATATCGCCGAGCGTGCAGCCGGCGCCGCAATGCAAGGCGCCGGCTGCGACGGCCGCCGGAAACGGCCTGTCGTCGTGGTGGCCGTCTTGCTGCTGGCGCCCGCTCCTTGGCGGAGCGCGGTAGGTGCTGAAATAGAAGACAACCACGAACGCGGTGCCGAACAGGGCGGTCACCGGCCACACCACGTCCATGATCCACATCGGCTGCGGGCGCCGCACCAGGTCGACCGCGATCACGACGGCACAGGCGAAGCCGATGAGCAGGAAGGCGATCGAGACGGCGTCGAGCCAGGGCGGCATGGGCGGGTTCTCCGGTCCGGGTGGCGGTTTGGCACGCCTTCAGGCAATGCGTGAATGGCGGGAACCGTTCCGGCCACCGATGGAACTCGATGGCGGCCGGCGGCTTGAGAGGGTTCAGCCTTCTCGGGAACCGGAGCTCCAACGATTGGCGGAAAGCAGGACGACGCGCGGGAAACCGAGGCGGACACACTCCGCCAAGATCGGCAACCAGCGCATCAGCCCCCACGAGGTCGACGAGGTCGAGGGCCGCTCGCAGCCGCGCACGCCGATCATCTACGAAATCGTCCGCCGCCTCGGCGAGGAGGAGATGGCGCGGCCGGCGGTCTCGCTGTGGTGGTCGGGCATCGCCGCGGGCGTATCGATCAGCTTCTCGACGCTGTCTCAGGCGCTCCTCCAGATGCACCTGCCGGACGCACCGTGGCGCCCGCTCATCGTCAGCTTCGGCTATGCCGTCGGCTTCCTGATGGTCGTGCTGTCGCGCCAGCAGCTCTTCACCGAGAACACCATCACCGTCGTGCTGCCCATCATCGCCGAACCGAGCCGCGCCCGCATGCTGAAGATGATCCGCATGTGGGGCATCGTCCTCATCGCCAACATGGTGGGCACGCTGGTTGCCGCCCTGTTCTGCACCTATACCCCGGCGGTGGCGCCGGACGTGGTGGCCACCGTGCAGGACATGGGCCGGCAGATGATGCAGCACGGCTGGTTCGACATGTTCTTCCGCGCCATCGGGGCGGGCTTCCTGGTGGCGGCGATGGTCTGGCTGTTGCCCGGCGCCAGCACGGCCCAGTTTCCCGTCATCACGCTGATGACCTATCTGATCGCGCTCGGCGGCTTCACCCACATCATCGCCGGCAGCGTCGAGGCTTTCCTGCTGCTGGTCAGCGGCGACCTCGGCCCGCTCACCATGCTCTTCAACTTCACGGTGCCCGTGCTGCTCGGCAACATCGTTGGCGGCACCGCGCTGTTCACCCTGCTCTCCTATGCGCAGGTGATGAAGGAGATCTGACGCCCATCGCGGCCGTCGCCCGCGCAAGTCCCCGCGGCCGCGCAGGCGGCACACCAACGGCTCGCCCCATTTCTAGGTGCGGCGGACGCTCCGAAAGCTCTGAAAACGAAAGCCCGCCTCCGCCCACCGGGGGGAGGGACCGGGCCGGAGGCAGGCGCTTGGAATGGCCCGGGAGTGCGGGCTGAGGGGAACGCTCCCGGGCAGCTTGGCAACGCCGGGCGGCCCTGCCGGTTCCCTGCCGCGGGGGGGCAAAATCGCGACGCAAACAAAGTCGTCCGCTGTCCGCTATGCCAGGCCGGTGGCGCCGAGATCGTCGATGCCCGTGCCACTCACCCCGCTCACCGGCTTCATGAACAGCGCGACGACCTCGGGATGGCGCCCGCGGATGCGCCGCTCCAGCATCGCCATCGTCCGCTCGACATCGCCAGCCGTGAGGCCGTCATCGAAGTCGAGTTCGAGCGCGGCGACGATCTGGCGGGGCGCCAGGTGGACGGTCAGCAGGTTGGCCGCCCCGACGATCCCGGGCTGGCCGCGCGCCATCTTCATGAGCGAGGCGCGGACGGTGGCGCCGGCCGGCTCGCCGATCAGCAGGCTCTTGCTCTCGCGCGCCAGGAAGACGGCGACCAGCGCCAGCACGCAGCCAATGCCGATCGACGCCACGCCGTCGAGAACCGGCAGACCGAGGACATCGGAGCCGGCCGTGCCGAGGGCAGCGATGGCGATCCCGGTGATCGCAGCCGAATCCTCGAACAGCACCATGAACGAAGTCGGGTCCTTGCTGCGCGTCGCCGCCTCCAGGTGGCTGAGCGATCCGCGCGTGTGCTCGAACTCGCGCGCGGCGACGAACAGCGTCGTGCCCTCGAACAGGGCCGACAGGCCGAGCACGACGTAGTTGACCAGCGGACCGGCGATCTCCGTCGGGTGGCGGATGTGGATGACGCCCTCGTAGAAGGAGACGCCCGCGCCCAGCGCGAAGACCAGGAGGGCGACGATGAAGCTCCAGAAATAGAGCTCGCGCCCGTAGCCCAGCGGATGCTGATCGTCGGCCGGCCGCCGCGAGCGGCGAATACCGTGGATGAGCAGCACCTGATTGCCGGTATCGACCAGCGAATGGACGCCTTCGCTCAGCATGGCGGAGCTGCCGGTGACCACCGCCGCGGCGAACTTGGTCAGTGCCACCAGCAGATTGCCGGCAAGCGCGGCGTAGATGACCTTATTCGTCGATCTGCTGGCTGCCATGCACCGCCCGAGATCGCGCCGCTGCCGGACTTCGCCAGCGCCGCGCCTTGACCGCGATCGCTATTCGCGACCCGTGTTGATCGGGACGTCGGTGAACCGCACATCGACCGACCGGGCGTAGCGCCGCCCGTTGACCTTGTCGTGCCGCATGAAATCGGGCGGCGCGATATGGACGTCAAGGGTGTAGCGGCCATCGCCGGGGACGCGGATGTTGCGGCCGTAGTGGTAGAGGCCGGGATGCCACAGGAAGGGGACGGTGAACGGGCCGATCACCCTGCCGTCCGATGCGGTCAGCTTCGCCTCGATATCGAGATAGGGGATGAAGCGCCCATCGCCGGCGTCGCTGACCGAGATCTCCAGATGGCAGTTCTGATCGGTCGGCTCGGTCCATTCCAGCACCCCCTCGCCGGCAAGCCGGTACATGCCCTCCGCCCTCTCCTGGGCGTAGGCTACGACGTAATCCCCGGCGCGCTTGTGGGCGCCGCTGTCGGCGACGTCGTTGGCCATGTAATCGAGCGAGTGGCGATAGGCGTCGCCCTCCTTGCGGGCCATGTCGAGCTGACGAGTGTCGGCTTCGTCGCTGAGACGTTCAGGAGGTGTACGCGTCATCGCGGGCAATCCTTCTTTTGCATATGGTGGTGAAACGTGCTTCCGCGCCATCCGTTCCGGCGCCTCAGAGCCGGCCGCTGAGTGCGGCGGCCAGCCCGACGCCCAGGATCACGACCACCGAGGCGGCCACGGTGAGCCTGGGCGTGTTCTTGACGATCCACAGCTCCGAGCTCTTCGCGCTGGCCTTGTCGTCGAAGCGGCCATGCGCCGCGTAGTCGCCGGCGACCGGTGAGAACAGGTTGTTTTCCCGGCTCTCGGCCGGCTCGTTGGCCTGCTGGCCGGAATAGGCGCGGCGGGCGAGGAGCCGGTCGAGCAGTCCCGGCACCATTTTCTGGCCGGCAATCGCCTGGACCGCGGACCAGCCGAGCCACAGCTCGCGCTTCGGATGGTCGGCGACATAGCGAACCGCGTCGGCAACCACCTCCGGCTGGTAGATCGGCGGCAACGGCTGCGGCCGCTTGGGAAGCTTGTTCAGCGCCCAATTGAACTGCGGCGTATTCACCGCCGGCAGGTGCACCATGGTGATACGCACCTTGCTGCGGTCGTGGATCAGCTCGGAGCGGATCGAATTGGTGAACCCGACGATGGCGTGCTTGGCGCCGCAATACGCCGATTGCAGCGGGACCGAGCGATAGGCCAGCGCCGAGCCGATCTGGATGATGGTGCCCTTGTCGCGTGGCATCATGCGTCTCAGCGCCGTCATGGTGCCGTAGACGAAGCCGAGATAGCTCACCTCGGTGGCACGGCGGAATTCCTCGGCGGTGATGTCCTTGAACGGGCTGAACACCGTCGCCATCGCCACGTTGACCCAGATGTCGATCGGCCCGAAGGCTTCCTCGACCCGGGCAGCGGCCTGCTCCACCGCCTCCGCGTCGGCAACGTCGGCGGGACAGGCGATCGCGCGGCCGCCCCGTTCGGCGATCTCGGCGACCGCCGCATGCAGCCGTTCCTCGCCGCGGGCAATCAGGCCGATATGCGCGCCTTCGTCGGCGAACATGCGGGCGATCGCCCGGCCGACGCCGGCTGATCCCCCGGTTATCATGACGGTGCGCGGCATGGCTCAGTGCCCCTTGATGGCGCCGGCACGCGGGTTGATCAGGGCGAGCCCGGTCTGCGGGTCCATCTGCTTCTGCAGGTAATCGGGCGACTCGTCGATCATCACTTCCAGCGTCGGGCGCACATGGGCGCGCCCGAGATGGCCGGCCATCGCACTGCCATCGCTCTTGCCGACCACGAGGTGAATGTGCAGGGCGGGCTTGCCCTGTGGGTCCAGCGCCACGTCGCCGGTAAGCGCGGCGACCTCGACCTGCTCGTCGACCTTGATGTCGCGATAGTCCTTCTTCTCCCAGTCGAAATAGCGCAGCACCACGTCGCTGAGCGCGCCGACCGCCGTCAGCCGCGCCGCCGCGATGTCCTCGCGCTGCACGAAGTCCGCGAGGTTCGAAAGCACCTCGTCGCCGGTCTTGAGGACGGCCGCGAAGACGCGTCGGCCGTTCGCCTCGTAGAGCAGTTTGGTATCCATCACTGGCTCCCCTTCTGGCTGTCGGTCACTCCGCAAAGCCAACGCAAGGGCCCGCCTTTTCGTTGCATGCGTGCCGCGATTCGCCGGGAACAGTTGGCCCTGCCCGGCGTTGTCGCTGCGTCCTCTCCGCCGGGGGATGCCCTCCCGCCATCCACCCGTTGCGCGACCGGCGATCTGAATGCGTCCCAGGATCAAGGAATGCTCACATGGCCGACCCGACTGCCGCAGACGTCCTCGTCGAAACGCTGATCAACTGGAACGTCGACACGATCTTCGGCATCCCCGGAGACGGCGTTAACGGCATCATCGAGTCCTTGCGCACGCACAAGGATCAGATCCGCTTCATCCAGGTGCGTCACGAGGAAGCCGCGGCGTTCGCGGCCTGCGCCTATGCCAAGTGGACCGGCCGGCTGGGCGTATGCCTGTCGACGTCAGGCCCGGGCGGCATCCATCTGCTCAACGGCCTCTACGATGCCAAGCTCGACGGTCAGCCGGTGCTCGCCATCACCGGGCTCCAGTTCCACGACCTGCTCCACACCTACACCCAGCAGGATGTCGAGCTCGACAAGCTGTTCATGGACGTCAGCGTCTACAATGCCCGCGTCATGGGCGCGCAGCACACCGAGAACGTGGTCGAGCTCGCTGCCCGCGCGGCACTCGCCTATCGTGGCGTCGCCCACGTCACCATGCCGGTCGACATGCAGTCGCAGCCGGTCTCCGCCGACCAGCGCTCCAAGCGCAACGTCCCCGGCCATGTGCCGGACATGATGGCGCGCTCCGGCCAGATGCCCGACGAAGCGCAACTGATGAGGGCGGTCGACGTTCTCAACGCCGGCAAGAAGACGGCGATCCTCGCCGGGCGCGGGGCGCTTGGCGCCGGCCGCGAGCTGGAGGCGATCGCCGAGCGCCTGGGCGCGCCGATCATCAAGCCGCTGCTCGGCAAGGGCGCCGTCGCCGACGACAGCCCCTATTGCACCGGCGGCATCGGCCTCCTCGGCACCAAGCCATCGCAGGAGGCGCTGGCCGATTGCGACACGCTGCTCATCGCCGGCAGCGCCTTTCCCTACATCGAGTTCTATCCGAAGCCGGGCTCGGCGCGCATCGTGCAGATCGACATCGACCCGCTGCGCATCGGCCTGCGCGCGCCGGTGGAGGTCGGGCTGGTCGGCGACACGGCGAAGGTGCTCTCCGCCCTCCTGCCGCGCCTCGAGGCCAACAAGGACCACTCGTTCCTCGAAACGGCACAGAGGGGCAAGAAGGACTGGAACGCGCTGCTCGAGCAGCGCGGCACGCGCGGCGACATGCCTATGAAGCCGCAGGTCGTCGCCTATGAGCTGAACAAGCTGCTTTCCGACGACGCCATCATCGCCACCGATTCCGGCACGATCACCACCTGGATTGCCCGCTACCTGCAGATCCGCGGCGACATGATGTTCTCGTGTTCCGGCAACCTGGCGACCATGGCCTGCGGCCTGCCCTACGCCGTCGCCGCGGCCGTCGCCCATCCGGACCGGCAGGTCGTCGCCTTTGTCGGCGACGGCGGCCTGACCATGCTCATGGGCGAGCTCGCCACCTGCATGAAGTACGACCTCGACGTGAAGATCGTCGTGATCAAGAACAACGTGCTCGGCCAGATCAAGTGGGAGCAGATGGTCTTCCTCGGCAATCCCGAATATGTCTGCGAACTCCAGCCGATCGATTTCGCCGCCGTCGCCCGCGGCTTCGGCATGGCCGCCTACACCATCGACGACCCGACGCAATGCGCCGAGACCCTGCGTCACGCGCTGGCGACCAAGGGGCCGGCCCTGATCGAGGCGGTCGTCGACCCCAACGAGCCGCCGATGCCGCCGTCGGTGTCCTTCGAGGACGCCAAGAACTTCGCCGAGGCGCTGGCCCGCGGCACCCGCAAGGCCGGCAAGATCGCGCGCACCGTCGCCGCCGATCGGGTGCGCGAGCTGATCTGACAGGGCTGATCCTCGCCGACGGCTTCTCCTGCCCCGAGCAGATCGAACAGGCGACTGGCCGCAAGACTGTCGACGTCGTCGGGCCCCCCGAACCGCTCGACCGCCAGGCCCTTTCGCGGCGCCGGCCCGGATTTTTCGATTTCGCCCCCACGGCTTGATCGCCCGCGCCCTGCCCCGGATCATCCGGGGCGCGGCCGGTTCTTTCATGTGATAAATAGGCCGGATTCGGCGGCGGCGGACCGCCCGCGCAGTCGAGCAGTTGCTCTTGACTGGAGCGTGTGTTCAGAGTCGACCATATGCGGGGTCGGAAAAGGCTGTGATGGACCCGTTGGACGATTTCGATCTGGTGATTTTCGACTGCGACGGCGTCGTCGTCGACAGCGAGATCCTGAGCTGCGACTGCCTGGCCGATTGGTTCGGCGAGCACGGGGTCGCGCTGGGGCGGCAGGAAGTGGTCGACCGCTTCGTCGGCCGCAGCACGGCTGCGGTCGTCGCCTATTGGCGGAACGAACTCGCCCGCGATCCGCCGGCCGATTTCTTTCCCGGCTACCGCAAGCGGCTTTCGCATGTCTTTGCCGAGGGGCTGAGGCCCATGCCGCTGGCCGACGACGTGCTTGCCAGGCTGTCTCGGCCCTATTGCCTGGCCTCCTCCAGCGAACGCGAGCGCATCCAGCTCACCCTCAAGGTCACCAGGCTCGACCGCTATTTCGCCGACCGCGTCTTCGACGCCACCATGGTCGAACACGGCAAGCCGGCCCCCGACCTCTTCCTGCTCGCTGCCCGCCGGATGCGGCAACGGCCGGAGCGCACCCTGGTCGTCGAGGATTCGGTCTCCGGCGTGCGCGCCGGCAAGGCCGCCACCATGACGGTGTGGGGCTTCGTCGGCGGCAGCCACTGCCACGGCCGCAACGTCGCCGCGGAACTGACCGCCGCCGGTGCCGACCGCGTCTTCAATTCGCTCGGCGAGCTGCTGCCGCAATGACCAACAAGCCGACATCGGAACCGCCGCGGCCGGAAGCCGGCCACCAGTCGCGCCTCGACGACGCAGCTCGCGCCGGCTGGCTCTACTACGTCGCCGGCAACACCCAGGACGAGATCGCCCGCAAGCTCAACGTCTCGCGGCCGACCGCCCAGCGCCTGGTGGCGCTGGCCCTGGCAGAACGGCTGATTTCCTTCCGTCTGGAGCACCCCATCGCCGCCTGCATGGAGCTCGCCGCCGCGCTGACCGACCGCCACCAGCTCGCCTATTGCGAGGTGGCGCCGAGCGACCCGGAATCCGACAGCGTCATCCTCGGCGTCGCCGAGCGCGCCGCCGCCTTCCTCGAGCAACGCCTCAAGGCGCCGGAGCCGCTGGTGGTGGCGATCGGCACCGGCCGGACGCTGCGCGCCGCCATCGAGCGCATGGAAAGCATGAGCTGCCCGCACCACCGGCTGGTCTCGCTGGTCGGCCACATCTCCATGCGCGGTTCGGCGAGCTTCTACGACGTGCTCGCCAGCCTTTCCAACCTTACCCACGCGCCGCATTACCCGATGCCGCTGCCGGTGGTCGTACCCTCGCGCAGCCAACGCGACCAGCTCATGCAGCTCGAGCCGGTGGTGCGCGTGCTCGAACTCGGCGCCGCCGCCGACATCACCCTGATCGGCATCGGCCAGATGGACGAGAGCGCGCCACTCTACGTCGACGGCTTCATCTCCAGGGAGGAGCTGACCGAGATACGGCGGCTCGGCGCCGTCGGCGAGGTGACCGGCTGGGCCTACGACGCCGCCGGCCGCATCATCGCCGGTGGCTTCAACGAGCGGCTGACCAGCGTGCCCCGCATCGTGCCGCCCGAGCAGCTTGTCGTCGCCGTCGCCCAGGGTACCGAGAAGGTGCTGCCGATCCACGCCGCGCTGCGCGGGCGCATCGTCAACGGTCTCATCACCAACGAGACCACCGCCCGTTCCCTGCTCGCCCTCGACTGACCGGCCGGGCCTGCACCGCCCGCTTCCTTCGCCGTTTCCCCCCGCTTCCTGCTGCCTTTCTCCCTCCCTTCTCCCCTCCCTTTTCAACCATCTCCATACCGAGGCGGTGCGCGCTGTCTTGACGTATTCCGTTTTTTGTGGTGAGCATATGCTCAGTGCCATAGCAATTGCTCGCGGCACACATGGGAGGAGATTATGAAACCTGTCCTTCGCGCCCTTGCCGGCGCTGCGCTGCTTTTTGGCTCCAGCCAGGCCATGGCGGCGACGCAACTGACCATCGCCACGGTGAACAATGGCGACATGATCCGGATGCAGAAGCTGACGGATGACTTCACCAAGGCAAATCCCGACATCACGCTGAACTGGGTCACGCTCGAGGAGAACGTGCTCCGCCAGAAGGTGACCACCGACATCGCCACCAAGGGCGGCCAGTACGACGTGCTCACCATCGGCACCTATGAAGTGCCGATCTGGGCCAAGAACGGCTGGCTGGTCGAGCTTTCCGCCCTGGAGAGCGACCCGACCTACGACGTCAACGACCTGTTGCCGCCGATCCGCTCTGGCCTCAGCTTCGACGGCAAGCTCTACGCCGCGCCGTTCTACGGCGAATCGAGCTACGTCATGTACCGCAAGGACCTGATGGAGAAGGCCGGGCTCACCATGCCCGACAAGCCCGACTGGACCTTCATCAAGAAGGCCGCCGACGCGATGACCGATCGCGCCAACGGCGTCAACGGCATCTGCCTGCGCGGCAAAGCCGGCTGGGGCGAGAACATGGCCTTCCTGACCACGCTCGCCAACTCCTTCGGCGCGCGCTGGTTCGACATGAACTGGAAGCCCCAGTTCGACAGCAAGGAATGGCATGACGCCATCCAGTTCTATGTCGACCTGATGAAGGCCGACGGGCCGGCCGGCGCATCGTCGAACGGCTTCAACGAGAACCTGACCCTGTTCCAGCAGGGCAAGTGTGGCATGTGGATCGACGCCACCGTCGCCGGCTCGTTCGTCACCGACCCCAAGGCCTCGACGGTTGCCGACAAGGTTGGCTTCGCGCTCGCCCCGAACAAGGACGGCATCGACAAGCGCGCCAACTGGCTATGGTCGTGGGCGCTGGCCATTCCGGCCGGCTCGCAGAAGGTCGACGCGGCCGAGAAGTTCATCGACTGGGCAACCAGCAAGCACTACCTCGAGCTGGTCGCCAGCAAGGACGGCTGGGCCAACGTGCCTCCGGGAACGCGGACCTCGCTCTACAAGAACCCCGAGTATCTGAAAGCGCCGTTCGCTGCGATGACGCTCGCCTCGATCGAGGCCGCCGATCCGCAGCATCCGACCGTGCAGCCGGTGCCCTATACCGGCGTGCAGTTCGTCGCCATTCCTGAGTTCCAGGGCCTCGGCGACACGGTCGGCCAGATCTTCTCGGCGGCGCTCGCCGGGCAGAGCAGCGTCGACGATGCGCTCAAGCAGGCACAGGATGCCGCCACGCGCGTCATGACCAAAGCGGGCTACATCAAGTAGGCCCCTCCCAAGCCGAGGCTGCCCGGGTATTTCGCATGGTGCGCCCGGGCAGCCTCAGACATTATGCCTAGGCAATTGGTGAAAGCGGCCGGGAGGTCGCGTCATCTGAAAGTCCAGGCGCCGGAGCCAACCGGACGCCGCTGAGAAGGCCGCCAGCATAAGGCGCGTCGTTCGGGGAGGTGGGCATGGCAACCGCGAATACTCGCAGCCTGGCGCGTACGATGATGGCGCCCTCGGTGGTGGCGCTGTTCATCTGGATGATCGTGCCGCTGGGGCTGACGCTCTGGTACTCATTCCAGCACTACAACCTGCTCAACCCGCTCGTCAGCGGCTTCGCCGGCTGGACGAACTACCACTACTTCCTCACCGACCCGTCCTTCTTCCAGGCCTTCGGCAACACGCTCATCCTCACCGTCTCGGTGCTGGCGATCACCGTCATCGGCGGCATCCTGCTCGGCATCTTGCTGGACCAGCACATCATCGGACAGGGCATCGTCCGCATCCTGATCATCTCTCCGTTCTTCGTCATGCCGACCGTCTCGGCGCTGGTGTGGAAGAACATGATCATGGACCCGAACTACGGCATCCTCGCCTGGCTGACGACGCGCTTCGGCATCGCGCCGATCCCGTGGCTGGAGAGCTTTCCGCTCTTTTCCATCATCATCATCGTGTCATGGGAGTGGCTGCCGTTTGCCACGCTCATCCTTCTGACCGCGATGCAATCGCTCGATGAGGAGCAGAAGGAAGCCGCCGAGATGGACGGCGCCAACGTCGTCAACCGCTTCATCTACATCGTCCTGCCGCACCTCTCCCGCGCTATCACCGTGGTGATCCTCATCGAAACCATCTTCCTGCTCTCGGTGTTCGCCGAGATCCTGGTCACCACCAGCGGCGGTCCCGGCTTCGCCTCCACCAACATCACCTATCTGGTCTACCACGCCGCCCTGCTCGAATACGACGTCGGCGGCGCCTCGGCCGGCGGTGTGGTGGCGGTGGTGCTTGCCAACATCGTCGCCATCTTCCTGCTGCGCATCGTCGGCAAGAACCTCGAAGCCTGAGGGAGGGTAGAAAATGGCACGCGCCGTCACCCCGCAGAAGAGATGGACCTTCACGATCCTCGCCTGGATCGTGGCGTTGCTCATCTTCTTCCCGATCCTGTGGACGATCCTCACCGCCTTCAAGACCGAAGGCGACGCCATCCTCTTCCCGCCGGCCTTCTTCCCGCCGCACTGGACGCTGGAGAACTTCTACGAGGTGCAGGAACGCTCGAACTATTTCGGCCACTTCTACAATTCGGTCGTCATGGCCATCGGGTCGACCTTGCTCGCCCTCCTCTTCGCTGTGCCGGGCGCCTGGTCGATGGCGTTCTCGCCGTCACGGCGCACCAAGGACATCCTGATGTGGATGCTGTCCACCAAGATGATGCCGGCCGTGGGCGTGCTGGTGCCAGTCTACCTGATCTTCAAGAACCTGAACCTGTTGGACAACCTTGGCGGGCTGACCGTGATCCTGATGCTGATTGACCTGCCGATCGTCATCTGGATGCTCTACACCTACTTCAAGGAAATCCCCGTCGATATCCTCGAAGCGAGCCGCATGGACGGCGCCGTGCTGTGGAAGGAGATCGTCTACATCCTCCTGCCGATGGCGGTGCCGGGCATCGCCTCGACCATGCTTCTCAACATCATCCTGGCGTGGAACGAAGCGTTCTGGACGCTCAACCTGACCGCCGCCCACGCTGCGCCGCTGACCGCGTTCATCGCGTCCTTCTCCGCCCCCGAGGGCCTGTTCTGGGCGAAGCTGTCGGCGGCCTCCACGCTCGCCATCGCGCCCATCCTCATCCTCGGCTGGTTCTCGCAGCGGCAACTCGTACGCGGCCTCACCTTCGGCGCGGTCAAGTAGAGACGGGAGACAACCCACCATGGGCAAGATCGAACTCACTGGCGTGCAGAAGACCTTCGGCGAGGTGTCGGTCATCAAGGACGTCAACCTCGAGATCCCCGACGGCGCCTTCGTCGTCTTCGTCGGCCCGTCGGGCTGCGGCAAGTCGACCCTTCTGCGCCTGATCGCCGGGCTCGAGGACGTGTCGGGCGGCGTCATCCGCATCGACGGCAAGGACGTGGTGCAACTGCCGCCGGCCAAGCGCGGCCTGTCGATGGTGTTCCAGTCCTACGCCCTCTATCCGCACATGAGCGTCTACAACAACATCGCCTTCCCGCTGAAGATGGCCAACACCGACAAGGCGCAGATCGACGCCAAGGTGCGCGACGCCGCCCGCATCCTCAACCTCACCGACTATCTCGAGCGCCGGCCGCGCCAGCTCTCCGGCGGCCAGCGCCAGCGTGTCGCCATCGGCCGCGCCATCGTGCGCCAGCCGGAGGCCTTCCTGTTCGACGAGCCGCTGTCCAACCTCGACGCGGCGCTGCGCGTCTCCATGCGCCTGGAGATCAGCCAGCTTCACAACACGCTCGGCACGACCATGATCTACGTCACCCACGACCAGGTCGAGGCGATGACCATGGCCGACCGCATCGTGGTGCTGCAGGCCGGCCGCATCGAGCAGGTCGGCAGCCCGATCGAGCTCTACGAGCGGCCTGACAACCTGTTCGTCGCCGGCTTCATCGGCTCGCCCAAGATGAACCTGATCGACGGCCCGACGGCGGCGGAGATGAACGCCACCACCATCGGCGTCCGCCCGGAGCACATATCGGTGTCGACCGAGAGCGGGCGCTGGACCGGCACGGTCAAGGTCGCCGAGCACGTCGGCAGCGACACCTTCCTCTACGTCACGGTCGACGGGATCGGCGACGTTACGGTGCGCGTCGTCGGCGAAGTCGGCGCCCGGGCCGGCTCGACCGTCCACCTCACCCCGGAACCGCAAAGAATCCATCGCTTCGGTTCCGACGGGAAAGCAATCCGCCAATGAAACTGGAGAACAAGGTCCCCGGGGGGCGGCCTGCCTGGTGAATCAAAATGAAACTTTGTGACGCAATCCTGAAAGACCTCCCCGAGTCCATCAGACGCCCGACCTACGACCGGTCCCGGCTCACCGCCGGCATCGCCCACATCGGGCTCGGCAATTTCCACCGGGCGCATCAGTCCTGGTACCTGCACCGGCTCTTCGACCAGGGGCTGAACCACGACTGGGCGATCGTCGGCGCCGGCGTCCGCCCCTATGACGCCCGCATGCGCGACAAGCTCAAGGCGCAGGACTATCTGACCACGCTCATCGAGCTCGACCCGTCCGGCATCTCGGCCGAGGTGGTCGGTCCGATGATCGATTACGTGCCGGTCGAGGACGGCAACGGCGCGCTCATCGCGCGTCTGGCCTCGCCCGACATCCGTATCGTCGCGCTGACCGTGACCGAGGGCGGCTACTACATCGACCCGGCCAGCAACCAGTTCGACGCCCGGCATCCGGACATCCGCCACGACGCCGAGAACCCCGGCCAGCCGCGCACCGCCTTCGGCGCCATTGTCGCGGCGCTGAAGCTCAGGCGCGACCGCGGCGTCGGACCGCTCTCCTGCCAGTCCTGCGACAATCTTCAGGGCAACGGCCACATCCTGCACCAGACCGTGACCTCGCTGGCGCGGCTCTCCGATCCGGCGCTGGCCGCGTGGATCGACGCCAACTGCAGCTTCCCCAATTCGATGGTCGACTGCATCGTGCCGGCCACCGGGCCGAAGGAGATCGCGCTGGCGCAGTCTCTCGGCGTCGACGATGCCGTCCCGGTCACCCACGAGAACTTCCGGCAATGGGTGATCGAGGACAACTTTTGCGCCGGCCGCCCGCAATGGGACAAGGCCGGGGCGACCTTCTCCGATCGGGTCAAGGACTACGAGACCATGAAGATCCGCATCCTCAATGCGGGTCACCAGGTGATCGTCAATTCGGCGGAGATTCTCGGCATCGAGACCATCTCCGCCACCATGGCGCACCCGCGGATCAACGCCCTGTTCCGCAAGGTCGAGATGGAGGAGATCGTCCCCCACGTCGAGCCGGTTCCCGGCATGACGCCGGTGCAATATGTCGAGCTGATCGCGCGGCGCTTCTCCAATCCGGCGATCGTCGACACCGTGCGGCGCGTCGCCTTCGACGGCTCCAGCCGCCACACCGGCATGGTGCTGCCCTCGGTGCGCGCCGGGCTGGCCGCCGGCACGCCGGTCGACGGGCTGGCGCTGGTCGAGGCCTCGTGGGCACGCATGTGCGCTGGCACCCGCGATGACGGCTCGACCATCGAGCCCAACGATCCGTTCTGGGACGATCTGGTGAAGGCCGCCACGGCGGCCAAGGCCGACCCCCGCGCCTGGCTCGAGATGCGCAACAACTACGGCGACCTCGCCGACCAGCCGCGCTTTGCCGACGCCTTCGCCAAGTGGCTTGCCAAGATCTGGGCGGACGGCATCGAAGCCGCCATCGACGCCTATTGCGCGTAGGCCCGCCGACGCCGGTCCTGACCTACCGCGTCGGGATCAGCTTCTGGCGGATGTACTTGGGCTCGAGATAATCCTTGATGCCGAGCGCCCCGCCTTCGCGGCCGAAGCCGCTCTCCTTGATGCCGCCGAAGGGCGCTTCGGCGGTCGCCAGCAGCACCTCGTTGATGCCGACCATGCCGCTTTCCAGCCGCTCGGCCGTGCGCTGCCCCCGTTCGGCGTCGTTGGTGAAGACGTAGGCGGCGAGCCCGAAGGGCAGCGCGTTCGCCCGCCGGATGACGTCATCCTCGTCGGTGAAAGTCGCGATCGGCGCGATCGGGGCGAACGGCTCCTCGTTCATGATGCGCGCATCGTCGGCAACGTCGGCGAGCACGGTCGGTTCGAGGAAGTGGCCCTTGTTGAGATGCGCCGGCCGGCCGCCGCCGGTCAGCAGCCGCGCCCCGCGCTTGATCGCGTCGGCGACCAGCTCGAGCGCGCCATCGACCCCGCGGGCGCGGATCATCGGCCCCATGGTGACGCCGTCCCTGAGGCCGTCGCCAACGACGATGGCCTTGGCGACCGCGGCGAAAGTCCGCTCGAACGGCTCTTTCAGGCTGGCATGGACGTAGAAGCGCGACGGCGAGATGCACACCTGGCCGGAATTGCGGAACTTGGCCCTGGCAAGCGCGCTCGCGGCGGCCTCGGGATCGGCGTCGCGATGGACGATCGCCGGAGCGTGGCCGCCGAGCTCCATCGACACGCGCTTGACCCCGGCGGCGCATTGCATCAGCACCTTCTTGCCGACCGGCACCGAGCCGGTGAGCGACACCTTGCGGATTACCGGCGAGGCGATGAGATAATCGGCCAGGGTCGCCGACGGCCCGGTGATGACGGTGACGGAGCCGGGCGGCGCGCCGGCATCGACCAGCGCCTGGGCGATGGCGAACAACGGTCCCGGCGCCTCGGATGCCGGCCGCGCCACCACCGCGCAGCCGGCGGCGAGCGCCGCGGCGATCTTGCGCGCCGGCAACAGCGCCGGGAAGTTCCACGCCGACAGAGACAGGCAGACGCCGACCGGCTGATAGATGACCGACATGCGCTCGCTCGCCGAGCGCCCGGGAATCGTCTGGCCGTAGACCCGCTTGGCCTCCTCCGCGTACCACTCGAACTGGTCGGCGGCGGCGTTGGTCTCGCCGCGCGCCTCGGCCAGCGGCTTGCCGGTCTCCGTGCTCATGGTGCGGGCGATCGATTCCACCCGCTCGCGCACGAGGTCGGCGGCGCGGCGCATGACCGCCGCCCGCTCCCAGGCCGGAATTCCGCGCCAGACGGCGAAGCCATCTTGCGCGCTGGCAAGCACCCGCTCGGCATCGGCCGTGGTGCCCAAGGCGATCTCGGCGACGACCTCCTCGCTCACCGGTGAATGCACCGGCATCGTCGCTCCGCCAATTGCCGCCTGCCATTGGTTGTCGATCAGGATCGTGCGCGCGCCGTCCATGTCACCAGAACTCCTGCTTCTCAGATGCCTGTCCGCGTGTAGCGCTCTTCGACGTCGGCCACCCAGTTGCCGACGTTCCACGAACCGTAGACGCCGAGGCCACCAACCGGGTCGCTGCCGCCATAGACGGGCACGTGGATCACCGCCAGGCCTTCATGCGCATGGGCGTCGACGAGCGCCATGCGCAGGTCGTCCGGCGTGTCGCCGCCGGAAAGCGCCAGCACGCCCGGAAAGGCGGTGGCCATACGCTGGTAGTCCACCGCCACGGCGTCGCTGGTGCGGAACTCGGCGCCGTACTGCGCCTGTTGCAGGCTGGAGATCGCGGCCATGCGCCGATTGTCGAAGATGATGAGCGTGCCGCGCAGACCGTGCTCCACTGCGTCGAGCAGCACCTGCGGGTTCATCATGAACGAGCCGTCGCCGGAAAAGGCGATCGGATAGGCGGGCGCGTCGGCGAGCGCCGCCGCCATCAAAGCGCTCGCCGCATAGCCCATGTAGGAGGCGCCGGTCTCGGTGAAGGTTTCGAACGGCCGGTTGTCGGCGGCGATCTGGAAGCCGTTCGCCTGCACGTCGCCGGCATCGAACAGCTTCACCGCGCCGACCGCGTCGGCGAAATCGATCGCCGCGCGGATCGCCTGCGGCTGGGTCATCACCCGCCGCTGCCAGGTTTCGTCGATCGGCGGCTCGGCCGTGAGCCGCGACTTCAGGAAGCGCCCCCACTCCGCCTTGCGCTCGCCACATGCTTCGAGCCACGCCCTGCGACCGGCGTCGTCCCTGCCGGCCCACGGTTCCAGCGCCGCCAGCAGCCGGTCGAGATTGGCGCCGATATCGCCGGCCAGCGTCAGCGTGTTGGCGTAGTGGGTGAGATCGTCGATGTCGCCGTTGAGGTTGATGACCTCGCTCGCCTGCGGATAGCCGATGCCCGAGCAGTCGGACTGGCAGACGGCGCGCGTGCCGACCGCGAGCAGGAGGGTCGGCCTCGCTCATGGCGTAGTTGCCGCTGATCGAGCCCTTCGACCCACCGACATGCATGTTCTGCGGATGCGCATCGGGCAGCACGCCGAGCGAGCCCGGCGACAGCACGACCACGGCGTTGACCCGCTCGGCGAGCGCGCGGATGCGCTCGGCGAAGCGGCGGCCGCCGCCGCCGACCTTGATGACGATGCGCTCGTGGGCGGCGATGCGCGCCGCGGCATTGGCGAAGATCGCCGGATCGGCTGCCGCCACCGGCGGGATGTCGAGCGCCTGCGGCATGGCGGCAAGGTTGATCGTCACCATCGCCGGCTGGGTGTTGATCGGCATCAGCAGGAAGAAGGGGCCGGCCTTGTAGGGATGGCGGACGGTGCGGCGCCGCGGCGCAGCGCCTCGCGGATCGACTCCGGCGTGTGCAGGACGTGGCTCCGCCCATCACCGCGGTCAGCCGGCCGAAGGTGCCCTGCTCGGGCTTCGGCACCTGCTGCATGTTGTAGCCTTCGCCGATGCGTCGTCTCGTCGCCGTAGATGTGATAGACGCCGACCCCGTTCGAGGCGGCGGCGAGCGACCCGGCAAAGGCCTGCAAGCGCGCCCGGGCCGATGGAGGTGACGACCGCCGCCACCTCGCCGTACTGCCAGGGGAGCTGCGGTGGCGGCATGCGCCATGGCGACCTCGTTGCGGAACTGCCAGCGCGCGTCACGCCCGCCGCCTCGTAGACGCGCAGGACCTCGGCGAGCGCGGTATTGCCGTGGCCGAGGATCGCCAGATATTTGCGCACGCCCTGCCTGAGCAGACCGAGGACGATCGCCTCGACCAGCGGCACCGTGACCACCGCCGGCAGCGCGCCAGCGGCAAGCGCCGCCTCGAGCCCGCCGGCGCCGGCGATCGCCGCGGCGCGGGCCTCGGCGCTGTCGGAAGCGGCGCCGGTGGCCGCTGCTATGGTGCGGTTGGAATTCATGCGCTCTGCCGCAAACGCTGGTGCTCGGCCGCATCCACCTCGTCGACACGCACCGCCCGCCCGAGCTCGGCCGAGAGCTGCGCGGCGAGCGTGAAGCGCAGGATGTCGCGCCCGTCCTCGCCGGTCAGCCGCGGCGCCGTGCCGGCGCGCAAGGCGGCGATGAAATGCCGGGTGGAATGGACGAAGCTCGCCTGCCAGCCGAGATCGGCGTCGGCGAAGGCGAAGCCCTCGCTCCTGCCGCCGGCGTAGAGCATCACCGGCGGCTGGTCGCTGATCCGCCCGTGGCCGCGATTGATGGTGATGACGCCGGCGGTGCCGGTAATCTCCACCCGGTCGTCCTGGGCGTAATGCTCGGTGACGATGTCGAGCTCGGGCGAATAGACGATCTCGAGATTACCGTAGCGGTTGCCGGGGAATTTCCACGAGATGATCGCCGGAGCGTCGAAAAACATCCCGTTCGGCCCGCTCGGTGGTGCCGATCCAGGCGTGCACCTCCTCGGCCAGCCCCATGAAATTCCAAGCGGTGGCGAACTTGTGGTGGCCATCGTCGAAGGCGAGCGGCCCGCCACCATTCTGCGTCAGGTCCTGCCGCCAGGTATCCGCCGACGACCGGCACCTCCCAGGCGGTGTCGCTGCGGCCGGGATTGCTCTTGATGCGGATGGTCTTGGGCTCGCCGATGGCGCCGGCATCGACCAGCGCCTTGGCCTTGGCGATCGGCGGATAGAAGACGAAGTTCTCGAAGACGCGGAAAGTCACCCCGGTCGCCTTGGCGCGCTCGATCAGCCTCGTAGCGTCGGCGATTAGCGTGGTCATCGGTTTCTGCAGCGAGACGTGCTTGTCGGCGTCCATGGCAGCAAGCGCCGCTTCCGCATGCAGATGATGCGGCAACAGGATTTCCACCGCGTCGACATTGGGGTCGTCGAGCAGCGCGCGGTAGTCTGAATGAATGCGCGCCTGCGGGAAGCCCCAACGCCGCGCCCGCGTCTCGGCCAGATCGCGATTGACGTCGGCGATGGCGACGATCGAGGCGCCGGGGTTCTGCCCGTATTCGATGGCGTGGAGATCGGAGATGCGCCCGGCGCCGATGAAGCCGACGCGAACGTGATCGAGCGTCGCCATGGCTCAGGCCGCCTCGGCCGCGAACAATTCGCCGGAGCGGTCGCGCACCAGCCGGCCGAGGTCGGCCAGCCGATCGAGGTCGATGCGCGCCGTCGGGCCGGAGAGCCCACCGCCGCCACCATGCGCCCGCCGGCATCGCGCAGCGGCGCCGCCACGCAGCGCACCCCCGGCGAGAACTCCTCGTTGTCGGTGGCGTAGCCCTGGAGGCGGGTCGTGGCGAGATCGGCGGTCAGCATCTCCGCATCGACGATGGTGCCGGCAGTGTAGCGGACGAGCGCCGCACCCGCCGCCGCGCGCGGCAGGAAGGCGAGGAACGCCTTGCCGAGCGCAGTGCAATGGAGCGGCGCCAGCGCCCCCACCGGATGGTCGACGCGCAGCGCGTGCGGCGAGGAGATCTTGTCGATGTACCAGACCTTGTCGCCGACCAGCACGGCCATGTGGGCGCATTCGCCCGAGGCTTCGACCAGCCCCTCGAGCAGCGAGCGCGTCCGCTCGCGCAACGCGATCAGCCCCTCGAGCTGGCGGCCGTCGTCGCCGCGCATCTTGTTGGCGAGCGCATAGCGGCGGTCGTCGGAGCGCTCGGTGTAGCCGGCCTCGGTCAGCGTCGTCAGCAGCCGCGAGGCGTTGGCCTTGTCGATGTTGAATCGCGCGGCGATCTCCGATGTGCGCACCGGCTCGCCGCGCTCGGCGATGAAATCGAGCACGGCCAGGCCGCGCTGCAAGCTCTGCACTACGCGCAAGTCTTTTTCCTCCCGCCTTCGCCGCGCTCGTGGCTGTTGCCGGAACGGCAACGTACTCCCAAGCCGGTTGCCCCATGTGATCCTACGGCAGCAATTTCGCCTGTAAAATCATCCACTTGTTGACACAGATGAGCATATTGCGCAGTGATAGGCAAGACGATCAATTCACCATTGCACATGGGGCAACCGATCGTCCGCCAGAAAGGGGAGGAATCTCATGACGCATTGGCAATTTACCAAGGCCTTGGCAGGAGCCGCGATCGCCGCCGCGGCACTGCAGTTCACGGCCGTTCCGTCCTATGCCCAGGACAAGGTGGTCACCATTTCGCACTACTTCACCGGCGATCTCGGCCAGAAGGGCATCACCGAGATCTTCAACGAGTTCAAGGCGAAGACCGGCATCACCGTCGAGGACAGCCCGATCGGCCACGAGGACTTCAAGACCGGCATCCTCGTCCGCGCCGCCGGCCACAACCTGCCCGACGTCTTCAGCTACTGGGCGGGCGCCCGCACCCAGTTCGTCGTCGACGCCGGCGATCTCGCCCCCATCGCTGACATGTGGCAGGCCGACGGCCTCGACAAGATCGTCGCCAAGTCGATCGCCGACGGCGCCACCATGTACGACGGCAAGCGCTATCTGATTCCGTTCGGCTATCACTATGTCGGCATGTTCTATAATCCGAAGGTGATGGCCGACGCCGGCATCACCGAGATGCCGAAGACCTGGGACGGTCTCGTCGCCGCCTGCAAGACGCTGAAGGGCAAGGGCATCGCCGCCTTCGCGCTCGGCTCCAAGAACCGCTGGCCGGCGGAATTCTGGTTCGACTACATCCTGCTGCGCACCGCCGGCCCGGACTATCGCGCCAAGCTGATGGCGGGCAAGGCCTCCTATACCGATCCCGAGGTCAAGACCGCGATGAGCATGTGGAAGAGCCTGTTCGACGACGGCTGCTTCGCCGCCAACTCCAACGCCGGTGACTGGACCGACGCCGCCGACCAGGTGGCCAAGGGCACCGCCGCGATGACCCTGATGGGCACGTGGATCACCGGCTACTGGAACCAGAACGGCCTCAAGCCCGGCGACAACTACAAGTTCTTCGAGTTCCCCAAGATCAAGGACGGCGTGCCGGTTGCCGCCCTGGGTCCGGTCGACGGGCTGGTCACCGCCGCCAACGCCAAGCACCCGGAGAACGCCCGCAAGCTGCTCTCCTGGATGATCAGCGACGCTGGCGTCCAGGCCAAATGGGCAACCGTCCAGGGCGCGCTGTCGGCCAACGTCAACGTGCCGCTGTCGACCTACAACAGCGTCATGACCCATGCCCTCGCCGTGGTGAAGGCCGCCGACGCCTTCGCCTTCAACTACGACCTCGCCACGCCGCCGCCGGTCGCCGAGGTGGGCCTCAACATGTTCCAGAAGTTCGTCAACGATCAGTCGAACCTCGACAGCCTGCTCGAGGAGACCCAGAAGGGCGCCACCGACGCCTTCAAGAGCTAGGCGCTTCTTGATGCCGTGAGAACACGGGCGGGCCATTGGCCTGCCCGTGTTCCGCATCCACAATCAGCCGCCGGACGACAGGGACGGGCCCGGAACATGGAACGACGCGAGACATTCTGGCGCATCGTGCTGCTGGCGCCGGCGCTTGCCGTCTTCTCGATCTTCGTGCTGTGGCCGCTCGCCGATTCGTTCCGCTACAGCTTCACCAACTGGAACGGCTTCAACCCGAACTACAAGTTCGTCGGCCTCGACAATTTCGCCAAGATCCTCAGCGACCCGAATTTCATCACGGCCATCGTCAACACCGCCATCTGGATGGTCGCCGCGCTGCTCGTCCCCACCCTGCTCGGCCTGGCGTTCGCCCTGCTGCTCGACACCGGACTGCGCGGCGCCACCATCTTCAAGTCGATCTTCTACCTGCCGATCTGCCTGTCGGCGGTGATCGTCGGCCAGATCTGGATCTGGATCTACCAGCCGGACTGGGGGCTGCTCAACCGCGCCATCGTCCATGTTACCGGCATCGCCAATTTCAACTACGCCTGGCTCGCCCAGCCGTCCACGGCACTCGGCTCCGTCATTCTCGCCTGGTCGTGGCAGCAGACGGGGCTGGCCATGGTCATCTTCCTCGCCGGCCTCACCGCGATCCCGCGCGACCTGCTCGAGGCCGCCGACATCGACGGCGTCAAGCGCTGGCAGCAGACCATCCACATCGTCCTGCCGATGCTGCGGCCAGCGACGGTGGTGGTGGTCGCGCTGTCGGTGATCAATTCGCTCAAGGGATTCGACATCCTCTACATCATGACCGGTGGCGGGCCGTTCCAGTCGTCCAATACGCTCGCCTTCTTCATGTACGAGGAATCCTTCCGCAAATACCGCATGGGCTACGGCAGCGCGATCGCGGTCGTGCTCTTCCTCGTCGCCCTCTCGATCATCTTTTCCTACTTCCGCCAGCTCAAGAAGCTGCACGAGATCTATGACTGACATCGCCCTTCAGGAACCCGCCGCCGAACGGCTGAGCGCCGGCCGCGTCGCCCTCATCGTCTGCCTGACGGTGCTGGCGCTGCTCTTCCTGGCGCCCACGGTGGGCGTCCTGCTCTCCGCCTTCAAGACGACGCAGGCGATCTCGCTCGGCGACCTGTGGACGATTCCCCACACCCTCTATCTCGGCAACTTCATCGAGATCCTCTCCAAGCCGGCGGTGTGGACCTACATGCTCAACACGCTGCTGGTCGCCGCGCCCGCCACCGCCGCCTCGATCACCCTTGGCCTGCTCGCCGGCTGGGTCTTCGCCAAGCTCCGCTTCCGCGGCTCGGAACTGCTCTTCCTGGTAGTCATCTCCGGCATGTTCTTCCCGCCGCAGGTCATCCTGATTCCGCTGTTCAAGATGTTCAACCGGCTCGGCCTGCTCGACACGCTGTGGCCGATGATCATCACCCACACGGCGATGGGCATCCCCATCTGCACGCTGCTGATGCGCAACTTCTTCACCGCCGTGCCGAGCGCGCTGCGCGAGGCGGCGCTGGTCGAGGGGGTCAACGAGTGGCAGATCCTCACCCGCATCGCGCTGCCCATCAGCCTGCCGGCGATCGCGGTGCTGGCCACGCTGCAGTTCACCTGGATCTGGAACGACTTCCTCTGGCCGCTGATCTTCACCCAGAGCGACGACAAGCGCACCGTCATGCTCGGCCTGGTCTTCCTGCGCGGCCAGTATTCGGTCGCCTGGGGCGTGCAGGGGGCGCTGGCGCTGCTTGCCAGCCTGCCCACCCTGTTCGTCTTCCTCTTCTTCCAGCGCTACTTCATACAGGGGCTGACCATGGGAGCGGTCAAGGGATGAGCGACGTTCGCCTGGAGCGCGTGCACAAGAGCTTCGGCGCCGTCGAGGTCATCAAGGGCGTCGACCTGACGATCAACTCGGGCGAGTTCGCCGTCTTCGTCGGCCCATCCGGCTGCGGCAAGTCCACGCTGCTGCGCATGATCTGCGGCCTCGAAAGCGTCAGCGGCGGCGCCATCGGCATCGACAGCCGCAACGTCACGCGCCTGCCGCCGGGCGAGCGCGAGGTGGCGATGGTCTTCCAGTCCTACGCCCTCTACCCGCACATGACGGTGGAGGAGAACATGTCGTTCGGCCTGCGCATGAACGGCGCGCCCGCCGACGAGATCGCCCGCCGCGTCGCCGAGGCCGCCCGCATCCTGCAGATCGAGCCGCTGCTCCAGCGCAAGCCCAAGCAGCTTTCCGGCGGCCAGCGCCAGCGCGCCGCGATCGGCCGCGCCATCGTGCGCAAGCCCAAGGTCTTCCTGTTCGACGAGCCGCTCTCCAACCTCGACGCGGCGCTGCGCGTGCAGATGCGCATCGAGATCGCCCGCCTCCATTCGGAGATCGGCGCCACCATGATCTACGTCACCCACGACCAGGTCGAGGCGATGACGCTGGCCGACCGCATCGTCGTGCTCAACCACGGCGTCGTCGAGCAGGTCGGCGCCCCGCTGGAGCTCTACGAGGCACCGCGCAATCGCTTCGTCGCCGGCTTCCTCGGCCAGCCGACCATGAACTTCCTCGACGGCACGGTCGCCTCGGTCGATGACGGGGCCACCATCCGGCTCCTCGGCGATGCCGTGGTCCGCGCTCCGTCGCTTGACGGCGTCGCCGCCGGCGGCGTCGTCTCGCTCGGCATCCGCCCCGATGCCATCGCCCTCACCGAGCCGGGCAGCGGCACGCTCGCCGGCTCCGTCGCGGTGGTCGAGCACCTTGGCGGCATGACGCTGATCTACGTCGCCGTCGATGGCCTCAACGATCTCGTCACGGTGGAGACGCGGGGCCGCGGCGACATCAGGATCGGCGAGCGCGTCGGGCTCTCTTTCGACAGCGGCGCCTTCTACGCCTTCGACACCGCCGGACAGAGGTTTCCCGGCCCCACGCGCCGGAGCCCCGCTGCCGTCGCCGGCTGAGCCAACCCGCGCCCCTATTCGACCCGACCGGCGAAGGCGAGCGCGCGTTCCATGTCGCGGTCGTAGCGCACCTGGGCGCGGCGGGTCTGCGCATTGGCCCGCTCGGCGCGCCCCTGCACCATGCGCCTGAGCGGCTCGGCCAGCGCCGCCGGCACGCGGCCGTCGGCACCGGCAAGCCGCGTCAACCACTTCGCCGCCGACCCTGCGTAACGGTGGAACAGCTCGTCCTCCAGCGCCACGATCGCCTCGACGCTGCCGGGATCGCCCTGGCGGCCGGAGCGGCCGAAGAGCTGCCGGTCGATGCGCGGCGATTCGTGGAATTCGGTGAGGATGACGTGCAGCCCGCCGGCCTCGCGCACGGGCCCCGCCAGAACGATGTCGGTGCCGCGCCCGGCCATGTTGGTGGCCACCGTGACGCGGCCGGGCTCGCCGGCGCTGGCGACGATCTCCGCCTCCTGGGCATCCTGGCGGGCGTTGAGGACGACATGCTCGACGCCGCGCGTGGCGAGCAGCGCCGCAGAGCTGCTCCGACGCCTCGACCGAGCGCGCACCGACCAGCACGGCCCGCCCCTCGCCGACGCGCGCCACGACCGATTCGACCGCCGCCGCCCACTTCTCCGCCGTCGTCGCGTAGAACCGCGTCGGCCATTGGGCGCGGATCACCGGGCGATGGGTCGGCACCGGCACGGTGCGCAGCTCCAGCTCCGCCCACAGCTCCGCGGCGACCTCGGTTCCGGTGCCGGTCATCCCGGACAGGCGCCAGTAGCGGCGGAAGAAGCGCTGGTAGGTGATGCGCCCGATGGTATCGCGCCGGCCGGTGAGCGGCACGCCCTCCTTCATCTCGATGAGCTGGTGCAGCCCTGCCTCCCAACTGCGGTCGGCCATGGTGCGGCCGGTCGAATTCATCGACGATCTGCACCGTGTCGTCGACGACGATATAGTGGCGGTCGCGCTCGTAGAGGGTGAGCGCCGACAGCGCCTTGACCACCAGTTCCTCGCGCGCGCGGCGGACCTGCCACAGCCCGTCGGGCCCGGACAGTTCGGCGACAGCCGCGCGGCCGGCCTGGCGCAGCCGGATATGGCGGAGGTCGTGGCGCAGCTCGTAATCGATGCGCGGGCGAAGCCTGGTCGCCGTGTCGAGGGCCAGACGGTAGAGCGCCTCGTCCTCCCCGGCGCCGCGCTCGGCCGAGATGATCAGCGGCGTGCGCGCCTCGTCGATCAGCACGCTGTCGGCCTCATCGACGATGCCGAACTGCAGGCCGCGGAGCAGCGGCGCCCGCGCCCGCCGGTCGCCGAAGGCCGCCATTAGCCGCGCCCGCGTCCGCCCGCGGCGCTGGCCGACGGAGAGGCGGTCGCGCAGATAGTCGAAGGCGATCTCCTTGTTGTTGACGTAGACGACGTCCGCCTGATAGGCGCGCCGCCGTTGCTGCTCGTCCATGTCGTGGACGATGAGGCCGACGGACAGGCCGAGCGCCCGGTAGACCGGACCGAGATGCTCGGCGTCACGACTGGCGAGGTAGTCGTTGACCGTGATGACGTGGACGGCGAGGCCGGCCAGCCCGGCGGTCGCCGCGGCGAGCGCGGCGGTGATGGTCTTGCCCTCGCCGGTCGCCATTTCGAGCAGGCTGCCGCCGAGGATGTAGCGGGCGCCGTAGATCTGCACCGGACGGTGGCTGAGCCCGTTGTGGCGGCGCGAGGCTTCGCGGGTGAGCGCGAAGGCCTCCGCCATCAACGCCTCGGTGAAGCCCTGGCGCAGCAGGCGCGGGCGCAGGCTGAGCGCCGCCGCGCAGAGCGCATGATCATCGAGCCCGGCATGGGATTGGGCAAGCGCGATCACCCGGTCGGAGAAGCGCGTATCGCCGAGCGCCCGCGGCTTCAGCCGCCACGCCACCTCCCCCATCACCCCGCGCAGCGTGCGGTCGATCCAGTTGAGCCTGAGCTCGGGGCGCTCCGCATAGGGCGCAAGCCCCATCGGCTCGCCGCCGGCCGCCCAGAATTTTGCCGCCTCAGGCATTGAACCGCGCCAGCAGAAGCTGACGGACCCTGCGGTAGATCTGCAGGCCGACCGGCTCCATCGTGTGGTCGAAACGGACCAGCACCCGGCTGCCGAAATCGGCGTCCTCCATCTCTTCCGGCAGGTCGAGATCGAACTGGAAGACGCGGGCGAGCGCGGTGACGCCGTGCGGATCGCGCGGATCGGTGGCGACAGTGCCGCCACCGAAGCGCCCGAGCGCGGGGCTGGGCAGCGCGAAGCCGGCGGCCGGCACCTCGCGGATGACGGAAGACGGATAGGCGGCGCCGAGATCCTCGCGCGGCTTCAGCGTGACCCGGGTGAGCCGGCGGCGCAGCAGATCGATGTTCGCCTGGGTGACGACCACCCGCACCGTCTCCGGCTTGTCGGGCAGCACGTAGCCGAGCAGTTCCCCCTCATCGACGTGGCGGCCGACGACATCGGCGAGCGGACGCGCGGGAACGAAACGCCCGGCGCGCGGCGACGCGACGGTCATCCGCGCCGTCCGCTCCACCTCGCGGTCGTACTGGGCCCTGGCCTGATCGAGCTCCAGCCGGGTGACCTCGGCCAGCACCGGATCGGCGGCGACGTATTGCTGGAGCTTGAGCTCGATCTCGCGGGTGTGCCAGCGCAGCATCGTCAGCTTGGCGGCGAAGGCCGGCTCCTCCAGCTCGAACAGCGGCGCGCCGGCGGCGACGTCGCTGTTGCGGGCGGCGTCGATCGCGCTGACGAAGCCGTCGGTGCCGGCGCGGACATAGGCGTCCTGCGGCAGCCAGACGACGCCTTCTGCCTCGGTCGACATCGGCGCCGGAATGAGCAGGAGGGCGGCGAGCGCGCCGCCGACCGCCGCCACCGTGATGGCGACCGCGCGCCGCCTGGTGCGGCGAAGCAGCGGGCTGGTGGCGACGTGCCAGATGCCCTTGGCGGCGGGAACGACGAGGGTGAGCAGCAACGACCAGGCGGCCAGCAGGATGCCGACGACGAAGAATTTGCCGACGATGAACAGCGCAATGCCGGCCATCACCAGCAGTCGGTAGAGGAAGCTCAGCGGCGCGTAGACCAGGAAGATGACGCGCTCGCCCCAGGTGGCCGCGAACGGGCGCATGCCGTCGGCGCCGAAGACATAGCGATCGGTGAGATAGCCGACATAGCGGTTGGCGCGCGGGCCGAGATTGGGCGCCGCCAGCAGGTCGGCGAGCACGTAGTAGCCGTCGAAGCGGAGCAGCGGATTGCCGTTGACCAGCACGGTCGAGACGCCGGCGATGAGGATGACGTTGAAGGCGATGGCGCGGGCGAACCCCGGCTGCAAGGCCGTCCACGCATAGATCGCGGCGGCGGCGATGGCGGTCTCGACGACGATGCCGGCGACGCCGACGGCGGCCCGCCGCCAGCGGCTGCGGAAGGCCGCGGCGGAAGTGGCATCGACGTAGGGCACCGGGAAGAACACCAGGAACATCACGCCGATCTCGTGCACCTCGCCGCCAAAGGCCTTGGTCACGTAGCCGTGGCCAAGCTCGTGCAGCGCCTTGATGACCGGGTAGCAGAGGGCGAGGATCAGCAGGTTGTCGACACTGAGCACGCGGTCGAAGAGGTTTCCGGTGAGCTCCTGCCAATGGGCGCCGGCGACCATCACCGCCGGCACCACCAGCGCCAGCCACAACACGACACCGAGCCAGCCAACCAGCGGCCTGATGAGGCCCACCGTCGCCCCCAGGAAACGGTCGGGATCGAACAGCGGCACGCGGAAGGAGACCGGGCTGAGCAGGTTCTGCCAGAGCAGCATGCGCGACTGCTTGGTCTGCCGCTTGAGCAACTCGTCGGTGTCCGGCGTCATCTCCGAGCGCAGGAGGTCGCTGGCGTGGAGCTGAGCGAGCAGCGTGATGACGTCGTCCTGGGTGGGCGCGTCCTCGCCGAGCTCCGTCGACACGGTTCGCCAGATCTCGCCGATCGTGCGCCGGCCGTCCATGCGCCCGACGATGCGGTAGGCGGCCGGCGTGAAACGATGCGAGCGGCCGGAGAGCCGGTCCTCCAGCACGTACCAGACATCGCCGCGATAGCGGTGGCGATGGAGGCGGACCTGGGGCAGCAGCGCCGGCTTCAGTCCGTCGACGCGATACCACCCGTCGCTGAAGAACGAGCCCGCCATCTAGGGCAGCCAGCGCCAGGCAAAGGTCTGGCCCCACTCGATCAGCCGGCGGGTCCAGATCCACAACAGCGGCCGGCTGTCGATCGCCACCTTGGCGACGCCCTCCATGCCCGGGCGGATGCCGGTGACCGTGTCGTCGAGCTTGCCCTCGACCCGGAAGACGTTGCGCCCTTCGCTGACATCGGCAACCGAGGTCAGCGTGGCGACGGTGAACGGCAGCCCCTCCTCGGCGCGGCCGGAGAGCAGGAGCAAACCGGATTCGCCTTTCTCGACGTAGCGCATGTCGCGCTCGTCGACCTTGAGCACGACGCGGTAGTCGCTGAGCGGTGCAATCTCGAAGAGGACGGCGCCCTGCTGGACCGGCGAGCCGAGCTTCTGGCTGAAATCGCCCGAGATCACGACGCCGTCGACCGGCGCGCGGATATCGGCGCGCGCCAGCTTGTCGGTGGCCAGCGTGAGCTGGGCGCGGGCCTGTTCGAGCTGGGCGGTGATCAGCCCGACCTGGGAACGGTCGAGCGAGGCGAGCGCCTTGCGGCGCTGCTGCTCGAGCTGGGCGTATTCGCTCTTCCACTTGGCGACGTCGAGCTTGAGGTCGCTCTGGTCGAGGGCGGCGAGCAGATCGCCGCGATGCACCACGTCGCCGGCCCGCGCCCTGGCGGCGGCGATGAATCCCTGGAACGGTGCCACCGCGGCGCGTTGCGAGGCGCCCTCCAGCACCGCATCGGCGGAAACGCGGAAGGCGCCACGATAGACCGAGACGAAGGCGAGGACGGCGACGGCGAGGATGACGGCGATCTTGATGCTCGGCCGGCGCGGGCCGAGCACCGCCTTGGCGCCCTTGCCGAACGCATCGACCAGGCGGCCGGATAGCCAGCGCCGCTGGCGGCGCTTGAGGTCGAGCAGCGGGCCAACCACCGCCGCTGCGGCTTCCGCGTCGAGCAGGGTGTCGGGATCGAAGGGCGCGCCGTCGCGACGCTCAAGCGTGATGACGCCGACCGGGCCGGCGTCGTTCATCAGCACCGCAGAGGCTACCGCCGCCAGGTGCCACCGGTCGCGATAGGCCTCGTGGGCGATCGACACGGCGCTCGACCGCGCCGGCGGCGGCACCGCCACCATGGCGCTCTGATCGAGCGCCTCGCCCATGGTGTTCTCGAGATCGAGCACGAGGTCCGATTTTCGCCGGAACCAGGCGGTGTGCGACAGCGCGATCAGCCTGAGATCGCCGGCGCGCCCCTTGCGCACCAGCGCCACGGCGACGCGCGAGCAGCCGAGCCGGGTGGCCAGCTCGTTGACCACCGACATGGCGGCGGCGTCGAGCTTGTCCTGTTCGCCGGCGACCGCGACGATGTCGAGGGCGAAGCCGGCGCGCGACTGGCGGCGGTCGCCGTCGGCGGTGCGGTCCTGCCACTGCCGTGCCTCGAGCCAGCCGATGCCCCAGTGGAGCTGGCGGAGCGCCTCGCGGATGCGCCAGTCCTCGCGGGTATCGAGCTGGAGCGCGACCAGCGCCGTGATGGCACCGCCGATCTCGACCGGATAGGCAAGATGGGTATGCCCGACGTCGGCCTCCCCCTCGGCAAGATCGACGACGCCGGCACGCTCCTTCAGCGCGCGTTCGGCGGCGCCCTGCAATGCAGAGACGTCGGTGGACGGGCGCGGCCACAACGCGACCGGGGCGTAGGTATCGCCGCCGTTCTGGGCGACGAGCACGGCACCGGCGGCGACCTCGCCGATCATGCCGCATTGCAGCGCCAGCCAGGCGGCGAAGAACGCGCCCTGGTCCTCGCTGTCGGCGAACACGTCCCACAGCTCGTCCTCGTGCACCGGCCCGCCCTGCCCGGGCCAGTCACGCGGCGGAGCCTTGGTGGTCGTGTCCATCGCACGTCAGGCCGGCCGCCGCCTGCCGGCGACGGACCGCCTGCCCTCGCTCTAGGTCGGCGTCTGGTTCAGGTTGCCGAAGCGCGCGGCACGCTCGGTGAGCAGCTTGGTCAGCAGGTCGCGCAGCCGCTCGGCGGTGAACGGGCTGATGATGATGCGGTGGAGGAGCTGCACGTCCACCTCGCCGCTGGCCATCTCCCAATTGTCGTTGAGGCCGAAATTGAGCACGACTTCCTCGCGCGTGCTGGTCGCGTTCACCACGTTGCAGTACGAGCTCTTCATGCCGGCGGTGTCGAATTTGATGCGCGGCTGCCGTGGGGTCTCCGGCGCCACCGGCACACTGGGCTTCACCGTCTCGGGTTTCTTGCCGTCCTTCGCGTCTGCCATGGCTCTGTCGCTCCTGAAGATCCTATTGGGTGGTACCGGCGTCATCGTGCCGTGACGGCGCCCGGACGCGCAACCCATTATCCCGGTTAACGTTTCCGCCAAATCGTCCGGACAGCAGCCGGCGCTTCCACGAGGCGGTACGCTGGGCGCCGGCAGCCGCCGCGACGGGGGCCGCCACAGCCGTGAGCGCCGCCGCCGCCATGACGATGCGGCCACTTCCGCCGCCCGCCGGCTCCGCGACGCCAGCCACCGGCGGCGGCGGCGGCTGCTGAGCGGCCGGCGCCACGCCCTTGCCGGCGATGGCAATCTCCGAGGGAGCCGGCGCCGCATCGGCGCGGACGTGGAACTCGAGGGTGAGCCGCCCGCCAATGCCGCCAGGAAGTGCGATGGTGGCGTGGCCATCGCCGGTGGCGCGCACGCTGGGCCGAGCCGTGCCGCCGTCGGCCATGCGCACCCCGGCGAGGTCGAGCACCGCCGGATCGTAGTGGGCGCTGAAGCGCGCCGGTCCGCTGCCCGCGGGCGCGACGTCGAGCGTGACCGGCACGAGCCCATTCGGCGTCACCTGCCGCTCGGCCACCGCCCGGTCGCCGACGTGGATCCTCAGCGGAATGGCGAAACCGCCGGCGGCATGTTGCGGAGCGGCATCGGCGGCCGTCGGCTTGTCGAGCGCGATGCTGAGGCCGGTATCACCGCCGGTCGGCGCGCCGGCCACCACCTGGGCACCGAGCCGGAACGCTTCCAGCGTCCCCTCCGGCAACGGCGCGGACGAGGACAGGCGGACGATGCCCGAGGCGCGCGTGGCATCCCGCCCGGCATCCATGCTGGCGAAGGTGAGGCTGACGCCCTCCGGCAGGCCGGCGCCGCGCAGCACGTCGGCGATCTTCAGCATGCGCGGGTCGAAGGAGACGCGGAAGCTGGCGTCGCGGAGCGTGCCATCGCTGGTCAGCGTCACCGGCAGGCCGTCCGCCGGCCCCGCCTCTGCCGTGTGCACCGGCCCGCCACCCAGGGGCTCCATCAGAGCCTTCTTGAGGTCCTCGATGGTGAAGGAGCCGTCGTAGTCGTCGCCGCCCTTGCCGTCGCGATTGCCGTCGAGGAAGCAGCCGCCGAGATCGCGGAAGCCGGCCCAGCCGCTCTTCAGGAGCACGTCGTAATCACCGGCGGAAAGCTTGCCGCCATGGTGGAAGGCGAAGCCGCGGTGGTCGGCGTCGACCACGATCTTGCCATCGACCATGCCGGAGAGCGCCCGGCTGAGGCGGACCGCCGCGCTGGTGTCGCCCGCCGCGTCGCCATCGACGGCGAATTCACGGCTGAAGCGCACGGTGAAGCCATCCTCGGTCGGCGTCAGCGTCTCGACCACGAAGGACCCGGTCTTCTCAACGGTGACCAGGAGGTAGATCTCGAAGCTGCCCTCCGACGTCTCGACGATCACCTTGATGCGGTAGGCGCCCGGGTCCTTGTAGGCGTGCTCGGCGGCGGTATCGTGGGCCGCGTGCTTGTCGGACATGACCGTGTCGTCGCCCCATTCGACGCGCCAGCCGAGGACTTTTGCGTCGCTGCCGGTGTTCGGCTCGACCTTGAGCTTGAAGGCGTCGCCGCTGGCGACCACCGCCGGCGCGCTGACCGTGACCGCGCCGCTGGCGAAGCGGAGTTCCAGCCCGCAGAGCCCGGCGCCGGCGGCCGGCACGATCGTGACGCCGGAGGAAGAGCCGGCCAGCGCCGCCACGGTGAGCCAGCTCGTGCCGAGGAGGTCGCCACCGGCCACGGAGAAGCCCTCGCCGCCGGCGTTGAAGCTCGCCGGGATGAGATAGTCGGCGAACGCACCCGGCTCGACCGGCGGCGACGACGACGATCCCTCGGCCTCGGTCCCCCCGGCCGCGGCCGCCGCCAGCGCCGCCGCCTGTGCGCTGCTCGTTGCGCGCGCAACCACCTCGATATGCACGGTTGCCTGGTTGCTGACGATGCTGCCGTCGCTGACGACGTACTTGAACGTGTCGGTGCCGACATAGCCGCTGTTCGGCGTGTAGACGGCAATCCCGTCGCTGCCGATGGCGAGCACGCCGTTGCTCGGGCCGACAACCACCATCGGCGCGAAGCCGGCCTGGTTGGCGTCCTGGTCGTTGGCGAGGATGGCGATCGTGGCTGTCGTGTTCTCCTCGACCGTGACCGTGTCATCGACCACCACCGGGGTCGTCACCTGGCGGGTGACGGTGAAGGTCAGCACGTAGTCGCCGCCCTCGTGGCCATCCTGATCGCCATCGATGACCATGCCGTTGGTGCCCTTGACCCCGGCGCCGCTGGTCGAGCCCGAGAGGGTGACCTGGTAGGAGCCCGGATCGAGGCTGGCGGCCGGCGTGAAGCTGAGCGTCTTGCCGTCGCTCGACAGCGACAGCGTGCCGGCGACCTCGGTGCTGCCATCCTTGACCAGATGGACGGTCGCCGCCCCCGAACCGCCGGGAAGCACCAGGGTCGCGGGGTCTATCGGCTTGTTGAAGGTGAGCGTGACGAGGGTCGGATCGCTGGTGTTGCCGGTCACCTGCGCCGCCGCGCCAACCACCGGCGCCGGCTTGACGGTGAGGGCTAGCGAACTGGCGACATCGAAGAGGCCGTCCTCGTTGCGCACCTGGAAGGTGACCGTCCGGTTGCCGGCCGCCGCGTAGGTGTGGGAGGGAGCGAGATGCGACGGATCGGTCGTATCGGCGGGAATGGTTTCGACGGTGCCGTCGCCCCAGTCGACGACCCACTCGAGCGCGGTGTCGTCGCCGGGATCGGCGAGGTCGAGCTGGGCCTGGTAGGGCGTGCCGGCGGTCGCCGTCGTGGCGCCGGTGACGGTGACGGTCGGTGCCACGTCGTTGACGGTGACGGTGAAGGTCTTCTGCGAGGCGACGTCGTGCGGGTCCTTGGCGGAGACGACGAAATCGACCGTCGCCGGACCGTCGATGGCGGTCCAACTGATCGTCGCCGTGCCGGCGCCAGCGCCGGTGTTGTTGACGATCGTGGCGCCGCCCGGGCCGCTCACCAGGGCAAAGGTGGCGCTGTTGTTGGCATCGTCGACGTCGGTCGACGACACCGTGAAGCTCATCAGCGCGCCTTCGTCCACCGCCGGAATGGTGACGTCGTTGATGACCGGCGCGTCGTCGACGGCGGTGACGCTGACGGTCACGGTGACGTCGCCACTGTCGGTGAAGCGGTCGCTGGCGTGATAGGTGAACGAGTCGGGGCCGTTGTAGTTGGCCTCAGGCGTGTAGACGATGTTGCCTGCCTGGTTGGGCGCGGCCGTTCCGTGCTGCGGTCCGGCGACCAACACGGGCTTCAGCGGATCGCCGTCGGCATCGTTGTCGTTGGCGGTGACGTCGATCTCCAGCGGCACGTCCTCGTCGCCCGTGGCCGTATCCCCGGTGGCGACCGGCGCCGTGTTGTTGGTGCCGAACAGCACGTCGTCGACGCGCGCGTGCGAGTCCTCGGCGCCGAGGCCGATGAGGTCGAACGACAGCGCATGCTCGCCGGGGGCGGCCGTCGACAGCGACACGACGACGTTGATCGGGGCGGCGAGCGAGGCCAGCGTCGAGCCCGACGCAATGTCGCTGCCGCCGACGCTGACGCTGACGCCATCGGCAAAGTAGATCCTGCCGTCAGCCTGGATGTTGAGCAGCGCATCGGAGCCCGGCACGCCCGGGATGGCGCCGAGTATCGACCGGTCGGTGGTGGCGTCGAGGAGCGCCACCTCGAAGGCGTCGGGCGGATTGCCGCTCTCGTGGCCGAGGGCGATGTCGCTCAGCGTGAACTTGATGCGGGTCTGCGTATTGTCGAGCACGAAATGCTGGGACAGGCCCGACATGGCGGCCAAGTCTTCCTCGATCAGCGCATTTTCCGCGCTGCCGTCGAAGGTAACCGTGCCGACCGTCGTCCAGCCGGAACCGGCGGGGGTCGCGAAATCGCCATTGACGACATCGTGGTTGCTGACGCCCAGCACGATGGCCTGGGGCGCCGTCGGCGCCGAGGCGGTGCCCGTCGTGCCGCTTCCGCTAAGGTTGAGCACCACCGGCGTCGGCACCGGATCGGTGGTGTCGCTCACCACCGGCGCCGGAGGCGGAATATCGGCCGCCGACGGCATGCGCCGCTCGCCTTCCGAGATGACGCCGGTCATCAGATGCACCGGCTGTTCGCTCGCCGCGGCGTCGGTCAGGCCGAGGGCGTGGCCCATCTCGTGGGTGATGACCGTCAACAGATCGATCTTGCCGGCGGCATCGCTGCCCGCCGTCGCCTGGTAGAGCCAGCCATCGTCGCCCGGCCCGAATTCTTCCGACACGCCCGGTGTCGAATCGACGAACCAGCCGTGGCCGCCCGCGTCGTCGTCGATGCGAATGGTACCGTTGTCGTAGACGGCGAGCACGTCGCCGCCGAGGTCCTCGACGCTGACGTCGATATAGGAGAGGCCACCCGCCTGGACCGGATCGACCACGCCGCTGTCCGCCCAGATGCCGCGCGCCACGTCGGCCAGCGCCTCGGCCTGATCGAGGGTGATCGAGGTGCCCGTGCCGGCGGTGGCGCCGCCGTCGACGTGCAGCCCCTCGGAGCCCGGCGCCGGCGAGGTGGACAGCCGGATGTCGTCGATGAAGAAGAGCTGGCTGATCGCGGTGACCGGATCGACGCCCTGATTGCTGACCAGCTCCTGCAGCGACTCCAGCGAGAGGCCGCTGGAGGCGGACATGGCGTTCAGCGCCAGGTCGATGTCGGCGGCCAGCGCCGGATCGTCCGGCACGAAGGAGAAGCCGAAGTCGTCATTCTGCATCGCCTCCTCTTTGATGGTCATGGTGACCATCTTGCCGCGGAGCGACGACGGCAGGGCGACGGAATAGTTCTTCGCCGAGAAGAAGGAAGGATCGAGCGCCTTGTCGGTGGCGAACAGCTCGGCGCCGGTGTCGGCGTCGTTGAAGGTGATGTGCAGCTTCGAGGCGCTGGTGAACAGGAGCGGCGCGAAGATCTGGAAGGTGAGGTAGTCCGAACCGGTCTCCGGCACGTAAAAGCGGTTGTGGGTGATCGAATCGAAGTTGCCGAGCGCGTCGAGCAGCGTGTCGGTCATCGACGTCATGACGTCGGGCAGCGGCAGGATGCTGGTGAACAGATCGCCGAGAATCTGCGGCCCGCCCATGAGCAGCGCGTAGTCGGACTTCTTGCCGTTCCACTGGTCGATGAAGTAGTCCAGCACCTTGCCGATATAGGTCTTGAGCGCCGCGACGCCGACCGGATTGACGGCGCCGTCATCGCCGACCTTGATGAAGTCGGCCAGCGTGACCGGCGTCGGCGAGCCGGGCAGCCCGGTGATCGGATCCGGCTTCGGCGGCTTGTCGTAGGGCGTCGGGATGGCGCCAAGCGCCGTTTGGATCAGCTTGTTGATCACGCCCTCGACCGTATTGTACAGCGCGGTCGCGTCGCCCAGCGCCTTGGCGAAGGGACCGCTGCGATCGAGCAGCAGCGGATTGTCCTCGGCCCCCCAGCGCGCGTTCCACCAGTCCTTGTAGCCCTGCGAGCTGGAGTCGGTCGGGATCGGAGCGATGTTGTGATCCGCCAGGTACTTGTTTTGCGCCGCCTTGACCAGATTGCCGGTCACTTTGGTGGCGATGATGTTCCACAGATCGTCGATCACGCCCTTGACGATGGCACCGGGGTCGGTCTGGAAGGTGAACAGGCCGGTGACGTCGAGCGAGCTCCAGTCGACCTCGGCGACGCCGAGATCGACGCTGAAGCCGTTGATCGTGTAGCCGCTGCCGCCGTGATACGACCAGCCCGGCAGGTCGTAGGACAGCGGGAAGCGGCCGCTTGAATTGACCAGCGCCGGCGAGATCGTCTGCAGGAAGGCCTTCTTCTCGGGCGAGATGTTGAGGTTGCCGGCGATCACGCCGGCGGCAACGCCCTTGAGGATGCCGAGCAGCGACTGCTTGGTGCCGGCCTCGAAATCGCCATTGTAGATCGTCGGGACGGCGACCTTCTGCTCGGTGGTCGTCGGCAGGCCGTCCGCACCGATCACCGTCACGGTGATGGTCTCCGGCGTCACCTCCGTGTTATCGGTGGTAACCGGCACCTTGCTGCCGCCACCGGTGCCGGGGATGACGTCCTGGCCGCCGCCCTGCGGGCTGTAGTACCAGCCCTGGGCGACGCCCTCGCCGATGATCCCATCCTTGCCCGGGGTGAAGAGGATGCCCTGGACCCAGAGCCTCTTGAGTTCGGCGCTGGTGGTGAAGGCCGGGCTGGTGAAATACCAGCCGACCGGCCCGTACTTCTCGGTGGTCGGCAACTGCATTGCCTCCACCCGGATGCCCTGGTCGCCGGCTTCGCGGTAGATCGCCGAGTTGCCGAACTCCATCAGGCTGGTGTCGATGGTGCCGGCGTACCACTGCAGCACGCGGTCGTCGGCGCCGCCGACGCCGAATCCGATCGGGCCGACGGTGAAATCGTCCTGGGTGAAGCCGGAGCGCTGCAATCCGTCGAGCTTGCCGTCGAGCCTGAGATCGATGTTGGTGGCGTCGCCGAGCGAGCGGCCGTCCTGGGTGAAGGTGAACAGCGAGGGCAGCACGACGCTGCTCACCGTCGTCAGGATGTTGCTCGGCGGATCGACGCGCGCGACCGCCTGATAGTAGTTGTCGGCGTACTGGACGTTGTCCCAGACCTTGACGTCGGGGTCCTGGAAATCGGCGTACTGGACGGTATCGATCTTGATGCCGAGGCGGGTGGCCCAGTCGATGATCTTGACCGCAGCCGACGACCAGGCGAGTTCCTGCGCCGCCGCTGACAGGCCGGCTGCCGCCGAGACCGGATTGCCGCTGGCCAGCGCCGCCACCGCGGTGATGCCGGCGGAGAGCGCCGACAGCTTCTTGAAGATCGAGACGATGTCCTTGAGCGGAAGGTCGAGCGTCGCCTGCTTGAAGTCGTGCGGGTCGAGCGTCGTCATCTGGATGGTGTTGACGTCCGGCCGGTAGGTGCCGAGGCGCTGGATGATCTCGCTGTTGACCACGGCGCCGCGGCTGTGACCGATGAAATGCAGCGGCGAGTGCAGGAGCTTGCCGCCGGTCTGCTCGTCGAGGTCCATGATCGAGGCGAACAGCGCATCGGCCGCGGCCTCGGCGTAGCCGCTGTCGCTGATGTCGGATTCCGACACCCAGCCGGAGAGCAGCACGACCGGCTTGCCGTCGTGCAGCGCGGCGGCGCCGACCGCGCCGGTATCGCGGTCGACCCACTGGCCATTGCGCTTGTCGTACCACAGCACGGTACCGCCACCGCCGGCCGCGGCGATCAACTGGGCCATGTTGACGAAGTCGATCGGCTGGTCGAAGTAGCTGTCGTCGGTCGAGTTGAGCAGGTCCACCGCGAACTGGAAGCCGTGGGTGAGGATGGTGACCGAGCTGTACTGTCCCGCCGTCTCGACCGGCTTGGCCCGGAAGGCCGCCTGCGTGCGCTCCTCGGTATCCTTGAGCCGGACGCCCCAGTAGAAGGTGTTGCCGGCCGTCAGCAGCTCCTTGACGCGCGGGTCGAGCGTGACGATCGTCTGCATCGGATCCGGCTTGGGCGCATCCGCACCGGTATCCAGTGCGATCTCGCGCTTGCCGTTGTCGAGATTGACGGTGATTTTGTAGGCCTTGCCGGATTGCAGGTAGAAGGTCTCCGGCGTGGTGAAGATGCGGTTGGGGTTCTGGTCCTGGCCGTCCGGAATCGGCAAATCGTCGCTGAAGGCCGGGCGCGGACGCGCCGGATCGTCGGGCCACAGGCCGTCGCTGTTCTCCAGCGCGCTCAGATAGAACTGGCTCTCGTAGCTCGACTGGCCGAAGAGGTCGCTGTCGACCTTCCAGGTGAAGACCAGCGGCTTGTCGGCGACGGCATCGCTGTGGATGTCGACCTCGCCGACCGGGTCGATCAGCTTGAGCACGGCGATGTTCTGCACGGCGATGTACCGCATCATCTGGTCGACGTCGACCGGCGTCAGGTTGATCGGCGTGCCCAGGTCCTGCGCCACGTCGTCGAGCGGCCTGCTGCCAAGTTCCTTCTGATTGTTCTTGGCGACGTCGATCATCGCCTCGATGTCGTAGACGGCGACCGTGCCGGCGCCGCGGAAATAGGCGAACAGCTTCTTGCCCGAGGCGTCGATGGCCAGATCTTCAAGGTATTGCCCAGGGATCGGATGGGTCGAGGCGAGAAGCTGGGCGTTGCCCAGCGGGTCCTTGATAATGCCGATCTTCGAGCCTTCCTCGAACAGATCCTCGAAGGCGAGCGCGCTCTCGTAGTCTTGGGTGAGCAGCAGGCGCGGCACGTACCAGTCGGCGACGAAGGCATAGGAGGCGTCCGGCAGCATGACGATGCCGCTGGCGTTGTAGATGTCGAGATCGAAGGTCTGCTGGGAGGCGCGGACGTAGCCGGTCGTCCCCGGGATGATGCGCACCGCCGCGGTGCCGGCATTGCGCACCAGCCCGCCCTGGCCGCGCTTCGCCGGATCGACGGTGGCGTTGACGTTGGTCACCGTCGCCGAGAAGCTGTTCGGGTCGTCGCTCTTGATGTCGATGCGCTTGAGGCCGTTGCGCCGGTCGCCGATGGCGGTGAGCAGCATGGCGTCGGCGGTCGGCGTCTTGATGATCGTCCTGGGCGACTTGTCGACATCGACGGTGCCGATCACCTCGCGCCACTTGTTGGCGTTCTGGATGTTGCGGTTGTCGGGCTTGTCCGCCTCGTTGACGTTGAAGATGACGACCTGGCCGGTCTGCCCCCAGATGCGCTCGGCCCAGCTCGTCGATGACGGCACGGTGGTGCCGGGGACCACCGCGAACAGCCGGGTGCCGTCCGAGTTGGTCTCCAGATCGTAGATGATGCCGCCCATGGGAGCGTCGAAGCCGCCCATGGTGTCGGCGATCTTGAGGTATTTGGGCGAGGCCGGATCGAGATCGATGACGTGGATCTTGCCGTAGCCGGCGCCGTAGAGGTAGCGGCCGCCCGGGGCCAACGCCAGCGCCTGGATGCCGCCGGGGACGTCCAGCGTGTAGTCGTGGGAATCGCCGTCGGTGCCGAAGTCGAAGAGCTGCAGCGTCAGCCCGTCGATGACGCTGACGCCGATATTGGTCGCGATGTAGACGGCGGAAAGATCCGGAGCCGTCAGGATATCGAGGATGTTGTTGACCCCCTCGGGCAGATAGATGCGCTTGAGGAAGGTGTCGGGCACGATGTCCGGCTGGCCGTCGTTGTTGTTGTCGTCCGGAACGTTGTCGCCGTTGGCGTCCGTGGTCTCGTTGATGCGCGCGATGTCGAGCACGTCGATCGACAGCCCGTTGCCGTCGCGGCCGCCGACGAAGCCGAAGCCGCCCTTGTTCTTCACCGTAAAGCTGCCGCTGGATATCGCCTGGGTGCCGTCCGGCCAGCTTCCCGAGGGTGCCGCCTCCGCTCCGTCGGCGGCCCGCTCGACGATGATGTTGGCCGCCGACAGCAGCACGCCGGCGGGCGCATGCACGGTGATCGAGCCGTCGACGCCGTTGCCGTCGGCGCTCACCCATTCATCGCTGTTGCGATCGACGACGAAATCCTTGTCGAGCACGCTGAAGACGACGCGGGCGTTGACGACATCGTGGCCGATGCCGGTCGCGTTCGCGTTCGCGTCGGCGAAATTCGCCCCGTGGATGGTCAGCGTGACGTCGCCGTCGGCGCCGATATTGGTGTCGACGGACTTGATTTCCGGCAGGACCGGCTGGCCGACGACGCTCGGCGGCGGCGGCGGCAGATCGGGGAAGATTTCCTTGGTGGCCGCGGTCGTGTTGCTGGCGTCGACCTGGATGTCGATGCTGTCGATCTCCTTGTTCGCCCATTCGCGCCAGACGCGGATCGTCCCGAGCTGGTAGAGGTACGGCGCCACGGCGAGCAACGCCGCGCCGGTGGCAAGCTCTAGGCCGGCGATGGCCCCGGCGGGCCCGCCAACCACGGCGATACCCATGCTGAGGATGAACAGGCCCTGGATCGCCGCCTGTAGCTCGAGGTCGACATAGAGCAGCCCCGTCGGCTGGTTGGCCTTGGCGACCAGCACGTTGCCGCGCTGGCTGAGGCCCGGGAACGGCGGCGAATGGGAGCGGGCGACGCCGTTCTCATCGACCGAGCCGGAATCGACCACCGTCCACACGTCCTGGTATGCGCCGTTCTCGCCGACCGGCAGGTTCATCTTGACGAAGAAGAAGACCTGGTCGCCGGGCGCCGCCACGTCGGCGGAAACCGGCGTTGCGATCTGCAGCGGCCCGCTGACCTCGGCACCGCTGATGCCGAGGTCGAAGGCGGCGACGAAATCGAACGCGCTCGGCATCGGCAGGGCGAGTTCCCCCTCCGCCACCTGGTCGATCGACACCACCGCGTTGTCGTTGAGCTGACCGGGCCCGAAGGCGACCTCGGTGCCCTCCGCGTTACGCACGATGCCGCCATCTTCGCCGACCGCGACGAGCGGCCCGGTGGTCGGCTCGGCGACCTTGACCGTGATGGTGTCCTCGCCGAACGCGTCGATGACGGTAACGGTGGTCTCGCCCGGCCCGACCGCCTCGATGAGGCCGTCCTCGCTGACGGTGACCACGGCGGAATTGCCGACAAAATAGCGGGTGCCATCCGAGGCCTTGCCGACGAAATGGTCGTAGTTCGGGCCGATGCTGGTGACGATCTGGCGGCTGCCGCCGTCCGGTACGATGGTCACCGTATCGGGATAGGCGTCGAGGCCGTAGAGCGCGGTGAGGAAATCCTCGGTCGAATCGGTGGTGCCGACGCCGACCACGGTTCCCGCCGCGGCATTGCCGCGCTCGGCGTGGAGGATGGTGTGGCCCTCGGCGAGCGCCGTGACCAGGCCCTCCGGCGTCAGCGTGGCGATGGCCGGATCGTCGATGGTGGCGTTGACGTACCAGAGCGGCAGCGGCACGTCGTCCTGGTCGGCGAAGTCGCCGACGACGCCGACCGTCGCCGACATGCCGGCGACGTCGAAGACGAGGTGGCGCTGGGTGAAATCGAGCGAGACCAGCGGCGCGTCACTGACCGTCACCGACAGATCGATCGGCTGCGAATTGTTGAAGCCGTCGTCGGCGATGACGATGAAGTGGGCCGTGCCGGTGAAGGCATCGTCCGGGGTGAAGGTGATGAAGCCGGCACGGTCGGAGAGCGTGGCGACCCCGTTCTCCGAGGAAACCACGCGGTAGTAGAGCCGGTCGCCGTCGGCATCGGTGGCGACCTCGGCAAGGTCGATCAGCACCGGCAGGTCCTGGTGGGTCATCAGCGCCGGCAGCTCCGCCGCCGCTTCCGGCGCCTGGTTGCGGGTGAGCCCGTAATTGGCGTTGAGCGCCTGGCGGTCGTTGAAATCGACCGAACCATCGCCGGTGATGTCGGTGCCGTTCCCGGCCTCGGCGAGCAGCGCACTGTCGGTGCCGTCGACGTCGCCGTCGACGTCGACGTCGCCCGCCGCCGACAGGCCGAGCGAATAGACGGCCTCCCCGGTGACGCGGACCTGGTAGAGCCCCGCCGTGTCGAGCGAGAAGATCGCCACTTGGGTATTGCCGGCCTGCTCGATGCTGCTCGCCGCGACGCCGTTGATCTCCGGCGCGTCGAGCCCGGCGCCGGTGAGCGCCACCCGCACCAGCACCTTGCCGGTGGCGGTCGAGGCGAGCTCGCTGTCGCGCAGGCTGAAGACGTAGATATCGTTGCCGCCACCGGCGATCTCGCCCTCGACCGGATGGCCGGAGAAATCGGCAAGGCCGCCGAGATCGCCATCGATCGGCCGCGGCGTGACGGTGCCGTCGCCGCCATATTCGATGGCGGTGCCGGCGCCGCCGACCTCGACCGCGGTGACCAGCCGGCCGTCGGCATAGCCGTAGCGCTCGCCCGACCCGTCGCTGAGATGGCGCACCGAGACCAGCCGGCCGTTGGCGTCGTAGCCGTAGACGATCGTGCTGTTGTCGGGCGCCACGACGCGCTCGACGGCGCCATCGCCGTTGCGCAGGAAGCGCAGCGTCTCGCCGGAAAGCGCGATCAGCCCGTTGTCGCCGACGAACAGCCGCTCGCCGCCGGGGAAGCGGATCTCGGAGATGCCACGCTCCGCATCGATGATGTAGGCGGTGCCGTCCGGTGCGGTGAGCCGGAAATCCTTGGTGTCGCCGTTCGGCCCGGATGGGTTGTAGCCGAGGCCGGTGGCGGTCTCGTAGAAGTGGGTGCCCGACTTGGTGAGCGTGACGTCGGTGGAGGCGAGCGTCCAGCCGTTGGCGTTGTCGGCGGTCCACGCCGGATGCCAGACGGTGATCGCGCCGCCCGTCCCCCCGTTCTCTCCCGGCAGCTCGATGGTCTCGGCCACCGGCGTGAACGAGAAGGCGGTGCGCTCGCCGGTCGGCAGGGTGAGGAACAGCCGGGTGCCCTCGCCGTAGGGATTGTAGATGCCGAGGTCCTCGCGCCCGTTGCGCGGCACGTTGGTCTCGATGGCGACGTCGAAACCGGCGAAGCTCCAGCCGGGACCGAGCCCGCCGCGCCCGCTGCCTTCGCCGGCGAGCGAATCGAACCGCCGCACGAGATCGTAGGCGATGCCGCCGAGCTCGACCGAGAGATCGGTGACCGCCGCGGTGTAGCTGCCGAGCTTGTCGGCCGAATTGACCTCGACCGCCACCTCGGTCTGCGAGCGGCGGCCGCCGATGTCGGTGGCGGTGAGACGCAGCGTGTAGAAGCCGTTGACCAGCGTGCGCGGATCGAGCGTGCCGAGCTTCGATCCGGCCGGCGCGGCGGCGTCGCCTTCAGCCAGCAGCGTCGTCTCGCCGCTGCTCACCCGGGTGAGCTCCAGCCGCCAGGTGTCGATATTGCTGTCGACGACGCTGCCGTGGATATCAGTCGGCTGGCCGAAGCGGATGCCGGCGAAAAGACCGTCGAGGGAAACCTCCGGCGCGATGCGATCGGCCGGGTCGCGCACCTTGATCTCGACCGTGTCCTCTCCGGTCAACCCGTCGGCGTCGGTGGCCACCGCCCTGACCGTGATCTTGCCGGGCGCCTGCGGCGTGACGGTGGCGCGGCCGTTCTCATCGAGCGCCACCTCGCTGCCGTTGACGTAGAGGGTGAGCGAAGTGATGTCGGCAAGCGAATCGGCGACCGGATGGATGAGCACCTTCTGGCCGGGAACCGCCGGGAAGCTCGGCGTCAGCTCCACCCGCACGGCCGGCGCGGCACGCTGCAGCGCCGCGCGCAGCACCACCGTCTGGCGGTCCTGCATCTCGCCGTCGCTCGCCTGGAAGGTGACATAGTAGTCGCCCTCCTGCCCGGGCCCCGGCGTCCAGGTGAACAGCCCGCTTTCCGCATCGAGCGTCGCCCCGTCCGGCATGTCGACGGCGGTATAGGTGAGCACGCTTTCGGCGTCGGGATCGCTCGCCTCGACCGTGAAGCTCGCTTCCTCGCCGAGCAGGAACGTGTGGTCGGAGGTCGCAAGCTGCGGCGCGCGGTCGATATTGGCGATATCGATGACCACGTCGAGGGTGGAGACCGCGCCGTTGGCGTCGTGCGCGGCGAAAGTCACCGTGTGCTGGCCGGCCTGGTCGTAGCCCGGCTTCCAGGCGAAGACGCCGCTGTCGGCGGCGAAGCTGGCGCCCGCCGGCAGCACCGAGGCAAGCGTCAGGATGGTGGCGTCGTTGTCCGGGTCGCTGGCCACCACCGTGAACTGCAGGTCGGTGCCCTCGCGGCCGAGCTGCTTCAGCATCGGCACGAACACCGGGGCGCGGTTGGTGTTGGTGACGGTGAGCGCCAGCACTTCGGAGCTGCTCTTGTTGCCGTCCGAGGCGGTGAAGGTGATGGCGTAGTCGCCGGCCTGGTCGAGCCGCGGCGTCCAGGTGAACGTGCCGGTGGCGGGATCGAGCCTGGCGCCGTCCGGCAGCTCGCTGGCGCGGAAGGTGAGCGGGTCGTCGTCGAGGTCGACCGCCTGCAGGTCGAAGGTCAGCGTCTCGCCCTCGCCGATCGACCTGGCGGCGAGCGGCGCGATCAGCGGGGCGTTGTTGGCCGCGCGGACGACGACGTTGAACGTCGCCGTGGTCGAGACCGGATCGACCGTGCCGCCGTTGCCGGTGTCGGTGACGGTCACCGTGACGGTGTGCGTGCCGATGTCGGAGGCGGTCGGCGTCCAGGTGATGACCCCCTTGCCGTAGACCGTCGAGGCGATCGTCGCGCTCTCGGGCAGGCCGTCGATTTCGTAGGTGAGCTCGTCCTGGTCGAGGTCGCTGACCGGGACGGTGACGCTCATCGTCTCACCCGGCACCGCCACCACGTCGCCGACAGGACCGATCACCGGCGGCTCGTTGTCGCTGGTGACGGCGATGGCGAACGTGTAGCTGTCCTCGCCGATGATGCCGGTGCCGTCGCCGTTGTCGCGGACAACCACGGTCACCGCGTAGTCGCCGCGGTCGCCGACGCCGGGCGCCACGTGCAGCACGCCGGTGCCGTCGCCATGGTCGGTGAAGGTGATGAAATCGGGGAGCGGGAAGCCGGGCTGCTCGTTCTCGGCGGTGAGCGTCAGCGGGTTGCCCTCCGGGTCGCTCGCCGATACCGGAATGTCCACCACCTGGTCGCGCGCCACCGTCACCGGCGCGATCGCGTCGACCACCGGCGACTGATTGAGATTGAGGATGGTGATGTCGAAGTCCTGGGTGACCACGATCGGGGCGCCCACCCCGTCGCCGTCGTCGGTCGCCTCGACGGTAATGGCGTAGACGCCGGCCTGGTCGAAGGTCGGCCGCCAGTGCAGCTCCCAGGTATCGGTGTCGAAGGTGGCGCCCTCCGGCAGGTCACCGACGATCCGCAGGGTGACGGTCGGGTCGGTCTCGTAATACTGCAGCGAACCGTCCTCGAGCCGGTCGGGCGGAATGAAGGCGGGATTGTCCGGGTCGTAGGCGAAGGGCCGGATGACCAGCGTCTGGTTCTCGTAGGCCTGCCAGCCGGTCAGCGAATCGAACACTGGGGCGCCGTTGGCAGGCAGCACCGTCAGCATGGTCGTCGCCGTGACCAGGCTGTCGCCGTCGGTCAGCCCCCAGTCGATCTTGTATTCGCCGGCCTGGGTGTATCCCGGCACCCACTCGACCACGCCAGTGGAGGGGTTGAGCGTCGCCCCATAGGGCAGCGTGCCGTCGAGGGCAAGGAAGCGGAGCGGCGTCGTCTCGTCGCCGCCGCCGTCGAGGCGGAGCACCAGCCGGTCGCCTTCGCTGACGGTGCGCGTCTCCGGCGCGGTCAGGCTGAGCGGCCGCTGCCCCTCGGACACCAGAATCGGCAGCGTCGTGACGGTCTCGGTCAGGCCGTCGGAGACGATGAAGCGGATATCGGGATAGCTGCCGGCCGAATCGAAGTCCGGCGTCCATGAGAACAGCCGCTTGGCCGGGTCGAACGTGGCACCGGGCGGCAGGTTGTCGGCCCACACCGTAAGGTCGTCGCCGTCGGGATCGCTCGCCGCGATGGTGGTCTCGATCGTCTGGCCTTCGGTCGCCGTGATGAGGTCGGGCAGGCCGATGATCTGAGGCGCCCGGTTGCCGTCGGCGACTGTGATGACGAAGCGCTGCAGGGCTGACGCGCCGAGCGGATCGAAGACCTGGACGAGCACCGGCACGTCCGCGGCGCTGTCCTGCGGCGGCGTCCAGGTGATCTCGCCGGTCCCGGCGTCGATGGTCATTCCGTCGGGACCGCTGAACAGCGTGTAGACTAGCGGGTCGTTGTCGCCGTCGGTGGCGGTCACCGCATAGGCGAACGGCGTACCGATGACGGCATCGGCCTCGGGCGGCGTCGAGGTGATTACCGGCGCGGCATTGGCACCGGCGCTGCCGACGACGTTGGTGGTGAATTCCAACGGCTGGCGATCGATGGTGACCACCGAGACGGTGTGGCCGGAGGTCTCCTCGCCGGGGGCGAGTTTCTGGTCCTCGGGCAGGCTGTCGGCGAGGTCGATCAGCCAACGGCCGTCGTCGGCGCGGCCATCGGCGTCGACCGGCAGCCCGGCGTAGCCCTGCTGCGGATCGAGCGCCAGCACCAGCGGCAGCTGCAAGGTGCGGCCGCCGATGTTCTTGACCTTGACGTCATAGGAGACCGCGCCGGTGGAGCGGTCGTAGCGGGTCAGCTCGAAGGAGACCTCGAGATAGGCGGACAGATCGCTGAAGGCACCGAAGCTGGTCACGTAGTCGGCGGCAAGACGCTGGCCGAAGACGCTGGTGAGGCTGTCCTTGACGGTCAGCGTATAGCTGTCCGAGGGCATCACCCCGAAGCCGAGGACGACCGTGCGGTTCGCCGCGTCGTAGTTGATCGACTGCACCGTCAGCATGCCGGCGCCGTCGCCGGCGAGCACGTAGTTGTCCGGGTTAAGCACGCTGGCGCTGCTCGAGCCGTCGCCGACATACATGTCCTGGTCGAAGGTGACCGAGATGAACGGCAGCGGCAGCGGCACCACCACATCCTCGGGCGGATTGGTGCCGATCACCGACGGCGCATAGACCGGGTTGAGCACATCGACCTGGCTCGACTGGCTGATCAGCACCCGGCCGTCGCTGGTGGTGATGACCACATCGCCGCGCGAGCCACCGGTGGCGACCGCCACCTGGCGCAGCGTGGCGATGTCGACCATGGTGAGGTCCGCACCCGCCGTGACGGCGCCGGTGTCGTCGACCGGGCCGCTGTTGTGCGAGACGAACAGCAGGTCCTCGAGCGCCGTGCCGGACTGGCCGAAGGCGAGCGAATCCACCGGGGCATCGAAGCGCAGCATGATCTCGGCGCGGCCGCGCTCGGTGAAGCGGACGACCTGCTCGCGGTCCGGCCAGGTGGTCGCCCACAGCGTGCCGTCGGGCGCGAAGGCGAGGCCGCCGACGCGCAGATTGAGGTCGCGGCTGAACTGGCGGAAATTGCCGGTGCCGGGATCGAAGATCTCGACGCCGCTGGCGGTCGACACGTAGATGTCGCCGTTGAGCGGCGACACCGCGATGGCGATGGTGACGCCGTCGCCATAGGAATTGATGACGTTGCCGGTCGCCGGGTCGAGCTCGAGCAGCGGCCCGCCGCCGGTGGTCGCCCACAGGCGCCCGTCGTTGTCGTAGGCGAGGTTGAAGATCGGCTCGTCGAGCGTGATCAGCGGGTCGCCGACGGCGCCGCCGTCGGCGCCGACCCGCCACAGCGAGCCGCGGTTGGGCCCGCCGGAGATGAGGAACGTTCCGCCCGGCTCCTCGACGATCGCCATCGGCCCGATGTCGGCGAAGCTCTCGCCGATGCCGGTGGCAAACGCCTGCGCGCCGAAGGGATGCAACACCTCATCGAACTCGCTCACCCGCGTCGACAGCACCGAGGTCGGGATGTCCTCCTCGGCGGCGGCGAACAGCGGGTTGGTCGCGGGCGTCGGGGTGGGCGCCGGCGGAATGCCGAAATTGGCCGGCGTGGTGCCGGGCACCTGCGGCAGCGCGCCGAGATTGATGCCCGAATCGTCGGCGACGGCGTTGACGTCGGCCGCCGGCTGCTCACGGTTGCCGGCAATGTCGGTCGCCAACGCCAGGAACTCGTAGGTGTCGCCGGCTTCGCCCTCGAACACCATCGAGCCCGAGGCGTCGGTCAGGTGGCGCTGCCAGATGCGGAAATCGCCGCCGTTGGTGGCCACGTAGATGGTGACGTGGCGGAAGCCGGAGCCGAAGGCGTCATCCTTCGACGACCAGGCGACGGTGTAGTTGTTGCTGTCGCCGATGCGCTCCGCGGTCAGCGTGGTGTCCGGCGCGGTGCCGTCGACCGTCTGGGAGATCGTCTCGGTATCGGCCGGCTGCTGGGTGTCGAAGAGCACCCGCGCCTCGGCGGAGACCTCGCGGCCGGTCGGCAGGTCGTCCTTGGCCTGCACGGTATAGCTGACGAAGCCGGCGCCGTTGCCCTGCGCGTCGTTGGGCTTGAGCAGGCCGCGCGACGGATCCTTGAGCACCTCGCCGGTCAGTGGGTCGATCGCCTGGATCACCCAGCTCGCCGCCGCCGGGTCCTGATAGAGATCGACGCCGGCGCTGACCCTGAGGATGAAGCCGCGTGTCTGGGTGAAATCGAAATCGCCCTGATACATCCAGCGGCCGTCGGGGATGTCGATGTTGATATCGCCGATCTTGATGTCGCCGAGCTGGAAGCTGCGCGGATCGAGATTCGGGTCGAGCTGGGTGACGACGTGGATCTCGTTGACGTAGGTCGACGACGCCGGGTCATTGACGAAGTTGACGGTGTAGGGCAGCGGCTCGTCTGCCGGCAGCCAGCCCTCGGTGTCCACCGTCTGCGGGCCGGTCAGCGAGGCGAGATCGCTGGTCGTGCTCTCGCCGTTGAGGTACGTGCTGAAGTCGAGCGCGGAGAACGCGTCGCCGCCCACCGCCGCCGGGCCGTTGATCTGGAAGTCGGCCGGCAGGCCGGCGCCGCGATCCTCGAACGGCACCCACGGCACGTAGATGCGGAAGGCCTCGAAGTGGGTCTGCTGCGATAGTCCGAGGTCGTAACTGCCGAAATCCGGCAGCGCCGGCACCGGCACCTCGCCCTCGTAGCGGTCGCTCTGCCGTGCGTCCCAGTACTCGATGTCGGCGAGCTGGTTGTCGTTGTTGCCGTAGAGCGTGCGCAGCTTCTCGAAGAAGCCGAGGATATCGTTGTCGCTGCGGACCTCCTCCCCGGCCGGACCGAAGAGCACGCCCGAGGCCAGCGTCGCCATCAGCGAGACGATCGGCGCGTGCTCGCGGATCGGCGGCTCGTCGCCCTCGGGACGGAGCAGGCCGGCATCTTCCAGCGCGGCGAGATAGAGGTCGACCCAGGTGTTCTTGTCGGCGGCCAGCGCCACCAGCGCGCCGTTGACGTCGTCACTGGCCAGGATCGCGTCGCGCAGCGAGACCGCCTGCTCGGTCTGGTAGGCGACGAACTCGTCGCGCGTCATCGTCGTGGCGGCGGCCAGGATGTGGAAACGGAACGGGATGAACGGCACGATGTCGCCGTCCGGCACCGCCGTGTTGGCCTGGTAGAGGCCGGCGAAATCGAGCTGAATTCATCGCCGCGGCGAGACCCGGCGAGGTCTGCCCGACCTGGTCCTTCACCGCGGCCCACCAGTCGCCGATGCCGCCGGCGCCGCCTTGCAGGTACTGGTCCTGATCGGGGAAGTAGGCCGACATCTGCGAGCGGAACTGGTCGAAGGCGGAATCGGCAAGTTCCTTCAGGCCGGGATAGGTGGTGACGTTGAAGGTGAAGCCGTCGAAGCCGTCGGCCGGCTGATCGAACAGGAAGCCCGAGGTGAGAAGCTGGCCGTTGGTGTTGGTGATCGAATCGAGCTGGGCCCACGGCACGTCCGCGTTGGCGGTGCCGGCCGCGCCTTCCGGCGCGCCGCGGACGTTGGTGTAGAAGTCGACGTAAGGCAGCCCATAGACGATCGGATTGATCTGCAGTTCGGGGATGCCGACCTGGAAGAAGGTATAAGGCGCGTCGAGGTTCGAGATGCCCTGGAGCGCGACCGAATAGGTCGCCTGGTCGCCGGCCAGGATGACGCGATCGCCACCCAGGCCGATCGAAACGTCGGGCTCGATGGCGCGCTCGACCAGGAAGCGGTAAGGCACCACCGCCTGGTCGCCGGAGGGGTTGGTGACGCTGAGATCGTAGAGGCCGTGCGGCGCGCCGGTGAGGTCGAAGGTGGCGATGATCTTCGACGAATTGATCACCTGCCAGTTCACCGGCTCGTACTCGGCGATGTCCGGCCTGACCAGCTTGACTACCGCCTGGTCGTGGAACTGGGCGCCGGTGATGGTGGTGGTGACGTATTGGCCGTCGCCGCCGACGTCGGTATGGACCTCGGTGATGACCAGCGGCAGGAGTTGCGCCAGCAGCGTGACGTTCGATGTGGTCTGCGACCCGGCGAAGCCGCGCACCAGCAGGTAGTACTTGCCGGGCTCGGTCGAGGGGATCAGCGCGGTCAGGTCACTGGATAGCTGGCCCTGGTAGGTGGCGTCGTAGAGTGCCGAGGTCGGCACCACGTCGTGGCGCAGGAAGATCTCGTTGACCGAGGAGTCGTTGTCCGAGGTCAGTTTGACGCGCAGCGTCTCGTCGGCGGCGACGTTAATCTGGTAGAGCCGCTCCTGGCCGGGGGCAAGATCGACGGTGAGCGGCACGCCGATCTGAAGCGTGTCGACGCCGAGGCTGATCGCGTCGCCCGAGGCCTTGGCGTTGCTCAGGCTGACGGCATCGTCGGTCTCGTTGACCTGATTGAAGATGTCGGTGCGCACGATGATGCGGTAGTCACCCGGCGTGACGCCCGGCATCGTCGTATCGAGGCTGAGCGTGTAGCTGTGCGGCGTGCCGCTGTCGTCGGGGGCGAGCGTGCCACTGAAGGTGGCACGGCCGAGCGGCCGGTCGTTGATGTCCCACGTCGCGTCGGAGGACAGGAAGACCGAATCCGTCCAGCTCCCGGACGCCGCCACGTCCGGGCTGAGATTGGCCACCGTCCACTCGACGTGCAGCGCTTCGCCGGCATTGGCCTGCAGCGGCACCGAGATCGACTGAACGTCGAGATTGGTCGGGTCGGGCAGTTCGACGATGAGGTCGCCGCTGACCGCCTCGTTGTTGTCCTCCAGCCCGCCCTCGTAGACGCTGCCGGTGGTGCCGGTGCGCACCGGGTCGGTGACGACGAAGAGGTGATAGGCGGCGATGTCGAGCGACAGGTCGTTGGGCACGGTGAGCGTGCGGTCGATGGTGTAGCTCGCGCCGGCGCCAAGCCCGCCGGTGTGCTGGACGGAGCCGAGGAAGCGGTCGGCCGAGAGGTCGAGGAAATCGTCGCGCGAGATGTAGATCAGGTCGTTCCACGTCGACTGGCTTTCGACGGTGGCGCCGCCCTCGTTGGTCACCGTGTAGCTGATGTCGAACGGCTGGCCCCGCACGGCGCGCTCCGGCACGCTGAGCGCGGTGACCTGAAGGTCGGGACTGGTGAGCGGCGCGATGGCGACCGCCGCGCCGGTGGTGTTGTTGCCCTCGCCGAGGAACTCGCGCACCACGCCCTTGGAATCGCCGCCGACCCCGGTGAGGCGCGGCGAGATGGTCGAGCCGCTGCCGCCGCTCGACGTGACGCTGCTGTCGGTCACGGCGAGGATGTGGAAATCGCCGACGATGTCGAACGGTACGAAGATGTCGACCGTCGCGGTGTAGGAATCGCCGGCCTCGAGCACGCCTTGACGCAGGTACGAGGCAACCTCGGCCTGGGTCGTGCCGTCGACCCTCAGCAGATAGTCGCCGGTGTCGAGCGAGGCGTCGGCGGACAGGTAGATGAGGTCCTTCCACTGGTCCTCGCGGGTCGCCCGGTTGCCGATATTGGTGACGGTGAAGCTGATCTCGGCGATCGATCCGGCCGCGAGGTCGCCGGGCACCTGGAGATCGGTGACCTTGAGATCCGGCTCGCGGTAGACCACCGGCAGCGTCGCCTGGGCGATCTTGCCCTCGTCGTCTTCGTAGACGTAGCGCGAGAAGGTCCCGTCGAGGCCGCCGTTATCGCCGTTGTCGGGGGCGTAGGTGGTGAGCGGCGAGCCCTGATCGCTGTAGACGTTGGTGACGACGTAGACGTACCAGTCGCCCTCGATGCCCGGCGGCAGCGTGAAGCCGACCGTGCGCGAATAGCTGTCGCCGGTCCCCAGCCCCGGATTGGCGATCTGCACCGTGGCGACCCGCTGCGCCCGGTTGGCGATGAAGCTCGGATCCTTCGAGATCCACACCTCGTCCCGCCAGTACGTCGTTCCGCTCCACACCGCGGCGCCAACGTTCTGCACCGTGTAGGTCACCGTGGTCGCCTCGCCTGACGAGGCTTCCGCGTCCGGCACCACCGAGACGACGCGGAGGTCGGAGCGCTCGCGCGTCACGCTGGTCGCCGTCACGCCGGCATTGTCGAGCGGCGTGACGTCGTTGGGGAGAACCGCCTGAACCGTCACGTAGAGCCCCTGCGCGGCCGGGTTCAGCGTGACGGTCTGCGTGTTGGTGTAGGATTCGCCCGGCCGCAGCTCCTTCATGGCGGCGAAGGAGCCGAGCTGGAACTTGTTCGCCGTGCCGTCGTCGACCCCCGGCCTGTCGGACAGCGTCACCCGGTCCGACCAGCCAGAGACCGTCGATTCGCCGGTGTTCGTGACCGTCCACGACACCGTGAAGGTGTCGCCGGCCGATGCCGAGGCGGGCGCCACGACGGCGCTGACCTTGACGTCCCTGGTGAGCGTCTCGGCCGGCGTCCCGATCACCTGCAGGCTGCCGATGATGTCGCCACCGCCGGCCTTGTAGTTGTTGTTGTTGACCTCGTTGGGATCGTCCGGATTGACGTTGACGTCGAGGGTGTCCTCGAGGACCGTGGCATAGGGATCGACCCACGGCGTGATGTAGTAGCGGCCTGAGACGATGTGGTCCGGCAGCGTCACGTCGACGACGCGGTCGTAGCCGGCGTCCTTTGCGAGAATGCCGCCGTCGTATTGCAACGTCTGCAGCAGGATGTCGCCCTGGCCGGGATGTGGCCGGTTCTTGTCCGTGGTCAGCCAGATCTGCTCGGCCCAGGTGCCGATATTGGTCGCCCCGGCGCCGAGGTTGGTGACCGTGTAATGGACGGTGACGGCATTGGTCTCGAAGGCCTGCGCCGGCGTCGCCACGTCGCTGACCACGAGGTCGGCGAAGGGCAGCGGGTTGACGTAGATCTCGTGCAGCTGGACGTTGTTGCCCTCGTTGGGCCACTCGTCGACGGCGTTGCCCGCGTCGGCCTTGACGATGACATAGACCGTGCCACGGAACCGGTCTGGTACACGGAACACCGAGGTGTTGATCTGGTATTCTTCGCCGGTTGCCAGCGCCGCGCCGTTGACGTAGCTGCCGATGAGCACGTCGTCGCTGGTGATCTTGTCGTCGAGCGACAGGTAGACCTGGTCCGTCCAGTTGGGCACCGTTGTCGCCACCGGCCCCTGATTGATGACCGTGAACGAGACCGAGGCGGTGCCGCCGGCGTCCATCGTGTCGGGCGCGGTGATCGACGAGACCTGGAGGTCCGGCCGCGGCAGCGCCTGGACCGTCGTCTCCGCCAACGCGGTGGAGGTGTTGTTGTCCTCCTTGTCGTACTCGTAGACCGCGTTGTTGTAGTCGGTGACGACGTAGAAGTCGTAGAGATTGGTGTTGTGCTCGGGAACGGTGACCAGTTCCTGCCGGGTGTAGCTGTGACCGGCGCCGAGCGGGCCGGTGTAGCTGTACGTCCCGATCTCGGTGCCGCGGCCGGTGTCGCCCTTGAGCCGCATGAAGACGCGGTCCACCCACGTCCCCGCCGCCGCCGCGGCACCGGCATTCTGCACGGTCCAGGTGACGTCGATGGTCGAGCCTTCCTCCGCCGTGGCGGGGACGACGAGACTGATCACCTTGAGGTCCGGTGCCGGCGACAGGCCCACCGTGAACGGGTCGGAGACGGTGGCGTCGTTGCCGGTGAAGACGAACTCGTAGGGGCTCGAGCTGGCCGTCGGGTTGTCGCTGCCCGAGGTCGCCACGACCAGGTAGTAGGTGCCCGAGATGCCGTCCGGCAGGTGGATATTGGCCGTGCGCGTGTAGTCGTCGCCGGCAGCCAGGAAGCCGAGATGGGTGAAGGTGCCGAGCAGGAGCGGGCTGGAACCGTCCGGGCTGGCTGAGAGATAGACGTGGTCGTTCCACTGCGCCGTGCTGGTGAGCCCGATGCCCTGGTTCTTCACCGTCCAGCTGATCGCCACGTCCTTGCCGCTCTCGGCGCCGGACGCGACGGCAATGCCGTCCACCGTCAGGTCGGCGAAGGTGATCGGGGTGACGTCGAACGGCTCGGCGAAGCGCGCGGCGTTGTTGGCCTCGAAGCCGTTCTCGAACACCTGGTCGCCGCTGTCGGGCAGCACGAACAGGCTGTAGCGGCCGCGGAAGCCGGGCGGCAGCAGGATCTCCTCGCTGCGCTCATAGGAATCGCCGGCATCGAGCCCGCCGGTATGGTCGAAGGTGGCCAGCACCACGTCGTCACCGTTGCCGAGGATGTCGTCGGCGGACGCGATCACCGCGTCGGTCCAGTCCGCCGTGACGCCGGCGCCGGTGCCCTGGTTCGTCACCGTCCACGACACCGTCACCCGCGCCGGATCGTCGACGGTCAGCGTCGGCGCCGCCACGTCGCTGGCGACGAGGTCGGCATAGGGCGACAGCGAGACGGCGAGATCGTCGCCGTCGATATTGTCGGATTCATCGGCGCGCTCGATGAGCGCTCCCCCGGCATCCGTGCGCACCAGGATGCGATAGGCGCCCGACGCGCCGATCGGCAGCGCCACGTCGAGGCCGGCATCGTAGCCCGCGCCGGAGGCAAGATCGCCGGTGTGCTGGAGGCTGCCGAGAAGCACGTCGTCGCTGCCGATGGCGTCGTCGCGCGACAGCCACACCTCGTCCAGCCACGGCCCGGCGGCGGTTCCCTCGCCGTCGTTGTCGACGCGCCAGCTGACCGCAATCGTCGCCCCCGACTGCGGCACGAAGTCCGGCGCGCTCACGCCACTCACCGCCAGGTTCGGATGGCGCAGGCGCAGCACCGCGGACGTGCCGCCGTTGTTCGCGTCGAGGCCGCCCTCGTAGACTTGGCCCTGGGCATCGGCGATCACCAGGATCGAGAAGTCGCCGTCGTCGCGATCGGGCAGTGTCACCGTGCGGGTGACCGTGTAGGTGCCGTTGGCGGCGAGATCGACGCTCCGGATGACGGTGTCGAGCAGCGTCGCCCCGGACGTGGTGCCGTCAGGCGACAGGTAGATGCGGTCGCGCCACGGTGCCCGGGCGGCGCCGTCGCCGGTGTTCTCCACCGTGTAGGTCACCGTGATCGTCTGGCCCTGCCAGCCGCCGTCGGGCGTCTGCACGTCGCTCACCTGAAGATCGGCGGCGTGGCCCGCCGAGATCGTCACCGGGGCGACGGAGACGCCGGTATTGTTGGCGGTCAGATCGCGTTCGTAGACGCTGTCCTCGGCGTCGGTGACGACGAGCAGGTTGTAGACGCCTGAGACGCCCTCGGGCAGCGCGACATTTTCGATCGCGCTGTAGCTTCCGTCCTTGGCGAGCGTGCCGGTGTGGGTGAACTCCGCCACCACGATATCGGAGGCGTCCGCCACGCCATCGGCCGAGAGCAGCACGCGGTCGACCCAGGAGCCGGTCGCCGGACCGTCGGCGGTGTTGCGCACGCGCCACGAGACGGCGACCGTGTCGCCGCTCACCGCCGTCGCCGGCCCGAAGACCGCTTCCACGCCCAGATCGGCGAAGGGCGAAGTCAGCGCGATCGCCGCCGGATCGGAGACGTTGTCGCCGCGCGTGTCGGGCTCGAGCACCGCCGCATCCGCGTCGGTGACGATGAACAGGTTGAGCGCGCCCTCATAGCCGATCGGCAGCGTCACTTCCTGGCTGACGGTGTAGCTGTCGCCGACGGCAAGCGCACCGCTGTGGGCGACGTCGGCGACGACCACGTCGTCGCCATCGCCGTAGATGTCGTTGCGGCTGAGGATCACCCGGTCGACCCAGGCGGAGGCTTCGGTCGCCACGCTGCCGTCGTTGGTCACCGTCCAGCCGAGCAACGGCGCATCGCCGCCATGCCCGATCGCCGGCACCGTCACGTTCGAGATGTTGAGGTCGGCGTAGTGCCCCTCCTCGGAGGTGAGGGTGATCTGCGTGGTGTTGTTGTACTCGGCCGAGCTGGTCGTGGCCGACGCCTCGATGAGGTTGCTCTGCCCGTTCAGGCGGCGGTCGGCGACGACCGTGATGCGGAGGTCGCCGGCAGCGATGTCGCCGTTGGGCAGCGACGTGGTGAAGCTCCGCGACAGCGAAGCCCCCGCGGCCAGCGCGCCGTCGGCATGGTCGTGGAAGACCTCCTGATCGACCAGCACCGTGCCGTCATCGACGCGGGCGATGGTGATGCGGTCGTACCAGCTCTCCGGCGTCGCGGCGGCGCCGTTGTTGACGTCGTCCCAGGTGACGGTGAGCGGCCCGCCGGCGCGCACGACGCTGGTGGCGACAGAAAGGTTGTCGACGACCAGATCGGGCGCCGACGGAATGTCGGAGCGGGCGAGATTGTTGGCCTCGGCGTCGTGGCCGGGATCGACCTCCAGCACCTCGTTGCGGAAATCGGTCTCGACGTCGAAGCGGATGGTGCCGGTGGTCGTCCGGCCGGTCGGCCAGACGAAGGCGAGCGAGCGCTCCGCCTCCGCGCCGGCGGCCAGGCCGTCGACCGCGGCGACCGTGACGTCCTGGGTGTAGATGACCTGGTTGAGCGACAGGTTGCGCACCACCAGCCGCTCGGTCCAGCCGCCCTCGGTGTCGCCCTGGCCGATGTTGACGCTCTTCCACGTCACCGTCACCGCGCCGCCCGCCGCCCAGCCGTCGGGCGGATCGACGGCGAGATCGCGGATGGCGAGATCGGGATAGACGGCGAGCGCCGATTCGAAAGCGAGGCTGGTGACGTTGTTGCTCTCGGCGGTGCCGTCCAGGCTGTTCTCGGCGATGGTGTTGCTGACGTCGCTGGTCACCGTCACCTGGAGATGGCCGGCGCCGGCCTCGCCCTCCGGCAGGGTAAGGGTCACCTGCCGCGCCGCGCTCGCCCCCGAGGCGAGGCTGCCCGACGCGGCGACGCTGTAGGGCACCACCGTCTGCGCGATGATCTCGTCGCTGTCGAGATTGCGGATGATGACGCGCTCGCCGAAATCGGCGTCGACCGGATCCTCGCCGATGTTGTGCGTCGTCCAGCTCACCGTGACGGCAGCCCCCGAGCGCACCACGCCGGAGGCGCTGACCGCGACGTCATCGACGGCAAGGTCCGCCCCCGGCCCCAGATTGAGGCTGGTGATGACGACCGGCGCGATATCCGGATTGTCGAAGACGTTGAACTTATAGTCGCTGGTCGAGTTCGTAGTAGTAGATGCCGCCGGCGACCAGCAGCAGGTAGCGCCCGCTCTCCTTCAGCACCAGGTTGTCGATGTCGTTGAAATAGTCGCCGAACACCTGCCGCCCGCCCGGCGAGATCAGCCGCCAATAGGGCGTGTAGCCGTTCAGTGACTGCCGGTCGAAGAACAGCCGCTGTCCGGCGGTTCCGTCGAACGAATAGACCTCGGTTTCGCTGCCCGGGCCGAGCGCGCTTTCGACCGGCGTGCCGAAGGTCAGCGGCGTCCCGCTGCCGGCATCGACGAGCTTGATCTGGAAATCGCCCGCCGCGTTGTTTCCGGCGGTGACGACGAGCTCGTAGGTGCCGGCGGCAAGCCGATAGAGCGGCGCGCTGCCATTGGCCCAGGCGTCGGACGCGTTCATCGCGCGCGTATCGGAGAAGCCGCGCGGCCCGCTCAGCGTCCAGCGGAAGTTGCTGCTGTCCGGCTTCAAGGCATCGACATAGACCGCGCTCTCCGCATCGAGCGTGAAGCGATAGCGGCGGATGTCGGACGGAAAGTCCAGCGTGCCGTCGATCAGGTCGCCGAGCTGAACGTCGGCGACGTCGTCCGGCATGCGGTGGGCGGAGAAGCTGTAGGCGACGTCGCCGGTCTGGCCGACCGCGCCTTCCAGGAGCAGGGTGTAGCTGCCGTCGAAGGGCAGCGTCAGCAAGCCGAAATCCGTGCCGTAGCTGGTCGAGCTGCCGAACAGGCGGCCGAAGGGATCAATGATCTTCCAGCGGCCCGACCCGCCAATCGAAATCCATGTTGAGGACGATCTGCTCTCCCGCGGTTCCGTCGAACCGGAAGAGGTCGGTCGAGTTGCCGCCGGCCAGCGTGCCCTCGACCGGCGATCCGAAGGTCAGCGCCGGCGCATCGGCAAGATCGACCAGCCGGAAGGCGTAATCGCCGGTGGTGCCGTTGGTGCTGAAGACGGCGAGCGTATAGGTGCCCGCTGGAACGGCGAGGATCGCGGCGTCGCCGCGGCCGGTCGAATCGCTGGCGCTGAAGGTGCGCTCGTCGAGCGTGCCGGGCTGACCGGCGAGATTCCAGCGGATGCCGCCGGAATTGGTCAGCGAATCGAAATAGAGGAGGCTCGGGCTGTCGATCGTGACGGTATAGGTGTCGCGCTGGTCCTGCGTCGCCAGCGTGCCGCTGGTCGTGTCGCCGAGGACGAGCGTGCCGTTCTGGTCGACGATGTGGCGCACGACGAAGTCGTAGCTGATCGGGTCGGTCTGGTTGACCCGTCCCTCGACGATTAGGGCGTAGCTGCCGGTCTGGGTCAGGACCGTCCGGCCGATATCCGACGTCAGGTAGTTCGGGTTGAAGACGTAGTGGCCTGACGGATCGACCAGGCTCCAGCGCGCGTTGCTGCTGGTGGTCGAAAGATAGTCGAAGTAGAGCGCGTCGCCGGCGGTCCCGTCGAAACGGTGAATGACCGTCGTGCGGCCCGGATCGAGATCGCCGCTGACCTCGGTGTCGTAGGCAATGTCGGCCGCTCCATCGAGATCGAGCAGCCGGAAGGAATAGCTCGCCGTCGACGCGCTGGTCCGTCCGGCGACCGACAGGACATAGGTGCCGGTCGACAGGTCGATGAGCGCATTGGCACCCTGGACGTCGGTGTCGGACTGATCGAAGCGCCGGCCGGAGATCGACACCCCCGGCCCCGACAGCGACCACACCACATCGGAGGTATTGGCAAGCGAATTGAAGAGGACGTGCTTGGCCTCGCTCACGGTCAGCAGGTAGCGGTCGACGGCCTGCGCCTGAGCGATGGTGCCGGACACCTCCTCGCCGAAGGTGATGGCCGCAGCGTCTTCGGCGGCCGCCGTCGGCGCGATGGTTACGTCATCGATATCCTGGTCGGCCACCAGCGAGCTGCCCGAGGTCTGGCCGCTGAAGGCGATGCGGCTTTCGCCGAGTTCGAGGCCGCCGACGAAGTAGCTGTCGACGACCAGCGCCTCCGTGCCGCCGTTCTCTGTGAGATAGACGCTGACCAGCGTGCCGCCGTCGGTCCGTGCGAACACGATGCGGGCGTGGTTGAACAGGCCGTTGTTGAGCGCGAAGCCGGGATCGTCGAACTCGGCCAGCTTGTTGCCGTTGAAGTGCAGCGAGATGTGGTTGGCGTTGTCGTCGGCGCCGCCATTGTCGTGGATGTCGAAGCCGATGCCGAAGGCATTGGCGAGGTTTGGCTCGGTCGTTGGCGCCGGCCCCGCCCCGCCGTCGCCATAGGCGTCGGCATCGAGCAGCGCGAAGCCGATGCCCTCGCCCCAATCCGACCGGGCGCTGTTGGGCGTCATGCGGAAGTCGAAGCCGACGGTGAGCTGGTCGAGGCGCCCCTCGCTGACGCGCGAGAAGAGAACCGCGTTGCGCTGGTTGTTCTCGGTCTGCGAGGCGAGCCGCAGGAAGGTGTTGGCGCCCTCGTCGATGTAGCTGGCATCCGGGCCAGCTTCATTGACGAGGACGAACGGCATGCCGCTGCCGCCCTGGAAATCCTGCATGAGCGGACCGCCGACCGCGGCCGGCTGCGACACCCGGTCGATGGCGAAGTTGTAGTTGGCGTCGGTGTTGGCGTTGTCGCGGCCCTCGACCAGCAGGGTGTAGGTGCCGGCGTAGAGAAGGGTCAGCGGGTCCTTGTTGCGCAGCGTCTCGCGCTGGAACAGCACATCGCCGCTCGGCCCGATAAGCCGCCAGTAAGGCGCCGTGCTGCTGGCGTTGCCGAGCGCAAACGCGATGCGTTCGCGGGCGTCGGCGGTGAACGTGAAGATGTCGGTGTCGCGGCCGTTCTCGCCGAGCGTGCCGCCGATGGTCGCTCCGAACGAGACCTCGTGCGCCGCCGTGGCGGTCTTGAGAAGCTGGAAGGCGTAGGCGCTGGTGGTGTCGCCGTTGCCGCGCACCCTGATGCTGTAGCTGCCGGCGGCCAGCGTCATCAGCGGGTTGCCGGTGAAATCGTACGAATCGGAAGAGTCGAACCGCCTGTCGGTGACGATGTTGCCGTCCGGGCCGACCAGCGACCAGTAGATGCTGCCGTTGTTGGTCAGCGAATCGAACAGGACGGCGGTCGGCTCGGTGAGCGTGAAGGTGTAGACGTCGACATTGCCAGGAACGTTGATGTTGCCGGTCACCGGTTGGTCGAAGGCGAGCGCCGAGATGTCCGCGACGATCGGATGGACGGCGAACTGGTAGGTCGAATCGGGGTCCTGGTAGGGGCTGCCCTCGATCAGCAGCGTGTAGGTGCCGTCGGCGGTGAGCGCCACATCGGCAATGTCGCCGATGCCGGTCGCGCCGAAGACCGTCCCCCCGAGCGGATCGATCAGCCGCCAGCGCATGTCGCCGTCGGCCGCGATCCGGTCGAAGAAGAGATGCTCGCCAGCCGATGCGTCGAACGAATAGAAGTCGGTCTCCTTGCCCGGCTGCAGTGTCCCGTCCACCGTGTCGCCGAGGGTCAGCGGCGTGGCGTCGGCAAGATCGACCAGCCTGAGATTGTAGAAATCGGTGGTGTCGCCGGAGCCGGCGATCGCCAGCGTGTAGGTCCCCGCCGGCAGCGCGAGGACCGGCGAGCCGCTCACCTGGCTGGCGTCCATATGCGCCAGGTCGCGGCTGAACTCCTGCCCGCGCGGCCCGGTCAGCGTGGCGCTGAGAGAACCGTTGTAGGTGAGCGAATCGAAATAGATCAGCGCGTCGCTGGCCAGCGTGAAGGTGTAGCGGTCGATCTCGCCGGCGGTGGCGATGCGGCCGGTGATGCCGCCGGTGTTGAGCCGGACAAGCGTTGCATCATTGCCGCTCGACGAGGCGTCGGCGGCGGTATCGCCATCGGCCTCCTCGAAGCGGAGGTCGAGCACGAGATCGCTCTCGCTCCCATCCGGCCGCGTCGCCATGCCGGCGGCGATCTCAGCGGCCGTGAGCGCGCTCGACCACACGCGGACATCGTCGAGCTCGCCCTCGTAGTAGGTGTGATTGGTGGAGGTGTCCTCGTCGTGACCGATGAGGAGGTCGCCGCCGGAGGCGAAGCCGGCGGTGCCGGAGATATCGGCCGAAGCCTTCTCCTCGCCGTCGACGTAGATCTTGAGCACCTGGTTGGTGCGGTCGATCACTGCGGCGATGTGCACCCATTCGCCGAGCGGGATCACGTTGGCGGCCGTCGGCAGCGAATGACCCGCCCCGTTCGCATCGGCGTAATCGAGCGACAGGCTGCCGTTGTCTCTCAGCCACAGCGTGTAGGAGCGCGTCCCGTTCGGTCCGGCGCTCTTGTAGAAGAGCGGCGTCCAGGTGTCGGCGAAGCGCTCGACCCTGAACCAGCCCTCCATGGTCATGTCGCCGATGAGGCCGAGCGAGGCGCTGTCCGGCACACGCAGGTAATCGGCACCGGTCAGCGCCAGCGCCTGGCCGCCGTCGCGGCCGGCCACCCGCCAGGGACCCGGTTCGTTGTCGGCGATCGGCAGCGGCGCCCCGCTGTCGTCATAGGTGCGGATGGTGAAGCTGTAGGGCAGCTCGGTCAGCGTTTCGACGGCGACGCGCGGCTCGAACAGCAGCGTGTAGATGCCGCTCTGGCCGAGAATCTGGTTGGCGATGTCGGCGGCGTTGGTGGTGCGCAGCACCATGTTGCCGTAGGGATCGTAAAGCCGCCAGGCCGCCCAGCCGCTGTCGACGCCCTGAAGATCGACGAACAGCCGCGCGCCAGCCTCGGCGTCGAAGCGCACGGCGCGGCTTGTCGCGTAGGGCCTGAGCGTGCCGGCGACGGTCGCGCCGTCGGCGATATCGACCGTGTCGGCGGCGTTGAGGTCGATCAGGCGGAAGGCATAGGAGAGGACGCGGTCGTCGTCGCCGTCGACGGTGAGCGTGTAGTCGCCGGCCGGCGCCCGGAAGGTGGGGTCGCCGCTGCCGAACTCGTAGGAATTGGCGTTGCGCAGGTCGCGGTTGACCTCCAGCCCATCCGGTCCGCGGATGACGATGCTGCCGCCGCCGTCGTCGGTCAGCGTGTCGAGGTAGAGCCAGGCATCGGCGGCGAGCGTGAAGGTGTAGCTGTGCGTCCCGCCCGGCCTGTCGAGACGGCCGACGATGGCGCCGAGATCGGCGGGGATGGTGGAGACCGGCGTCGCCGTGCGGCCGTGCGGCCCAAGATCGGCGAAGGTCGCCGCGCCCTGCTCGTCGTCGAGCGGCAGGTAGAACGCCAGCCCCGCCTCGTTGCCGGCGAGCACCGTGTCCATGGTGTCGCGGATGTCGCTGTCGGAGCGCGCCACCGACCAGATGCGCACCTCGTCGAGGAGGCCTTCGAACGAGCGATAGCTGGTGCTGATCTCGCTGGTGTTGCCGATCAGCAGCGGATCGTCGTTGGAGATCGCCGGTCCGGCGCCGACGCTCTCCGTGGCGACCTCCTCGCCGTTGATGACCAGCCGAATCTCGCCGTTGGTGCGGTCGATGACGGCGGCGATGTGCGTCCACGTCTTCAGCGGCACGAGGCCGCCGGAGGTGGTGATCGACCGTTCGCCGGAAGCGTCGCGGGTGCCCCACCACAGCGCGCCGTCGCTCCTCAGCCACAGCGAATAGGACCGCGCGTTGGAATTGCCGGTGCCGCTGTAGATCAGCGGCATCCAGCTGTCGGCGTAGCGGTCCGGATTGACCCACATCTCGACGGTCAGGTCGCCTGTCTGCACGACGCCGTCGCCGCTGTCGACCGAAATCCAGTCGAAGCCGGTGAACGCGCGCGCCTTGCCGATCACCCCGTCGCTCTCCAGCGGACCGACCGCCAGGCCCGGGTCGTACGGATCGATCGCCGTCTCCGTCTGCGGCAGGTGGTGCACGGCCATCGTGTAGCTGCGGTCGGCGGTGGAGTTGCTGATCCGCCCCTCGACCAACACGTAATAGGTGCCGTCGATCGGCAGCGTCAGCGGGCCCTGGTCGCCGAAGACGGTCGGCGACAGCACCTGCTTGCCCGACGGGCTGATCGCCCGCACGGTGATCGTGCCCGCCGAGATGCCGTAGCTGTCGAAATAGACACTCTCCCCGGCGGTGCCGTCGAAACGGTAGATGTCGGTGCGGTTGCCGTCGGCGAGCACGCCGGACACGATCGCGCCATCGGGCAGGTCCTCCGCCACGTCGGCGAGATCGAGCAGGCGGAACCTGGCGGCGGAGACCGCAGCGTCGGTTGCCGTCACCGTCAGCGTGTAATCGCCCGCCACCAGGTCGATCAGTGGCGACTGGCCGAAATCCTGCGAATCCGACTGGCTGAAAGGCCGGTCGATGACATCGTTGCCGCGCGGGCCGGTGAGGCTCCAGACGACGCCGGACAGGTTGGTGAGCGAATCGAAATAGGCCCTGGTCGCCGCCGCCACCGAGAAGGCGAAGGTACGCGTGCGCGCACTCGCCGTGAAGGTGACGTCGGTGTCGGCATCGAGCGTCAGCGCCGCCGGCGGCTCGGCGACGATCTCGGCGATCTCGAGGGTGTAGGCGTGGTCGGCGTCGCCGATTCCGGTCGATGCCTCCAGCAGGAAAGTGTAGGTGCCGGAAACCAGCGGCTCGGTTTCGACGAAGTTGTAGCCGTTGTCGGCGAAGACCTGGTGGCCATAGGGATCGATCAGGCGCGTGCCGACATAGCTGCCATAGGTAGAGAAGCTCGACAGGCCGAAGCGGTAGGACTTGCCCGCCTCGAGATCGACCTTGAAGACCTGCGTCTCGCGGCTGGCGAGCGTACCGTCGATCGGCGTGCCGAGCGTGACCGGGCCGCCGTTGGCGAGGTCGATCAGGTTGAAGGCGTAGCCGGTGTCGTAGCCGCTGGACTCGATGGTCAGCCGATAGTCGCCGGCCGCCAGGTCGAGCAGCGGGTTGTCCGAATTGGACGTGCTGTCGGTGGAACCGAAATAGCGGCGATCGACTTCGGTGCCGAAGGGACCGTCGAGGGTCCAGTAGAAATTGCCCGCGGTCAGCACGTCGAAATAGAGGGAGGCCTCGTCGGCCAGGCTGAAGGTGTAGACGCGCTTGGCCGCGACGTTGGCGAGCGAGTCCGCGACCGGATCGCCGATGGTCAGCGCCTGCGCAACAACCGGGGGCATGGCGACCAGCTTGAAGTCGAACGTGGCGCTGTAGGCGGAGGGGTTGTTGTAGTAGCCCTCGAGCAGCACGGTATAGCTGCCGGTGGCCGGGAGATTGATCGGGCCGAAGTCGCCGCTGAGCGACCGCGGCGACTGTACCGTCCGCCCGCTGGGATCGAAGATGGAGACGTAGATGGTGTTCCCGGTGCGGCTGGCGAAATCCAGGAACAGCGACTGACCGGCGGCTCCATCGAAGGTGAAGATCTGCGTCTCGCGCGAGTTGGCGAGCGTGCCGTAGATATCGTTGCCGATCGCCACGTCGGCGGCCTCGGCGCGGTCGAGCAGGCGAAAGGCGTAGTCGCCGGTTCCGCTGCCGCTTGCTCCGGCCATTGTCAGCCGGTAGGTCCCCGGGGCGGTGAGCTTCAGGATCGCCGGCAACGGCGCCCGGTAATACCCGTCCGCCGAAGACATGCTGCGCGGGCTGATGATCGTGCCCGCCGGCCCGACCAGCGACCACGTCACGTGGGAGTCGGTGGAAAGCGAATCGAAGACGACCCGAGTGGTCGAGCCGATGGTGAAGACGTAGTCGTCCGATTGGCCGGCGGTGTCGATGGTGCCGGTGTAGGTCTGGCCGAAGGCGAGCCCGCTTCCCGTCGGCGTGGTGGCGATGCCGGTCGCCGTGCGGCTGGCGGTGAAGGCGTAGGCGATGTCGCCGGACTGCCAGTAGGCCGCCTGGAGGACCAGCGTGTAGACGCCCGACAGGCCGAGGGTGAGCGCCGTGACGTCATCGGTGGTCGACGCGAAGGCCGTGCTGCCGTCGGGCCCGAACAGCATCCAGGCGACGCCGCTCCAGTCGCTCGAGGACCGCACCAGGCTGAACTGGTCGCCAGCGCTCGCTGTCAGGCTGTACAGCTTGGTCGTGTCGCCTGGCGACAGGGTGCCGCTGGTCTGGCTGCCGAGCGCCAGCGCATCGGCGCCGGAGAGCGTCCTGACCGCAAAGCCGAGATCGCCGGTGAAGTCGCCGGAACCGCTGACGGTCAGGGTGTAGCTGCCGGCGCCGAGTTCCATCAGCGGCGAGAAGCCGTAGGAGCCGAACTGCGAATTCGACGCAACGCGCGAAATCGAAGACGGTGCCGTCCGGCCCGCTCAGCGACCAGTTTCCATAGTTGGTCGGATCGAGTGGGTCGAAGACGACGCTGGTGGTGCCGGCAAGCGAGAAGGCGTAGCGCACCACCTGGCCTGGCGCGTCGATGCTGGCTGTGGTCACCGTGTCGAGGGAAAGCGCCGCCGTCTTGTCGGCCACCTCATGCAGCGTGAGCGCGAGGCTGATATCTCCGGCGTAGGAGAGGCTCTCGACGGCGACGAGATAGTCGCCATCGGCCGGCAAGGTGAAGACGCCGAAGCCGTCGCCTTGGTCGTTCGGGCCCCGGAAGAGGTGACCGCGCGGATCGAAGATGCGGAGGACGTAATTGTAGCCGCTCACCTGGTCCGTATCGAGGAAGAACCGGTCGTCGGCCGCGCCGCTGAACGTGTAGAACTTGGTCTCGCGGGCGGGCGGATCGGCGAGCACGCCGTCGTGACCGCCGGCAAGATCGGCCGCGGTGGCGCCGTTTTCCTCGTCGAACGACCAGTAGGCGATGAGGTCCGTCTCGTTGCCTGAGAGCTTGGCATCGTAGTCGGCGGCGATGGCGCTCTGGTCGCGCGCCTTGTCCCAGATGCGCACCTCGTCGATGAGGCCGTTCCACGCCGAGAAGGGTGAGTAGTAGCTCTGCGAACCGTTGCCGAGCACCAGCGGCGCCGGGGAATCGGTGAGCGCGTCGGCGATCTCGAGGGAATTCGCCAGGGCGCCGTTGATGTAGATCTTCAGCGTCGCGCCATCGTAGGTGCCCGCGACATGGGTCCACACCCCGATGGGCAGGTCGGCCTCGGCCCGGTTGCCGGGGTCGCCGAGGAAGAAGGCGATGGTGTTGCCGTCCGGCGAGTAGAGGCCGTAGCCGCCGTCACCGCCGTAGTAGTAGTCGTAGTTGGACTTGATCAGGACGGAGGCGCCATAGGTGCTGTCGTTCGCCTTGACCCAGGCCTCGACGGTGATGGCATCCGGGTTCAGGGCCGCATCGTCGGCCACCGTGGTCGGCAATTCCTCGTAGGGGCGCAGCGAGCGTTCGGCGCCCGGATCGGACACGCCGGCAAGCGCCGGCACGTCTTCAGAGCGCGACAGGGCCGCCGCGGAGCCCTGGTCCCCCAGGTCGATCGCCTCGGTCGTGCCGGGCGTCAGCGCCGCGGCTTCGGCACTGGCGTCGACCAGCCGGAAGGCATAGGGCCCGACCGTGTCGCCGCTGGCGTCGACGGTGAGCGTGTAGGAACCGGGCGCCAGCCGCAGCAGCGGATCGTGGGAGTAGTCGTTCTCGCCGGTGAGAGGCCGCGCGCTGACCTCCGCTCCGTGGGGACCGGTGAGGCTCCACTGCATGTTGCCGTCGCCGGCCAGCGCATCGAGATAGAGGAGCGTGTCCTGGCTGACCTCGAAGGTGTGCTTCGGCGCCTGCCCGGGCTGGTCGATGGCGCCGGTGACGACGTCGCCGATGGAAATGGCGCTGCCGGTTTCGGTCACCTCGCCGACGCGGAAGGAATACTGGGTGGTGGAGTTGTAGACATCGCCCTCGATGAGCAGCGTGTAGGTGCCGTCGACGGCGATATCGACGGGCTCCAGGTTCGAGGTGATGCCTTGCGAGAAGATCGCGCGGTCGAAGGGATCGAGCAGGGTCCAGTCGGGATAGTCGCCCGACCGGGACAGGAGATCGACGAAGAGGCGCTGCCCGGCCTCGGCATCGAACTTATAGATGTCGGTTTCGGCGCCGGGGTCGAGCGCGCCGCTCACCGCATCGCCGACGGTCACCTGCTCGGCGTCGTCGATATTGAGCAGACGGAACTGGTAGTCGCCCGTGGTGTCGCCGCTGCCGTCGACGGTCAGCGTATAGTCGCCCGGCGCCAGCTTGAGCACCGGATCGCCCGAATCCCGCCAGCCGTCGGACTGGTCGAAGGGCCGGTTGGCGACCTCGGCGCCGCCCGGCCCGTCGAGGCTCCACCGGAACGCGCTGCTGGCGGTCTGCGAATCGAAATAGACGCGTTTCTCGTCGGTCAGCGTGAAGACGAAGCGATCCTGCTCGCCCGGCAGGTCGATCGAGCCCTGGATCGGCAGGATGTCTGCCGAAAGCAGCAGCCGGTTTTCCAGCGTCTCGAAGTGGATGTGGTTGGTGAGCGCGGTATCGGCCAGCAGGCGCCGCCGGTGGGCCCTGAGCGAGCGGGCGACCGGCGCGCGCTGGCCCGGTGCGCCACGCAACGCTGCGGAAATCCTGCGGATCGCCTGACCCAGATACATCGAAACGCGCCCCCCGAGGCCGGCCGATCTCTGGATTCGGCTTCGGCTCGAAATCAAATACCAAACACCCGTGGCAGCCGATCGGGGCTGCCAGGCAGGTCCACGTGCCGTTTTCCTCCGTTAATGAAAGGCTAACACAGAGTTTTTGCCTTGAGAACCTCTCTAAACAGAGGGTATTTAGGCAAGAACATTGACTGAACATCGCTTCGTCCTGGCCAAAAATGACCACAGTGACTCTGCGGCGGTCTGGATCAACTGCATTGCTTTGCACTATGCTTGGGCACGACCCAGGAAGACGGAACTTCTGGATTTCCGTTTCCATTTCAGCGAGTTCGCGGAAAAGGCCATGCCAGACCGACGGCCCTCGAATACGACCCGCCTAACGAACGGGCGGCTAAACCAACGCCTCGCCGCCACCTGCGCGGCCTGGTTCCTTGCCCTTCTGCCCGCCCTCGCGCCGACCGCGGCGGCGGCTCAGGGGGAGAAATTTGATTGCGTGGTTAAGCCGTCGATGACCGTGCACCTGGCCGCCCCGGTGACCGGGGTGATCGCCTCGATCGCGGTGGACCGGGGCGACACGGTGAAGAAGGGCGAGCCGATCATCCAGATCGAGGCGGACGCCGAGCGCGCCTCCGTGGCGCTGGCGCGGCGCCGGGCCGAGGACCGCAGCGCTATCGACGCGGCCAAGGCCAAGGTCGCCTATCTCGAACGCAAATATGAGCGGAACAACGCGCTCAAGGCCTCCAAGGTGATCTCGACCGGCAAGCTCGACGAGTTCGCCAACGACCTGGCGCTCGCCCGCGGCGAGCTCAGCACGGCCGAGGCCAATGCCGACATCGCCGGGCTCGACCTCGCCCGCAGCGAGACCCAGCTCGCACAGAAGACGGTGACGAGCCCGATCGACGGGGTGGTGGTCGAGCGTACGCTGGCACCGGGCGAATACTGGAACGAGCAGGATTCGATCCTGACCATCGCGGCGCTCGACCCGCTGCACGTCGAGACCTTCGTGCCGATCGCCCTCAACGGCAGCCTCTCGGTCGGCGACAAAGCCGACGTGACCCTGGAGGAGCCGATCGGCGGCCATCATCGGGTGACGGTCGAGGTGATCGACCGCGTCTACGATGCTGCCAGCGGCACCTTCGGCGTGCGGCTGACGCTGGCCAATCCCGATTTCGCCATCCCCGCCGGCGTCCGCTGCTCGGTGTCCTTCGCGCCCGGCCCCTGATTCCGGCGCGCGCCCGGACGCTCAGTCAGGCCTTGCGGAACCGGTATTCGGTCGTCTGGGCGTATTGCTCTGCGGGCCGCAACGTCGCCTGCGGGAAATAGGCGCGATTGGCGGCGTCCGGCCACGCCTGCGGCTCGAGGCAGAAGCCCGCATACGCCCCATAGGCGATGCCCTCGAGGCCCGCCACCGGCCGCGCCGTCCGTGCCCCGTCGTAGAACTGCACGCCCGGCTCGGTCGTCCACACCTCCAGTTCGACGCCGGAGTGGGCGCCGCGCGCCGTCACCACCCGCCGCAGGTCCGTGCGGCAGGCCGAAAGACAGAAATTGTGGTCGTAGGAGCGATGCGCCTCGCCCGCTCTGTTGCGGATCTCGCGCGATGCACGGAAGTCGAAATCGGTGCCGTCGACCGGCACCACATGACCGGTCGGGATCATCTCGTCGTCGACCGGCAGGTAGGCTCCCGCGTCGATGCGCAGGAAATGATCGAGCACGTCGCTGCGCCCGCCGTCATCGAGATTGAAGTAGCTGTGATGGGCGAGATTGCAGAGCGTCGGCCGGTCGGTTTCGGCCCGCATCTCGATCACCAGCCGCCCCTCGGGCAGAACCGAATAACGGCAGGACATGTCGAGATTGCCGGGGAAGCCCATCTCGCCGTCGGCGGCGCGATAGACGAATTGCGCCGAGCTGGCGCTATGGTCTGCCAGTTGCCACGGCCGCTTGCCGGTCCCCGCGCTGCCACCGTGCAATGTGTGCGCGCCGAGAAAGTTCCTGTCGGTCTCGAAGGTGCGCCCATCGAGGACGAAGCGCGCGCCGCCGATGCGATTGGCGCAACGGCCGGCGATCGCGCCGAAATGGGGCGAATGGGCCGGATAGGCTTCGAAGGTTTCGAAACCGAGCACGAGCGGCGCCGCATGACCCGCGAGCCTCAGGTCCTGCAGCACCGCACCCCAGCCCATCACCCGCGCGGTCAGGCCGCCGCCGGAGATCGTGACCCGCTCAACGGCCTGCCCGTCGGGCAGGCGGCCGAAAATTTCAACCGACATCTTGAACCGAAATCCTATGGGGCGAGACCGCCCACGCACACATATTTGGTGTCGAGATATTCGAGAATGCCTTCGCGTCCGCCTTCGGAGCCGAGCCCGGACTGCTTCATGCCGCCGAACGGCGCCTCCGGTGTCGTGATCAGCCCTTCGTTGACCCCGACCAGTCCGTATTTCAGCGCCTCCATCACCCGGAAGGTCTGCGCCAGGTCGCGGCTGTAGAAATAGCTGGCAAGACCGAAGGGCGTCGCATTCGCCGCGGCCACCGCCTCGTCTTCCGTCTCGAACCGGAAGACCGGCGACACCGGGCCAAAAATCTCCTCGTCGTTGAGGCGCATCTTCGCCGTGGCGCCAGCGATCACGGTCGGCTCGAAGAACGTGCCGCCGAGCGCGTGCCGCTTGCCGCCGGCAAGCAGCGATCCGCCGCCGGCAAGCGCGTCGGCGACCAGCTCCTCGACCTTCTCCACCGCCCGCTCGTCGATCAACGGTCCCTGCTCGACGCCCGCCTCCATGCCGGACCCGACCTTGAGGCCGCGGGTGGCCGCGGCGAACTTCTCGACGAATTCGTCATGGATGCCGGCCTGCGCGTAGAACCGGTTGGTACACACGCAGGTTTGCCCTGAATTGCGGTATTTCGCGACCATGGCGCCGTCCACCGCCCGGTCGACGTCGGCGCTGTCGAAGACGATGAACGGCGCATTGCCGCCGAGTTCCATCGACGCCTTCTTGATCGTGTCGGCGCACTGGCGGAGCAGCACCCTGCCGACCTCGGTCGATCCGGTGAAGGTGATCTTCTTGACGTCCGGATTGCCCGTCAGCTCGCCGCCGATGGCCGCAGCGGGTCCGGTGACGATGTTCATCACGCCGGGGGGCAGCCCCGCCATGTCCGCGATCACCCCCCAGGCAAGGCCCGAATAGGGCGTCTGCGATGCCGGCTTGATGACGCTGGTGCAGCCGGCGGCGATCGCCGGGCCGATCTTGCGCGCCAGCATCGAGGAGGGAAAGTTCCACGGCGTGATGGCGCCGACCACCCCCACCGGCTCCTTGCGCACCATGATCCGGCGGTCCGGCCAGGGCGAGGGTACCAGATCGCCATAGACCCGCCGCCCCTCCTCGGCAAACCACAGGATGTAGTTGGCGCCGATGGTGATCTCGCCCTTGGCCTCGGCCAGTGGCTTGCCCTGTTCGAGGGTCAGCAGCTCAGCGAGTTCGTCGAGATTGGCGAGCATGACGTCGTGCATGCGCCTGAGAATCCTGGCGCGTTCGTTGGCGGTCGTCCGGCTGAAGCTCTCGAACGCCGCCTGCGCCGCGGCGATCGCCCGCCTGGTCTCCGCCACGCCGGCCTTGGGAACCGTGCCGAGCGCTTTCCCCGTCGCCGGGTTGGTCACCGCGAAGGTCTCGCCACTGTCGGCATCCACCCAGGCGCCGCCGATGAGGATTTGCTGTTTGCGGAAGTCTTCCATTCCGTTGGGCATTGTTCGCGATTCTCCTGGTTGGGTTGCCTGCGTGGGCCGGCTACGCCGACAACGCCCGGATCGTTTCGACCAGCGCCGCGTCCGCCCGGATGCCGGCCCCGGCGAGGTCCCTGCGCATGGCCTGGCGCCGCCGTCCCGGCAGGCGGGCACCCTGTTCGCCTTCGACCGCTGCCGCCATTTGCGCGAAGCGCTCCACCGCGATTCCGGGTCCGAACGCCTCTGGATCGATGGCGATCAGCACCTGCCCGGTATTCGGCGGCGCGCCCTTGTCATCGAAGTACGATGTGGCCTCATAGGCATAGTTAGCGCCCATCAGCCCCGCGCACAGCAGCTCCACCATCAAGGCAAGCGCGGTGCCCTTGGCATCGCCGAGCGGCACCATGGTGCCGGCCATCCCCGCCTTGGGATCGGTGGTCGGGCGGCCCTCGGCGTCGAGGGCCCACCCCTGCGGAATGGCTTCGCCCGCCTGCGCCGCGGCCATGATCTTGCCGCGCGCCACCTTGGACAGGGAAACGTCGACGACGATCGGCTCGCCCCCGGCGACCGGGCAGGCGAAGGCGATCGGATCGGTGCCGAACAGCGGGCGACGGCCGCCCCACGGGGCCATCGCCGCGGGCGTATTGGCGAACATCAGCGCCACCAGCCCGCGATCCGCCAACGCTTCGACGACCAGTCCGGCAACCCCCGCATGATGCGAGCGGAAGATGCCCGCGAGCGCGATGCCCTGGCTCCGTGCCATGCCGTCAAGATGGGAGATCGCCAGATCGATGGCCGGATAGGCGAAGCCGGAGCCGGCATCGATGCGCACCACGCCCGGCCGCGCGCGCTCCGCGCTGGGAGCGGCGAAGCCGTTCACCTTGCCCGCCTTGGCCTGGGCCGCGTAGGCCGGCACCCGGCGGAGACCATGCCCGGCCTGACCGGCGAGCTCCGCACCGATGAGCGCCTTGGCGACGGCGAGCGCGTTTTCGCGCGATGTCCGGCTGGCGAGGAACGCCTCGACCACCAGGGCCCGCGCCGCATCGACCGGCAATGTCACCGTGCTCATGCGCCTTCCCCGAGGTGGTCGAGCACCTTGTTGGCGATCAGGTCGGAAACCCGGACGTTGGATTCCTGGGTGACCCCGGCGATGTGCGGCGTCACCAGCAGGTTCGGAATGTCCGAGAACAGCGCGCCAGCGTCCGCCTTCAGCGGCTCGTGCTCGAACACGTCGAGGGCGGCCCCTGCCAGCTTGCCTTGCCGAAGCGCCGCCACCAGCGCCGCTTCCGCGACGACACCGCCGCGCGCAGCATTGACGACGATGGTGCCGGGCCCCATCCGCTCGATGGCGCGTGCATCGATCATGTGACGGGTTTCGTCGGTCAGCGGCACATGCAGGCTGATCACGTCGGCCTCGCCGAGGAGTTGGTCCAGGCTCCGCCGTCCGGTCTCGCCCCAGGCCGGGCTGTCGGCATCCAGATAGGGGTCGAAAGCGATACAGCGCATGCCGAGCGCCGCTGCCCGCTTCGCCGTCTCGCGTGCGATGGAACCGTAGCCGACCAGCCCCATCACCTTGCCGCTCAGCTCGCGGCCGATCAGCGCCTGCCGTGGCCATTCGCCGGCAGCCACCGCGGCCGTGGCGCGATAGGCGCCGCGCAGCAGCAGCATGGCGCTGGCGATGACGTATTCGGCCACCGCCAGATCGTTGGCGCCGGTGGCGGGATAGACCGCGACGCCGCGCACGCGGCAGGCCGCGCCATCGATGTTGTCGAGACCGACCCCCAACCGGCCGACGCATTCGAGCGCCGGCGCGCTATCCAGCAGCTCCGGCCGCACCTGGGTGCGGTTGCGCACGATCAGCGCCCGGGCATCCGCGAGGTGGCTCGCCAGCTCCGCCGGGCACTCGACCAGGTCGGGGTCGTAGGCCGTGGCGTATCGGGCCGACAGGCGCGCCACGGCGGCAGCGTCCATGAACTCCGAAATGACGATGGTCGCCATGACGCTTCGTCTCGCGATGAAGGCCTCAGGCGCTGCGGTAGAGCTTGGTCAGCACGAACTCGCGGTGACCGAGCGCTTCCGCCGCCGTGTTGCGGCCGTTGGCGGTGCGCACGATCATCTCGATGAGCGCGTCGCCGGCCTTGTCGATGGTCATGTCGCGGCGGAGAATCCCGGTAACGTCAAGATCGATGTGCTCCGACATGGTGCGCACCGTGCGCGGATTGGCCGAGATCTTGATGACCGGCACGATCGGGTTGCCGATGATGTTGCCCTGGCCGGTGGGGAAGGTGTGGACGACATAGCCCGCCGCCGCCATCAGGGTGACGCATTCCGCCGCGGCGGAAGAGGTGTCCATGTAGTAGAGGCCAGGCCCCTTTTCCGGCGCCTCGGCCGGTCCCATGGCGTCGATGTAGCGACAGCTGCGGCCGATCTTCTCGAGATTGCCGAGCGCCTTCTCCTCGATGGTGGTCAGCCCGCCGAGGATGTTGCCCTTGGTCGGCTGGCTGTCGGAGAGGTCGGAGGTCTTGTAGGGCTCGATCACCTCGTCCTGATAGGCCTGGAAGATCGCCATGAACTTCTCGCCGACCTCGGGCGTCGCCGCCCGCGCCTGGCAGATGTGCTCGCCGCCGGTGATCTCGGAGGTCTCGCCGAAGATGCCGTAAATGCCTTCCGGGATGAGCTTGTCGTACATGTTGCCCACCGTCGGGCAGGAGCCGAGGCCGGTGGTGGTGTCGGATTCGCCGCACTTGGTCGAGATCCACAGCTCCGAGAGATCGCAGTCTTCGCGCTGCAGCTCGCTCGCCCACTGCACGAACTCCTTGGCCTTGCGCGAGGCGACGGCGATCGTGTCGAGGTCGCCTCGCTGCTCGATCGAGAAGCCCTCCACCGGCTTGCCGGTCGCCGCGATGCCGTCGACGATGACCTTGGTCCATTCCGGTTCGATGCCGATGACCACGACCGCGGCGACGTTCGGGTTGGCGCCGGTGCCGATAATGGTGCGGAAGAACAGGTCGAGGTCCTCGCCGAACTGCAAGCGGCCATAGGCATGCGGGATGGCCATCGTCCCCTTGATGTTGTTGGCCACCGCCTCGCAGGCGGCGTTGGAGATGTCGTCGAGCGGCAGGATGACGACGTGGTTGCGGACGCCGACGCGGCCGTTCTCGCGGCGATAGGCCCGGATCTTGCGCTTGCCGTAGTTGCTCATCGACGCCTCCTCATCACCAGCGCTTGGTCTTGAGATTGTGGATGTGGACGTAACCGCCCTTGTTCACGTCCGCGACGATTCTGCCGATGTCCTCGCCGTACTTGACGGCGGTGTCGCCGGCCTTGAGGTCCTTCAGCGCCACCTTGTGGCCGATCGGCACGTCGGCGTTCACCTTCAGGTTGAAGGACGAATCGTCGGCGGTGACGACGCACAGCATGTCGGTGCCGGCCGTCAGTCCCTCGACGACCACCACGCCGACATTGTCCTTGTGGTCATGGACCAGAAGCTGGGGAGTGATCACGAGAGCCTCCGTTGGGGGAAGTGGCACACGCTTGGGCATCAAATCTTATATAAGATATAAGATATAGAAAGCTGGTCTTGTCAACGTGTTCAGGCTAGAAAGGTCACAATTGCGTCACACGAGAGGGGCCGCATGGAGACGTCGGGAAGCCAGGTCGGATTCAAGCCGCTCTATTCGCAGGTGCGTGACGAGATTGTGCGCCGGCTGGCCGATGGCATGTGGCAGCCCGGCACCATGCTGCCGAGCGAGCAGGAGCTCGCGCGGACCCTCGGCGTCAGCCAGGGAACCGCGCGCAAGGCCCTCGATTTCCTGACCTCGGAAGGCATCCTCACCCGGCGCCAGGGTCGCGGCACCTTCGTCGCCGAGTTCGAGGAGAGCCGCATCCTCTTCCAGTTCTTCCGCCTGGCTCCGGACGTCGGTGAGCGCCTTTTCCCCAATTCGCGCGTACTCAACCGCTCCTCGGCGGTCGCTAGCCCCACCGAGCGCGCCGCGCTTGATCTCGAACGCGGTGCCGAGGTGTGGCACATCGAGCGCGTGCGCAAATTCAAAGAGGAACCGATCCTCACCGAAACGCTGTCGCTGCCCCTTGCACGCTTTCCCAAGCTCGGGGAGTTCACGGAAATTCCCAACAATGTCTACCGGTTCTATTCGGCCGAATATGGCATATCGATCGCGCACAGCTCCGAGCGCATCAAGGCCGTTGCCGCCAATGGGCACGATGCCAAGGAACTCGGCTGCGCCGAGGGGACGCCGCTCCTCCTGATCGAGCGCACTGCATACGACTTCGCCGATAATCCGGCCGAGTTCCGCCAGTCCCACTGCCTGACGACCAACGTCCACTACGCCCTGGACCTGCGGTAGCGGCCTCACATCACCACCGCCTGGCCGCTGCGCGCCGAGTCCTCCGCTGCTGCCCCGATGGCGACGGCCTTCGTCCCGTCTTCGAGCGTGACCTCGGGTTTGCCGCCGTGGCGCACGAGTTCGAGGAAGCGTTGGTGCTCGGCGAAGGTCGATCCGTAGTGGTCGCCGGCCGCAAGCACCGTCTCGTCGACCTCGACCGGTTCGCGCCGCTCGATCTTGCTGGCGCGCGGCGAGATGGCGATCTCGGCGACCCGCTCCTTGCCGTCGGGTGAGAAGCGGGCTGGGCCAGCCACGAAGGCTTCGACCTTGGCGAGATCGCCGGTCGCGGCGATCGCCTCCTGCCAGGTCGAGCCCTCGGCGAACATGCACAGATCGAGGGCGGCGCGGACGCCATTGTCGAAATCGACCAGGACGAAGGCATTGTCGAGGATGTCCGGGCGGCGGCCGTCATAGCGCTCATCGAGAAAGTTGACGTCCATGGCGCCCGACGCATAGACGCGGGTCGCCTCCGCCCCGGCCACCAGCCGCATCAGATCGAAGAAGTGGCAGCACTTCTCGACCAGTGTTCCCCCGGTTTTCTCGTTGAACCGGTTCCAGTCGCCGACCTTGCGCAGGAACGGGAAACGGTGCTCGCGAATGGCGAACATCCTGAGCCGCCCGATGGTGCCGGAGCGCACCTCATCGAGCATGCGCGCGACCGGCGCGATATAGCGGTATTCCATCGCGACCCATACCGGCGTGCCGGCAGCTTCCGCCTTCCGCGCGATCTCCTGGCAGTCGGCGACCGTGGTGCAGAGCGGCTTCTCGCAGAGCACCGGCTTCCCCAGCGCGATGAGGTCGCGCATGACGGTGACGTGGTGGTAGTTGGGCGTTGCCACCACGAAGACATCGCAGAGATCGGCCGACAGCAGGTTGCGGTAATCCGCGAACGCTTTTGTCCCCTCCCCGGCGAGCCTGGCCGCGCTCTCCCGCATGCCCGCGTCGGGATCGGCCACCGCGACCACCGCGGCCTCGGGCAGCAGCGCGATATTGCGCATGTGCTCGTGCCCCATCATGCCCGAGCCGATGATGCCGTAGCGCACTTTTGCCATTGTCTTCAAAGCTCCAGAATGTCGATGCCGAGCGCCGCCGCGACGCCGCCGAGCGTTTGCCGGTGGTCGCCGTAGGCCAGCGCCATGTGATGTTCGACGCCCGCTCCGATCAGCGCCTCGAGGAACGCTCCCGGCGCGGTGTCGAACCGCACCACCCCCGAGGTTCCGGTGAAGGCCATCGGCGCCTCCTGCACCGTGCCCGCGGCGATGACCAGCTTGGTCTCGCCTCTTGCCTGCGAGATGCGGGCGAAGGTCACGCGGCCCGGCTTGAGCGTGAATTCGAACAGGAGCGGCATCCTGCGGTTGGTGTGAATCGTGGCGCGCGGACGGGCCGCCGGATCGGCCATCGAGATCGGCGCCTGGCCGCAATGCCAGACGACGCAGGTGCCATCGCCGGTATCGACGTCGACCAGATCGACCAGGAAGGCCGGGGCATCGGCGACCCGTTGCAGCATCAGGGTGGTCAGCGCGCCGTAGACATCGGCCTCGCAGGCGCAAGGCAGGCACTTCTCGCCGAGCATCGAGACCGGCCCGCAGACCGCCCCGCCATACTCGGTGAAGGTCTCCGGCCAGCAGCGGACAGCGAAGGCGTCGTAGCCTCCCCGGCTGCGGATATCCTCGATGGCGGTCTTCAGGCGCAGCGACCGGTCGAGTTGCCCCTGATCGACCGTTTCGAGCGCATCGAGCGCACCTTCGGCCTCGGCGCGGGTGGCAGCCGCCACAGTGTCGGGAACAGCACGCGCCTCAGCGAAGAGATCGTTGAGATCGATCTCGGAAACCGCCACCCCGGCGAGCGCCGAAAGCTTGGCCTGGTCATAGGCGCATGTATCGAAGCCCACGGGATGCTCGCCGATCCGGCCGATCCGCGTGCCCTTCAGCCCTTCGGCGATCGTCGCGCCGGCGGGCGAAGCAAACGGCGCCGAGGCGCGAAGCGGCGCCGGCCGTGCCACCCGCTCGCCCGACAACAGGCGCCCGAGTTCGTGCTGCAAGCCTTCGCTTTCGGGGGCGGCATAGAGCCACGAGAATGCACGCTCGCGCAGGCCGAGCGCGTGGGCGGCGAGGTTCAGCCCGCAGAATGCGTTCAGCCGCAAACGACCGCCGAGGCGCGGCTCCGGCACCGCCCAGATGGCCAGCGGCACATCGAGCGCCTGCGCGGCCTCGACCGTCATCGCCGCGTCGGTGAACGTGACCTGAAGGATGAGAAGCTCGGTGATCGCCTGGGTCTTGAGGCCGGCGATCGCCGCGCGGGTCGCATCAGCGTCGAACAGGAGTTTGCGCGAACCGACAATGCGCTGGCCGGTCTGCTCCAGGCTGGCGAGCATCCCGGCAAGCATTTTCTCGGCGAAGGCAACGTCGAAGGTCGCGCGGCCAAGGGGAAGAATTCCGATGATCCGGCTCATGACGCGCACATCTCCGCATAGCCGTGGCGGAACGCGGCATCGGGCGGCGTGAAGCGGGCGCCGTCCGCCCCGAAACAGGGATGCTCCCGCCAGGGCCGCGCTTCGCCGTCGGTGAGCGCATTGATGTCGTGCATGTAGGCGACCGAGTCGGTCTCGAGGCCGGCGCGCATGGCGGCCCAGTCGGGGAAGCGGCCGAAGGCATCCAGCCAGATGGCCCGGCCGGCGAGATAGCCGGAGGCACCGGCCCGATAGGCATGGGCCAGGATGTTGCGGAAGGCCATCTTGCCGGCGCCGGCCGAAAGCATCACCCAGGGGCGCCCGGCGAGCCGGCCCATCTCGTCGAACATGGCCTGCGCCTCCTCCCAGCCGTCATTGCCGACGCCGGGAACGTCGTTGGCGTTGATCGGGCTTTCCAGCTTGAACACATCGATGCCGTAGTCGGGCGCGGCGAAGGTCTCGACCGACTTCAGCACGTCGTCGGCCTTCTTGCCCTTCATCTCGATGTAGTCACGGGTCTGGTGCGCATCGGCGGCGAGCGGATAGACCAGCAGCTCGACCAGGAACGGGATGTCGTAGCGCGCGCAGGCCTCGCCGAGCCGTTTGGTGAAATCCTTCTGGTGCCGGTTGACTGCATCGGACGCATCGGGCCGGTACCAGACCAGCAGCTTGACCGCGTCCCCGCCCATGCGCTTGATCCGGTCGACCGACCAGTCGTCGATCTCGGCCGACAGGCGTCCGCCCTCGGCTTCCTCGAACAGCGAGTTCTCCAGGGTCACGATCAGCCCCTTCTGCGGGCTCATCAGATCAATCCCGCGCGGAATCGCGTAGTGCGGGTCGAGCAGCATGGCCGACGCCTGGTCCTGCAGCGTCTCGATCAACAACGCCTTGAACCGCGCCACGTCGTCGAAGGGCGCCTCCTTGGTGCCGTAATAGGCGGCGATCGGCCCCTTGATCGGCGGGCGCTGGTCGACGGCGGTCATCTTGAAGCGCCCGTTGGCATCGGCCATGCGCCGCAATCCCCAGAGCTTGCCGGCGGTCAGGTTCACTGCACTGTCTCCTTCAAAAGCCCCGTCACATCCGCGCGCCGGGGGTAGCCTGCGCGCCCGCCCTGCCGCGCGCACTTGATGGCGGCGACGGCGCTGGCAAAGCGGATCGCCTCGGTCTCGCTCATCCCCTCGGCAAGGGCCAGCGCAAACGCACCGTGCCAGACATCGCCGGCGCCGAGCGTGTCGACCGCTTCGACCTTGAAGGCCGGGGTGTGGACGACGGTGTCGCCGGCAAGATGATAGGTGCCGTTGGCACCGTCGGTGACGCAGACGAATGCCGCCGTCGCCGCGCGGGCCAGACGCAGGCCCTTCTCGATGTCGGCCTCACCGGAGAGGTCGGCCAGCCCCTGCACCGAGAAGCCGATATGGCTGGCGAGGCCAATGGCCTCGCGCGCGCCGCGCGTCGGCACCTCGCCATCGAGCACACCGGCAACGCCGCGCTCGCGCGCCGCCCGCATGATCGCCGCGGCGGCCGCCGGCAGGCGGGTATCGGCCAATGCGGCGTCGAAGCGCATCGTGTCGAGACCGGTCAGCCAGGAGAGGTCGTGCTCGAGGGCAGGGTCGCGGTAGTTGACGATCTGCCGTTCGCCGCGCCGATCGATAAAGACGGACGAGACCGACGACCGGCGGCCAGCGACCCGCTCGACCGCCGAGCAGTCGACGCCGTCGCGTTGCAGGCCGCGGACGATCATGTCGCCCGCCTCGTCGTCGCCGAGCGGCACGACCAGGACGGGGACGCCGCCGAGGCGCGCCATGGCAACGGCGGCGTTGGCGGCGCAGCCGCCGCCGAGGAAGGCGGCATCGCGCGCGCGAAACTTTTCCGCCGCGCGCGGCATTTCATCGAGCGCGAACACGAAATCGATGACCGCGCTGCCCGCAACCAGGACCCTTGCCATGCCCTGCGATCTCTCGTGGGAAGATGCCAGTGCCATCGTCGACCTGCGCAATCACCTCTTCGGCGCGGATTCGCCGATTTCGAGCCGCCTGAGCGCCGTGCCGTCGCTCTTCAGGAAGAGGTGCGTGTAGGCCCTGTGGAACAGGGCGTGTGCGGTATCGCCGCGGCGCATCGCGGTCTGCCCGGTGAAATGGGCGGTGAGCGGCGCACCGCTGGCGGTCTCGCAGTAGAGATAGGATTCGCCGCCGAGCTGCTCGATCGACTGCACGGAAACCGGGTGCCCCTCCTCGCCGCCGATGTCGAGGTGCTCCGGCCGTATGCCTACAACGACGCCGTCGCCGAGCGACAGGCCGGACCCGTCGACGGCGACCTCGTAGACCTGCCCCTCGGCGTCGCGGGCGGTGACGCAGGCCGCATCGGCCCGCTCGACCAGGGCGTCGATGAAGTTCATACGCGGCGAGCCGATGAAGCCGGCGACGAACTGGTTGGCCGGTTCGTTGTAGAGCTCCAGCGGCGTGCCGTACTGCTCCACCCGTCCGAGGCGCAGGACGACGATCTTGTCGGCCATGGTCATCGCTTCGACCTGGTCGTGGGTGACGTAGATCATGGTGTTGCCCAGCCGGCGGTGGAGCGCGGCGATCTCGCGACGCATGGCGACGCGCAGCTCGGCATCGAGATTGGACAAGGGCTCGTCGAACAGGAAGACCCGCGGCTCGCGCACCACCGCGCGGCCGATGGCGACGCGCTGGCGCTGGCCGCCGGAGAGCTGCTTGGGGCGGCGCTCGAGCAGATCTTCGATCTGCAGCATGCGGGCGGCGCGGATCACCCGCTCCTTGATCTCGTCCTTGGGCGTACGGATGTTCTCCAGGCCGAAGGCGAGGTTCTCCCGGACGGTCATGTGGGGGTAGAGCGCATAGGTCTGGAACACCATGGCCAGGCCGCGCTCGGAGGCGCGCTGCTCGTTGACACGCTCGCCGTCGATGCGCAATTCGCCGGCGGTGATCTCCTCCAACCCGGCGATCATGCGCAACAGCGTCGACTTCCCGCAGCCCGACGGCCCGACGAAGACGCAGAACCTGCCGTCCTCGACCTCGAGATCGATGCCGTGGATGGCGCGCACCGCGCCGTAGTCCTTGACGATGCCGTCGAGCTCGAGAACGGCCATTGGTTCTCCTATTTAACGCCGGACTGGGCGATGCCCGTCGTGATGTACTTCTGCAGGAAGGCGAAGACGAAGGTGATCGGCAGCAGCGTCAGCACCGTCATCGCCAGCAGGTGGCTCCAGTCCGTTTGCAGGTCGCCCTTGAAAGAGTTGAGCGCGAGCTGGAGGGTGAATTGCTCGGACTGCGTCAGCACGATCAGGGGCCAAAGGAACTCGTTCCACCTCCACATCACCGAGAAGATGGTGAGCACCGCCAGCGCCGGCGCGGACAGCGGCATGACGATGCGCCAGTAGACCCGCCACTCCGAGGCGTGGTCCATGCGCGCCGCATCGAGCAGATCGTCGGGGATGGTGAGCATGTACTGGCGTAGCAGGAACACGCCGGTGGGCGTCGCCACCGCCGGCCAGATGACGCCCCATGGCGAATTGACCATTCCCAGTTTCGACACGACCAGGAAGATCGGCACCAGGTTGATGGTCGGCGGAATCATCAGCGTGGCGATGATCAGAAGGAAGACCAGCGTTCGCCCGCGGAAGCGGTATTTGGAGAGAGCGAAGGCCGCCATCGAATTGAACAGCACCGTGATCACCGTCGCCACCACGGTGATGAACACCGAGTTCCACAGGTACCGACCGAAATTGAACCGGGAAAACAGTTCGGTGTAGTTGGTCCATTGGAGCGCGAACGCGCGTTCAGGCACGCGGTTTTTGATGTTGACCTTGAGATGCTCGTCGGGGTGGGCCGGGTCGACCATCTGCGCGATGATGCCGATGCGGCGGATTTCGGCCAGTTCCTCGCCGGCGTATGGGCCAGCGGTGATCTTGTAGAGCGGCAGCGGATCGTCATAACCCTTGACCACCACCGTCTTGGCGGCGAGCGGCAGGAAGGTTGGCGGATACTCGGCCAGCCCCCGGTCGGTCTTGAACGAGCTCAGTGCCACCCAGACGACCGGGCCGAACATCAACAGGACGCCGAGGATCAGATAGATCCAGGTGAGCCAGTCCATCAGGTCGAACCGCTTGCGGCCGCGGCGCCGCGCGAGGAAATCGAGGACGGTCGCCATCGTCTCAGCCCTCGGCCCGGTTGCGGGTGACGGCGAGCTGCAGGAGGGTGAGCACCATCAGCACCACCGCCATGAGGATCGATGCGGCGGCAGCGAGCCCGAAGAGCTGCGGCTGGGCGGCAAAGCCGGTCTCATAGATGTATTGCAGGATGAGCGTGGTGGCGGAGCCGGGGCCGCCGCCGGTGAGGACGAAGATCTCGTCGAAGGCCTGCACGCCGCGGATCAGGCTGAGGACCAGCACGACCACCATGGTGGGCGCCAGCAGCGGCATGGTGATGCGGTAGAAGACGCGCCACTTGCTGGCGCTGTCCATCTCGGCGGCCTCGTAGATGTCGGCGGGGATCGCCTGCAATCCAGCGAGAAGGATGAGGACATAGAAGCCCATATGGGCCCAGATCGTGACGAAGACGATCCAGAAGAATGACCAGTTGCCTTCGACCAGCCAGTCCACCGGATTCATCCCGACCGCGTCGAGCCCGGCATTGAGCACGCCGTAGCGCTGCAGGACCCACTTCCAGATGAGCGCGACGACGACCGGGCTGAGCAGGACGGGATAGAAGAAGACGCTCCTGAAGAAGCCGCGGAAGGGAATCTTGCGGTTGAGGATAAGGGCGGTGACCAAGGAGAACAGGACCATCAGCCCGACCTGAAGCACGACGAACTTGCCGGTGTTGTGCACCGCCCGCCAGAAGATGTCGCGCTGGCAGGAGTTGGGATCGAGGTAGTCCTTGCAGGCGAGCAGCGAGCGGAAGTTCTCGGCGCCCACATAGGGACGCTGGCTGAGAAGGATCGCATCGCTTCCGGTGGTGGCGTAGAAGAAATTGAGGATGATCGGCAGGAAGGTGAAGGTCCCGAAGATGACCAGGTTCGGCAGCAGGAACATCCAGGCGACGCGCTGCATGCCGACGCGGTTCTGGAGGAACAGCATCGGCCGCTCGAAGAGGTTGAAGGCGCCGTGATAGACGGCGCGGACCGCTGCTTGCAGCATGTGTTGCGCGCGCCTCCCCCAGATCGGCCGAGTTGACCGGAGGCGCCGGCGGCGCCTCCGGTCCCAATCCCGCAATTGCGGGCTGGGGACAGCTATTTGCCCGCAGCCACCGCTTCCTTGACGTCGGAATTGATGCGGTTCAGCGCTTCATCCAGGCTCGACTCTCCGACAATCGCCTGGGTGACGCGAGTCACCGTGGCATTCATGATCGCCCGGTTGTTCTTGTAGCCCTGGAACTGGAACGCGATCGGGCTGAAGTCGAGGAGATTGGTCGCGAACTGCTTGAGCGCCGCCTTCTGCGGCGCGCTGGCATTGGTGTAGTCGACGCCTTCCTTCTGCAAGGCCTTGTTGGGCGGAATGTTGTTGGTCGCGGCATCGAACTTGGCCATCACGTCCTTCTGCGCCATGTAGTCGAGCAGCTTGGCGACTTCCTCCGGGTGCTTGGTCTGCTTGAAGCCGACCACCGCGGCGCCACCCGGGATGCCAGTGCAGGCCGCTGGCCCACAGGGCTCGGGAGCAACAACCCAGTCAAACGCATCGCCGATGTCCTTGCCGAAGCGCCCAACCTGCCAGGAGCCCGACACATACATGACCACCTTGGCGTTGATGAACTGCTTGGTCGCGTCCTGATAGGTCGATCCGCCGGAGCCGGCCCAGACCTCCTTGTCCATCACACCGTCCTGGTTCCACTGGACGAACTGCTTGGCAAATGCCTTGAAGCCGTCGTCAACGGTGATGGGATTTCCGTCCTTGTCGAAATACTTCGCCCCGTAGCTGATCGCCAGGCCGGCGAAGCGGTGGCCGGAGCGATCCATGGCCATCGGGTAGGGGGTTCCGGTCTTCTTGGCGACGTCGCTTGTCGCCTTGGCCCAGTCGTCCCAGGTCGCGCCCTTCTCCGGCATCTTCACGCCAGCCTGGTCGAACAGCGTCTTGTTGACGAACGACCCGTTGACGCTGAGCTGGTCGTTCAGGCTGTAGATGCCGTCATCGTTGGGCCCGTGCACCCGAGTCCAGTTGAGCGTGGGACCGTAGTTGGTCTCCCAATAGTCCGCGTCCTTGATGAGGGGCTTGATGTCGAGCATGTACTTGGCAAGACCGCCGAGGTCGGTGACCCGCGCCAGGTCGGGCCCTTCGCCGCCGGCGAGTTGCACCGGCAGGCTCTGCAGAATCGCCTGATAGGGCACCACATCGACCTTGACGGTCGTACCCGGGTTCTTCGCCTCGAAGTCCTTGAACAGCTTCGCCCAGGTGTCGCACTCCACACCGTCCTGATAGCAAGTGAAGCGCAATTCGGACGCCTGCGCTCCGGCCGCCGCCACGAGGGCCGCAACCGCCGTGCCGATCAACAGCAACTTAGGCTTCATGACTTCCTCCCATTTTCTCCAGTCATTGGCTCATCAGGATGCTATCTTATATCTTATATAAGATGCAAGCTCGGCAGTATGGCACCGGACGCCGCCGGACACGGCCCTACCGCGCCGCCGAATCCTCGTGTTGGCGACGCTCAGGCTGCCCATGCCTTGGCTTCCGTCACCACAACGCCGCCGGACTCGATCGCGCGCGTACACGACAGGGCGAGGTACTGGTCCTGACAGGCTTCCTCGAGGCTGTAGAACGAGATGCCGTCTTCCACATAGCGCTGCATCGCCAGCAGGCACTGCCCCATGGCGATTTCCTCATCGGATAGCCGCGCCGGGGCCAGGGGGTTGCGGTAGACCCATCTGTCCTGGAACTGGATGGCTTTGACGAACAGACCTTCGTGATTACCGTTGCGGCCCGCATCGTGGCGTATCAGGGCGCTGTGGATCGGTGTCGCAACGTCTTTCAGGTAGCGCACCTGATCGTCGATAATTTCGCCTCTCTCGCCGCGGATGCAGACGCGCTGGCCGCGGATCCAACTGCGATATTGCGGCACGGTGAATTCATACGCGCCAAGGCGCCCACCGAAATCAAGCGTCGCGAAATCGGTCTCCACCTCGACGATGCGCTCCTCCGAGGGCGGGCCGCTGCGGTCGGGGCCGGCAACGACACGGGCCTTGAGGCGCTGGCCCCTGATCATTGCATCCTCGAAGCCAACTCCCAGAAGTCGGCGGATCAGGCTCATGGCATGGTAGCCATGGCAGACGGACATGTTGACTTGATTGACGGGGCCGAGAACGCCGGAATCGACGACAGCCTGTCTGGCGGCATGCAGCGGCTGGGCCCAAAACTGCTCGGCGACCTGAATTCGGGCGCCGCCCTCGACAAGCGTGGCGTAAAGCTTGACCAGACCCTCAAGATCCGCAGCGGGCGGTGTCTCTGCCAGCACAGGGACGCCATGGCCGGCCAGTTCAGTGCAGACGTCGGGCATCGATTGCGCGCTGACGCAGGCAACGACGAAGGACGGTCGGCAGCTTTCCAGCAACTCGACCACAGACGAATAGGACGGCACGTCCCAATTGGACTCGATCGCCCTTGCCCGTTCCGGATTCCGGGCGACAACGCCGCATACCTTCATCTGCGGCACAGCCGCTGCAATGCGCAGGAATCCATCGCCGCGCCAACCGGCTCCGACGATGGCGAATTCAAAGCTATTCATTCCCCACTCTCCTGGCATTCCGGCAAAGGCATGAACCGGGCCCTCACCAGAAATTGGGTGAAAACAACAAGTTGGAGCATCGTTTCAGTCCCGGGCGAATCCGCCTGAACGCAGGACGCACTAGGGGCGCGCAGCGGCAGGCTTGCCGAGCGCCCAGTCATCGTCGTCGGACTGCCCATAGGCGGTCTCGATCACTCGGGACGCTTCCAGAGACAGCTCCGCGCTCCGATAGCGGGGCCTGCCCTCGTGAATGTCGCGCGCGAGTTGATCCAGGAAGATCCGGTGATAGGTCAATCCATCCGCCAGCGGTCTTCGGATGAGTTCGTCGCCGGACGATGCCGTCTTGATCCAGTAGCTACCCGCCCACGCTGAGAACTCGACGACGCCGCGCGATCCGGCGATGCGGAACAGTGCTCCGCGCTGTTCTTCCTTTGGCAGCACGTCGCTCCGCGGTACGGTCTTCTTTCCCGAATGGAAATCGATGGTCAGGCCCGACGAAAGCGAGACCGACGTCAGGCCCCCGGTCTCGACCTGCACGCCATCGTTCACCACCCGCCCGCTGAGATCGAAGCTGGCCTTCACCAGCGCCGGACGATCGGTCTCGAAGACATCGAGCAGATAGACGATCCAGTGGATGCCTCCGTTCAGGAGGTCCACCGCGTTCTGCACGACAACCGATTCGATCTCACCGATATCGCCTTGGCGAATCCGGGCCTTGACCTCTTGTGCCGCCGGCAGAACGAGCATGCCGTGCGGCACGACGACCGGACACCGGCCCGACTTCACCTGCGTCAGCAGGGCCTCGGCCGTCGCGAAATCGCAATCCAGCGGCTTCTCGATCAGCATGCCGCGAACGCCATTGCGCAATACGTCACGACTGATCGAGGCGTGGGTGGGTGCGGGAGTGGCCACGCAGACGACGTCGGCAGGGCATTCCGCCAGCATGTCTCGATAGTTGGAAAAACGGCGCGCAGACGGAAACCGCCCTAACATCTCGAGCGCGGCCGCGGACGGGTCGGCAACCGCCAAAATCTCATAGTCCGGGCTATTGTTCAGACCATCGAGGCTGAGGCCGCCGCCGAAGCCACAACCGATCACCGAAGCGCTAAGCACGAATTTCCCCCCTCTATGTCCATGGTTACCTCCTCACTTCTGCGGCGACGTTACCCGTCCCCCCTCGCTGAAGAGCGATATCTAGTATCTTATATCTTATATAAGAATCAAGTGAGTCTGAATTGGGACAGCGCTCGCTTGCCACGGAACCCCGGCAGGTTGTCCTTGGTAAGGCGGTTGGTGGAGGCACGGACCTGATGCTGCCGTACCGGCGATCGCGATCGCATCTGCGGAGCCCTGCGGGGCAGTCCGGCGGCGCGCCGGGCATCGGCCGGCGGCGTTACCCGGCGGGTCCGGGCTGCGATGAACCCGTCCGAGGCTCTCGCCGTGGCTAGTCGTCTCCGCCGGCGGCTCGCGCCCGGTGCGCCGATTGCCTACTGGCTGCTCGGCGCGACCAACGAGCTGCGCTACGACATCGCTGACCAGCCGATGCATGGCGAGATGGACCCCTTCTTCTTTCTCGCCACGCACAAGAACTTCATCCCGCACGAGTACCCCTGCCGCACGGCCTTCGCGGCTGAACGCCGGAGCAAACGGCCGCAGGTGCTCGGCGAATTCTCCCCGGCGCGGGTATGGCTTCCCTTCGGCTCGCCACGCGTCGACCTGTCGGGCTTCTGGTTCCGCCCGACCGTGATCGGCACCTGGGCGCGCACCCTGATCGAAGCCCGCGAGGCGGACCGGGCCGTCTTGCGGCTCGGCACCTGCGGCGGCGCGGTCGTCTTCGTCAACGGGCGCGAGACCGGCTGGACGGCCGACTATGTCCGCAATCTTGAGGCGCATAACGAAATCGTCGTCGACCTTCAGGCCGGTGCCAACGAAATCTCCGTCTGGTTCGACGATCTTGCCGAACGCGATGCGCGCTACTTCTTCGAGCTCGACTATCTCTCCGGCCCTGCCGTCGAGCAAACCCTGCCGGTGCCCTGCCCGGCCGCGACCGCCGACGCTCTCGAGGCGGCCCTCGAGGGCATGCATTTCGAGCGACCGACCTACGGGTCCGGCGAGGTGGCGTTGGTGATCTCGACGCCGCTTCCGGTCGATGCCGACGCGACAATCACCATCGAGGGCGACTTCATATCGACCGAAAAGGGCCTCCGGCTCACACGCCGGCTGGCCGCCGGCGCAACCCGGCTGCCGATCGCCGACGCAGAGCGGCTGCCGGCGGACTTCCGTCCCTTCCATGTGACCATCGAGGCCGGCGGATTCGCCGCATCGCGCGTCTTCGGCGTCGAGATCTGTCATGCCCTGCGCCAGGGACAGCCGCCGGCCGAGATCGCCGGCCGAATCGCGGAAGCGCTCGCCGAGGTCGCCGCCGATGGCGAACCGGATACGGTTACCGCGCTGGCGCGGCTCGGCTCCGGACAGGGCGGTCCCCAAACCGATCGCATGATCGAAGCCAGCCTGCCGGCCATCGAAGACTGCCACGACTGCGCCGATTTCGTTCTGGTGCCGCTGCTCTGGTGCCGGGCGGCCTATGCCGCCGACATCGCGCCCGCGCTGATCGCTCGCATCGATCGCGCTGTTTCCGGCTACCGCTACTGGATGGATGAGCCGGGCAATGACGTGCAGTGGTACTTCTCGGAGAACCACGCGCTCCTGTTCCACACCGCCGCCTACCTTGCCGGCAATCTGCTTCCTGACGCGCGCTTCCGGCGCTCCGCTCGGACAGGCCGCGAGCAGGCCGCGGCGGGGCTCGCACGCGTGCGCGCCTGGCTCGATCATTTCGAGACGTGGGAGATGGCCGAGTTCAACTCGGCCGCCTATTTCCCGGTCGATCTGGAAGGGCTGACGGCGCTCTATGCGCTGGCGCCCGATGGCGACGTGCGCCGGCGGGCGGGCGCGGCGATCCTCAGGCTCATCGAGATCGTCGCGCGCTCGTCCCATCACGGCATCCTCACCGGTGCCCAGGGGCGCTCCTATGAGCACACGCTGAGGGCGGCGCGCTCGCTGGAACTTGCGGGCGTTGCCCGCCTGCTGTGGAGCTGCGGCAACTATGGGCGGCGCGTCCACACCCTGCCGCAACTCGCGCTGGCGCTGCGCGATCACGGTCTCAATGTGCCCGCCGAGCTTGCGACCGTTGCCGACTACACCGGCGACGGCGCGCAGGAATGGTGTTTCGCCCAGGGTCGGGAGCGCATGGTGCGGCTCTACCACTACAAGACGCGGGCGGTCGCCATGGGCACGGCGGCCCGCTATCGCTGGGGCGAATGGGGTTACCAGGAAACGGTCCTCCAGCTTCGCCTCGGCCACGACCCGGACGCACAGATCTGGATCAACCATCCCGGCGAGACCATCCATTCCGGCCATGGCCGTCCCTCCTATTGGGGCGGCTCGGGAACGCTTCCGCGTGTGCAGCAGTACCGCGGGCTGGCGGCGATGGTCTTCGACTGCGCCGGGGAACAGCCGGATTTCACCCATGCCTGGTTTCCGCGCGCCGCGTTCCGCGACACAACATTGCAAGACGACGTCGCGCTGGCGTGCTGCGGCGAGGGCATGGTGCTCCTCAAGGGCAGCACATCGTTCGCCATGGTCGGGGAAGGGCCGACCGCTGGCACCGAATTGCGCCTTCCCGGACGCCTCGGTGCATGGATCGTCCGCCTCGGCGAGAAGAGGCTGCACGGATCGCTGGACGACTTCGGGCGGGTCTTCTCGGCCCTTGCCTACGTGACCGACGCTGACCGGAGCCTCGTCATCGACGACCCTGAGTATGGCACGGTGATCTTCCACGCCGACGGTCGCGTCTCGGCCGAGGGCCGCACGCTCGATCCGGACGACTGGAGCATACGGGGGACGGCGACGGAGCTGCCGCTGGGCCGATTGCGTTGAGGACGATGAGGGGGCGCCGCAGGTAACTTGGAATGAATCAAGCGCGGCTGGCGGAGACCTCGGGCGAAACCTCTACGCAACGCCCAGCGGGGCAAGTGCCCGCCGCGCGGTCAGCGCGCCCCCGCGGAGCCATCGAACCGATGAGACGTGAGCCGATTGATGGCAAGGAGGCGGCCGAGCGGACGGTCAGATGCAGTTGACGGGATAGTGGACGGGTTCCCCGCGCGCGAAGCGGATCGCCTCTTCGGCGACCTTGCGCTTCATTTCGAGGCCGGCTTCCTCTGAGTACCAGGCCATGTGTGGCGTTATCAGACAGTTCTCGAGGCCGCGAAGCGGGCTGTCGGCGGCCAGAGGCTCGCGCTCCACCACGTCGAGAGCCGCGCCGGCGAGCGTTCCGCGACAGAGCGCATCAGCGAGCGCGGCTTCGTCGATGATGCCGCCCCGCGCAGTGTTGATGATGTATGCCGTGGGCTTCATGCGGGCGAAGACCTTGGCATCGATCAGGCGATAGGTGTCCGGGGTCCGCGGGCAATGGATGGTGATGAAATCGGACTCGCTGATCAGCCGGTCGAAGGGAACCCACTCGGCGCCGCGCATCCTCAGCGACCCGGGACCATAGGCGGGATCGCAGCCGATCACGCGGCACCCGAGCGGGAACAGTTTGCCGGCCAGCGCGCTTCCGATGCGCCCGAAGCCGACGATTCCGACGGTCAGTTCGGACATGCGACGGATCGGGATCGCCAGTTGATAGTCCCAGGCGCCGCCTTTCGTCCGTTCGTTCATGAGAACGAGCTTGCGCTCGAAGGCGAGGATGATTGCAAGCGCGTGGTTGGAGACCTCGTGGACGCCATAGTCCGGCACGTTGCACACCTGCACACCGGCCGCGGTCGCTGCGTCGATATCGATGTGGTCGACACCGACGCCATAGCGCACGATCTGGCGAAGGTCGGGCCCAAGTGTCGCGAAGACCCTGCCGGTGAAGGGAGCGTACTGGTTGAGGACGATGGCGACGCCCTTGCACTGGGCAATCAGGTCGTCTTCCGTGCGGCAGCGAAGGTGTGTGAAGGTCATTCCGCTGTCAGCGAATACCGCCTCTTCCGGCCTCATGGACTGGTGATCGCAATCTGAAACGACGATCTGCACGATTTCTCTTTTCCCGGTTCCGTGGTTGAGCGATATCCGCGGGCTCCCGGCGGCTCAGCGGCCGAGATAGCCGCCATCGACGGGGATGATGGCGCCGTTGACGTAGTCGGACGCCGATGAGGCGAGGAACAGCAGTGGCCCCTTCATGTCGTCGGCCGTCCCCCAGCGATGCGCCGGAATGCGCGCCGAGATCTCGGCGTTGCGGCCAGCGTCGGCGATCAGCGCAGCGTTCATCTCCGTCGCCATGTAGCCGGGAGCGAGCGCGTTGATATTGATGCCCCGCGCCGCCCATTCGTTGGCGAGCGCCTTGGTCAGCTGCATCACGCCGCCCTTGCTGGCGGCGTAGGCCGGCACGGTGAAGCCGCCGAAGAACGACAGGAGCGAGGCGATGTTGACGATCTTGCCGCGACCCTGTTCGAGCATGACGCGGCCGGCCATCTGGCACAGTGCGAACACCGCGGTGAGGTTGACCTCGATCACCGCCGACCAGTCGTCGAGCGGAAACGCCTCGCTCTTGTGGCGGCGCTGGACGCCGGCGGAGTTGACAAGGATATCGAGCGTGCCCCCGAGAAGGGCGAGCGCCGCATCGAAGGCCGACTGGCGCTGGCCGGCGTCGGCCAGGTCGACGACGAGGCCGTGGCAGGCCAGCCCCTTGCCGCGATAGTCGGCGGCAAGGGCAATGACGGGGTCGGACGTGCCGAAGATGACGACCTCGGCGCCCGCTTCCATGAGCGCCTCCGCCATGCCCTGGCCGAGGCCGCGCGTCGCGCCGGTGACGATGGCCTTGCGGCCCTTGATGTCGAACAGATCCATGGTTCAGGCTTTCGAGAGGGTGGAATGCAGCGCGGGGGCCACCCGATCACGCCATGCAGTCGACAAGGACCTTGAGGGCACTGGCCGAGGGATCGGCGATAAGGTCGAAGACGCCCGCCGCACGGCTCAGCGGCACGACATGCGTCACCACACGCTCGAGGTCGTCGCGGATATCGGAGGCATAGGCGGCCGCCTGCTCGAATTCGCGCATCGTGTAGACGCGCGTGCCGACGAGGATCTGTTCCTTGAAATTGATTTCGCGCAGGTCAACCGGATGAGGGGCCTTGTGGATGCCGGTCATGCAGATCATGCCGCCGACGCGGGCGACCTTCGTCATCTCGCTGGCGGCACTTTCGGCTCCGCTGCATTCGAAGACGATATCCACGCCTTCTCCCTTGGTGGATTCGGCGATGTGTTCGACCAGGCCGCCGTTCATGCCGTCGATCGTCTCGAAGCCCATGGCGGCGGCAAGCCCCAGCCGTCCCTTGTCGACATCGGAGATGACGATCCGTGAGGCCCCGCCGTGTTTGAGCGCGATTGCGGTGAGCACGCCGATGGGACCCGCTCCGATGACGACCGCGGAGTTGCGCATCTGGAAGCGGGCTTGGTGCATCGCGCGCACGACAACAGCGAACGGCTCGACCAAAGCGGCGATGCGGTCCGATAGCGTGTCGTCGACCTTGATCAGAACGTCCTCTTCGACCCATACCTGCTCGGCCATGCCGCCGTCGCGGTCGATGCCGATCAGCCTCAATTTCTCGCAGACGTGCGGCGAACCAGTGCGGCAGGGCAGGCACGTGCCGCAGGAGAGCAGCGGATAGGCGACGACACGGTCACCGGGCCTGAAGCCGCGCTCGCCGCCGCGCACCTCCTCGATCACGCCGACGAATTCGTGGCCGAAGATGAGCGGCGCTTTCGCCCGCGGGTGCGTGCCCGCGTGGATCCCGATGTCGGTCCCGCAAATACCGCAATACCGAGTCTTCAGCAGGACGGCACGATCGCGCGGCTGAGGGTCGGGAACGTCCCGCACCTCGGCCTTGTTCGGCGCGGCATAGACGAGCGCTTTCATTTCCAAATCCCTCCGTGGGAACTCATGCCGAGCGTGACGATCCGATGGATCGTGCCGCGAGTGAGGGTGAGCCCGGCGGCGACGACGGCGTGGAGCCAGCCGACGAGGATGCCCGAGGTCGACACCGAACAGAATTTGGCGGCCATCCGAGGCCGCGCCGTGCCGCAAACGACGTCTGCAGGCCTTGCGCGCTGAGGCGGCGGTGCCGGGGCAAGGCGCGCGAGCGCTTGCGTTTCGATGGTGTTCATAGGCGTTGCGCAGCGCACGCCGGTTATTGCCCGACGGTATCGTCTGGCCGGGCCAGTGGGGGCGAGGAGGAGGCTCCCTGGGGGAGGCCCCCGATTTTCCTGAGACCGGCCGCAACGGGAGGCGGCCGGTCTCCTGCTGCAGTCAGTCCTGGAAGGACTTGACCTTGGCGAGCAGCGACTCGCCGATTTCGTCCGCATGCTTGTCCCAGACGGGCTGCACGACAGCGCGCCAAGCCTTCTGTTCTTCAACAGTCTGCTCGTGGATGTCGACGCCGTGCTCCCTGAGAATCCGGAACGAGTCCTCTTTGTTCTTCTTCTGGTAGTCCCACTGTTCTGCGACCACCCGCTTGACGGCATCGCGGATGATGGTGCGGTTCTCTTCGCTCAGCCCTTCCCACCAGGCCTTGTTGACGATCCACGGGAAGAAGGTGATCGAGTAGGTCGCGTAGTCGATGTTCTTGATGACATCGTAGAGCTTAAGGCCGGTATAGACTTCGAGGGGCACGTTCATGCCCTCGATCATGCCCTGCTGCAGCGCCGGCACGACCTCGACGAAGTTAAGCGAGACCGGAGTCGCGCCCCAGGCTTCCAACGTCTCGGAGTTGACCTCGCCCAGGCTGCGCAGCCTGAGGCCCTTGAGGTCGGTGTAGGCCCGCACCGGGTTGGTGGTGCCGGGAACGAGATACTGGTGCGGGAGGACGCCGAGGACAACGCCGCCCTTCTGCTCGACCTCTGCATAGGCTTCTTTCAGGAACGCGTCGTCTTCCACCGCCTTGCGCAGGACGTCGTGGCTCGGAAAGGCGTAGGGCATTTCGAAAACCAGCAGGCGACGGCTGATGGCCGGCCAGTAGGCCTCGATCAACGTCGACATCTCGACGTCGCCACGCAGGACCGCCTGAAGCAGGTCGGTGCCCTTGTAGAGGCTGCCATCGAAATAGAACTCGACAGTGATCTCGCCCTTCGAGGCCTCGCTGACATACTTGGCGAACTTCGTGTTGGCCACGCCGGCAAGCAGTGTCGCCGAGTACTCCCCGGGGAACCGGATCTTCACCGGCTCGGCCTGGGCAGGCACGGTCGCCACCGTCACGGCCAAGGCCGCGCCGCACAGCACTGAGCGCAGAATTTGGGATATCTTCACGATGCATCCTCCCTGGTTGGCAATTTGGTCCGGTTGATTCACAACCAATCGCCAATTGGTTTTTGCTATGGCGCCACCAAGCAACCATATTGCAACCATTTGGTCAACCCGGTTCGCGGGTCAAGCGATGGAATTTGCTTGGTATCAGGTGGCCACGCCGCCGCGCATCAGGCGGGCGACGTTGTCGAGATGGTGGTGCATGGCCTCGCGGGCCGCGACGGCGTTGCGCGAAACCAGGGCCTCGAAGATGGCGCGGTGGTCCTTGGAGTGGACCTGACGCCGGGTCTCGGTCGCGGTCAGGATCGAGATCTTTGACCAATCAGGGGAGCGACGAATATCATTTACCGCGTCCATGATAAGCAGGACAAAAGAATTATGCGCCGCAGCAGCAATAGCCGTATGGAATTCGCGATCCCAGTAATCGAACTCGACGGCATCAGTTGCCGCCTCGCTCTTCGAGAAATACTCACGAATTTTTTCAAAATCGGCCATCGTTGCATGAATTGCCGCGTATTCAGTGATCGGCGGCTCAATAAACATGCGGGCGATGGCCAGGTCCGCCGGGCTGACGTCGTGCGGCAACACCGTTCCCTCGGGGAGGGGGCCCCCACCCGCGACGAATGTGCCACGACCGACGTGACGGATGATCTTGCCGTGGCGCTCGAGGGCCTCCAGGGCACGCCGAACCATTGCACGGGAGGCGCCGTAGTTGGTTGCAAGATCGCGCTCGGTCGGCAACCGATCGCCACTTTGCAGCTGTCCGGACTCGATCGAATGAATGATCTCCTCCGTCAGCAACTCGACAAGGGCGGTTGAAATCTCCCTCGGCACAGGATGCTCCTATTGGTCAAAACCAATTAGCCCGGCAATTCTCGTCGCGCAAGTCGCGAATGCAGCGATGGGACCGTTGTTTGGCAAAAACCGCGGCCACGGTGTCGCAGCCTAGACAATTCGCCGCCCATCTCCTTTAGTTCCCGGGCCGGGAGTCGGCACACGAAACAAAAGCGCCGGCCGGGCTATCATATAGCCTGGCCGGCGCGTTGCGCGACAGCGGGAGATATTGCTTAGGCGTTCACGATCTCGTTGCGCAGGATCCCGATCTTCTCGATTTCGCTTTCCACCACGTCGCCGGGCAGACAGTAGCGTTCGGCGCGGACGAGCCCCGGATAGTTGCGCCAGGTGCCGCCCAGTTCGGGATCCGCCGACCACGCGGTGCCGCCGGGCGTACCGGTGATGATCACCATTCCCGGCTTCAACGTGAAGCTGATCGAGAAATGGTGGAGGATGACCGCGCAGTTGAAGATCATCCGCGAGGTGTGGCTGTGCTGGCGCAGATCGCCGTTGATTCGCGTCCTCAGATCCAGCGTCTGCGGATCGCCGATCTCGTCGGCGGTGACGATGCAGGGGCCCAGCGGGCAGCTGGAATCAAAGGATTTTCCACGGCCCGTCTCGTACCAGGTAAATCCCTCCGGCGAGCGGCGGACCTGCAGGTCGCGCGCTGAAACGTCGTTGGCGATGGTGTAGCCGAAGACGTGATCGAGCGCTTCCTCGACCGGAATGTGCCGGCCGGGCTTGCCGATCACCATGGCGAGTTCCGTCTCGCAGTCGAGCTTCTTGGTCAGCTTGGGCTCGTAGACGATCGGGTCGTCGGTACCGACGACGACGTCGCCGGACATGATGAAGAACTCGACCTCCTTGCCACTGATCGGCAAGTTGGCCTTCTCGGCATTGTGTTCGATGTAGTTGCTGCCGCTGGCGAAAATCGTCGACGGAATGATCGGCGCACCCAGCTTGATGTCAGCGCGTTTGACCTTCACCGAATCCGGCGCGCCGGCGATGATCTTCTTCGCGGCCGCCTTGCCTTCGTCGAAGGCGTTGATGAAGGGGACGGTCCCCTGAAACCAGGCCGGCTGGCCGATGCCCATGGTCTGGCAGGCGGCAAGGGCATCGATGATGGTGTCGCCCGTCTGGAAGCCCAGACGAACCTCGCCGTCCCTGCGGAAGTTCACAATTTTCATGGCTTTTCCTGCCTCCTTGATTTTCTTCCTGGACCGATTTTCAGGAGCGGCACCGAAATGGTTCGCAACCAATGGCCCGGCTGTGCCGCGGCTATCTTTGCAGCCGAACCGGCGACTTGGTCAACCAATATTTTGCCAAAGCAAGCCATGCCCGCATGGTTGGCTACCTATTTTGATGTCGCGCACTGCGCCCCCATGGCGGCGTCGGCCAGCCGCGGTGTTCACATAACTAATTGAATTATAAAGGGTGTTGTCACTGCCATGGCGTGCGGTCACGGTGTCGATGAAACCCTGGGCACGTCCCTTGAGCACCGCGCTACCGTCGCAGCGACGGCTGATAGAGCATGCGAGGGATTTTTTGGTTGCTTCTTTTCAGATTGGTTGCAATATGGTCAACCAAGATGGCTCGGCAAACCGGGGGAGGCGTGGCTCAGCGTCGGACACGGGACGTCCGAACCAACAAAAACGACGCTGCAGAAGGGAGGAGCGGTGTACCAGAAGCTTCTTTTACCGGTCCGCTATATCGACGCGCTAATTGCCGCGATTGCGCTGGCTTCGGCCCTTTGGGTCCTCACGCAGGAGATGTTGGCGCGTTGGTTCTTCGGCACCAGCTTCCTTTGGTCGGAAGACGTCTCGCGCGTCCTGCTCGTCTTCCTGGTCTATTTCGGCGCCGCCGCGGTCGCCCATGACGATTCGCACATCCGGGTGGAATTCCTTCTGGGGGCGCTGCCCGACAAGGCGCGCGCCGTCGCGCAGCTGATCATCAATATCGCGTGCCTGGCCTTTTCGCTGACTGCCGTGTGGCTCGGCTTCCGGCTGGTCCGTGACACGGCCATGCTCGGCATGTCCTTCGCGCATTCCGGGCTGCCGATGCCGGTATGGGTCGCTCAGTCCTGCATCCCGCTGGCTTTCATCATGATGTCGATCCGCTTCCTGCTGCTCATCGTGATGGGCCGGAAGCAGGACAACGGCGAAAGCCGATCGCTGAAGGAGGGTTGACCCATGATAGCCCTCGCGATCATAGGCTTCATGCTGCTGATGCTCTTCGCCGGCGTGCCCATCGCATTCGCATTGTGGTTTTCCGGCCTCATGGCGGTGCTGGTCTTCCACCTGTCCTCGCTCACCCAGGTGGCGCAGTCGCTCTATTCGACGCTCGACAATTTCATCCTGCTGGCAATTCCGTTCTTCATCCTCACCGGCAACATCATCGTGCGCGGCAACGTCGCCACGCCGCTGTTCTCGCTCATCCAGATGCTTACCCGGCGCCTGCCGGGCGGTTCGGCGATCGGCACGAGCATCGGCTGCGCCGCGTTCGGCGCCATGACCGGCTCGTCGGTTGCGGCGGCCGGGGCGCTGGCGCGCATGACCACGGTAGAGCTGACTCGTCTCGGCTATTCGACCCAGATGGTGTCCGGCCTGCTGGCGGCCGGCGGGACCCTGGCCATCCTCATCCCGCCCAGCGTCTCGCTGGTGCTCTACGGCTCGCTGGCGCAACAGTCCGTCAGCCAGCTGTTCATCGCTGCCGTGGCACCGGGCCTGCTGCTGGCCGCGGCCTTGACCATCGTCACCTTTCTGCTTGCGCGCAAGCATCATGAGGCCGAGGCGATCCGTCGGGCGCCGCTCAGCGAGTACGCCCGCCTGTTCCTGCGCGCGACGCCGGCCATCGGCATTCCCTTCATCATCCTCGGGGGCATCTTCTCCGGTCTGTTCACCCCGACGGAAGCGGCGGCCGTCGCCAGCCTCTATGCCGGCTTCCTGGTGCTGATCGTGTTCCGCTCGGTCGGCCTGTGGGAGATGGCGCTGGTCTTCGCCGACAGCGCCAAGGCGACCGCCTCGATCCTCTTCATCGTCTCGGGAGCGATCTTCCTCGGCCATGTCTGCACGCTGGCCGGCCTGCCGCGGGAAGTCGTGGCCCTGATGGAGCACTTCAATCTCGACTGGTGGCAGTTCCTGATGGTCATCAACGTGTTGCTGCTCGTCCTCGGCTGCTTCCTGGACGGGTTCACGCTGATGACGGTGATTACGCCGCTGCTACTGCCGGCGGTCCTTGCCGTCGGCATCGACCCCGTCCACTTCGCCATCGTGCTGGTGGTCAACATCGAGATCGGCACGATCACGCCGCCGATCGGGCTCAATCTCTTCGTCATCAGCTCGATATCGCGGATACCGCTGCAGACCGTCAGCCGCGGCGTGCTTCCCTACCTGGCGGCAATCTCCCTGGTCCTCATCCTTCTGAGTTTCGTGCCGCAAATCAGCCTGTTCGCCATCCGGTGAGGCCGTGAAGCGTTCCATCCGGAACGGTTCACGCCCAGACAGCTCGTAAGCAAGAGGAAGTCATGCAGAAAGTCATCGATTCACACCACCACATCTGGCGCACGAAAGACCTTCCCTGGATGGCGGAGAACAAGCCGCGCATCTTCGGTGACTACACGGCCCTGAAGCGCGACTACCCGATCGACAAGTTCAAGCAGGACACCGCCCCCTGCAATGTCGTGAAGTCGGTCTATATCCAGGCGAACTGGCCCTATGAGCGCTCCGTGGAGGAGGCGCAGTGGGTCCACGAGGTCGGGCAGAAGAACGGCATGCCCAATGCCATCGTCGCCAACGCCAACCTGCGCCTGCCGGATGTCGAGAAGCTGCTTGACGCCTACACCAAGATCCCGAGCGTACGCGGCGTCCGCCAGCACCTGCATTGGCACAAGAATCCAAAGTTCTCGTACATCGAACTCTCCGACCGTCTTCGACGAAGAGCAGTGGCGCAAGGGCCTCCAGGCCGTCGCCGACCGCGGCCTTTCCTTCGATCTGCAGATCTTCCCGAGCCAGATGAAGGACGTCTGCGGCATGCTCAACGCATTCCCGCAGGTGAAATTCGCGCTCAACCACGCCGGCATGCTCGACGCGCGCGACGACAAGTCGATCGCCCGGTGGCGCGAGGGCATGAAGGCGATGGCGGCCTGTCCAAATCTCTATGTGAAGTTTACGGGGCTGGGCACCTTCGACCACAAGTCATCAGTCGAGTTGATGAAGCCGATGGTCCCCGAGAGCATGAGGATCTTCGGTGCGAAACGCTGCATGTACGGCAGCAACTATCCCATCGAGAGCTTGTGGACCGACTATGAGACCTATTTCGCCAATGTGAACGCGGCCATCGGCGAGATTTCCGACGAGGATCGCCATGAGGTCTTCTACGGGACGGCCGCGCGGGTCTACGGACTGGACTAACCGGCACCCGGTGCGGGCAAACTCGGAGGTGGCGAGGCCATCCCGCTGATCGGCCGGAAATCGTAAGGTCGACAACAGACCGCGTCTGGTCAAATGACAGCGATACCTTGGAGCCACGACCGGTTCGGCCGGCCGTGGCGTTTTTCTGCCTGCCATCGGCCTGGCGTCACGCGTTGGCGCCGCGCACCGCGTTGATCACGGCCGCCGTCACCTCGGCGGTGCGCGCGGTACCGCGGAGATCCGGCGTGTGATTGCGCAAATCGGCGGTTACCCGTTCGATGGCGCCCATGAGGCGCGCGGCCGCGGCCGTCTCGCCGAGATGATCCAGCAGCATCGCCGACGACCAGAACGTGCCGATTGGATTGGCGATGCCCTTGCCCATGATGTCGAACGCCGAGCCGTGGATCGGCTCGAACATCGACGGGAAGGTCCGCTCCGGATTGAGATTGGCCGTCGGCGCGATGCCCATGGAGCCGGACAGTGCGGCGGCGAGATCCGACAGGATGTCGGCGTGCAGGTTTGTGGCCACGACCGTGTCGATCGACCGGGGATCGGCGACCATACGCACCGTCATCGCGTCGACCAGCATCTTGTCCCAGGTCACCTCCGGGAACTCGCCGGCGATCTCGACGGCGATTTCGTCCCACATGACCATGGCGTGGCGCTGGGCGTTGGATTTCGTCACCACGGTCAGCAAGTTGCGCGGCCGCGAGCGGGCCAGCGCGAAGGCGAAGCGCATGATGCGCTCGATGCCGGCCCGCGTCATCATCGAGACGTCAGTCGCCACCTCGATCGGCAAGCCCTGGTGCACGCGCCCGCCCACGCCGGAATACTCGCCCTCCGAATTCTCGCGCACGATCACCCAATCGAGCTCGGTATCGTGGACGTGCCTCAGTGGCGACGTGATGCCGGGAAGGACGCGGGTCGGGCGAACGTTGGCGTACTGGTCGAACGACTGGCAGATGGCGAGGCGCAGGCCCCACAGCGAGATATGGTCGGGAATGTCGGGATGGCCCGCAGAGCCGAAGAGGATGGCGTCGTGCTTGCGGATCCGGTCGCGACCGTCGGCGGGCATCATGCGGCCGTGCTTCCGGTAATATTCGCCGCCCCAGTCGAATTCGTCGATAGCTAGGCCGAAGCCACCGTCGCGTGCGGCGACTGCCTTTAGCACTTCGATGCCGGCGGGTACCACCTCATTGCCGATGCCATCACCGGGAATGGCAGCGATCCGGTAAGTCTTCATTCTCGTTTTCCAGGTGCGCTTGACGTGGGGTGCCGCGCCGACGATGGCGACCTCATTCGTTATGAGACATCGCCGCATCGCTTCACGCGATAATCTCGACTTTGCCCCTTGCTGATCCTGGTCCCATTGCGCCCATTCCGCCAGTTGTCGCCTATTCCGGTAGTGGGCCAGTTTGAATAAGGCAGGTCGATTTCGACCCTAGCAGGTTGTTGAAGAAGTCACCCGCGCTCGCAGACGAAGCCTGAGTCTGAGCGCCTCCGCAAATTTCGGACAGTGACGGAAGCTACGATCTGACGTCTGCTGGTCTCCAAGGACAGGGAGACCAGGACATGTCGAAACGCAGGAACGATGAGGCGGGCTTCAAGGCTCGCGTGGCGCTGGAAGCCGTGAAGGGCGAGCGCACGGTATCGGAGCTGGCGGCCGACTACGGCGTGCATCCGACCATGATCTATCAATGGAAGAAGACGCTGCTGGAGGGGGCACCGGACCTCTTCGAACGCGGTGGGAAGAAGAAGGCGGCCGAGGTCGACGAGGAGACAGTCCGGGAACTGCACGCCAAGGTCGGGGAGCTGGCGGTCGCCAACGACGCTACTCCGCTGATCCTCACGATCCCCGCACGGCTCCGTCGCGCCGGCATGGAAAATGCGCATGGTGGTCGACGACGGATCCGCGCCGGCCAAGATCGACACCGGCCTCGTGCGAGTTCTTGATCCGCGGCGCGGCGATCCGTGATCAGCTCTTCAAAGATCACAGCCTGACGCTGAACGATGTCGCGCGCAAACCCGCAGCGAAACGTCTCCGCCGGACGGCGTCGATTCCAGCGCCGCTGCAAGCTACGGAAATGTCGGTGGAATTACGACGCCGGCTAAGTCAAATACACCAGCAACATCAATAATATAGTTCGTGGCGGAGAGGGTGGGATTCGAACCCACGGTACGGTTACCCGTACAACGGTTTTCGAGACCGTCCCGTTCGACCACTCCGGCACCTCTCCCGCGAAGGGCGTCTCTAGCCGCGCGGGGGCCCGAGCGCAAGCCCTGCGCCGCCCCTGACATGACGGTGTCCGCATGGCGTCGCCGCCTGCCGCCTTTTCCTTGACAGACAACCGCCCATCCCTATAGTGCCGGCCAACTGGCGCGGCCGCTTTGCCGCGCCGTTTGATTTCTCTCGAATTTCGGCTCCTTCACCCGATCTTGGGCGGTCGGACCCGCAGGCTGGAATAAGGTCATGTTCGCAGTCATCAGGACCGGCGGAAAGCAGTACCGGGTCGCCCCGGCCGATATGGTCGAGGTCGAGAAGCTTTCGGGCGAGGCCGGCGATTCCGTCGCCTTCGGCGATGTGCTGATGGTCGGCGGCGACGACGGCGTTGCCGTCGGCAGCCCCACCGTCGCTGGCGCCTCCGTCGCCGGCGAGATCGTCGGCCAGAAGCGCACGGCGAAGATCCTCGTCTTCAAGAAGCGCCGCAGGCAGAATTCCAAGCGCAGCCACGGCCACCGCCAGGAGCTGACCCTGGTGCGCATCACCGAGATCCTGACCGACGGCAAGGCGCCGGCTGCCAAGGCCGAGGCCAAGGCTCCGGTCGAGGCGAAGGCCGAGGCGGCACCTGCTGCCGCCGAGACGGCGGCTGCCGAGGCCAAGCCGAAGCGGACCCGCGCCAAGAAGCCCGCCGAGGCGCCGGAAGCGGCTGGCGAAGCGCCGGCCGCCGAGTCGGACAAGGAATAAGGAGACCCCGCCATGGCTCACAAGAAGGCAGGTGGCTCGTCGCGCAACGGCCGCGATTCGGCCGGCAAGCGCCTGGGCGTCAAGCGGTTCGGTGGCGAGACGGTTCTCGCCGGCAATATAATCGTGCGCCAGCGTGGCACCAAATGGCACCCCGGCGCCGGTGTCGGCCTCGGCAAGGACTATACGATTTTCGCCGTCGTCGACGGCACCGTCGAGTTCCGCACCAAAGCCGAGGGCCGCACATACGTTTCGGTCGTCCCGATGGTGGCGGCCGCAGAATAGCCGGCTTCCGATCTCAAGCCGGCGTCTCATCGACCCGGCATGCAGCAGAAACCAGGGGAGATGGGACACCATCTCCCCTTTTTGCTGTTCCGGACGGAGGGCGTCATGGGCGACGAGGACGAGCAAGGGCATGGGCCGAGGGAGGCGATCGTCACCGCCCGCCTCCGCTTGCGAGGATGCACGCCGGCCGACAAGCCGGTGATGACGGCGCTAGCGGCCGATCAGGCGGTGGCGGAGAACCTGTGCGACGCGATCGTGCTGGCCGGTGGCGGCGCCTTCGCCATCACCGAGCGCGCCGGCGGCAGGGTCGTCGGCTGCGCCGGCTATGGCCCGACACGGGCGGCACCGGCCACGATCGAGGCAGGCCTGTGGATCGGCGCCCCCTGGTGGGGTCGCGGCTATGGCACCGAGGCGGCCCAGGCGCTGATCGACCGCGCCTTTGCCGACGGCCATGTCGAGGCGCTGTGGTGCTCCAACCGGGTGACCAACACGCGCGCCCGCCGGGTGATCGAGAAGTGCGGCTTCCAGTTCCGCGGCACCGGCATGGTGCGCTCGCCGACCTTCTTTGGTGCCTTCCCGGTGGAGCGTTTCATGCTCGACCGGCGCACCTGGGCGAGCCTCAAGGCGTGGGGCGCGCCTTTGGGCAAAAGCGAGAGAACGCGCCGTGAATCCGCGGCGTAACCCGACGATCGTCACCGCGCGGCTGACCCTGCGTCTGCCGCGCGCCGACGACGTCGACGACCTCGTCGCCGGCATCGGCGATCCGGCCGTCGCCCGGATGCTGGCGCGCATTCCCCAGCCCTACCGACGGAGGGACGCCGAGGCCTTCGTCGCGCTCGCCCGCCGACGCGCCGATGCGGGCAAGAGCCTCAATCTCGCCATCGTCCATGGCGGCCGCGTGGTGGGGGGCATCGGGCTCAACGACATGCCGTGCACCACGGAGCTCGGCTACTGGCTGGCGCGTCCCTTCTGGGGCCGCGGTTTTGCCACCGAGGCCGGCGCCGCGGTGCTCGCCTACGGCTTCGAGGTCCTCGGCCTGAAGCTGGTCCGCTCCGGCGTCTACACCGAAAACCGCGCCTCGCTGGGCGTCCAGCGCAAGCTCGGCTTCGCCGTCATCGGCCGCTCGCTGCGCCATTCGCTTGCACGCCGGGCGGACGTCCCGCATACCGACACGGTGTTGACCCGTGCCCGGTTCCGAGCGTTCGCGCGATGAAATTCCTCGATCAGGCCAAGATCTACGTGCGCTCCGGCGACGGCGGCAATGGCAGCGCCCACTTTCGCCGCGAGAAGTTCATCGAGTTCGGCGGCCCGGATGGCGGCGACGGCGGCAAGGGCGGCGACGTGTGGGCGGAGGCGGTCGAAAACCTCAACACGCTCATCGACTTCCGCTACCAGCAGCACTTCAAGGCGCCCGCCGGCGCGCCTGGGCGCGGGCGCAACATGACCGGCGCCAACGGCGCCGATGTGGTGCTCAAGGTGCCGGTCGGCACCGAGATCCTCGACGAGGACAACGAGACGCTGATCGCCGACCTCGACGCGCCGGGCAAGCGCGTCCTCATCGCCCACGGCGGCAATGGCGGCTTCGGCAACACCCATTTCAAGTCATCGACCAACCGCGCGCCGCGCCGCGCCAATCCCGGCCAGGAAGGCGTCGAGCAATGGCTCTGGCTGCGCATGAAACTGATCGCCGACGCCGGGCTGATCGGCCTGCCCAATGCCGGCAAGTCCACCTTCCTGGCGGCGGTTTCGGCCGCCAGGCCCAAGGTCGCCGATTATCCCTTCACCACCCTTCATCCGGCGCTCGGCGTCGTGCGCATCGACGGCCGCGCGTTCGTGCTCGCCGACATTCCCGGCCTGATCGAAGGGGCGCACGAGGGCGCCGGTCTTGGCGACCGCTTTCTCGGCCATGTCGAGCGCTGCAGCGTCCTGCTTCATCTGGTCGACGGCACCGCCGACGACCCGGTCGCCGACTACCGCACCGTACGCGAGGAGCTTGCCGGCTATGGCGGCGGCCTCGACGACAAGCCGGAGGTCGTCGCCCTCTCCAAGGCCGATGCGATTCCCCCAGAGCAGGTCGACAAGCTGAAGCGCGCGCTCAAGCGCGCCGCCGGCACGACGCCGCTCATCGTCTCGGCGGCGACCGGCGCCGGCGTCGACAAGGTGCTCCGTGCGCTTGCCGGCGAGATCGCCGCCGCCAAGACGCCGGCCGACAGCGTGCCGGCCGAGCCCGACGCACCCTGGCGGCCGTAGCCAGCCTTGCCCCTTAAGCCATTGAATATTATATAAGCTAGCAGAGACGCAGGGATTGCTAGCATGACCAGGCAGCTCAACATCCGCAGCGACGAGGCCTACGGCATCGCGTCCGACATCGCAAAGCGCACCGGCCGATCCCGCGCGGACGTCGTGCTGGCGGCGCTGCTGTCCTATGCCGACAGACGTTCCATGGTCGAACTGACGCCTGCCCAGCGCGCCTTCGTCGACGAGCTCATGGCGCTTGCCCGCCGCAGCGCAGAGGCGGCGCCACCGGGGATGACGTCCGACCACTCCGACCTCTATGGTGAAAACGGATTGCCGCGTTGATCGCGATCGACACCTCGGCAATCGTAGCCATCGCGCTACAGGAGCCTGAAGCACGTTTGTTTGGCGACATGATCGGCGCTCAGGAATGCGTGATCGGATGGCCGACCGTGTTTGAGGCGCATTTGGTTCTGTCGAAAATCCCGCGCGGCGAAGGGCTTCGCGTTCTTGGCAAGGTGCTGGATGCACCGCGCATCCGCACCGTCGCCTTCGACGAACGCGCCTACCGAAGCGCCGCCGAAGCTTTCGAGCGCTTCGGCCGCCACCGCCATAAGGCAGAGTTGAATTTCGGCGACTGCATGTCCTATGCGGTGGCCAGGACGCATGACGTGCCGCTGCTGTATAAGGGCGCCGACTTCGCCCTGACCGACATCGCCGCCGCCGTTCCGCAGTAGCCCCCACCGCGCCCATGACCGCCCGCACCCCGGAAGCCTATCGCCGCATCGTCATCAAGATCGGGTCCGCCCTGCTCGTCGATGCTGCCGGCAACCGCCTGCGCACGGAGTGGCTGGAATCGCTGGCCGCCGACATCGCCCATCTGGTCAGCGGCGGGCGCGAGGTGCTGGTCGTCTCGTCGGGCGCCATCGCGCTCGGCCGCGGCGTGCTCGGCCTGCCGCCGGGGGCGCTCAAGCTGGAGGAGGGCCAGGCGGCCGCCGCCGTCGGCCAGATCGCGCTCGCCCGCGCCTGGACGGAGACGCTCGGCCACGTCGGCATCACCGCCGGCCAGATCCTGCTCACCCTCGGCGACACCGAGGAGCGCCGGCGCTACCTCAATGCCCGCTCGACCATTGCCACGCTGCTCAAGCTCAGCGCCGTGCCGGTGATCAACGAGAACGACACGGTCGCCACCAACGAGATCCGCTACGGCGACAACGACCGGCTGGCGGCACGCGTCGCCACCATGGCCAGTGCCGACCTCCTGATCCTGCTCTCCGATGTCGACGGCCTCTACACCGCCTCGCCCGCCCTCGACCCGGAGGCCAAGCTGATCGAGACGGTCGAGCGCATCACCCACGATATCGAGGCGATGGCCGGGACGGCGGCTTCCGAAAACTCCCGTGGCGGCATGAAGACCAAGCTCGAGGCGGCCAAGATCGCCACCGCCGGCGGCACCACCATGGTGATCGCCAGCGGCCGTGCGCTCCACCCGATCAGCGCCATCTCGGCCGACGGGCACTGCACCTGGTTCCTCGCCGAGGGCAGCCCGGTGACGGCACGCAAGCGTTGGATTTCCGGGCGGCTGGAGACCCATGGCGCTGTCGTCGTCGACAAGGGCGCGGTCAGGGCGCTGCGCGCCGGCAAGAGCCTGTTGCCCGCCGGCGTGCGCCGCATCGAAGGCCGTTTCCAGCGTGGCGATGCCGTCGACATCGTCGATCTCGACGGCGCCGAGGTCGGCCGCGGGCTGGTTGCCTATGATGCCGCCGACGCCGAGCGCATCGCCGGGCGCAACAGCCACGAGATCGAGGCGATCCTCGGCTACGCCGGCCGCGCCGAAATGATCCACCGCGACGACATGGCGCTGAGGGGCGATTGAGCCGCCCGAGCGCGGCTCACGGTCCCGGCGACACCTGCGGCACCGGCGGCCTGGCCACGATCTGCTCGCGGAAGAAGATGTAGAGCCCCGCCATCACGATGATCGCGGCGCCGGCGATCACGTGCCAGCTCGGTATCTCGCCGAAGACGAAATAGCCGAACAGCGCCGCCCAGATGATCATCGTGTACTGATAGGGCACCACCACCGAGGCTGGCGCCAGCCGCAGCGAGCGGTTGACCGCGACAATCGCCACCAGCGCCGTCACGCCCAGCATGGCCAGCATCGGGATATCCTGGGTGTGGGCGAAGGCCTTCCAGCCGAACGGCGCCACCACCGCGCCGGCAAGCAACGTCCCCACCATCTGCCAGGCCGCCAGCGTCAGGTCGGGGGTCTCGCGCAGCCGCCGGGTGACGACCAGGAAGAGGGCGTAGAGCATGCTGCCGGTGAACGCGACGAGCACGTGGTAGTTGAACGCCCCCGACGACGGCTTGAGCGCGATGAGCACGCCGACGAAGCCGACCGCCACCGCCGACCAGCGGCGCCAGCCGACGCGCTCCTTGAGGAAGAGCGCCGCCAGCACCGTCACATAGATCGGCCCGGCGAGGTAATAGGTGATGGTGTCGGCGAGCGCCAGGCCGGACACCGCCCAGTAGAAGAAGAGCACCTCGGTGGTGGCGAAGGCCACCCTCAGCACGTGCAGCCACGGCCGCTCGACCGCGAGCAGCGAGCGGATGCCGGTGCGCAGGACGAAGGGGCTGATCACCAGCGTCGAGGCGATGCTCCGCACCAGCAGGATCTGGCCGGGCGCGTAGATGCCCGCCATCCATTTGGCCAGCGCGTCGTTGGCGGAGAACAGCAGGAAGCCGACCAGCATCAGGCCGATGCCGACCGGGATGTTCTGCCTGTCGTCGATGGAGAGGGGTGGTCCGGCGAGGCTGGTCATGGATGGCGCTGCATGGAACTGGGCCAGCGGTCATCGCGCCGCCGCGCACCCAAGTCCAGCGGAATCGATCACCCCGGCCGGTAGCGCAGGCCGTCCATGATGAGCCGGAGAATGGGGCGGGTGCGCTCCTGCCAGTCGTCGTCGCTCGCCAGCGCCCAGGTGCTCGCCGCCACCGCTAGCAGCACGTCCTGCGGCCTGACATCGCTGCGCACCGCGCCGCTCCTCGCCGCGGCATCGAGCAGCAGCGTGGCGGCTTCACGCATGCGCTCGCGCGAGAACGCACTGGCGTCCGCCCCCGGCTCGAAGATCGAGCGCACGGCTTCCTTGAGCCCGCGCTTGGTCGCCATCAGGCCGGCATAGCGGGTCAGCCACTCCTCCAGCGCCTTGTCGGCCGGCATCTGCTCGAGCAGCGCCGGCGCCGCATCGGCGAGCCGCTCGACCTCCTGGCGATAGATCGCCTCGACCAGCGCATCGCGGGTCGGGAAGTGGCGATAGAGCGTGCCGATGCCCACACCGGCGCCCTCGGCAACCGCCGAAAGCGTCACCTCACTCTGCGAGGAAGTGAACAGTTTCAAGGCGGTAGCCAGAAGCCGCGCCCGGTTGCGGCGGGCGTCGGCGCGCGGCGCGCGAGGTTTCAGAGATTTCCGCAAGGCGCTCCTCTTGTAAACCGGAGGCTCCTCCGTATATGAGCCTGAAGCGGAGCATCCTCCGTTTCCATCCCAATATAGTTCGTCCGAGGACCAAATCCATGTCCCAATCTCCCTCCCCCAGGGTCTGGTTCATCACCGGCGCCTCCAAGGGCTTCGGTCATGTCTGGACCGAGGCGGCCCTGGCGCGCGGCGACGGCGTCGCGGCGGCCTCCCGCACGATCGCCTCGCTCGACGCCCTGACGGCACGATACGGCGACCGGTTGCTGCCGCTTGCCCTCGACGTCGGCAACAAGACGGCCGTCGACGCGGCGGTCAGGCAGGCGCACGAGCGCTTCGGCCGCATCGACATCGCCGTCAACAATGCCGGCTACGGCCTGTTCGGCGCCATCGAGGAAGTCAGCGAAGCGGAAGCGCGCGCCCAGATCGAGACCAACCTCTTCGGCGCGCTGTGGGTGACCCAGGCGGTTCTGCCCATCATGCGGGCCCAGGGCTCGGGCCACGTCGTCCAGATATCCTCTATCGGCGGCGTCTACGCCGACCCCACCGTCGGTCTCTATCACGCCTCCAAATGGGGGCTGGAAGGCTTCAGCCAGGCCCTCGCGGCGGAGGTGAAGCCTCTCGGCATCAAGGTAACGATCGTCGAGCCCGGTGGCTTTGCCACCGAATGGGGCACCACCTCGGCCCACCGCGCCGAGCCAATGCCGGCCTATGACGCAGCCCGCGCGCTTCTCACCAGCGTCCGCGCTGCCTCCGAACCCGGCGATCCGCAGGCGACCGCTTCGGCGCTGTTCCGCATCGTCGATGCCGACGATCCGCCGCTCCGCGTCTTCTTCGGCACGGCCGGCCTGCCCATGGTCAGGCGCGAATATGCCGAACGGCTGGCCAACTGGGAGAAGTGGAACGGCATGGCGCTCGAAGCCCAGGGCACCGTCGTCGCAGCCTGATCCACAATCGCAACCCGGCGCCAGCGGGCGCCGTCCTGGCGCCCGCTCCATCCTCTTTCCTCAAGGACAATCTTCATGAGCAAGACATTCAACGCCCAATCCACCACCGACGAGGTGCTCGACGGCGTCGACCTCACCGGCAAGCGCATCCTCGTCACCGGCGTATCGGCCGGCATCGGCGTCGAGACGGCGCGCGCGCTCGTCGCACACGGCGCCCATGTCGTCGGCGCCGCCCGCGACCTCGACAAGGCACGCCGCGCCACCGAAGCGGTTGCCAGGCTGGCGAAGACCAAAGGCGGCTTCGAGCTGATCGCACTCGACCTTGCTTCGCTGGCGAGCATCCGCGCCGCCGCCGATGCACTGGTCGCCGCTGGCGAGCCCTTCGACGTCGTCATCGCCAATGCCGGCGTGATGATGCCGCCGCAGGGCGAGACGGCGGACGGCTTCGAGACCCAGTTCGGCACCAACCATCTCGGCCACTTCGTGCTGGTCAACCGCATCGTCGGGCTGATGAAGCCCGGATCGCGCCTGGTCAACCTGTCGTCGGTCGGCCACCGCTTCTCCGACGTCGACCTCGACGATCCGAATTTCGCGCGCACGCCCTATGACGCGATCGTCGGCTATGGCCGCTCCAAGACCGCCAACATCCTGTTTGCCGTCGAATTCGACCGCCGCCACAAGGCCGCAGGCATCCGCGCCACGGCGGTCCATCCGGGCGCCATCCAGACCGAGCTCGGGCGGCACATGACTCCGGAACTCATGCAGGCGATGACCGCATCGATCAAGCCTCAGCCCGGCCAACCGCTCTTCACCTACAAGACGATCCCTGAGGGCGCCGCGACGTCGGTCTGGGCCGGCATCGTTGCCCCGGCTGATCTGGTCGGCGGCACGTACTGCGAAGACTGCCATGTGGCCGGACTCACCGAGGATCGGACCGTGCGCAACGGCGTCCGCCCCTATGCCCTTGACCCCGAGCGCGCCAAGGCACTGTGGGCCAAGTCCGAGGAAATGATCGGCGAACGTTTCGCGTGAACCGCCGGCCATGCCGTTGCCGGGGGCCCGTGCCTTCCCCCGGCAGCGGCTCGCCCGCTCTCCCGTGACGCCGAGGCCCCCGGCCAGGCTAGAAATTTCCGGTGGAACCATCTGCCGCGACGCGCGTTTTGGCCCCTGCGGGGCCATGCGATGTGTGGCTGGAGGGCAGACATGGTAGCCATCGGCGACGAGGGCCAGGCTTCACTGACCGAAGTGCAAGCTCTTGCGGCGCTCTATCGGGCGACCGACGGGCTCTATCGCGCCCGCACGCGCGACGAAGCGTTTGTCGCGGTCCTCGATGGCATCGTCGCCGGCTTGGCTGACCGTGCCGCCATCCTGCTGTTCGACCCCTCCGGCATCATGCGCTGCGTTGCCGGTCATGGCCTCACCGACGCCTGCCGGGCGGCACTCGACGGCGACGCGCCGTGGCCCGCCGGCGATGCCGAGGCCGAACCCGTCCTCATTGGCGACATCGCCCGGTCCGGACAGCCCGAAAGGGTGAAATCCGCCGCCCTCGCCGAAGGCATCCGCGGCCTCGCCTTCGTGCCGATCATGTCCGCCGGCGGCGTCATCGGCGCGATCCTGGCCTGCCGCACAGAGCCCCGCGATGTCGCCGCCGCCGAGGTGCGGCTGGCCGTGGCCATCGCCCGGCAGCTCGGCTTTGCCATCGAACGCGAACGCGCCGAGACGGCGCGGCGTGCCGCCGAAGGCGAGCTGCGCGAATCGGAGGAGCGCTTCCGGCTGATGTCGGAACTGGCCCCGGTGATGATCTGGACCAGCAGCTCCGAGGGGCAATGCCTGCACCTGAACCGGCTGCTGCGCGACTTCTGGGGCACCGGCGACGACCTCAGCGATTTCGACTGGCAGACGACCATGCACCCCGATGACGCCGCCCATATCGGCGCCGCCATGCTAAACGCGCTCGCCGCGCAGACGGCGGCCATCATCGAGGGACGCTACCGGCGCCACGACGGCGCCTGGCGCGTGTTGCGCACCGACACGCGCCCCCGCTTTGCCGCCGACGGCACCTTTCTCGGCATGATCGGCGTCAACGTCGACGTCACCGAGAGCCGCGAGGCGGAGCTGGCGCTGCGCGAGAGCGAGGAGCGCCTACGCATCGCGCTGGAGGCCGGCCGGCTCGGCACCTGGCGCTTCGACCTCGCTACCGGCCGCCAGCAATGGAGCCGGCAGCAATTCGAGATTTTCGGCCTCGATCCGGCGGGCGAGCCGCCGACGCGCCAGGAATTCCTTTCGCTGGTCCACCCGGACGACCGCCACCACGTCGAGTTCGGCGTCAAGGACATCCGTGCGGAAGGCACCTTTCTCGACACCGAGTTCCGCGTCGTCCGCCCGGACGGCGAAATCCGCCACGTGATCGCCCATGCGCTCGCCCGCTTCGGGGAGGACGGCGTGCCGACCGAGGTGATCGGCGTCAACCAGGACGTCACCGAGCAGCGACGCTCGGCGATGGCGCTGCGCGCCAGCGAGGAACGGCTGCGCCAGTTCGGCGAGACCTCCTCCGAGGTGCTCTGGATCCGCGACGCCGGCAGCCTCCAGTGGACTTATCTCAGCCCCGCCTTCGACCGCGTTTACGGCATGTCGCGCCAGGACGCCCTGCGCGGCGACGACTTCGCCGCATGGATCGCGCTGATCGCGCCGGACGACCGCGACGCCATCCTCGCCCACGTCGAAAAGGTGCGCTCCGGCGAATTCTCGACCGTCGAATTCAAGGTGGCACGGCCGCAGGACGGTGCGCTGCGCCGCTTTCGCGCCCACGGCTTTCCCATGCGCGACGCCGACGGCGGCGTCCGCCAGATCGGCGGGATCGAGGCCGACGTCACCGAGGAGAGGCTCGCCGCCGAGCGCCTCGAGGTGATGGTCGAGGAGCTCCAGCACCGTACCCGCAACCTGATCGCCGTCGTCCAGTCGATCGCCGAGCAGACATTCAAGAACAGCGACAGCATGGACGCATTCCGGCGCAGCTTCTCGGCGCGGCTCGGCGCCCTGTCGCGCGTCCAGGGCCTGCTGTCGCGCTCCAATCTTCAGCCGATCACCATCGAGGCCCTGGTCAGGCTGGAACTGCGGGCGCTCGACGCCGACGGCAGGGTCACCATTTCGGGACCGCCGGTGACGATCGGCAAGAGCGACGTCCAGACGATGGCGCTGGCGCTGCACGAGCTGGCAACCAACGCGCGCAAGCACGGCGCGTTGAGCACGGCCACGGGCCGCATCGCGGTGACCTGGGATACGACCGCGGCACCGGACGGCGACCGTGCGCTGGTCCTGCAATGGTCCGAGACCGGCATCGTCCGACCGGATGGCGACGGTGGAGAACCTGGCCACGGCTATGGCCGCACGCTGATCGAGAAGGCGCTCGCCTATTCGCTTGGCGCCCGCACCAGCTTCGACCTCTCCGACCGCGCGCTTCGCTGCACGATCGCGCTGCCGCTGAGGGCCGCGGGGACGCCGTGACGGGCGCCTCGCTGGCCGCCGGAAAGCGCATCCTCGTGGTCGAGGACGACTACATCGTCGCCATGGACCTGGTCGATTCGCTTGAGGCTCTCGGCGCGATCGTCGTCGGGCCGTTCTACGGCGTTGCCACCGCCAGCGATGCGCTCACCGCGGCGCGGCCGGACGCCGCCATTCTCGACATCAAGCTCGGCCGCGAAACGGTCTATCCGCTCGCCGACCGGCTCCTGGCGGCAGCGGTGCCCTTCGTCTTTGCCACCGGCTTCGAAGCGTCGGCGATCCCGCTCCGCTTCGCCTCCGTCACCTGCCTGACCAAGCCGGTCTCCGCCCGCGATCTCGACCTGGCCTTCCTCAGGATGCTCTCGCCCGGCTGAAGCCGGCGAGCGCACTAGCCGCGCCCGCCTGCGCCGCGCGCGACTGCTACAGAATCACACATTTTTGGAAATATATCTAATATGCTAGTATTGTGGCTGTATCCGGGAGACGACCAATCCGGAGTGCGCATCGACCACGACCAGGCAAGTTTTCCGTGTCGACGCCGCAGACAACGAACAGTCCTAACGAATGGGGAGAGCTATGCGTGCATCATCCATCTTCAAATCTCTTGCGCTCGGCGCGGTAGCGCTGGGAGCGCTGGCCGGCACGGCCATGGCCGGCTATCCCGACCGCCCGATCACCCTGATCATTCCGTGGAGCGCGGGCGGCGGCACTGACGCCACCGGCCGGGCGATCGCGGCCGTGCTCCAGGAGGAGCTGGGCCAGCCCGTCAATGTCGTCAACCGCACCGGCGGTCAGGGCGTCGTCGGCCATGCGGCCATCGCCGCGGCCAAGCCCGACGGCTATACGCTCGGCATCATCACCGTCGAGATCAACATGCTGCATTGGCTGGGCCTGACCGACCTGACCGGCGCCGGCTCCTACACGCCGATCGGTCTCTACAATCAGGATCCGGCGGGCCTGCAGGTGCGGGCCGATGCGCCATACAAGACGGCGCCCGACCTGATCGCCGCGGCCAAGGCCAATCCCGGCAAGCTGAAGGGCTCGGGCACCGGCCAGGGCGGCATCTGGCAGCTCGCCCTTGACGGCATGCTGACCACGGCCGGCCTCCAGGCCAGCGACATTCCGTGGGTGCCGATGGAAGGCGCCGCGCCGTCGCTCAAGGAGCTGGTCGCCGGCGGCATCGACGTCGTCACCTGCAGCCGCGTCGAGGCCCAGTCCATGATCGACGCCGGCAAGGTCAAGGCGATCGCCCTGATGGCCGACAAGCGCAGCCCCAACTATCCGGACCTGCCGACGCTGAAGGAGCAGGGCATCGACTGGTCGCTGACCACCTGGCGCGGCTTCGCCGCCCCCAAGGGTGTGCCCCAGGACGTCCTCGACGTGCTGGTTCCGGCGTTCGAGAAGCTGACCAAGAACCCGGCCTTCACCGAGGTTCTCGACAAGCGCGGCTTCGGCCGGGTGTACAAGGGACCGGAAGACTTCAAGTCCTTCATGGAGCAGAATGACGCCCAGCTGGGCAAGGTCATGAAGGAGGCGGGGGTCATCTAGGCGGTCCCCGTCCGCAGCCACCGCAAGAAATGTAGGGCCATGCGCTTCAATGACGCGGTGTTGGGGTTGGTCATCCTCCTTTTCGGGGCCGCAGTTGCCCTTTACGCGGACTTGACCTTCCCCGCTTTGCCGGGCCAGGAATTTGGCCCGGCCTTCTTCCCGACCATCATCGGCGCGGTGCTTTTCGGCGCCGGTGTCATCCTGGTCATCCAGGGCCTCGCCAAGCTGAGGACCGAGCCGCTTGTCGAGCTGGGCGAATGGGCCCACATGCCGCGGCACGTCATCAACTTCTTCCTCGTCTTCGTCGCCCTGCTCGCCTACATCGTGTTCACCGACAGCATCGGCTTCATCCCGGTCTCCTTCGTCATCCTCACCGTGCTGATGATGCGCTTTGGCTGCCGCTGGTACACCGCCGCCGGCATCGGCCTGGCGGCAACGCTCATCATCCACACGGCCTTCTACAAGTTCCTGCTGGTACCCCTGCCGTGGGGCATTCTCCAACCGGTCTTATGGTGAGCGACCGTGTTTGAACACATCGTCGAGGCCTTCCAGCTTATCTTCCAGTTCCAGGTTCTGGCGGTCATCCTGATGGCCGCCGTCTTCGGCCTGTTCGTCGGCGCGGTTCCCGGCCTGACCGCGACCATGGCGACCGCGCTGCTCGTGCCGGTCACCTTCTTCATGGACCCGGTGCCGGCGATCGGCGCCATCGTCACCTGCTCCGCCATGGCGATCTTCGCCGGCGACATTCCCGGCGCCCTGCTGCGCATTCCCGGCACGCCCGCCTCGGCCGCCTATGTCGACGAGGCCTTCGCGCTGACCCGCAAGGGCCAGGCCGAGCTCGCGCTCGGCACCGGCCTCATCTGTTCGGCCATCGGCGGCCTGTTCGGCTCCGCCGTGCTCTCCACCTCGGCGCCGGCGCTGGCCGAGTTCGCCCTCAATTTCTCGTCCGACGAGTACTTCTGGCTGGCCTGCCTCGGCCTCACCTGCGCGGTCTTCATCTCGCTCGAACGCGCCGGTCAAGGGCGTCGTCTCGCTGCTCATCGGCCTGTTCATCGCCACCATCGGCCTCGACATCGCCGCCGGCTATCCGCGCTTCACCTTCGGCGTCATCGATCTGATGGGCGGCATCAGACTTCATCCCCGCGATGATCGGCATGTTCGCGGTCTCCGAGGTCCTGCGCTACGCCACCGCGACCGGCCGCTGCCGCGGTCGAGCAGCGCCGCATCGGCAACCTCTTCGCCGGCCTCGGCGGACGCTCGGCAAGTACAAGCTCAACTTCTGCGCGGCAGCATCATCGGCACGCTGATCGGCATCCTGCCGGGCGCCGGCGCCGACATCGCCGCCTGGGTCGCCTACGCCATCAGCAAGAAGTTCTCGAAGGAGCCGGAGAAGTTCGGCACCGGCCACATCGAGGGCATCGTCGACGCCAGCTCGGCCAACAACGCGGCGCTCGGCGGCGCCTGGGTGCCGGCCATGGTGTTCGGCATCCCCGGCGACTCGATCACCGCGATCGTGATCGGCGTGCTCTACATGAAGGGCATGAACCCGGGCCCGACCGTGTTCATCCATTCGCCCCAGCTCGTCTACGCGGTGTTCCTGTCGTTCTTCCTCGCCAACATGCTGATGGTGCCGCTCGGCTTCGCCGCCATCCGCCTGTCGCGGCAGATCCTGCGCGTGCCCAAGCGCGTCCTGATGCCGGTCATCCTGATGTTCTGCATCGTCGGCTCGTTCGCCATCAACAACACGGCGTTCGGCGTGGTCATCATGCTGGTGCTCGGCTTCATCGCCTACGTGATGGAGGAGAACGGCTTCCCGATCGCGCCCGCCATCCTCGGCATCGTGCTCGGCCCCATGCTCGAGCAGAACTTCATGACCTCGATGATCAAGTCGGACGGCAACTTTCTCGCCTTCTTCGCAGCGGCCGATCGCCGGCACGCTCGGGGTCACCACGCTGCTGGTCTGGTTCGTGCCGCTCGGCCTCTACCTCTACCGCCGGTACAGGCGGCCGACGCCGGCCCCTGAGGAGGCGGGGACCGCCGACGGATGATGCGAAGCCGCCGCGACTTCAATCCGTCCGCACGGCCGCAAAACCAAGGGCGCTTCTCAGGCCCGCGCGTATGACGCCAAGTCTGCCGCCGATGCCGGTCTGGCTGCGACGCCCGATCTCCTGATTGTATCGAAACTGGCTGGTCATGAATTGCATGGCGTCGAGCAGGCGGTCGATGCGTCTGTCCCGCCGGTAATTCATCAAATATCGGAATCCGGCGAGATCGCATTTCAAATTCCAATCTTCGTCGGCATCCAGCCGGTCCGGGCAGGCGCCCAGCAGCGCCACGAACGCCGACTGCTCGCCCCTCGTCATCACGTACACGTCCGTCGGGGCCGAAAACAGGAAGTAGTCGGTGAAGAAGATGACATGCGGCAGAGGCAAGTCCCGACGCGACGCGATCCGTTCGCCGGTTCCGGGTTGCCGCCCGGCATCCGGCGTGCCAAACACGCCCCGCTCGGCTAGAATGGCGGCGGCAAATTCAGGTGTTGTGTCATGAGCATCGCGGAAATCGCCGAAATGCCGGCAAGCGGAGCCACGGTCACCGAGACCATGGCCGAGATCGGCCGTCGCGCCCGCCGCGCCCAGCGCGGCCTCGGCCTCGCCTCGACCGAAGCCAAGAACCGAGCGCTCGCCGCCGCCGCCGCATCGCTGCGCAAGAACGCCGCGGCCATCCTTGCCGAGAACGCCAAGGACGTCGCCGACATGAAGAAGACCGGCGGCACCGCCGCCTTCATCGACCGGCTGACCCTGACCGAGGCGCGCATCGAGGCCATGGCCAAGGGGCTGGAGGAGATCGCCGGCCTCGCCCGACCCGGTCGGCAGCGTCGATTGCCGAATGGGACCGGCCGAACGGCCTCCACATCGAGCGCGTGCGCACGCCGCTCGGCGTCATCGGCATCATCTTCGAGAGCCGGCCCAACGTCACCGCCGACGCCGGCGCGCTCTGCCTCAAGGCGGGCAATGCCGCGATCCTGCGCGGCGGCTCGGATTCCTTCCGCTCCTCCGCCGCAATCCACCGCTGCCTGGTCGCCGGGCTCGCCGCCGCCGGCCTGCCGGCCGACGCCATCCAGATCGTCCCCACCCGCGACCGCGCCGCCGTCGGCGAGATGCTGGCCGGGCTCGACGGCAATCTCGACGTCATCGTGCCGCGCGGCGGCAAGGGCCTGGTCGCGCGCGTCCAGGCGGAGGCGCGCGTGCCGGTCTTCGCCCATCTCGAGGGCATCGTGCCACGTCTATGTCCACGCCGCCGCCGACCTGGCGATGGCCGAGAAGCTGCTGGTCAACGCCAAGATGCGCCGGGTCAGCGTCTGCGGCGCCGCCGAGACCCTGCTGGTCGACAAGGCGGTCGCCGGCACCCATCTGAAGCCGCTGGTCGAGGCGCTGCGGGAGGCCGGCTGCGACATCCGCGGCGACGCCGCGACGCCAGGCGGCCGTCGCCGGCGTGACGCCCGCCACCGAGGCCGACTGGACGACCGAATATCTCGACGCGATCATCTCGGTGAAGGTGGTCGACGGCGTCGACGCCGCCATCGACCATATCGAGCGCTACGGCTCGCACCACACCGACCTGATCATCACCGACGACCAGGCCGCCGCCGACCGCTTCATGGCCGAGGTCGATTCGGCGCATCGTGCTGCACAACGCCTCGACCCAGTTCGCCGACGGCGGCGAGTTCGGCATGGGCGCCGAGATCGGCATCGCCACCGGCCGCATGCATGCCCGCGGCCCGGTCGGCGTCGAGCAGCTGACCAGCTTCAAGTACCGCGTGCGCGGCTCCGGTCAGGTGAGGCCTTGAGGCGATCGGCGGCGGCAGTCGGCAGCGCGAAGCTATCGCCGCACCGGCGATCGCCGATTGCCGATCGCCGATTGCCGGCCTTTCTTGCCGGGCATGCGCATCGGCCTGTTCGGCGGCTCCTTCGATCCCGCCCATGACGGCCATCTGCCGCGTCAGCCTGGAGGCGCTGAAGCGCCTCCGCCTCGATCAGGTCTGGTGGCTGGTCTCGCCGCAGAACCCGCTGAAGCCGAACGCCCCCTCGAGCGACCTTGCCCGGCGCATCGCCGCCGCCGAGCGCGTCGCCCGCCACCCGCGCATCCGGGTGACCGGCATCGAGGCCGAGCTCGGCACCACCTATACCGCCGAAACCCTTGCCCGCCTGCTGCCGCGCCTGCCCGGCGTCCTCCCCGTCTGGATGATGGGCGCCGACAATCTTGCAAGTTTCCACCGCTGGCGCGACTGGCGGCGCATCGCCGCCACCCTGCCGATCGCCGTCTTCAACCGCCCCGGCGAGCGCCTTCGGGCCCTCGCCTCCCCCGCGGCCAGGGCACTGGCCCGCTTCCGTCTGGACGCCGCCGATGCCGCCGCTCTGGCCACAACCCCGCCGCCGGCCTGGGTTTTCCTGCCCGCCCCGCACATCGACATATCCTCGACCGCACTCAGAAGCCGGCGGACTGGCCCGCTCCTTGCGTCTTGAAAGCGTCACCGTGAGACGCTTATCTTTGGGTTGCGCCTGATTTGTCTTGTGGCGCTGAAGGAGAGGGAAACGAACACTGACAACCGCAGTTCGTCAGTGAGGTGGCGCGACATCCGCGCACCTCGTCTTGCGGCCGAACGCCGTGAACTTGCAGCGGCGGCCGCCATCAAGCTGGTCCGGAAGAGCCTTGAAGATTCCAAGGCCGAGGACATCGTCCCCATCGACATCACCGGAAAATCGCCCCTCGCCGACTGGATGGTCGTCGCCTCCGGCCGCTCGCAGCGCCATGTCGGCGCCATCGCCGAGCGCCTGGTCAGCGACCTGAAGGACGCCGGCGGCAGCGGCATCCGCGTTCCGGCGAACGCCAGTGCGACTGGGTGCTGATCGATGCCGGCGACGTCATCGTCCACATCTTCCGGCCGGACGTCCGCACCTTCTACAATATCGAGAAGATGTGGCTGGCCGACCACCCGACCGACCCGGTCCCGGTCTGACCCGCCGGCGCCGCAGGCGCCGCGCCCGATGCACGATGACCATCGCCGCGATCGGCCGCATGAAGGCCGGTCCGGAACGCGAGCTTGCCGAGCGCTATGTCGACCGCGTCAGCAAGGCCGGCCGCAAGCTCGGCCTGTCGCTTGCCGTCCGCGAGTTCCCCGAGAGCCGCGCCGGCTCCGCCGACCTGCGCAAGGACCAGGAAGCCGCAGCGCTCCTCGCCGCGCTGCCGCCGGGGGCCGTGCTCGTCGCCCTCGACGAGGGCGGCCGCAACCTCGACAGCCGCGCCTTCGCCCAGCAGCTCGCAAGGTGGCGGGACGACGGCGTCAGCCGAGCTCGTCTTCGCCATCGGCGGCGCCGACGGCCACGGCGCCGGCGTGCTCGACAAGGCCGGGCTGCGCCTGGCGCTCGGCGCCATGACCTGGCCCCACCAGATGGTCCGTCTGATGCTTGCCGAACAGCTCTACCGGGCGGTGACCATCCTCTCCGGCCACCCCTATCATCGCGATTGACGCCGCACGCGGGCCTCGGTTTTGCCCCGAAAACGGCGGTTTTGGTTGACAAATCGTTAGGCGTTGCCCCTAGCTTGCGGCAGGGCGCCGGCCAGACAGGAAACGCCGGCTGAGAGATGCGACTGCGCCTTGCCACGGCCTTGCTCGCCACCGTGCTTGCCTCCGGGCTCGCCACGGCGCAGCCGGCGGCCGACGGCGGCGCCACCAGCCAGCGCGACGCCCGCCAGGCCGAGCTCGATGCGGTCACCCGCGACATCACGCTTTCCGTCCAGCGGCGGGCGGAGCTCGCCAAGGAAATCGACGCCCTCGACAAGGACCGCGCCACCCTCAACCAGTCGCTGATCGATGCCGGCGAGCAGGTGCAGAAGCTGGAGGCCGCCAGCGACCGCACCGAACGGCGCCTTTCCACGCTGATGAGCCAGGAGGACACGCTGCGCGCCTCGCTTGGCCAGCGCCGCGAGGTGCTGGCCGAGGTGTTGGCCGCTCTGCGAGCGGGTCGGCCGCCATCCGCCGCCGGCCATTCTGGTGCGGCCGGAGGATGCGCTGGCCTCGGTGCGCAGCGCCATTCTGCTTGGCGCCGTCGTCCCCGACCTGCAGGCGGCCGCCGAGCAGGTCGCCAACGACCTGCGCGCACTGGTTGCATTGCGCAAGGAGCAGGAACGCGAGCGCGACCGCCTGCGCGCCGACACCACGGCGCTGCTCGAGGGGCGCACGCGCATTTCACTTCTTCTTGAACAGAAGCGCGCCGCCCGCGCCGCCTCTGCCGAGGCGCTGGCCAACGAAGAGAAGCGGGCAGCGGCGCTTGCCGACCAGGCGACCAGCCTGCGCGACCTCATTGCCAAGCTGGAGAGCCAGGAGCCGGCCGCCGCCGCGGCCGCGGCCGAGGCCGAGAAGGCCGCCGCCATCGCCCACGAGAAAAGCGGCGACAAACCGGCCAAATCGCTGGGCAGCGCCGGCCGCATGGCCCCCGCGGTGGCTTTCGTCGATGCCAAGGGCCTGCTGCCCATGCCGGTCAGCGGACGGATCATCCGCGCCTTCGGCGATAGCGACGGGCTCGGCGGCCACGCCCAGGGCATCTCCGTCGCCACCCGCCCCGGCGGGCTGGTCTCCTCGCCCACCGACGGCTGGGTGGTCTATGCCGGCCCCTTCCGTAGCTACGGCCAACTCTTGATCATAAACGCCGGGGACGGATATCATGTGCTACTTGCGGGCATGGGACGAACGGATGTTCAACTTGGCCAGTTCGTGCTTGCCGGCGAGCCGGTTGCCGTGATGGCGGAACAGAAGGTGGCGAGCATCGGCGCAGTCGACGTCGGTGCCGCGCAGCCGGTGCTCTATATCGAATTCAGGAAAGACGGGACTTCGATTGACCCGGCCCCCTGGTGGGCCGCGTCCAGTGCGGAAAAGGTTGGCGGATGATGCGCAAAGCCACATTACTGCTCGTTGGGGCTCTCTTCGGTTCACTGGCAACGGTTGTCGCGACGCAACCACAGCTTCTGGCGGGCGCCGAGGCCAATGCAGCCGCCACCGACACCTATCGGGAGCTTAACCTGTTCGGCGACGTGTTCGAGCGGGTGCGCGCCGATTACGTCGAGGTTCCCGACGATCACCAGCTGATCGAATCGGCGATCAACGGCATGCTGTCGGGGCTCGACCCGCACTCGAGCTACATGGACCCGAAAGACGTTCCAGGACATGCAGGTGCAGACCTCCGGCAAGTTCGGCGGTCTCGGCATCGAGGTCACCCAGCAGGACGGGGCCATCAAGGTGGTGTCGCCGATAGACGACACGCCCGCATCGAAGGCCGGCATCCTCGCCAACGACGAGATCGTCGCCATCGACGGCGACAACGTCCAGGGCATCAGCCTCAACGACGCGGTCGACAAGATGCGCGGGCCGGTCAACACCTCGATCACGCTGACCATCAAGCGCCCCGACGTCGCCAAGCCCTTCGACGTCAAGCTCATCCGCGCCGAGATCACCATCCAGGCGGTGCGCTCGCGCGTCGAAGGCGACGTCGGCTACATCCGCATCTCGTCGTTCAGCGAACAGACCTATGACGGGCTGAAGAGCGCCATCGACAAGCTGAAGACCCAGATCGGCCCGGACAAGATCGCGGGCTACATCATCGACCTGCGCAACAATCCCGGCGGTCTGCTCGACCAGTCGATCGCGGTCTCCGACGCCTTCCTCAACCACGGCGAGATCGTCTCGACCCGTGGCCGCCGCGCCGACGAGACCCAGCGCTTCAACGCCCACGCCGGCGACCTCAGCGACGGCAAGCCGGTGATCCTGCTGATCAACGGCGGCACCGCCTCGGCCTCCGAGATCGTCTCCGGCGCCCTGCAGGACCACCGCCGCGCGACCATCATCGGCACCCGGTCCTTCGGCAAGGGCTCGGTGCAGACGATCATCCCGCTCGGCGGCAACGGCGCCCTCAGGCTGACCACGGCGCGCTACTACACGCCGTCCGGCCGCTCCATCCAGGCCCAGGGTATCGAGCCTGACATCGTCGTCACCGACCCGCTGCCGCCGGACCTCGCCGACGCAGCCACCATCATGCCGCAGGGCGAGGCCAGCCTGAAGGGTCACCTGACCCAGGATGGCAAGCCCGAGATGAAGGGCTCGTCGGCCTACGTTCCGCCGGATCCGAAGAACGACAACCAGCTCAACTACGCGCTCGATCTTCTCAACGGCAAACAGGTGAACACGGCTTTCCCGCCGGACCCGAATCGCGGCATACCGAACTAGAGGCGGTGGCGGGCGGCGCCGCCGCCCGTTTCCTCTTGTTGCCGATGGCAGGCTGATGTCGGACGAGCTGACGAAGCCGCTGGGATTGCCGCAGCCGCGCCGTCCGCGCGGCCGCCGGCCATGGGCGGTGATCGGCGTTGCGGCCGCCGTGCTCCTCCTCGTCCTCGGCGGGGTCGGCTGGTGGCTTCTCCACCCGACGCCTGCCGGGCCGACGGCGACCGCCACCATCAACACGCCGGCCGCCCCCGCCACGGCAACGCAGAAGACAGCGGCCGCCCCGGCCAACAGCGCCGGCCTCACCGAGGTGAAGCCGATCGGCAGCCTCAGCGAGGTTCCCAAGGTGGGCAAGGTCGGCGTCGAGGATGCTTCCGGCTCCGATGCCATGACCCTAGCGGCCCAGCCCGTAGCCGCTCTGCTCGAGGCCGGCGATTACGGGCCGTTGCCCAGGGTCGCCGCCGACGGCACCCGCCCGCTTGACGCCTATGCCCGGCCGTCGGCCGCGACCGGCAGCGGCACCGCCCGCGTCGCCATCGTTATCGGCGGCGTCGGCATTGACGCCGAGGGCAGCCGCCAGGCGATCGCCCTGCCCGGCGCCGTGACCCTGGCGCTGGCGCCCTATGGCGCCGATCTCAAGTCGACCATGGCCGAGGCCCGTGGCGCCGGTCACGAACTGCTCCTCCAGGTTCCGCTCGAGCCGTTCAACTATCCCTCGACCGATCCCGGCCCGCACACGCTGACCGTCAACGCCACGCCGGCGGAGAACATCGACCGCCTGCACTGGCTGATGGGCCGCTTCACCAACTATGTCGGCGTGGTCAACTACATGGGCGCCCGCTTCACCGGCGAGGCCGATGCGCTGACGCCGGTGCTGGCCGAGGTCGGCAAGCGCGGCCTGCTCTGGCTCGACGACGGCTCCTCGGCGCGCAGCCTGGCGGTGCAGCTTGCCGGCAACACGCCGGTGCTGCGTGCCGACGTGGTGCTCGACGCCGACCTGACGCCGGCGACGATCGACCAGCGCCTCGACCAGTTGCGCGCCATCGCCAGGGGGCGCGGCTATGCCATCGCCACCGGCAGCGCGTTTTCCGCCACGATCGACCGCGTGGCCGCCTTCGCCGCCGCGGCCGCCGACCGCGGCGTCACCATCGTTCCCCTGACTTCACTGGTAGCCGCAGGCCGTTCATGAGCAAGCCTTGCATGTCCATCGATGACCTTCCCTACCGACTCAATGTCGGCATCGCCGTGTTCGACCGCGACGGCCGGGTGTGGATCGGCCATCGCAGCGACGTCGACGCCGAGGGCGAGGGCGACGGCCATTGGTGGCAGATGCCGCAGGGCGGCCTCGACAAGGACGAGGACCCGGAAAAGTGCGCCTTCCGCGAGCTCTACGAGGAGACCTCGATCAGGAGCGCTGAACTCATCCGCGCCGCCGACGGCTGGCTCACCTACGACCTGCCCGCGGAACTGGTCGGCATTTCCTGGAAGGGGCGCTATCGCGGCCAGAAGCAGAAGTGGTTCGCGCTGCGCTTCACCGGCGAGGAAGCGGAGATCGACGTGCTGAAGCCGGGCGGCGGCAAGTTCAAGCCGGAGTTCTCGAGCTGGCGCTGGGAGAAGCTCGCGCGCCTGCCCGAGCTGGTGGTGCCCTTCAAGCGCAAGGTCTACGAGCAGGTGGCCGACGCATTCGCCGACATTGCCGGCTGAGTATGACGCTACGGTGCTGGCCGGCCTCAAGCCACCAGCACCGCCGCCACCGGCCGGCGCAGCGAACGCGGCATCTGCGGCCCGTGGCCGAAGCGCACGACGAAATCCGGCCGGCGATCGCGCAAGGCCAGCCGCTCGGCGAGGCGCCGGCGGACGTCGCCCACCTCGACCGCCTGATTGACCGGCGCGTGGCTGATCCCGAGTCTCGTCGCGGTCAGTGCGAAACGCTCGAACGCCCGGCCGGCCGCGGCCCAGCGGGCCTTGTCGTTCCCCTCCGAATGGAACACGGCGAGCCCGGACGAGGAGCAAACCGCCAGGCCTGCGTGTTGTGGCTGTTGGCGGCGAGCGTCGCCGCGCGCACCGGTTCCCACGTTTGCTCCGAAGCCGAGGCGCCCGGCGACAGGAAACGCCTTACCGCCTCGACCTCGGTCTCCCAAGTCCCACGACCGTCGCCCATCCACGCCACCCCAGCCGCGCCGCCGGCGACGGCAACGCCGCCGACAACGGCCGTTCCCTTGACAAACTGCCTGCGGTTCATCACGTCACCCGCCGCCAGTATGGCCGGCAGAGCGACAACCGCCTTGAGCGGTGTCAAACCGCAGGTTGCGGCTGCGGATGTCGGTGATGGAAGACGGTGGAAGGAAAAGGCAGGCTCAGCGCCCGCCAAGCGCCGTCTGCACTTCCCTGAGCTGGTGCAGCTTGAGCTCGGCGACGTCCCGGGTGGCGCCGTCCTTGGCGTCGGCGACGTCTTCCTCGGCGTTCCTGACTTCCTGCGCCAGCCAATCCGGATCGACCTCGGCGAGCGGGACCGCCTGCTCGGCGAGCACGGTCAGCCCGCTGACATTCACGTCGGCGAAGCCGCCGCGCACGAAGATGCGCTGGGTCTCGCCGCCGTGGGCCACGTCGACCACGCCCGGCCTGCAGGGTCGACATGAAGGGCGCATGGCCCTTGAGCACCGTGAAGTAGCCCTCGGAGCCGGGGATGACGACCTGCTCCACCTGCGCCGATATCAGCAGGCGCTCGGGCGAGACCAGTTCGAACTGAAAGGGATCGGCCATGACTGCTCAGCCTTTGCGCATGTCGAGAAGATAGCCGGCGCCGAGACCGACGACGGCGCCGATGGCAGCGAGGATCGCCGTCCTCAGGCCGGGATCGTCGAACGGCGAGCGGTCCTTGTTGACCTCGATGTTGAGGCCGCCGTTCTGGCCGTTGACGGTGACCGACGCCGCTGCCCGAGCCGTTGTTGTTCTGCACCGTCATGTTGAGCGGCCCGGCGTGGATCTCGGTCGTCGCCGGCTTGGGCGCCGTCGAACCAGCCGATCGCGGCCCCGACCACCAGCCCGACCACCAGCAGGATGACCTTGAGGTTCGTCATCGGCCGCGCCCGGTGCCTGCGATCAGGCGGCCTCGGCCGCCAGCTTCTTCGCCTTCTCGACCGCCTCCTCGATGGTGCCGACCATGTAGAAGGCCGGCTCCGGCAGGTGGTCGTATTCGCCGGCGACCAGACCCTTGAAGCCCTTGATGGTGTCCTCGAGCTCGACGAACACGCCCGGCGTGCCGGTGAACACCTCGGCGACGTGGAACGGCTGGGACAGGAAGCGCTCGATCTTGCGGGCGCGCGCCACGGTCAGCTTGTCCTCTTCGGACAGCTCGTCCATGCCCAGGATGGCGATGATGTCCTGCAGCTACTTGTAGCGCTGCAGGACCTGCTGCACCTGGCGGGCGACGGTGTAGTGCTCCTCGCCGACGATCGCCGCGGATCGAGCATGCGCGAGGTCGAATTCGAGCGGGTCGACCGCCGGATAGATGCCCTTCTCGGCGATCGACCGCGACAGCGTCGTGGTCGCGTCGAGGTGGGCGAACGAGGTCGCCGGCGCCGGGTCGGTCAGGTCGTCGGCCGGCACGTAGATCGCCTGCACCGAGGTGATCGAGCCCTTGTTGGTGGTGGTGATGCGCTCCTGCAGCGCGCCCATGTCGGTGGCCAGCGTCGGCTGGTAGCCCACCGCGCGAGGGATGCGGCCGAGCAGCGCCGACACTTCCGAGCCGGCCTGGGTGAAGCGGAAGATGTTGTCGACGAAGAACAGCACGTCCTGGCCCTGGTCGCGGAAATACTCGGCCACGGTCAGGCCGGTGAGGCCGACGCGGGCGCGGGCGCCCGGCGGCTCGTTCATCTGGCCGAAGACCAGCGCGCACTTGGAGCCGGCGGTCGAGCCGTTGTTCTTCTTCGGGTCCTTGTTGACGCCCGATTCGATCATCTCGTGATAGAGGTCGTTGCCCTCGCGGGTGCGCTCGCCGACGCCGGCGAACACCGAGTAGCCGCCGTGGGCCTTGGCGATGTTGTTGATCAGCTCCTGGATGATCACCGTCTTGCCGACGCCGGCGCCGCCGAACAGGCCGATCTTGCCGCCGCGGGCGTAGGGCGCGAGCAGGTCGACGACCTTGATGCCGGTGACCAGGATCTGCGATTCGGTCGACTGGTCGACATATGCCGGGGCCGGCTGGTGGATGGCGCGGCTCTGCTGGGTCTTGATCGGCCCGGCCTCGTCCACCGGCTCGCCGATGACGTTCATGATGCGCCCGAGCGTCTCCTCGCCCACCGGCACCGCGATCGGCTCGCCGGTGTCGGTGACCTCCTGGCCGCGCACCAGGCCCTCGGTGGTGTCCATGGCGATGGTGCGCACCGTGCTTTCGCCGAGATGCTGGGCGACCTCGAGGATCAGGCGCGTGCCGTGGTTGTCGACGTAGAGCGCGTTCAGGATGGCCGGCAGATGCCCCTCGAACTTCACGTCGACGACGGCGCCGGTGACCTGGGTGATGCGTCCGGTGACGCCCTTAACGTTGGTGGTGTCTTTGGCCATTGTCTCTCTGCCTCTCCGGGTGGGGCTTCAGAGCGCCTCGGCGCCCGAGATGATTTCGATGAGTTCCTTGGTGATCTGCGCCTGGCGCGTGCGGTTGTAGTCGAGTGTGTAGCGGTCGATCATGTCGCCGGCATTGCGCGTCGCGTTGTCCATGGCACTCATCTTGGCGCCCTGCTCGGACGCCACGTTCTCCAGGAGCGCACGGAAGATCTGGACCGACAGGTTGCGCGGCAGCAGCTCGGCGAGGATCGATTCCTCGTCCGGCTCGTACTCGTAGGCCGCCCCGCCGCCGGCCGCCGACGCCTCGCCCTCGACCTCGGCCGGGATGAGCCTGCAGCGCCGTCGGCACCTGGCTGATCACCGAGCGGAACTCGGCGAAGAACAGCGTGCGACGTCGAACTGGCCGTCGTCGAACAGGGCGAGCACCCGCTTGCCGATGGCGTCGGCATTCGCGAAGCCGATCTGGCGCACGTCGCGCAGCTCGATCGTGTCGAGGATCTGGCGCGCGAACTGGCGGCGCAGGATGTCGTAGCCCTTGCGCCCGACGCACAGGATCTTCACCTGCTTGCCGTCGCGCGTCAGCCGGTTGACGTGGTCGCGCGCCAGCCGCGCGATCGACGAGTTGAAGGCGCCGCACAGGCCGCGGTCGGCCGTGCACACCACCAGAAGGTGGGTCTCGTCCTTCCCGGTGCCGATCAGCAGACGCGGCGAATCCGTGCTGCCGCTCGACCCCGTCGCGACATTGACCAGCACCGCCGCCATGCGCTCGGCATAGGGCCGCGCTGCTTCCGCCGCCGCCTGCGCCCGGCGCAGCTTCGATGCGGCGACCATCTGCATGGCCCGCGTGATCTTCTGCGTCGACTTGACCGAGGCGATGCGGTTCCGCAGCTCTTTGAGGGAAGCCATCTCTCAGCCCGCTATTGCGACCCCGCCCCGATCAACCGAAGACCTTGGAGAAGGCGTCCGCCGCCGCATGCAGACGCTCGCGCGTGTCGTCGGAGAGCTCGCGCTTCTCGCGGATCTCGGTGAGCAGGTCCTGGTGTTCGGAGCGCAGCAGCGTCAGGAAGCCGTGCTCGAAGTCGGTCACCTTGTCGACCGGCAACTGGTCGAGATAGCCGGAAACGCCGGCGAAGATGACCGCCACCTGCTCCTCCACCTTGAGCGGCGAGAACTGCGGCTGCTTGAGGAGCTCGGTCAGCCGCGCGCCGCGGTTGAGCAGGCGCTGGGTGGCGGCGTCGAGGTCGGAGCCGAACTGGGCGAAGGCGGCCATCTCGCGGTACTGCGCCAGCTCCCCCTTGATCGGGCCGGCGACCTGCTTCATCGCCTTGATCTGGGCGGCCGAGCCGACGCGCGACACCGAGATGCCGACGTTCACCGCCGGGCGGATGCCCTGGAAGAACAGGTCGGTCTCGAGGAAGATCTGGCCGTCGGTGATCGAGATGACGTTGGTCGGGATGTAGGCCGACACGTCGTTGGCCTGGGTTTCGATGATCGGCAGCGCGGTGAGCGAGCCCGAGCCGTAATCGGCGTTGAGCTTGGCGGCGCGCTCGAGCAGGCGCGAATGCAGGTAGAACACGTCGCCGGGATAGGCCTCGCGCCCCGGCGGGCGGCGCAGCAGCAGCGACATCTGGCGGTAGGCGACCGCCTGCTTGGAGAGGTCGTCGTAGATGATGAGCGCGTGCATGCCGTTGTCGCGGAAGTACTCGCCCATGGTGCAGCCGGTGAACGGCGCCAGGAACTGCATCGGCGCCGGATCGGATGCGGTGGCGGCGACCACGATCGAGTAGTCGAGCGCGCCGCGCTCCTCCAGCACCTTGACGAACTGGGCGACGGTCGAGCGCTTCTGGCCGACGGCAACGTAGATGCAATAGAGCTTGCGGAATCTCGTCGCCGCTCTCGTTGATCGACTTCTGGTTGAGGATGGCGTCGAGCGCCACCGCCGTCTTGCCGGTCTGGCGGTCGCCGATGATCAGCTCGCGCTGGCCGCGGCCGATCGGGATGAGCGCGTCGATCGCCTTGAGGCCGGTCTGCATCGGCTCGTGCACGCCACGGCGCGGAATGATGCCGGGCGCCTTGACGTCGACGCGGCGGCGCTCTTCGCTGTGGATCGGTCCCTTGCCGTCGATCGGGTTGCCGAGCGCATCGACCACGCGGCCGAGCAGCCCCTTGCCGACCGGCGTATCGACGATGGCGCTGGTGCGCTTGACCGTGTCGCCTTCCTTGATCTCGCGGTCGGAGCCGAAGATGACGACGCCGACGTTGTCGTTTTCGAGGTTGAGCGCCATGCCGCGGACGCCGCCGGGGAACTCGACCATCTCGCCGGCCTGGACGTTGTCGAGGCCGTAGACGCGGGCGATGCCGTCGCCGACCGACAGCACCTGGCCGACCTCCGAGACTTCCGCCTCGCTGCCGAAATTCTTGATCTGCTCCTTGAGGATCGCGGAGATTTCTGCGGCGCGGATGTCCATCAGCCGACCTCTTTCATGGCAAGTTTGAGCGAATTGAGTTTGGTCCTGAGCGAACCGTCGATCATGCGGCTGCCGACCTGAACGATGAGGCCGCCGATCAGCGTCGGATCGACGCGGGCGTGGAGCGCCACGTCCTTGCCGATCGCGGCCTTGAGCGCCTCCCTGAGGGCGGCGGCGTGCTTGTCGCTGAGCGGCTCGGCGCTCACCACCTCGGCGGCGACCTCGCCACGGTGGGCGGCCATCAGGCGGCGGAATTGGGTGATGATGTCGGGCATCACGAACAGCCGCCGATTGTGTGCGACGACCCGGATGAAGTTGCCCGCCAGCCCGCCGATTTCGGCCTTGTCGAGCACGGCGCCGACCGCGCGCACCTGCTGGTCGGCGGCGAAGACGGGGCTGCGGACGAGGCGCGTCAGGTCGGCGCTTTCGGCGAGCATTGCGGCGAAGCGGTTGAGATCGGCCTCGACGGCCGGCAATGCATCGGCTTCGCTAGCAACCTCGAAGAAGGCGCTGGCGTAGCGTCCCGCTACGGTCGCTATGGAAGATTTTCTGCCGGCCACCTGGTCCCTGTCCTCGACACGACGAGCCCCCACCGGTCGAGCCCGGCCCGCCCCCTGTAAGGCCCTGAACGGATTATCTTTCGGGGAAGGCCCGCGCTCCGAACCGGCCCCAAACCCCCGGAATTGCCGGTCGGATTAGCATAGGCTCCCCCGCAGGGCAATATCGCGGATTTGGCCGGGTTTCGGCCCGGCCCGTCCGCGACTGCCGCAGGGCCGGCGAGAGCGCCACCAGCCACAATCGGCGCGCGCAATTAACCCGGCATTTACCATGATCGCGCACCTTGAATCCTGTTCGAGCCGCGTTGCGTTGGGGCCCGACTGCTCCGCCGGGGAGTCCTTGACACCATGACCACACATGCCGCCCGAACGGCAAAGCGCAGCCTGGCTGCAGCACTTACGCTATTTGGCTGCCTTGCCGCATGGCCGGCCGCCGCCGACGACACCGACTGGGGCTGGATCAACGGCGCCTACAGCGGAGAGATCGGCGCCCGCATGTGGTACGGCATGGGAGAGACCGGCAAGAACCTTTACGGCACCGACGGCAGCACGCTGGTCTCGCGCCTGTCCTACAAGGGACTGGCGGGCGCCTCCGGCGAGGTCTACGGCCAGATCAACCAGGGCAACTACTTCGTCAAGGGCGTCGCCGGCCTGGGCCGACTGCTCATGCGCGGCACCCTCCAGGACGAGGATTTCGAGCCCTTCACCTCGCCCTATTCCAGCACCGACAGCAGCCTGCACGCCGGCAACCTCGGCTATGTCACCGTCGACGGCGGCGCCTACATCGTCGACACCCCGCACGCCCGCCTCGGCCTGTTCGCCGGCTACGGCTATCTGAACCAGAGCGTCAACGCCTACGGCTGCGCGCAGACCGGCAGCAATCCGGCCATCTGCGGCACGGCGATCCCGGATACGACGCGCGTCATCACCCAGAAGAACAACTGGAATGCGCTCCGCCTCGGCGTGAACGGCGACGTGCGCTTCGGCAAGGGCTGGCGCCTGGCCGGCGAGGCCGCGGCGCTGCCTTATGTCCAGCTCGTCGGCACCGACTATCACTGGCTGCGCATCGGCCGGGACTTCAGCGGCGGCATTCCGGAAGACGGCACCGGCTGGGGCTATCAGCTCGAGGCGATGCTCGACTACACGCTGGCCAACCGCGTCACGCTCGGCGTCGGCGCGCGCTACTGGCACATGCAGTCGAGCGGCACCACCCACTTCGAGGACGTCACCTCCAATGGCGGCCCGCAGCGGGTCGACTGGAAGACCGATTATTACGGCCTGACCGCCCACGCCGGCTGGCAGTTTTAGCCCATCCCGCCTTAGCCCGGATGGAGCGTCAGCGTCGTCCGGGATTCACCCGCAATCCGCTTCGCTCCTTGCGGGCTATTCGTCCGGCTACCCTCTACAGAAAACTCTGCGGGTCGATATCGACCTGCACGCGCAGCGACGCGCGCGGCCGCGGCGCCGCCCGCGCTCGATCGCCGGTGCCCTGCCCGTCTACTGACGCATTCTGTCAGGGCAGCTCGGCTAAGGTCGCTTGCGGTAGCAAAGGAGGCGGAACGATGTCGGCCAAGGCCAAATTCCGACCCGAGGGATATGCGACGGTTACGGTTTGGATCATCACCCCTGACACTGCCAAGCTCCTCGATTTCCTTGCGGCTGCTTATGGGGCCAAGGAGCTTGCCAGAGTGACAAACCCGAACGGCAGAGGCATCGGCCACGCCGAAACGCGCATCGGCGACGCCGTGATCATGGCCTTCGATTCGCCCCCGGGTTGGCCGGAGACGCCTGCCTTCATCCGCCTCTACGTCGAAGATGCCGAAAGAAGCTTTGCTTCGGCCCTCAAGGCGGGCGCGATTGCTGTGACCAAACCCACGATGCTGGCCTTCGGCGACATAGTCGGCCGCGTGCGCGATCCGCTTGGAAACTTCTGGTGGTTACAAACCCATCTCGAGGATGTGCCGCCGGAAGAGATGCAGCGGCGTTGGACCGACCCGGAGTGGACCAAGGCGATGGCCTACGTGCAAAACTCGTTGACGCAGTTTGGGCACTTGGTAGGCGGCAGGTCGCGGCCATGAAGGTTGCTGACCACCATCTGCTGCCTTGCCGGCCGAGCATCCCGGCGCCTACGGTTCCCGCCGGAACCGGCCGTGGGAGACAGCCGATCACAAGAAGCTCTGCGGATCGATATCGACCTGCACGCGCAGCGACGCGCGCGGCCGCGGCGCCGCCTCCAGCCAGCGGCGGATGAAGCCTTGCAGGTTGGCGCTGCGCGGCGCCTGGACGAGCAGGCGGAAGCGGTGGCGGCCGCGCACCACCGCCAGCGGCGCCTCGGCGGGCCCGAGCACGCCGATCGCCGGGTCCTGCGGCGCGGCGCGGCGGAAGGCGGCGGCGTAGCCCTGCGTTTCGGAGCGCTCCAGTCCGGAGACCACGATTGCCGCCAGCCGGCCGAAGGGCGGCAGGCCGGCGGCGCGCCGTTCGGCGATCTCCTTCTCGTAGAAGGCCTCGCGGTCGCCGGAAACGATCGCCTGGATGACCGGATGGTCGGGCGCGTAGGTCTGCAGCTGCGCCCGGCTGGCGCCGCCCATGCGGCCCGCCCGCCCGGTCACCTGGCTGAGGAGCTGGAAGGTGCGCTCGGCCGCACGCATGTCGCCGTGGGCGAGACCGAGATCGGCATCGACCACGCCGACCAGCCTGAGGAAGGGGAAGTTGTGGCCCTTGGCCACCAACTGGGTGCCGATGACGATATCGACCTCGCCCTTGGCGATCGACGCCAGCTCTAGCCGCATGCGGTCGACGCCGCCGGCAAGATCGCTGGAGAGAACGATGGTGCGCGCCTCGGGAAAGCGCGAGGCCACCTCCTCCGCCAGCCGCTCGACGCCGGGCCCGATCGGCACCAGGCTCTCAGCGTCGCCGCATTCCGGGCACGCCTGCGGTCGCTTCTCCGCATGGCCGCAATGATGGCAGACAAGCTGCCCGCGGAAGCGGTGCTCGACCAGCCAGGTCGAGCAGTTGGGGCACTGGAAACGGTGGCCGCAGGTGCGGCAGAGGGTGAGCGGCGCATAGCCGCGGCGATTGAGGAAGAGCAGCGCCTGCTCGTTCTGTTCCAGCGTCTCGCCGACCGCCCTGGCCAGCGGCGGCGACAGGAAGCGGCCCTTCTCCGGCTGCTCGGCGCGCATGTCGATCGCCTCGATGTCGGGCAGCGCCGCTTCCTTGTAGCGGTCGGAAAGCACGATGCGCGCATAGCGGCCGGCATCGGCATTGACCCGCGATTCGATAGAGGGCGTCGCCGAGGACAGCACCACCGGGAAGCCGGCTAAATGTCCGCGCACCACCGCCATGTCGCGGGCCGAATAGAAGGCGCGCTCCTCCTGCTTGTAGGCGAGGTCGTGCTCCTCGTCGACGACGATGAGGCCGAGATCGGCGAAGGGCAGGAACAGCGCCGAACGCGCGCCCACCACCACCTGCACCGTGCCCTCCGCTACGCCGCGCCACACCCGCTCGCGGGCGCGCGGCGCCACCTCGGAGTGCCACTCCGCCGGCCGCGTGCCGAAGCGCAGACCGAAACGCTCAAGAAAATCCGCCGTCAGCGAGATTTCCGGCAGCAGGATGAGCACCTGTTTTCCGGCCCGGACGGCCGCAGCCACCGCCTCGAAATAGACTTCGGTCTTGCCCGAGCCGGTGACGCCGTCGAGCAGCGTCACGGAGTAGCCGCCGCCGACCATCTGGCGCAGATGGTCGGCCGCTGCTGCCTGCTCGGGCGAGAGCTCCGGCGCGCCAAAATCCGGGTCGGGCGGCAACGCCACCGGCCGTGCCGGCATCATCACGGCGGCAAGCGTGCCGGCCTCGACCAGCCCCTGCACGACACCCGGGCTGACGCCGGCGGCCGCGGCCAGGCCGCTCTTGGTCCAGGCGGCATTGCTGCCGTCGTCCGAGGTCTCGCGCAGCATCGCCAGCACCCGCTCGCGCGCTGCCGTCATCCGCTCCGGCGCCTCGCCGGCCAGTCGCACGCCCGGCACCGGCGCCTCCGGCTCCATCGCCTTCGGCGCGCGCAGCACCATGCGCAGCACCATGCCGCGCGCGGTCAGCGTGTAGTCAGCCACCCAGTCGACGAAGCGGCGGATTTCTTCGCTGAGCGGCGGCGCCGCGAAGGTGCCGTTGATGTCCCGCAGCCGGTTGTGGCCGACGCTTCCGTCGGGCGGATCGTCCCACACCACGCCCACCACGTCGCGCGTGCCGAGCGGCACGCTGACAATGTCGCCGGGTTGGCAGGAGGCCGCTGCGCGATAGGTATAGGGCGCGGCCACGGCTACCGGCACCAGCACGGAGACGATCGATTCGCCGGCCACTTTTCTCGCGAATCCCTTCGGGCGTTGACGGGTACTGACGATGGCGCCGGTTTGGGCTAAAGGAAAGGCCGACCCGTCGGCCGCCGCCTGTCCGGCCCCGGCCGCCCATCCCGATCCTTCAGGAGGAAAGCCATGAAGTTCTTCGTCGATACCGCCGATGTCGGCGAAATCCGCGAACTCGCCGCCACCGGTCTGCTCGACGGCGTCACCACCAATCCGACGCTGATCGGCAAGGCCGGACGGCCGATCAAGCAGGTCATCGCCGAAATCTGCGAGGCGGTGCCGGGCCCGGTCTCGGCCGAGGTCGCCGCCATCGACTTCGACGGCATGATGGCCGAAGCCGCCGTTCTCTCGGCCATCGCCAAGAACGTCACCATCAAGGTGCCGCTCACCTGGGACGGCCTCAAGGCGTGCAAGGCGCTCTCCTCCAAGGGCACCATGGTCAACGTGACGCTGTGCTTCTCGGTCAACCAGGCGCTGCTCGCCGCCAAGGCCGGCGCCAGCTTCATCTCGCCCTTCGTCGGCCGCCTGGACGATATCGATATCGACGGCATGGACCTCGTCCGCGACATCCGCGTGATGTACGACAACTACGAGGCCCTCCACACCGAGATCCTCGCCGCCTCGATCCGCACGCCCCTGCATGTCACGCAGGCCGCGCTGGCCGGCGCCGATGTCGCCACCATTCCGCCGGCGGTGCTGAAGAGCCTGGTCAAGCACCCGCTGACCGACAAGGGCCTGGAGAGCTTCCTCGCCGACTGGAAGAAGACCGGCCAGACGATCGCCTAGGGACGTCGGGGAAGCGATACACACCTCCGTTCATGCCCGCGCGGGCGGGCATCCAGGGCGGATCGACGGCAGGGCCATCGAATTGCCTGTCTGATTCCGGCCCGGGTCCCTGCCTTCGCAGGGACGAACGGGGAGAGCGATTGCTTTGCCACAAGCCACGTCATGAGAAACGGCCTGCCTGCTATTTGGGCAGGCGCGAAAAGTTAATCTTGCCGCCGGCCCTCCGCGCATTGACCGCGGCAGCGCCCACACCACATAGCATTCGAGGGAAGGGAGCTGGGTTCAGCGGGGCGCCGGGTGGAGGCTCACGCCATGAACAAGCTGATCAAGATTCCGGGTGCAGGTCACCCGATCACCATTACACGGAGTTCCAACCCCGTCGTGGTTACGGTGGCCGGCAAAGTGATCGCCGACACCAGCCGCGCGCTCCTGCTGCGCGAAACCAGCTATGCGCCGGTGCTCTACATCCCGCGCCGCGACGTCGACATGGCGCTGCTCGAGCGCACCGGCCACACCACCTACTGCCCGTACAAGGGCGAGCGCACCCACTACAGCGTCCCCGCCGGCGGTGCGCATGCGGTGAACGCGGCGTGGAGCTACGAGGCGCCCTATGCGGCGGTCGCCGCGATCAAGGACCACCTCGCCTTCTATCCCGACCGCGTCGATGCGATCATGGAATGGCCCAGCGAATGGGCCTTAGCCCTGCCAGGGCATGACCTTGCGCTCGGCCCAATGGAGCACGCCGGTTAGCATCACGCCGAGCACCATGACGATGAACAGGCCGGCATACATCTTCTCGGGGATGAGCACCTCCCAGTAGTAGTAGGTCATGAAGCCCACCCCCTGCTTGGCGCGCAGGAATTCGACCGCGATGATGACCACCAGCGCCGTGCCGAGCGCCAGGCGGAGTCCGGCGAAGATGATCGGCAGCGCCGCCGGCAGGATGACGTGCCACAAGAGCTTGAGCCCGCGCGCGCCATAGTTGCGCCCGGCCTGGATGAAGACCGGGTCGATGTCGCGCACGCCCGCCATGGTGTTGATCGCCACCAGAAAGAACACCGAGATCGCCACCACGGCGATTTTCGGCCCTTCGCCGAAGGGATCGGCGAACATCAGCATGACCAGCGGGAAGATGGCGATCTTGGGCAGCACGTAGATCGCCGAGAGCGTGGTGTCGAGCATCAGCCGGATGGTCTGGTTGACGCCCATGACGACGCCGAGCAGCAGGCCCGGCACGGCGCCGAGCACGAAGCCGATGGCGACGCGGGCGAGCGTGATCCACACGTGGCTTTCGGCGAACAGGCCCCAGACGGCGGGAAGGCCGCCCTGTTGCCACGCCTCGGGGATCAGCCACGGCCGGCCGAAGAGGCTGGTCTGGTTGAACTTGTCGTAACTCACCGTCAGCTCCCACAGCGCCTTGGCGATATGGGTGGGCGGCGGGAACCAGATCGGGCTGAGGATGCCGGCATCGACGATGATCTGCCAGGCGACCAGCCCGAGCACCGGGAAGCCGAAGGCAAGCGTGCGCTCGTAGAGGCGCCGGCGCGCCGGCGGCACCATCCGCCCGATGCGCTCGGCGACCATCACCACCAGCGCGAAATCGCCGGCGAGCCCCAGCCACCACAGCGTCCACCACAGGCCGGCGACGGCGAAGACCGCGTTCCACGCCAGAAAGCCGGCGGCAAGCGCCGCCACCCCGGGCCAGAGATTGGGCCGGTGCGGGCCGCCGCGTTCCGATGCCGCGCTCATCCCTGCTCCTCCATGGCGCGCGCCACCTCGCGCGACAGGCGGTGCCAGATGCCGCCACGCAGCTCGGCGAAGGCCGGCGTGTTGATCGTGTCTGTATCGCGCGGACGCGGGATGTCGACGTTGTAGCTCGCCAGGTTGCGGCCGGGATGGGCGGTCATCAGGATGACGCGGTCGCCGAGCAGCACCGCCTCGTCGATCGAGTGGGTGATGTAGACGACGGTCTTGCGCGTCTCCTCCCAGATGCGCAGCAGTTCCTCCTGGAGCACGATGCGCGTCTGCGCGTCGAGCGCGCCGAGCGGCTCGTCCATGAGCAGCACTTCCGGATCGTTGGCGAGCGCACGCACAATCGAGACGCGCTGCTTCATGCCGCCGGAGATCTGGTGCGGGTAGTAGCCGGCGAATTTCCGGAGGCCCACCCGCTCCAGCCAGGAGGAGGCGATCTCCAGGCGCTCGGCCTTGCCCACCCCGCGCATCTCGAGGCCGAAGGCGACGTTGTCGATCACCGTCTTCCACGGAAAGATCGCGTATTCCTGGAAGACGACGCTGTTCAGCGGCTTGGCCGGATCGGCGCCGGGGCGGATCTCGAGGATGCCCGAGGTATGGTGATCGAGCCCGGCGAGCATCCTGAGATAGGTGGACTTGCCGCAGCCGGACGGGCCGACGATGGCGACGAACTCGCCTTCGGCGACGTCGAGGTCGAAGGCCTCCAGGGCCGTCACCGGTCCGCGCGCGGTCTCATAGACCTTGCCGACGCCGCGCGAGACGATCTTCGGCTCGGGCGCGGTCGGAGGAGCCGGGGCTGTCATGATTCGAACTCAGGCCAACGGACCGGCAGGAGAACGATCTCCCCGCCGGCCACCGGGACTACTTGGCAGGGCCGAGAACCTCGATTGCCTGCTTGACGAAGCTGTCGTCGACCACCTTCGCCATGTCGACCGGCGCGGTGTAGTCGGTGCGGCCGTTCTCGCGATGGACGCGCTCGACATCGGCCAGCCCATCGACGGGGATCGCCATGTTGGGGTCGTACTCCACCGGGCTGCCCTTGCGCAGCGCCTCCTCGGTCGAGTTGGTGTAGGTCAGGTAGGCGTCGATGTTGTCCTTGGACAGGTAGTTGTCGCCCTGCATCAGCCGGGCCGCCTCGGTCAGCGCCAGCACGAAGCGCTGCGCCACCTCCGGCCGCTCGGTGACGAACTTGCCGGAGCCGACGAAGGCGACGGTCATCAGGCCGGGCGTCAGGTCGCCGGCCAGCTCGACGCCATTGCCGCTTTCGATCACCTGGTCGGCATAGGGCGAACCGAGGATGGCCGCGTCGATCGAGCCGTTCTCGAAGGCCGGCGGCATGTCGGGGTTGCCGAGGTTGATCGCCTGCACATCACGGATGGTGAGCTTGGCCCGCTCCAGCGCCTTGGCCAGCAGGTATTCGCCGCCGCTCCCCGGTCCGCCGGCGACCGCCACCCTCATGCCCTTGAGGTCGGCGATGTCCTTGACCTTGCCCGAGTCCTTGAGCGCCTTGCGCACCACCAGCTTGGTCGGGCTGTCCTTGAACGGCTCCAGCGCGCCTGGCGCGATGATGCGGATGTCCATCCCCCGGTTCCAGCCGTTCCACAGCGAGGTGACGATGGCGATGCCGCCGACGTCGATCGACCCCTGGGTGAGGAAGGCGATCGCCTCGGTGCCGGATTTCACCCGCTCGATGTCGACGTCGAGGCCGTATTTCTTGAAGATGCCCCGGCTGGCGGCGACGTAGAGCGTCGCGAACTTCATGATCGGGACGTAGGCGACCTTCACCTTCTGCGGCGGGTTGAGCGGCGCCGGCGCCTCGGCCGCGAAGGCGGTCGCGCCGAATGACAGCCCGATGAGCGCAGCCGCCGCGGCCCGCGCGGCCAGGCCGCGCCGTGTGATGGATGTCGCCATGATGTCCTCCCTCTGGATCAGCTCGTTTTTTGGAGTTGGTTTACTCGGAGTTGACCCACTATGGGCCGGGCCGGCGCCCGGACGCAAAGGCAATTTGCCGCGCCGGCTAAGGAGCGCGGCGTTTACCCGCCCTTCACCGGCGGCGGGCGTAGACTTGCCGCCATGGCGCGAATCGCTGCCCCCGACGGTCCGCTCGTCTTCGCCACGCCCGGCCTCGCCAAGGCCGTCGAGCGCTGGCGCCGGCATCTTTCCAGCGAGCGTCGGCTCGCCGACAAGACGGTCGACGCCTATTCGCGCGACGTCGCCCAGTTCCTGCGCTTTCTCACGAACCATCTCGGCAACCCGCCCACCCTCTCCGACATGGCGGCGCTCGCCACCACCGACGTCCGCGCCTTTCTTGCCGCGCGGCGCAACGACGGCGCCGGCTCGCGGACACTCGCCCGCGGCATCGCCGGCATCCGCTCGTTTGTTGCCTTCCTCGAGCGCGACGGCGCCGCCAATGGCGCGGCACTGCGCGCCATCCGCCCGCCGCGCGCCAAGCGCACCCTGCCGAAGCCGCTCTCCACCGCCGCTGCGCTGGCGACGATTGCCCTCGACAACGCGCTTGATGAGGAGCCGTGGATCGCGGCGCGCAACGCCGCCATCCTGGCATTGCTCTATGGCTCGGGCCTGCGCATCTCCGAGGCACTTGCCGTCAAGCGCGGCGAGGCGCCGCTGAGGAGCAACGATGCCCTGCGCGTGCGCGGCAAGGGCAACAAGGAGCGCATCGTGCCCGTGCTGCCGGCGGTCGCCGCGGCGATCAAGGCTTATCTCGGTCAATGCCCCTACCGGGTGGGTCACGACGGGCCGCTCTTCGTCGGCGCCCGCGGCGGGCCGCTCAATCCGCGCATGGTGCAGCGGGCGATGGAGAAGCTGCGCGGTGCGCTCGGCCTGCCGCCGACGGCGACGCCGCATGCGCTCCGCCATTCCTTCGCCACCCACCTGCTCGCCAACGGCGGCGATCTCCGCGCCATCCAGGAGCTGCTCGGCCACGCCAGCCTGTCGACCACCCAGATCTATACCGGCGTCGACACCGAGCGGCTGATGGCGGTCTACGACAAGGCCCATCCGCGGGCATGATTGCCGGCGACCGCCTGCCGTGCTACCCACGCGCCATGGTCACCGCCGCCGCCCACCTCTGGCTTATTATCCGCGCCCTCGCGCGGCCCGGCGGCGTCTAGACCACGACCCCACCGGCAGCGCGGATGATCGCGCCCCGGTGGAGCAAGAGCCAGCGATCGTCCCGAAAATCGAATGGATGATCGCCTGATGACAGCCTCGACCGAAGAGTCTTCCCCACCCGCCCGAACGGCCGCCGCGCCGGCCGCCACTCCCGGCTACGTGGAGCTCGGCTACGCCTTCGCCGCCATCGGCGCGATCCTCTTTTCGACCAAGTCGGTCGCCATCAAACTCGCCTATGGCGGGACGGTCGATGCCGCGACGCTGCTGGCCCTGCGCATGGCGCTGTCGGTGCCGATCTACGTCGCCATCGGCGTGCTCGCCATCGTCGATCTCCGCCGCCGCGGCGTCGCACTGCCTTCGGCCATGACCTTCCTCCAGGCGACCCTGGTCGGCGCGCTCGGCTACTGGTTCGCCAGCTATACCGACTTCATCGGCCTGGAATTCATCTCCGCCCAGTTCGAGCGGCTGATCCTGTTCACCTATCCGCTGTTCGTGGTGATCTTCGGAGCGCTCTTCTTCCGCCAGCCGATGCGGCTGCGCGCTCTCGGCGCCATCGGGGTCAGCTATGCCGGCCTGATGCTGATCTTCGTCGAGAAGGTGGCAGGCGGCGGCGCCAACGCCATCATCGGCGCCGGGCTGGTGCTGTGCTCGGCGCTCGCCTTCGCCATGTACCAGTTACTCGCCAAGGGCGTCATCGCGGTGATGGGGCCGCGGCTCTTCACCTGCGTCGCCATGAGCGGCGCCGCCGTCGGCGCCTTCCTCACCTTCATCACCCAGCACGCGCCCGCCGCTCTCATGGTGAGCCCGCGCGTCTTCGGCCTGTCGGTGTTCCTCGCCATCGGCGCCACGGTGCTCCCCTCCTTCTTCCTCAACGCGGCGCTCCACCGCATCTCGGCCCAGGCCAATGCCGCCATCGGCACCGTGTCGCCGGTGGTGACCATCGCGCTCGCCGCCATCTTCCTCGGCGAGACGCTGAGCCCCGTCGGCATCCTCGGCGCATGCCTGGTGCTGGCCGGCGTCGGCTGGTTCACCCTGGCCGATCGCAGGAGCAGGAACCGCTAGAGGAAAGTTGGACCGGCGCCTGCGGAGAACACGAAAAGACGCAGGCGCCGGTCCCGCGCGATGCGCTCAACCCGCCTTGGCGGTGAGCGCTTCGCGATTCTGTTCGAGGAAGGCGCCGAGGGGCGTCGGCGCCACCCCGGTCAACTGCTCGACCACCGGCGTCACAATCGCGTAGTAGCCTTGCGCCGTATCGCGGTCGAAGCCGCCATAGGCTGCGGCAAGCGCCGGCGGCAGGCCCGCCTTGACCATCCCCGCGAGCAGCGCCTCCTGGCTGACGTCGACCGCCTCGATGGCGCGCCCGCTGATCGCGCCGGCCATTGCGGCGATTTCCGCCTGGGTGATCGCCGCCGGGCCGGTGACGTCGAGGATACGCTGGCCGCTGAAGCTGTCGGCGAGCGCGGCCGCCGCGGCGCGGGCGCAATCCTCGCGGGTGACGTAGCTGCGCCCGCCGCCGTGGGTGGCCGTCACCAGCTTGCCGGTGGCGAGCGCATTGCTCGCCCCCATCAGGGCGACTTCGGCGTAGAGCATGTTGCGCAGGAACGTCCAGCCGGCAATGGCGCTCGCCGCGATCGCCTGCTCGGTCCAGTAGTGGTCGTCGGCGATGAGGAAATCGGGATCGGGGTGCGGCGCCGGCCCCGAGGTGTAGACGAGGTGCTTGACGCCGGCGGCAACCGCCGCATCGACCGCCGCCGAATGATGCTGCTTGCGGCCGCCCGGCCGGCCGACGGCATCCGTGCTGACAATGAGGGCACGATCGACGCCGGCAAAAGCGGCGGCCAGCGTCTCCGCATCGTCGAAATCGCCCGCCCGCACCGCGACGCCGCGCTTGGCGAGGTCCGCCAGCTTGGCCGGCTCGCGCGTCATGGCGACGACCTTGCCGGCCCGCTTCTCCAGCAGCAGTTCGACCACGCGCCGGCCGAGCTGGCCGCTGGCACCGGTCACCAGAAGGGTTGCTTGCGTCTCGCTCACCACGATCGCCTCATGCCTGCCGCGGCACCGGGCGCCTGCCCCGCGTCGCCGGTTACGGATGGTGACTGATAGATGATGCTCCCGCGCCCGATTGGAAGGACGGACGCGAACCTCACTTAGTTACCCGGAGGGAACCGCCCACCTATGACAGCCACCAGGCGCCGAAGGCGATGGTCAGCACGGTGAGCGGCGCGCCGACGCGGAAATAGGACCAGAAGCCGATCGGCACGCCCTCGCGGCGGGCGCGTTCGACCACGATCAGGTTGGCGACCGAGCCGACCAGGGCGAAGTTGCCGGCCAGCGTCGAGGCCATGGCGACCACCAGCCAGGCGCGGTCCGGATCGGCGAAGCCGGCGACGAACGGCCTCAGCACCAGCACCGCCGGCACGTTGCTGACCAGGTTGGAAAGCACCGCCGTCACCGCCGAGAGCAGCGGCACGGCGGAAAGGTGCAGGTGGCCGACCGCAGCGATCACGTCCGGGCCGAGGACCGCCTTCTCCAGCCCGTCGACGACGATGAACAGCCCGGCGAACATGACCAGCAGCGGCCAGTCGATGTCGAAATAGACCTTCTCCGGCTTGATCCGCCGCGTCACCAGCAGCAGCGCGCCGGCGAGGATGGCCACCCGCGCCACCGGCAGGCCGAGGAAGAACGCCGCCACCATGCCGACGGTGACGGCGAGCGTCTTGATCACCAGACCGCGGTGATAACGCACCGGCCTCGGCGGCAACGGCTCGAGCATCGCGCCGCCGAAGAACTCGTCGCGATGGGCGAGCGCGATGAGCCCCGCGGTCAGCACCAGCGCCACCAGCGCCACCGGCGCCAGCGCCGCCACGAAGCGCACATAGGTGAGGTGCGAGATCGCGCCGATGATGATGTTCTGCGGGTTGCCGGTGATGGTGGCGACGCTGCCGGCGTTGGATGCCATCGCCACCGCCAGCAGATAGGGGACCGGCTTGCGCCTCAGCCGCTTCACTAGGTCGAGCACCAGCGGGGTCATCACCAGGCAGACGGTGTCGTTGACCAGGAAGGCGGAAAGCACGCCGGTGACCGCGGTGACGCCGACGAGCAGGGTGAGCGGCGAGCGGGCGCGCGTGACGACAAAAGCGGTGGCCAGCCGGAAGAAGCCGGAGAGGCGCAGGTTCGCCACCACGATCATGACGCCGAGCAGCAGCGTGATGGTGCGCATGTCGATGGCGGCGAACGCCTGGCCGATATCGAGAACGCCGAGGCCGACCATCAGGCTGGCACCGAGCAGCGCGGCGCCGGCGCGGTCAAGCCGCCAGCCGGGCAAGCGGCCGAGCGCCATGACCAGATAGGTGGCGGCGAAGATGAGGACGGCGATCATGCGGGATCAACCTCTGCCCCGGGCGCGGGGTTGCAGGGCGCGGAAAGCCGGGCTTTCCGGAAGGCCCGCCGCCGGCTATTGTCCCCCCGGGTCGCCATCATGACCCGGTTATGGGGGAGACTGACATGAGCCTGATCCGCACCGCATCCATCGCGCTTGTCCTCGGCTTCGCCGTCGCCGCGACGACGACGCCGGCGAGCGCCTTCTTCTTCCACAAGCACAAGGCCGAAGCCGCCCAGACCGTCAAGCATCCGGTCTGCGGGCTGCTCTGCACCATCTTCCACTGCAAGAAGAAATAGGTTGTTTCTCAACGACTTGTGAGGCGCCGCGGGGGAATCCTGCGGCGCCTTTTACTTAGGCCGCCACGAGGCCGGCAAGCGCCTCACGCGCCAACCGGGCGTTGCCCTTCCGGCGCGGTCGCACGGCCGGCCGGGTCCGCAAGAATCCAGCTATCCCGCGTACCCGACGCCGGTTATTGTCGCGCGGGGCAGACGTGATGTCCCGTTCAAGGGGGAACCCGAAATGCGCCTGATCCGCACCGCCTCCGTTGCTCTCGTGCTCGGCTGCGCCGTGGCCATGAGCGCAGCGCCCGCTGGCGCCGCCACCATGCACCACCACAAGGTCGTCAAGGTCGTTAAGACGCCGCACTACAAGAATCCCGATCCTGGGCTTCTTCGAAGCGATCTTCGTCAAGAAGAAATAAGCTGACATCTCAGTTGCTTGCGAGGCGCCGCGGGGGACCCTGCGGCGCCTTTTTGCGTCCGCTCGCGGTCACGGCCGCCTCGCGACCTTGTGATCGCGCCCATTCTTCCGCCCGGATCGGCTCCCGGCGTAGCCTGACCGTCGGCCGGGATTGGCCGGCCCAGCGACGGAGGAACCTATGAAGCTCCTAGCCCCCTCCGCATTCGCGCTGGCGATGCTCCTCGGCATCGGCAGCGCCTCGGCCTGCGAGTTCCATCAGATGAGCATGGCCTCGGCCGTACACCAGCCGGCGGCTTCGGCCAAGCTCACGCAGATGGTGATGAACTATCTTAGGGAACTCTCGGTCGAACACCGGATCGCCTGACGCTCGGGCGATACGGACGAGGAGGAGCGCCGGCTGCCACCGGCGCTTCTTCTCATATGTGGATCGGCTTGGTCCAGGCGGCCAATGCCGCCTCCCTGACCGATTCGGACAGCGTCGGGTGGGCGTGGCAGACGCGGGCGAGGTCCTCGGCCGAGCCCGAGAATTCCATCAGCACCGAGGCCTCCTGGATCAGTTCGCCGGCGTAGGGCCCCATGATGTGGACGCCGAGCACGCGGTCGGTCGCCGCCGCGGTCAGCACCTTGACGAAGCCGTCCTTCTCGCCCATGGCGCGCGCCCGGCCGTTGGCCGAGAACGGGAAGCGCCCGCTGCGGTATTCGATGCCGGCAGCCTTGAGCTCCTCCTCGGTCTTGCCGACCGAGGCGATCTCCGGCGTGGTGTAGACGACGTTGGGGATGACGCCGTAGTTCACGTGGCCGGCCTGACCGGCGAGGATCTCGGCGACCGCGATGCCCTCGTCCTCCGCCTTGTGGGCGAGCATCAGCCCGCCGATGGCATCGCCGATGGCATAGATGCCCTTGACCGCGGTCTGGTAGTGGTCGTCGACCAGGATGCGGCCGCGCTCGTCCGGCCTGATACCGACCGCGTCGAGGCCGAGGCCATCGGTGTAGGGCCGCCGGCCGATGGCGACCAGCACGACGTCCGCCTCCAGCATCTCCGTGTCGCCGCCGTTGACCGGCTCGACCGCCACCTTCAGCACCTTGCCGCTCTTGTCGACCGAAACCACCTTGCTGGCGAGCCGGAAGGCCATGCCTTGCCGGGTGAAGATGCGCTGGGCCTGGCGGCCGATCTCGCCGTCGAGGCCGGGAAGCACGCGGTCGAGGAACTCGACCACGGTCACCTCGGCGCCGAGCCGCCGCCATACCGAGCCGAGTTCGAGGCCGATCACCCCGGCGCCGACCACGATGAGCTTGCCTGGCACCTCGGGGAGCGCCAGCGCTCCGGTCGAGCTCACCACCCGCTCCTCGTCGATGTCGACGCCGCGCAGCGGCGCCACCGACGATCCGGTGGCGATCACGATCGCGCCCGCCTCGACCGTCATCTGTTCGCGGCCGTCGGCGCCCATCACCCGCACGCTGCCCGGGGCGGCGATGACACCGGTGCCGCGGAAGGCGTCGATCTTGTTCTTCTTGAACAGGAATTCGACGCCGGAGACGTTGGCTTCGACGACGCTGTCCTTGTGGCCCATCATTGTCGCGAGGTCGAGCTTCGGGGGGGTGACCTGGATGCCGAAATCGGCGAACTTGTGCCCGGCCTGCTCGAACAGCTCGGAGACGTGCAGCAGCGCCTTCGACGGGATGCAGCCGATGTTGAGGCAGGTGCCGCCGAAGGTCGCGTTCTTCTCGATGACCGCCACCTTGAGACCGAGCTGGGCGGCCTTGATGGCGCACACATAGCCGCCGGGGCCGCTGCCGATTACGGCGAGATCGTAGGCCAATGACGTCACTCCACTTGGATGGATGTTCCGCTGCCGAACAGATAGCGGCTGGGTGGCACCATGTCAGCGCCCCATTCGCAGGCATCTGCCCTGCACGCGCTGCAAGCTGAACAAATCCGGATCGTCACCCTCTGAATAGCGCGCTGGCCGGCCGAGCGGGGTATGAAGAAATGCCGCATGCGCGGGCGTGCCTATTTTCTAGTCACGGCCGAAGATGCGCTTGAGCGGTGCCGCCAGGTCCTTGCGCCGGTCGAGGTCGTAGGCGCCGCCGTCGATCACCTGCGCCACCGTCCGGCACCATGCCGGCTTGTCGTATTGGCGGGCGGCGAGCCGCCGGATCGCGGCCAGCGAGGCTTGGTCGGCCTGGCGGCGCACGTCGGCAGGAATGGTGGCGCCTGCCGCCTTTTCCTCGATGGTCTTGAGCAGCCCGTCGTTGCGCGCGCGCCAGCGCGCGCCGACCTGCTGCAAGCCCGGGTCCCTGTCGATGGTCGCGTAGCAGACGGCGAGGATTTCGAGCGGCCACGGCCCGTCGGCGAGCACCCGAAGATAGTCCTCTGGCGCAGGCGGCTCCGCCGCCGCGGCGTCCAGCGTGCCGGCAATCAAAGCCGCGACGGCGACCAAGCGCTGGAGGCCGGCGCCCATGCCTCACTGATCGCCACCGGCCGGCGCCGGCAGCAGCTTGGCGACCGCATCGCGCAGGCCGAGGAACTCGAGATTGAACAGCCGGTCGTCCCAGCTCTTGTCGCCGGCGCAGGACTGCCGCAGCGAGGCGACCGCGGAGGCATCGGCGCGGTGCCACAGGGAATTGGCCTCGGCGGCGCTGAGCACCGTGGTGATCTCATCGTGCGGCAGGCCGGCCCCCACCAGCTTGCCGCCCGTCTCGACGACCATCTGGTCCCAGTCGTGGACCGCGACCGGCATGAGGTCCGGGATGGCCACGGCGACGCAATCGAACATGCGTGCCTGCAGCGGTAGCTCCTTGGCGACGGCGGCCCTGATCTCGCCCCACGCCTCGGCGCCGACCGGCTGGTCTATGGGCGTCAGCTCCATGCCGGAAAGGGCATGACCGATCGTCTTGACCCACCCCTCGTGGCGCGGCGTGGCGAAGCTGTCGGCGGTCGCCTCGCTGTTGCAGTCGGGCGTATCGGCGGCCGCCGGCGCATCGAGCCGGGTGGTGGCGCTCCGCACGAAATCGGTGGGGAAGCCGTTGGCCCACAAGGTTGCCAGCAGCACGGCCTTCGCCTGGCTCCAGCCGGCCTCGTCGCGCGCCGGAGACGAAGGCTCGGCACAGGCAAGCGCCGCCGCGTGCCCGGCGATCAGCGAATTGACGTAGAGGTCGAGCGCCGGCACCAGCGACACCGGCGCGATCTGGCCGGCGCCGGCAGGTGCCGCGCCGACACATGCCAAAAAGGCCGCCCCGATGAGGACGGCCCAATGCGAAGAGCGTGAAGACATGGCCCCCCCTAGAGGTCGAGCATCAGCCGTTGCGGGTCTTCCAGGTTATCCTTGACGCGCACCAGGAAGGTGACCGCTTCCTTGCCGTCGACGATGCGGTGATCGTAGCTGAGCGCCAGATACATCATCGGCCGCACCTCGACCTTGCCGGCGACCACCACCGGCCGCTCCTGGATCTTGTGCATGCCGAGGATGCCCGACTGCGGCGCGTTGAGGATCGGCGTCGACATCAGCGAGCCGTAGATGCCGCCGTTGGTGATGGTGAAGGTGCCGCCCTGCAGCTCGTCGATGGCGAGCTGGCCGTCGCGCGCCCGCCTGCCGAGGTCGCCGATCGTCTTCTCGACCTCGGCCAGCGACTTCTGGTCGGCATCGCGCACCACCGGCACGATCAGGCCCTTGTCGGTGCCGACCGCGATGCCGAGGTGGTAGTAGTCCTTGTAGATGAGGTCGGTACCGTCGATCTCGCCGTTGACCGCCGGGATCTCCTTCAGCGCCTGCACGCAGGCCTTCACGAAGAAGCCCATGAAGCCGAGCTTGACGCCGTGCTTCTTCTCGAAGAGGTCGCGGTACTGGCTTCTGAGCGCCATCACCGCCGACATGTCCACCTCGTTGAAGGTGGTCAGCATCGCCGCGGTGTTCTGCGCCTCCTTGAGACGGCGGGCGATGGTCTGGCGCAGCCGCGTCATCGGCACGCGCTGCTCGCGCGTCTGGTCGTCCGGCGCCGTCGGGGCGCGCGCGACCGGCGGCGGCGCGGCCGGAGCCGGAGACGGCGCCAGCGCCGCCACGCCCTCGGCGGCATTCATCGCGTCGGCCTTGGTGATGCGGCCGTCCTTGCCGGTACCGGCGACCCGGCCGGGCTCGATGCCGGCCTCGGCGAGCGCCTTGCGCGCCGCCGGCGACGGCGTCCCGGCGCCATTGCCGGTACGGTCGGCCTCGCGCAGCTTGATGGTGGCGGCGCCCGCCGCGATCGGCCGCGTGGTCCCGGTCTTCTCGTCCGGCTGCCCGGCGTGGACCGGCGTGCCGCGATCCTCGTGCACGGCGCCGTTCGGCTCGATCGAGCCCAGCACCGCGCCGACATTGACCGTCGAGCCGCCGTTGACCTCGATCGCCTTGATCACGCCGGCGGCCGGCGCCGGCACCTCCAGGGTGACCTTGTCGGTCTCCAGCTCGACCAGCGGTTCGTCGGCCCTCACCGAATCGCCGACCTTCTTGAACCACTGCCCCACCGTCGCCTCGGTCACCGATTCACCGAGGGTGGGAACGCGAATTTCAGTCGCCATTTGCTGTTGTCTCCGGTCCTGCCGTCGGTTACTCGGCAAGGGCTTCGTCGAGGAAGGCCGCGAGCTGAGCCAGATGCTTGCTCATTAATCCGGTCGCCGTCGCCGCCGAGGCCGGCCGGCCGACGTAGCGTGGGCTGCGGCGCTCCGCGCCGATGCTCTCGAACACCCATTCCAGGTAGGGTTCGACGAAGGACCACGCCCCCATGTTCTTGGGCTCCTCCTGGCACCACACCATGTCCGCCTGGCGGAAGCGCGACAGCTCGGTGATCAGCGCCTTGGCCGGGAACGGATAGAGCTGCTCGATGCGCAGCAGGTAGATGTCGTCGATGCCGCGCTTCTCGCGCTCCTCGTAGAGGTCGTAATAGACCTTGCCCGAGCACAGCACCACCCGCCGGATCTTCTCGTCCGGCGCGAGCTTGATCTTCTCGCCCTTGAGGATCTCGGCGTCGTCCCACAACAGCCGGTGGAACGACGAGCCCGGCCCCATCTCGTCCATCCGCGACACCGCCCGCTTGTGGCGGAGCAGCGACTTCGGCGTCATCAGGATGAGCGGCTTGCGGAAATCGCGCTGCAACTGGCGGCGGAGCGCATGGAAGTAGTTGGCCGGCGTCGTCAGGTTGGCGACCTGGATGTTGTCCTCGGCGCAGAGCTGCAGATAGCGCTCGAGCCGTGCCGACGAGTGCTCCGGCCCCTGGCCCTCGTAGCCGTGCGGCAGCAGCAGCACCAGGCCCGACATGCGCAGCCACTTCTTTTCGCCCGACGAGATGAACTGGTCGATGACCACCTGGGCGCCATTGGCAAAGTCGCCGAACTGTGCCTCCCATATGATCAGTGCCGACGGTTCGGCCAGCGAATAGCCGTACTCGAAGCCGAGCACCGCCTCCTCCGACAGCATCGAGTTGATCACCTCGAAGCGCGCCTGGCCCTCGGCCAGGTGGTTGAGCGGGATGTAGCGGTCCTCGTTCTCCTGGTCGTAGAGCACCGAATGGCGCTGCGAGAAGGTGCCGCGCTCGACGTCCTGGCCCGACAGGCGGACGCGATTGCCGCCGATGAGCAGCGTGCCCAGCGCCAGCGATTCGGCGGTCGACCAGTCGACGTTGCGGCCGGTCTCGATCGAGCTCTTGCGGTGGTCGATGACGCGCCGGATGGTGCGGTGAAGCTGCAGCGTCTCCGGCATGTCGGTGAGCTTGGCGCCGATCTCGCGCAGCGTCTCCAGCGGCACTGCGGTGGCGCCGCGCCGCGGCCCGTCGCCGGCCTCGGCCACCTTGATGCCAGACCAGGCGCCGTCGAGCCAGTCGGCCTTGTTGGCGCGGTAGTTGGTGCTCGCCTCGAACTCGGCCTCCAGCGTCGAGCGCCAGTGCGCCTTGCTCTCCTCGATCTCCTCCGCCGTGGCCAGCCCTTCCTCGGTCAGCTTCTTGCCGTAGATCTCCAGCGTCGTCGGATGGGCGCCGATCGCCTTGTACATCAGCGGCTGGGTGAACGACGGCTCGTCGCCCTCGTTGTGGCCGAAGCGCCGGTAGCAGAACATGTCGATGACCACCGGCTTGTGGAACTTCTGGCGGAATTCCGTGGCGACCTTGGCGGCGTAGACCACCGCTTCCGGATCGTCGCCGTTGGCGTGCAGGATCGGCGCCTCGACCATCTTGGCGATGTCCGACGGATAGGGCGAGGAGCGCGCGAAGCGTGGATCGGTGGTGAAGCCGATCTGGTTGTTGATGATGACGTGGATCGAGCCGGCGGTGCGATGGCCGCGCAGCCCCGACAGGCCGAGGCACTCCGCCACCACGCCCTGGCCGGCGAAGGCGGCGTCGCCGTGGATGAGCAGCGGCAGCACGTGGGCGCGCTCTTCCAGCGGCACGAACTCGTGGTGCGCCTTGTCGGTGCGCTGGTCCTGCTTGGCGCGCGCCTTGCCGAGCACCACCGGATCGACGATCTCGAGGTGCGACGGGTTGGCGGTGAGCGACAGATGCACCTTGTTGCCGTCGAACTCGCGGTCCGACGAGGCGCCGAGGTGATACTTGACGTCGCCGGAGCCGGCGACGTCGTCGGGCGAGGACGAGCCGCCCTTGAACTCGTGGAAGATGGCGCGGTGCGGCTTGCCCATGACCTGGGCGAGCACGTTGAGGCGGCCGCGGTGGGCCATGCCGAGGACGATCTCGCGCACGCCGAGATTGCCGCCGCGCTTGATGATCTGCTCCAGCGCCGGCACCACCGATTCGCCGCCGTCGAGGCCGAAACGCTTGGTGCCGGTGTACTTCACGTCGATGAAGCGCTCGAAGCCCTCCGCCTCGATGAGCTTGTTGAGGATCGCCTTCTTGCCCATCGTGGTAAAGTCGATGCCCTTGTCGGGCCCCTCGATGCGCTCCTGGATCCACGCCTTCTCGGCGGCATCCGAGATGTGCATGAACTCGACGCCGAGCGTCGAGCAGTAGGTTCGTCGGAGGATATCGATCATCTCGGGGATGGTGGCGAATTCCAGCCCGAGCACGTGGTCGAGGAAGATGCGCCGGCCCCAGTCGGCCTCGGTGAAGCCGTAGGAGGCGGGATCGAGCTCGCTCTCCTGGGGAAGCTGCTGCAGGCCGAGCGGATCGAGATTGGCATGGAAGTGGCCGCGCATGCGGTAGGCGCGGATCATCATCAAGGCGCGCACCGAATCGCGCGTCGCCTGGGTGACCGCGCCGTCGCTGATCTCAGCCCCGCGGCGGCCGACCTCGGCCTTGATCTTCTGGCCGATCGCCGAATTCTAGCACCGCCCAGTTGCCGTCGAGCGCCGAGACCAGCTCGCCGTTCATCACCGGCGGCCAGTCCGTCCGCTGCCACGGGGTGCCGCCGGCCTTGGCGATCACCGCGTCGGGGGCGTCCTTCAGCCCCGCGAAGAAGCTCTGCCATTCACCGTCGACCGAGTTGGGGTCGGCCGCGTAACGGGCTTGAAGTTGTTCAATGTAAGGCGCGTTCGCGCCGTAAAGGAAGGAAGTCGCCGCGAATGCCTGATTCGCGCCCTGACGTGCCATCTTCTCGATTTACGGGGCGTTTCGCGTCCCCGCTCTCTCTCACCGCGCAGCCACCAGCCACGCTCTATCGCTCGATCGTCTCGATTTCAACCGTTTGGTCAACGGCATGAGATTTGGGAACAAACACTAGTTCTTCAAGACTTCGACCAGAGTGCGGCCGATACGGGCAGGCGAATCCGATACCACGATTCCGGCGGATTTCATGGCCTCGATCTTGTCTCCGGCGCCGCCCCGGCCGCCGGCAATGATCGCGCCGGCATGCCCCATGCGCCGTCCCGGCGGGGCGGTGAGCCCGGCGATGAAGCCGACCACCGGCTTGGCGCGGCCGCGCGCCGCCTCGTCCTTGAGGAACTGGGCGGCGTCCTCCTCCGAGGCGCCGCCGATCTCACCGATCATCACAATCGATTGAGTTGCCGCGTCGGCAAGGAACATCTCGAGCACATCGACGAAGTCCATGCCCTTGACCGGGTCGCCGCCGATGCCGACGGCGGTGGTCTGGCCGAGGCCCTCGTTGGTGGTCTGGAACACCGCCTCGTAGGTCAGCGTGCCCGAGCGCGAGACGATGCCCACCGAGCCTTGCGAGAAGATGTTGCCCGGCATGATGCCGATCTTGCATTCGTTCGCCGTCATCACGCCCGGGCAGTTGGGCCCGATCAACCGGCTCTTCGAGCCGGTGAGGGCCCGCTTCACCCGCACCATGTCGAGCACCGGGATGCCCTCGGTGATGGCGACGATCAGCGGGATCTCCTCAGCGATGGCTTCCAGGATCGCGTCGGCGGCAAACGCCGGCGGCACGTAGATGACGGTGGCGTCGGCGCCGGTGGCGGCTTTCGCCTCGCGCACGGTGTCGAACACCGGCAGGCCGAGATGGGTCTGGCCGCCCTTGCCGGGCGTGGTGCCGCCGACCATGCGGGTGCCGTAGGCAATCGCCTGTTCGGAATGGAAGGTGCCATTCTTGCCGGTGAAACCCTGGCAGATGACCTTGGTGGAGGCGTCGATGAGGATGGACATGTTTACTCTTTCGCCGCGGTGACCATCAGCCGCCGACCGCTTTGACGATCTTCTGGGCGGCATCGTCGAGATCGTCGGCGGCGATCACGTTGAGGCCCGACTGGGAGATGATCTGCTTGCCGGCCTCGACATTGGTCCCTTCCAGGCGGACGACCAGCGGCACGGCGAGGCCGACTTCCTTGACCGCCGCGACGATGCCCTCCGCGACCACGTCGCAGCGCATGATGCCGCCGAAGATATTGACCAGGATGCCCTTCACGCGCGGATCGGAGGTGATGATCTTGAACGCCGCGGTGACCTGCTCGCGCGTGGCGCCGCCGCCGACATCGAGGAAGTTCGCCGGCTCGGCGCCGTAGAGCTTGATGATGTCCATGGTCGCCATGGCCAGGCCGGCGCCGTTCACCATGCAGCCGATGGTGCCGTCGAGCGCGACGTAGTTGAGCCCGGCCTTGGCCGCCTCGACCTCGCGCGGGTCTTCCTCGTCCGGGTCGCGCAAGCTCGCGACGTCCGGGTGACGGAAGAGCGCGTTGTCGTCGAAATTGATCTTGGCGTCGAGGCACAAGAGATCGCCGGCCTCGGTGACCACCAGCGGGTTGATCTCGACCTGGCTCATGTCCTTGGCCAGCATCGCGGCATAGAGCGTGCCGGTGAGCTTGACGCACTGCCTGACTGCGTTGCCGGAAAGCCCGAGAGCGTAGGCAATCGTGGTGCCGACATGCGGGCTGTAGCCGGCGGCCGGATCGACGTGGACGGTGACGATCTTCTCCGGGCTCGTCGCCGCCACCTCCTCGATATCCATGCCGCCCTCGGCCGAGGCGATGAAGGCGACGCGGCTGGTCGTGCGGTCGACCAGGGCGGAGAGGTAGAGCTCGCGCGCGATCGCCGAACCGTCCTCGATATAGAGGCGGCGCACCACCCGTCCGTCGGCACCGCTCTGCTTGGTGACCAGCGTATTTCCAAGCATCTGGCGGGCGTACTCGGCGACCTCGGCGGGCGAGCGGGCGAGCCGCACGCCACCCTTGTCGCCGGCTTCCGGCTCCTTGAACTTGCCCTTGCCGCGCCCGCCGGCGTGGATCTGGGCCTTGACCACCCGGACCGGGCCGGGGAGTTCCTTCGCCGCCTTCTCGGCTTCTTCCACCGTGAAGGCCGGCGCGCCCTTGGCGATCGGCGCGCCCATCGCGCCAAGGATCGCCTTGGCCTGGTATTCATGAATGTTCATGCCGGCTCTCTTGTCCCCTCCCGGCTTATTGGCCCGCCTATTTGTCGAGCGCGGGCACGATTCTCACGCAGGCGTGGATCAATCCGTCGACCGCGGCGATCGATTTGTCGAACATTGCCCGCTCACTCTTGTTGAGGTCGATCTCGATGATGCGCTCGACGCCCTTGGCGCCGATCACCGCCGGTACGCCGATGTAGCGGTCGCGCACGCCATACTCGCCCTTGAGGCAGACGGCCGAGGGCAGCACCCGCTTCTTGTCCCTGAGGTAGCTCTCGGCCATGGCGATCGCCGAATGGGCGGGCGCGTAGAAGGCCGAGCCGGTCTTGAGCAGGCCGACGATCTCGGCGCCGCCGTCGCGCGTCCGCTGCATGATCTCCTCGATGCGCTTCTTTGTGGTCCAGCCCATCTTGACCAGCTCGTCCAGCGAGATGCCGGCGACAGTCGAGAAGCGGGTGAGCGGCACCATGGTGTCGCCGTGGCCGCCGAGCACGAAGGCGGTGACGTCCTCGACCGAGACGTCGAACTCGCTGGCGAGAAAATAGCGCAGCCGCGCCGAATCGAGCACGCCGGCCATGCCCACCACCATGTCCTTGGGCAGGCCGGAGAATTTCTGCAGCGCCCACACCATGGCGTCGAGCGGGTTGGTGATGCAGATGACGAACGCCTTGGGCGCGTATTTCTTGATGCCGGCGCCGACCTGTTCCATGACCTTGAGGTTGATCTCGAGCAGGTCGTCGCGGCTCATGCCCGGCTTGCGCGGGCTGCCGGCGGTGACGATGACCACGTCGGCACCCTTGATGGCGGCATAGGCCGAAGTGCCCGCGAGCTTGGCGTTGAAGCCGGCCACCGGCGACGCCTCGGCGATATCGAGCGCCTTGCCCTCCGGAACCCCCTCGACCACGTCGAACATGACGACATCGCCAAGTTCCTTGAGGCCGGCGAGATGGGCGAGCGTGCCGCCGATCTGCCCGGCACCGATGAGCGCGATCGTCGCACGGGCCATAGGCTGGAATTCCCTCGAGAATGGATGCAGGTCGCCACCCGGAGCCGGGCGGTCGTTTTGAACTAGCCGGATTAATGTTGCAGTGCAAGAGCGGTGGTGGGTGCATTGCGACAATGCCGCCGCGCCGCTTTCACCAGGCTGTCAGCTCTCAGCCCCCGCCGGCGCGGCAAGCCCGTGCGCGGCGCCGAGATAGGCCTCGGAGCGCATCTCGACGAGCCGCGAGACCGTGCGCTTGAAGGCGAAGGACTCCTCGCCGCTCGTCGCGCTATAGAGCTGCGCCGGCTCCGCCGCCGCCGAGACGACGAGCTTCACCCGGTGGTCGTAGAGCGTATCGATCAACAGGATCAGCCGGCGGGCGACATCGCGGCGCTCCGCAGCGATCACCGGAATGCCGTCGACGAAGATCGTATGGAAGGCGCGGGCGATCTTCTGATAGTCGCCGGCGCCAAGCGGCCGCTCGCAGAGGTCGGCGAAGGAGAAGCGCGCCGCGCCGCGTGCAGCCTGAGGCACAGCGATCTGCCGCCCCTTGGCGGAAAGCGCCGCCGGCGCACCCCGTTCGGTGCCGGTGAGCGCCCGCCACAGCCTGTCGAGCCTCGCGGTCGCGGCAGGCCCGAGCGGCTGCACGTAGACCGGCGTGCCGGCAAGCTTGCCGAGCCGGTAGTCGACCGCCGTCTGCAGATGCATGACATCGACGTGACGCTCGAGCACGCTGATGAACGGCAGGAACAGGCTGCGGTTGAGGCCGCCCTGATAGAGTTCGTCGGGCGGCACGTTGGACGTCGCCACCAGCACGATTCCGGCGGCGAACAACTGCCCGAACAGGCGCGACAGGATCATCGCATCGGCGATATCCTCGACCTGGAACTCGTCGAGGCAGAGCAGCCGGACGTCATGGGCGATCATCGCCGCGACCGGCGCGATCGGGTCGCCCGCAAGCTTCTGGCGGACGACATGGACCCGCTCGTGGGTCTCGCTCATGAACTCGTTGAAATGGACGCGGCGCTTGGGAACGGCGTCGGTGAGCGCGAAGAACTCGTCCATCAGCATGGTCTTGCCGCGACCGACCTCGCCGTAGACGTAGAGCCCGCGCGGCGCCGCCTCACGCCGGCCGAAGAGCCTGCCGACGAGGCCGCTTCCCCGCGCCGCCGTGTGTTCGCGGAGCGCCCGGTCGAGTGCGTCGAGACGCTCGGCGACGGCAAGCTGGGCGGGATCGGGTTCGATCGCACCGTCGGCGACGAGCGCGCGATAGCGGGCGATCAGCGGGGCTTCGCCCGATGGAACTCACCGCGTCCGCCCCGGACGACCGTGCGCCGTCAGCGATAGAAGGTGACCGCCGTGCCCTGGCGGTCGATTTGCCCGTCGAAACGGTTGGTGCCCGACGAGGCGAGGTGGGCGACGGGCGTGCCGCCCTGGCCGGCGAGGATGACCTGCTTGCCTTGCAGGTTCCAGGCGGAGATCGATTTGAGCACGTCGCTGCTGCAACCGCGCGTCGAGGCGCGATAGCCGCCGGTCCAGCTGGTCAGCGTCATGAACAATTGGCACGAATCGCCGCCCGAGGTGATCGTCCAGCCGCCGAGGAGATCGGTGCGGCCGATGGAGCCGGTGCCGGCGGGTGCGTTGTTGGCCACCTGCGGCTGGGCGAGCGGCTGGCTTTCGGCGTTGTCGGTGGTTCCAGGCGCCATGGCGCTCTGCTGCTGGCCGTTGGTGACCGGCGGCAGGGCGGAGGATTCGACCGGCGGCGGGGCGGCCGGGCTGAGCGGCGCGGGGGCCTGGGCCCGCTGCCAGGGCAGGCCGATGGCTCCGAAGGAGCCGCATCCGGCGAGCGCCGCAGCCAGCGCCACCGGTACCAGATAGCGCACCGACGCCCCCAAATTCAGTCCCATCGGTACAGTCCCCTACTCTCGCTGCAACGCGTGATTCGTTTACCTAAAGCCCGATTGTAGCGGCTTTCGGGCACGTTGCGGACGCCATAAAGCAAACGCCCCGAAAGGCCAAGCCTTCCGGGGCGCGCAATCGTACCGAATCGGGCCGTTCGTCGCCCGGGCTTACTTGGCCGGGACGTGCTGCGGCAAACTGAGTTCACCGGCCTTGGCGCGGACTTCATCCTCCTCGCGGCCCAGCGTCTGGCTGATCATCTCGGCCGACACGCCCGCGGTCCACAGTTCCTTGAGCTTCTCGACCGCCGTAACCGACCACGGCGCGCCGGTGATCTCGGAAACCTTGTCCATAGTCTTGCCTCCGTCTGCGGTTGCATACCCCAATATAAGCGACCGGAGGCGGCTCGATAAGCGCTGGGCAGGCTCAAATGATGGGCAAATTCCGCCGATAACCGCCCCGTTCCCGCGAAAATTGGACGCAGTAGACGCAGGTGGTTGCGAACCAGATCACACTCGCCGCTCGACCATCATCGCCTTGATCTCGGCGATCGCCTTGGCCGGGTTGAGGCCCTTGGGGCAGGCCTGGGCGCAATTCATGATGGTGTGGCAGCGATAGAGACGGAACGGGTCCTCGAGATTGTCGAGCCGCTCGCCGGTCGCCTCGTCGCGGCTGTCGATCAGCCAGCGATAGGCCTGGAGCAGCACTGCCGGACCGAGATAGCGCTCGCCGTTCCACCAGTAGGAGGGACAGGAGGTCGAGCAGCAGGCGCACAGGATGCACTCGTAAAGCCCGTCGAGCTTCACCCGCTCCTCGTGGCTCTGCCGCCATTCCTTCTGCGGCTCCGGGGTGACCGTATGCAGCCACGGCTCGATCGAGCGGTGCTGGGCGTAGAAGGTCGAGAGGTCGGCGACCAGGTCCTTCACCACCGGCAGGTGCGGCAGCGGATAGACGGCGATGGTGCCGCCGTCTATCTCGTTCATCGCCTTGGTGCAGGCCAGCGTGTTCGACCCGTCGATGTTCATGGCGCAGGAGCCGCACACCCCCTCGCGACAGGAGCGGCGGAAGGTGAGCGTCGGATCGACCGTGTTCTTGATCCAGATGAGCGCGTCGAGGACCATCGGGCCGCAGCTCTTGCGGTCGACATAGTAGGTGTCGACGCGCGGATTGGCCCCGCCGTCCGGGTCCCAGCGGTAGACGCGATATTCGGTAAGTTCGGTGGCGCCGTCGGGCTTCGCCCACACCTTGCCCTTGCCGATCTTGGAATTCTTGGGAAGCGTTAGCTGGACCATGTTTCACCGTCTCCGCGTCGGGTTTCTATACCGACCCGAGCGGGCAAGGCCAAGCCGTGCTTTGGCGGCTATCGGCGATCGACGCGGATGACGAGCTTCAGCCCCGACCACACGTGGTCGATCGCCGCCACCTTGACGTCGACCAGGTCGTGCTTCAGCGCCTCGGCGCGGATGATGTCCTCGGTGACGTCGGTCGGCACCCTGGAGGCCTGCTTCGGCCACGACACCCAGATCATGCCGTCCGGCTGGATGGCGCGGCGGAGTCGCGGCAGGCCGGCGGTGAGCTCGGCCCGGCTCAAGGTGAAGGCGTGGATGATGTCGAACGGCATGTTGCCCATCGGCCGCGACCAGTCCTGGCGACGGGCGACCTTGCCAAAATCGACGCTGCCGGGGAGGTCGGCCAGATCTTCGGGCAAGCCGACGAAGGCGGCGATCGCGCCAGGGAAATAGCCAAGCTTTTCGGCCTGCGGCCTGCCAGCATAGCCGGCGGTTGAAAGTGTTGCGTACGCCATCGAAGTCATTTCCGGCCTGAACACGGTTCCTTTGGCAACCAATGCTAGGCTGCCCTTGGTAAACGAAACGGTGACACCCGAAAAATCGCAGAACTCTGCGTCTTTCACCCGGACACGACACCATCTCGGGCCTTGATACTGCAACGAATATAGGAGAGCGCCTGCCATTCGTCATGCGGAATCATGACGGTTCGCAGCCATGACTGGCGCGGCTGGTTAACGGTGAGGTTCGTGGGGGCCCCCGGACGCGGTGCGAGCCGCGAAGTGGTGAAGTACTCGCGGCACGCCGGGATACGAAGGCCTCAGTACACCCGCGCCTTGGGCTCGATGTACTGGACGTCGTTGGTGAGCGTGAAGGCATGCACCGGCCGGTCGTCGAGGCGGACCGTGCGCGCCTCGGGGTCGATGAACGACAGCGTGTGCTTCATCCAGTTCCGGTCGTCGCGGTCGGGATAGTCCTCGCGCGCGTGGGCCCCGCGCGATTCGGTGCGGTTCTGCGCCGAATCCATGGTGGTCACCGCCTGGACGATGAGGTTGTCGTATTCCAGCGTCTCGATCAGGTCCGAGTTCCAGATGAGCGAGCGGTCGCTGACCGCGACGTCCTCGCTCCCCGACCACACCTCGTGGATGCGCGCGTGGCCTTCGGCCAGCACCTCGCCGGTGCGGAAGACGGCGCAGTTTTCCTGCATCACCTTCTGCATGCGGCCGCGCAGCTCCGCCGTCGGCGTGCCGCCCTTGGCATGGCGCAGCCGGTCGAGCCGGGCGACCGCCGCCGCGCCCGCGTCCTTGGGCAAGTCGCGATGGCGCTCGTTTGCATCGATCGTCTCGACGCAGCGGTGCGCCGCCGCCCGGCCGAAGACGACCAGGTCGATCAGCGAGTTGGAGCCCAGCCGATTGGCGCCGTGCACCGACACGCAGGCCGCCTCGCCGACCGCCATCAGGCCCGGCACCACCGTATCCGGGTCGCCGTCGACCTTGGTCAGCACCTCGCCATGATAGTTGGTGGGCACGCCGCCCATGTTGTAGTGGACGGTGGGCAGCACCGGGATCGGCTCGCGGGTGACATCGACATTGGCGAAGATGCGCGCCGATTCGGAGATGCCCGGCAGCCGTTCGGCGATCACCTTCGGGTCGAGATGGGACAGGTGCAGGAAGATGTGGTCCTTGTCAGGCCCGACGCCCCGCCCCTCGCGGATCTCGATGGTCATCGAGCGCGAGACGACGTCGCGCGAGGCGAGATCCTTAGCGTGCGGGGCATAACGCTCCATGAAGCGCTCGCCCTCCGAATTGGTCAGATAGCCGCCCTCGCCGCGCACCCCCTCGGTGATCAGCACGCCGGCGCCGTATACGCCGGTCGGGTGGAACTGGACGAACTCCATGTCCTGCAGCGGCAACCCGGCCCTGAGCACCATGCCGTTGCCGTCGCCGGTCTGGGTATGGGCGCCGGTGCAGGTGGCGTAGACGCGGCCATAGCCGCCGGTCGCCAGAATCGTCTTGTGGGCGCGGAAGCGGTGCAGCGTGCCGTCTTCCAGGCTGAGCGCCACCACGCCGCGGCAGGCGCCCTCTTCCATGATCAGGTCGAGGGCGAAATACTCGATGAAGAACTCGGCCGAATGCCTGAGCGACTGGCCATAGAGCGTGTGCAGCATGGCGTGGCCGGTGCGGTCCGCCGCCGCGCAGGTGCGCTGCGCGATGCCCTCGCCGAAATGGGTGGTCATGCCGCCGAAGGGACGCTGGTAGATCTTGCCGTCCTCGGTGCGCGAGAACGGCAGGCCGTAGTGGTCGAGCTCGTAGACCGCCGCCGGCGCCTCGCGCACCAGATACTCGATGGCGTCCTGGTCACCGAGCCAGTCCGACCCCTTGACGGTGTCGTACATGTGCCAGCGCCAGTCGTCCTCGCCCATGTTGCCGAGCGAGGCGGCGATGCCGCCCTGGGCGGCGACGGTGTGCGAGCGCGTCGGGAAGACCTTGGTGATGTTGGCGGTCTTCAGCCCCGCCTCGCTGGCGCCGAGCGTGGCGCGCAGGCCGGCGCCACCGGCACCGACGACCACCACGTCAAAGCTATGGTCGATGAAGGGATAGGCCTTGCCGTTCACGGCCGGCGCACCGTTGCTGGCATCAGCCATGGGGCGGCGGACCTCCAAGCGCGATCATGATGATGGCGGTCAGGCCGACCGCGGCGATGGCGAAGCAGAAGAAAGTGTTGGCGGCGACGCACAGCACCTTGAGCGCGCTGCCCTGGATATAGTCTTCGATGATGATCTGCGTGCCGATGTGCATGTGGATGGCGGTGACGACGATGAACACCGCCAGCGCCGCGGCGACCAGCGGCATGTGCAGCACGGCGATGACGCGCTCATGCGGCTGGCCGACGGTCGCCATCAGGATGCCGATGAAGAAGATAACCAGGATGGCGGTGGCGGCGCCGGTCAGGCGCTGGCGCCAGAAATCGCTGGTGCCGTCGTGGGCGGCGCCGAAGTGCAACACCCGGCGGAGCGGAGTCTGCATGCTCATCTCAGCACCAGCCAGACTGCCCAGACGGCCACCGTCAGCACGATCCCGCCGATGATGTTGGCCCAGGCGATGTTGTCGCGCGCCGGCTTGTCGAGGCCGATCCCGAAATCCCAGATGAAATGGCGGATACCGCCGAGCATGTGCTGCATCAGCGCCCAGGTGAAGCAGAACAGCACGATGAGGCCGAACCACGAGCCCAGCACCGCATTGGCGAAATCGAAGGCACGCGGGCCGCTGGCCGCCGCCGCCAGCCACCAGACCAGCAGGACCGTGCCACCATAGAGCCCGACTCCGGTGATGCGATGGACGATGGACACCGTCATGGTGATCGGCCAGCGGTAAATCTGCAGATGCGGCGAAAGCGGACGGTTCGCCTTGATGTCGGTGTTCGACATGCCCGGTCTATCCGAGGAGGGAGCGGCTGGAATCGCCGACTGGTTCTAGCGCCTCACCGGCGGCGCGTCAAAAAGCCGGGAACCGCCTGTTCGGCAAGGCCTTCGCCGGCCCCTCGCCATCGCCCGGCGGTCCCGTCAGCCGCCGGGCGGACGGTCAATGCGGGCTTGAAGCCGGTGACCGGGGCCTGTATCAGTGCGCGAGCCTGAGAAAGGCTCCGGTTGCCGCATTAGCTCAGTTGGTAGAGCAACGCATTCGTAATGCGTGGGTCGCTGGTTCGAGTCCGGCATGCGGCACCAAACCTGATTTCAGCAAACCGGTGAAGGGCGTCGGCACACCCACTAAAACGGCGCGCAATCGCAAGGTTTTTGGCTGTGCGGGTGGCGCCCCCTCAACCAAGCTCGCGCCGTTCTAGCCTCCATCTTCTCCCGTGTTTCTCCAAAGCTTGGGACTTTGCCAATTCCTGCCCGAGCTTTGAAATGGTCGAAAACCAACGCTCTATCGGGCCGATCATTGCCGCGAGTTGGTGTCCGTCTTGGTGGAGCAACCTCACTAATCCAAGATTTGAGTTCGCCCGCTGGTCTAGGCGCCACAACCGGACGAGTCGTTCCGGGTTGTTTCGAACCGCGTGATTTGCGCGTGCTCATGAAGCTGACGTGGGGCTCGCAGCGGTGCAAAAGACCGAAAAAGTGTCTTTGTCGACGCCGTCGGTGCCCTTACGCGGCCCTTATGCCGCGGCACCGGAAATCGAATAGCCCCTTGATGCCCCACAGTTCCATCTAGCCCGCGCCAGACTGATCAACGCGAGGCAATCGGCATGTTCGACGCAATCTATATCCTGCTGGCGGTCGGCTTCTTCTGCGCCGGCGCGCTCGTCGTTCGGGTTTGCGAGCGGCTGTGAGAGCGGGCGCATGGCGATCGAGCTGATCCTCGGCGGCGCCGTAGCAACGGCTCTGCTTGTCTACCTCTTCTTCGCGTTGATGCATCCCGAACGAATCTGAGCGGGTGGCGATCATGGCCGGCGACATTCTGCAATTCGTAATCTACGGCGCGCTGCTCCTGCTGCTCGCCTATCCGCTCGGCACCTATATGGCGCGCGTCTTCTCGGGCGAGCGCACATGGCTGACGCCCTCGCTGGCGCCAATAGAGCGGCTTCTCTATCGCGGCTGCGGCGTCGGCGCGACGCCAGGCGGCCAGCACTGGACCGCCTATGCCAAGGCGGTTCTTATCTTCAACCTGGTCGGCTTTCTCGTGCTCTACGCGATCCTGCGCCTGCAGGGCGTCCTGCCATGGAATCCGCAGGGCTTCGGGCCGATGTCGCCCGACCTCGCCTTCAACACGGCGGTGAGCTTCGTCACCAACACCAACTGGCAGGCCTACGGCGGCGAGACGACGCTGTCGTATTTCAGTCAAATGGTCGGGCTGACCGTGCAGAACTTCGTCTCGGCGGCGACCGGTATCGCGGTCGGCGCCGCCGTCATCCGCGGCTTCGCCGGCCGCCAGACCAGGGACGTCGGCAATTTCTGGGTCGATCTGACGCGCAGCGTCCTCTATGTGCTGCTGCCGCTGTCGATCGTCGCCGCCCTGGTGCTGGTCTGGCAGGGCGTGCCGCAGACCCTTGCGGGCTACGTCCACGCGACCACGGTCGAGGGCGGCCAGCAGACGATCGCGCAAGGCCCGGTCGCCTCGCAGCTCGCCATCAAGCAGCTTGGCACCAATGGCGGCGGCTTCTTCAACGCCAACTCTGCACATCCGTACGAGAACCCGACGCCGCTCTCCAATCTCTTGGAGATGGTCTTCATCCTGCTCGTGCCGGCGGCCTTCTGCCTCATGTTCGGCCGCATGGTGAAGGACATGCGCCAGGGCGTCGCGATCCTCGCGGCGATGCTGGTCCTGTTCGTCGGCGCGCTGGCCCTCACCTATGGCTCGGATATCGGCGGTAATCCGGAGCTGTCGGCGCTGCCGATCGACCAGTCGGCCGGCAACATGGAGGGCAAGGAGGTCCGCTTCGGCGTCGGCAATTCGGCGCTGTGGGCGACGGCGACGACGGCCGCATCGAACGGCTCGGTCAACGCCATGCATGAGAGTTTTGCGCCGCTCGCCATGCTCGCCCCGATGCTGCAGATCGAGACCGGCGAAGTGGTCTTCGGCGGCGTCGGCTCCGGCTTCTACGGCATGCTGCTGTTCGTCGTGCTCACCGTCTTTCTCGCCGGGCTGATGGTCGGGCGGACACCGGAATATCTCGGCAAGAAGATCGAGGCGAAGGAGGTCAAGCTCGCCATCCTCACCTTCCTGGTGATGCCGGTCGGCGTCCTCGGCTTCGGCGCGCTCGCCGCAGTGCTGCCCGTCGCGCTGGCCTCGGTCCAGCAGGCGGGGCCGCACGGGCTCTCCGAGATCCTCTATGCCTATTCCTCAGCGACCGGCAACAACGGCTCGGCCTTTGCCGGCTTCGCCGCCAACACGCCCTATCACAACATCATGCAGGGCATCACGATGCTGCTCGGGCGCTATGTCTTCATCATCCCGATGCTCGCCGTTGCGGGCTCGCTTGCAGCCAAGAAGGTCGCGCCGGCGTCTTCCGGCACGTTCCCGACCCATACACCGCTCTTCGTGATCCTTCTCGTCGCGGTCATCCTCATCGTCGGCGGCCTCACCTTCTTCCCGGCACTGGCCCTCGGCCCCATCGCCGAGCACTTCGCCATGCTCGCCGGCCAGACGTTCTAGGCAGATCACCATGCACCCGAAAACCGAGATTGGCCTCTTCGATGCGTCGATCGCCCGCGCTGCGCTCAGCTCCGCGGCCCGCAAGCTGGACCCGCGCGTGCTCTTCCATAACCCGGTGATGTTCGTCACCGAGGTGGTCGCCGCCCTGTCGACCCTGTTGTTTCTGCGCGGCCTGTTCGTCGCGACGCCCAACCTCGGTGTCGTCGGCCAGATCGCAGCCTGGCTGTGGTTCACCGTCTATTTCGCCAACTTCGCTGAGGCGATGGCAGAAGGCCGCGGCAAGGCACGCGCCGATGCCCTGCGCGCGACCCAGGCGGAAACACCGACCAAGCGGCTGACCGCCGGCGGCACCGACGATTTCGAGCTTGTGTCGAGCCATGGCCTAGCGGTCGGCGACGTGGTCCTGGTCGAAGCCGGCGACCTCGTCCCCGCCGACGGCGAGGTGATCGAGGGCGTCGCCTCGGTCGACGAGTCGGCGATCACCGGCGAGTCGGCACCGGTGATCCGCGAGGCCGGCGGCGACCGCTCCGGCGTCACCGGAGGCACGCGGCTGGTCTCCGACTGGCTGAAGGTCAGGGTCACCGCGCGGGCCGGCGAGAGCTTCCTCGACCGCATGATCGCGCTGGTCGAGGGCGCCGAGCGCCAGAAGACGCCCAACGAGATCGCGCTCAACATCCTGCTCGTCGGCATGACGATCATCTTCCTGATCGTCGTGGTTACGCTAGAGCCGTTCGTCGTCTATTCCGGCGCCTTCGTGCCGGTCGTTTTCCTGGTCGCCCTCTTGGTGACGTTGATCCCTACGACCATCGGTGGCCTTCTGTCGGCGATCGGCATCGCCGGCATGGACCGCCTGGTGAAGGCCAACGTCATCGCCAAGTCCGGTCGGGCGGTCGAGGCCGCGGGCGACGTCGATACCCTGCTCCTCGACAAGACCGGTACCATCACCTTCGGCAACCGCATGGCAGACGCCTTCGACCCGCTGCCGGGCGTAGACCGGCGGCAGCTTATCTCGGCCGCCCTGCTGGCCTCGCTGTCGGACGTGACGCCGGAAGGCAAGTCGATCGTCGAGCTTGCCAGCAAGCAGGGCGTCCGCCCCGATGCCGATGTTGCGTCATCCATCCCCTTCACCGCGCAGACCCGCATTTCCGGTGCCAACCTTTCGGACGGCACGCAACTGCGCAAGGGCGCCGAGGACGCGATCCTCGCCTGGTGTGAGATCGGCGAATCGGCGCCGCTGAGGCGCATCATCGAGGCGATCGCGCGGACGGGCGGCACGCCGCTGGTGGTGGCGCGCGACAAGCGGCCGCTCGGCGTCGTGCATCTCAAGGACATCGTCAAGCCGGACATCCGCGCGCGCTTCGCCGAACTCCGCCGCATGGGCATCCGCACCGTCATGGTGACCGGCGACAATCCGTTGACCGCAGCGGCGATCGCCGCCGAGGCCGGCGTCGACGATTTTCTCGCCGAGGCGACGCCGGAGAAGAAGCTGGAGCTGATCCGCAGTCAGCAGGCCGGCGGGCGCCTGGTCGCCATGTGCGGCGACGGCACCAACGACGCGCCGGCGCTGGCTCAGGCCGACATCGGCGTGACCATGAACAGCGGCACGCCGGCGGCCAAGGAGGCCGGCAACCTCATCGACCTCGACAGCGATCCGACCAAGCTCATCGAGATCGTGCTCATCGGCAAGCAGCTCCTCATCAGCCGCGGCGCGCTGACGACGTTCTCCATCGCCAATGACGTCGCGAAATATTTCGCCATCCTGCCGGCGATCTTCGTCACCGCCTATCCCGGACTCGGGGCGCTCAACATCATGGGGCTGGCCAGCCCGGCGAGCGCCATCCTGTCGGCGGTCATCTTCAACGCTCTGGTCATCATCGCGCTGGTGCCGCTGGCGCTCAGGGGCGTGCGCTACGCCCCGGCGACGGCCGCGAGCCTGCTCCGCCGCAACCTGCTGATCTACGGGCTCGGCGGCATGGTCGTGCCGTTCATCGGCATCAAGCTCGTCGACCTTGTCGTCAACGCCCTCGGGATCGCGTGAGGAGCAACGCCCATGCTGTCGCAAATCCGTCCGGCTCTGATGATGCTCGCGGTGATGACGCTGCTCACCGGCCTTGCCTACCCGCTGGCGGTGACCGGCATCGCCCAGGTCCTGTTCCCGTCGCAGGCCAACGGCAGCCTGCTCCAGGGCGCCAACGGCCAGGTCATCGGCTCGGCCCTCATCGGCCAGACCTTTGCCGGCGACCGCTATTTCCACGGTCGGCCTTCGGCGGCCGGTGACGGCTACGACGCCGCCAATTCGAGCGGCAGCAATCTCGGGCCGACCAGCGCGAAGCTGATCGCGGCAGTGAAGGGCCGGGCGGCAGCGCTCGGCGCCACGGCCGCGGACCCCGTTCCGGTCGATCTGGTCACTGCGTCGGCCAGCGGCCTCGACCCGGACATCTCGCCGGCCGCCGCCGAGTTCCAGGTGGCCCGCGTCGCCAAGGCGCGCGGCCTCGACCCGGCCGCGCTGCGGGCGCTGGTCCGGGCGCGCACCGAACCGCCGACGCTCGGACATCCTCGGCGCGGCCGCGGAGTCAACGTTCTCCTGCTCAACCTGGCCCTCGACAGGCTCCCCGCTCCGGGCGGATAGTCCGCCGCACGGCGCGACCCATGTCGGACACAGACGCAAGACCCGAACCGGAAGCTCTGCTGGCGGAAGCGGCGAAGGAAGGCCGCGGCCGGCTGAAGATATTCCTCGGCGCCGCGCCCGGTGTCGGCAAGACCTATTCCATGCTGGAGGACGCCCGCCATCGCCTGGCGGAAGGCATCGACGTCGTCGTCGGCATCGTCGAGACGCATGGGCGCGGCGAGACCGAGACGCTGCTTGGCCGGGCTCGAAATCGTGCCACGTCAGGCGCGTCGCTTATCGTGGTCGGCTGCTCACCGAGATGGACATCGACGCCATTCTGAAGCGCAGGCCGCAGCTGGCGTTGATCGACGAACTGGCCCACACCAACGCCGCCGACAGCCGCCATCCCAAGCGCTGGCAGGACGTGGACGAACTCCTCGCCGCCGGGATCGATGTCTACACGACCCTCAACGTCCAGCACCTGGAAAGCCTCAACGACATCGTCGCCCGCATCTCGGGCGTGCGCGTCCGCGAGACGATCCCCGACAAGGTGCTCGAACTCGCCAACGAGATCGAACTCATCGACCTGCCGCCCGAGGAGCTGATCACGCGCCTGCGCCAGGGCAAGGTCTATGTCGCCGACCAGATCGCGCGCGCCATCCAGAACTTCTTCTCCAAGGGCAATCTGACCGCCCTGCGTGAACTGGCGCTCCGCGTCGCCGCCGATCGCGTCGACGCGCAGATGACCGCGCACATGAAGAGCCATGCGATCACCGGCCCGTGGCCGACCCAGGATCGCATCCTCGTCTGCATCAACGAGTTGCCGGCCGCGACCGCTTTGGTGCGCACGGCAAAGCGGGCGTCGGAGAGGGCCCGCGTCGCCTGGATCGCCGTCAGCGTCGTCACGCCGGCTTCTGCGAGTTTGCCGGAAGCGGCCAAGGACGCCATCGCCGAGGCGCTGCGGCTGGCCGAGTCGCTCGGCGCCGAGGTGGTGACACTCAATGCCGATGCGAACGTCGCCAGCGCGCTTCTCGACTTCGCGCGCGTGCGCAATGTCAGCCGCATCATCATCGGACGGCCGCGCCAGCGACGGCTTGCCGCCTGGTTCATGCGTCAGTCGGTCGGCCAGGAGATCCTGCGTCACGCCGAGGATTTCGAGGTCACCGTGATATCGCCGTGCCGCGGAAGAGCTGCGGCGGTCGATCATCACGGCGCCAAAGCCCGTCCCCGAACGCGACCCGACCGACTATTTCTGGGCGACGGCGGCGATCGTCGTCGCCGCCGCGATCGCTTTCGTCATCAACCGGGAGTTCCCCGTCGAGAGCCTCTCGCTTGTCTTTCTCGCCGCGGTGCTGCTGGTTGCAACGCGATTCGGTCTTTGGCCGTCGATCTATGCCAGCCTGATCAGTTTCCTGACCTACAACTTCTTCTTCACCAGACCCTACTTCAGCTTCCACATCGCCGATCGCAGCGTCGTCCTGACGCTGCTGCTGTTCCTGGCAGTCGCCGTCCTCACTGGAAATCTCGCGGCGCGGCTACGTGCTCAGGTGGCCATCCAGCGCCACATCGCGCAGCGCACCGCCAACCTCTACGAGTTCAGCCGCAAGATCGCGAGCGCCGCCTCCTTCGACGACATCGTCTGGGCCGCCGTCCACCATGTCGCCTCGACCTTGCAGTGCCGCGCACTGGTCCTGCGGCCGGGCGACGACGGCGGCCTGTCGATCGCGGGCTCCTATCCGCCCGAGGATGAACTGGAGGTCAGGGACTGGGGCGCCGCCAAGTGGGCCTGGCAGAATGGCGAGCCTGCCGGCTGGGGTTCGCAGACGTTGCCATCGTCCAAATGGTTGTTCCTGCCGCTGAGAACCGGACAGGGTCCGCTCGCCGTCCTGGGCGTTTCCTTCGAGGGCGGCAAGCAACTCGACCCGGAGAACCGCCGTCTGCTCGACACGCTGGTAGATCAGGTCGCCGTCGCCATCGAGCGGGCCAAGCTGACGGCGGACATTGAAGAGAGCCGGGTCTATTCCGAAACCGAGCGGCTGCGCGGGGCGCTACTGTCTTCCGTCAGCCACGACCTCAGGACGCCGCTGGTTTCGATCATCGGCGCGGCGACGACGCTCATCGAAGGCGGCGAGGCGATAGGCGCCCAAAGCCGGCATCAGCTCGCCGAGACAATCCGGCAGGAGGGCGAGCGGCTCAATCGCTACGTACAGAATCTGCTCGACATGACGCGGATCAGCTACGGGGCGCTGCAGCTCAACAAGGAGTGGATCGAGCCGCGCGCGCTGATCGGCCGCGCCGTGCGCCAGCTCATGCGTGAACTGGACGGCTTCCAGGTCAGCGTCGACGTGCCCCTGCTGCTGCCTGCGATCAAGGGTGACCCCGTGCTGCTCGAACAGGCCTTCGTCAATGTCCTCGACAATGCCGGCAAATATGCCCCGGGCGGCTCGGCCATTACCGTCTCCGCCGAACGTCACGACGACGGCATCGTCTTCGTGATCGACGATCAAGGGTCGGGCATTGCCGCCGCCGACCGCCAGCGCGTTTTTGACCTGTTCTATCGCGTGGGCAAGGGCGATCGGCAAGGCAAGGGCACGGGCCTCGGCCTCGCCATCAGCCGGGGGATATTGGAGGCGCACGGCGGGACGATCTGCGCCTTGCCTGGCAAGAATGGGGTAGGCACGCGGATAGAGATTCACCTGCCCCTGTCGGACACGGGATCGCCAGGCAAGAAGCCGACTGCGCCGGGAGCAATCCAGGCATGAGCGGGCCAACTATCCTCATCGTCGACGACGAGGCGCAGATCAGGAAATTTCTGCGCATCGCCCTCGAGGCGAATGGCTTTTCCGTGCGCGAAGCGGCGACGGGCGGACAGGGGGTCGCCCATGCCGCTACCGACACGCCCGATCTCGTCATCCTCGATCTCGGCCTGCCCGATCTCGACGGCAAGGAGGTCATCGGGCGCGTGCGCGAATGGTCGGCCGTTCCCATCCTGATTCTTTCCGTGCGGCAGGCGGAGGCGGAGAAGGTGGCGGCGCTTGATGCTGGCGCCAACGACTACGTCGTCAAGCCGTTCGGCATCGCCGAATTGCTGGCGCGCGTCCGAGCGCTGCTGCGCACAGGCGGCGCGTACGGCACAAAGGACGAGCCAGCGACGATCACTGTCGGCGACCTCACCGTCGATCTGGCGCGACGCGAAGTGCACCTGGGCGTTGAGCCGGTTAAGCTGACGCGCAAGGAGTTCGAGCTGCTCAGCGTGCTGGCGCGAAACGCCGGCCGCATCCTCACTCACGGGCAATTGCTGCGTGAGGTCTGGGGCAAGGCACACGAGAACGACACGCAATATCTGCGCGTCTTCGTCAGCCAGTTGCGGCGCAAGCTCAACGACGACCCAGCGCATCCCCGCTTCATACTCAACGAGCCAGGCGTCGGATATCGCATGCTGGAGCCCGAGACCTAAGGCGCGGTGCACAGTACAGGAACAGCTGCGTTTTTCGCGTTGTTCAGTCATCGGCCGATGAACGGCGAAGTCGGAAAAGGGTCTTTCTCGGACCTCCGCCGGGGCAATCAGCATGACGGCTTCACCCTCGGAAGCGGACGTTCTCCGCGTCCGCTTGTGTCTATCTTGTGCGTTAACGCGTGTTGCGCCTGGCCGAAATGACATGGGTATGTTCGTGGGTACGAGTTGGGCGACGTATCAGCGGCCAGCGGAAATGGCGCAATCGCCGGGCGTTTGTGGCTGACCGTGGCGGAGGGGCCCTCCGCCGTGTCGCCGGGCCGCGTTACCATCCTCCGCGCCGTAAGCAAATTCGCTAGCTTCGCCAGATGACAAATCCCCCGCGGACTTATCGTGTGGATTCAGACGCAGCACGTGATCAGCTTGATCACGCCGACATGATTGCATTGGCAGACGCGTTCCGTCGCTGGGCCATTTATGAAATGGATCTGACTCCCGAGCGCCGTACCGAATTGATAAAGTATTCGGCCGACTACGAGCGCCTCGCCGAATGGGTTGGAAGTCAATGGCGAGCACAGGCCAAGGGGGGCAGACCGACCTTGATGAAGCTTCTCGCAACGCTCGAGCGCGAGACGGAAAACGTTGTACCCCTCAACGAACGTATCCCTCCCCCGGTCGACCCGTGATCTGGTCAACACATTGGCCGCCGTGCCTACGATAGGCCGACTTGATCCGCTCTGCCGAACCCCATATTTTTTGCTCGAGGCATCGGTGGGGGATTCGCCCGGTCACACCGTTGCCCTGGGGAGAAATCATGAAACGCTTCATGTTGGCCGCCGCCGGTTTGCTGCTGCTTTGCGGCTTTGCTCTGGCATCGGGCCAAACGACCCTCATGACCGGCACCACACCTTTCCGCTGGAGCGGGCTGTATTTCGGCGCGAATGGTGGTGCTGCGTGGAACCAAAAGTGCTGGACCTATGCTGGGCATACAAACTCCCCCGACCTGGAAAACGAGGGCTGTCACACGCCAAGCGGAGGCGTGCTGGGCGGACAGGTCGGCTTCAACTGGCAGCCCGCCGGGAGCCCTTGGGTATTTGGTGTCGAAGGGCGACTGGGGCTCGCTTGAGGCGCAAAACACAAGTCTTTACGCTCCAGCATATATAGACCGAAGCCGGATCAATGCACTCGGCCTGTTTACGAGGCGCGTTGGGGCTGGACGGTTGGAGCCGGGATCGAATACGCATTCATGCAGCGTTGGTCGGCGGCTCTCGAATACGACTATATTGACGGCGGTACGGGAACGATCAGGTTTGCCACGCATGATGTGATTGAGCGCATCAGCCAGCGCACCAGCTTGTTGACCGTGCGCCTCAACTATCGCTTTGGTGGCGAGTAGGCAGGACTTAGGCTGGCCAACTCTGTCGCCTACTTGCCGTCGTAAACGGGGCTATAGACGCGACGGTTGGGTGCTGGTCGCAGTCCGCTATTGGTGTTCTTCCTGTTGTTGCTGCTTCTGCCCCGCGTCCGTCCGATCAGATCGGCGATCATCCGCCCGGCATCTCGGCGCTCGGTGCCGGCTCGGTCCCTTGGAATTCGGAGGTCGCACCGCCGCCACCTTCGCCTTGGTTGGTCCGAGCGGGGCGTCCTCACGACGTCGCCAGACCGCGCCAGGCTTCGGCATAGGGGGCGAGGTCGATGGCGAGCGGGGTGACCGGAGGCGCGTCTTTCGGCTTTAGCGCGGCATGCGGCCTGTCGGCGAGCAGGGCGGCACCGTCGATGGTGCCGGTCGCGTCCGGCTCGGCCACGATCGGGCGCGGAATTCTTTGCGCCAGAGCTGCGAGGAA
>CAWAIR010000010.1:0-178644 GCA_963782045.1 uncultured Alphaproteobacteria bacterium
ATCTGCTCGCCACCGACGACATCGGCAACTCGGATACCGACAACGTCACCAACGTGACCACCCCGACCTTCACGGGCACGGCGGTCGCCGGGAGCACGGTGAGCGTCTATGTGGACAGCGTGTCGCAGGGTACGACCGCGGCCGACGGAACGACGGGTGCGTGGTCGTTCACGCTGACCACTCCACTGAGCGAGGCGGTTCATTCCATCACGGCGCGGACGACCGTCGGCGGCATCCAGTCGTCGGCATCCTCGCCGTTGACGGTGACGATCGACACAACCCGGCCCGCGATGCCGTCGGCACCGGACCTTGCGGCCGCATCGGATGGCGGAACGTCGGACACCGACGACATCACCAGCAACGACACGCCGACCTTCACCGGAACGGGCGCCGAACCGGGCTCGACCGTCAGTATCGTCGAAGGTGGCGCCAAGCTCGGCTCCGCCACCGCCGATGGGACTGGCGCGTGGAGCATCACGCTCTCAACCGCGCTCACCGAGGGCGATCACACGCTCTTCGCCAACGCGACCGACCAGGCGGGCAATTTCTCGGATGTGCTTGGCGCTGGCACGCTGTCATTTCGCATCGACAAGACGCCACCCGTTGCCCCTTCGACGCCGGACTTGGCCGCGGCCTCAGACACCGGATCGTCCAGCACCGACAACGATACCGCCGACAATATCCCGACCTTCACCGGCACCGCCGAGGCGGGCAGCATTGTCACCGTCACGTCGAGCGTTGCGGGGGCGCTCGGAACCACCATTGCCGACGGCGGCGGCGCGTGGACGTTCACCGCGCCAATCCTGGCCGCCGGCACGCACCTCATCTCGGCGACCGCCAAGGACGCGGCGGGCAACACGTCGGCCGCCTCAGGTTCGCTGTCCGTCAAGATCGACACCGCGCCCCCCGGCGTGCCGTCGACACCGGACCTCGACGCCGCCTCGGACACCGGCGTGTCCACCGACAACGACACCGAGGACAACACCCCGACCTTCACCGGCACGGCGGATGCGGGGAGCATCGTCACGGTCTCCTCGAGCCTCGCCGGGGTGCTCGGCACCGCGGTTGCCGATATCGGCGGAGCCTGGAGGTTCACGCCGGCCGCGGCGCTCGCCAACGGCGTGCACAACATCTCGGCGACGGCCAGGGATCTCGCCGGCAATCAGTCCGCAGCGTCTTCCTCGCTGGCGGTGACGATCGATGCGCCAATCCCCGCCACGCCCTCGACCCCCGATCTCGTGGCGGCGTCGGACAGCGGCGCCTCCGACACCGACAACATCACCAACGACAACACGCCGACCTTCACCGGGACGGGCGAGGTGGGCAGCACGGTGACGGTCACGTCAAGCCTCGACGGCGACCTCGGCAGTACGGTTGTCGACGGCCTCGGCGCGTGGACCTTCACCCCCTCGTCGCCGATCCGCGACGGCGTGCACAGCATCACCGCCTATGCGGGCACCCGCCCCACGTCCTCGGCGCCGTCAGCCGCACTCTCGGTGACCATCGACACGGTGGCGCCGCCGCCGCCGACCGGCGAGCTGGTCGACCGGACCGGGACCAGCGGCACCAACAAGGGCTCGACCATCGATTTCTTCGGTGAGGCGGAAGCCGGCAGCACCGTGAGCCTGACCTCCAGCCTGCGCGGCGATCTCGGCGGCACGACCGTGGGCGACGACGGCGAGTGGAAGGTTCTCGACAACCGCGAGGGCGGCCAGGGCAAGTTCGGCGCCGACGAGAAGGCGGCCATCGACAAGGCGGTCGCCACCGATCTTGCCGGCAACCGCTCGGTTGAATCCGCCAACCTGAACCGGCTCGGCACTGGCACGGTGGGCGCCACCGTCTTCACCGACAGCATCGATTACAAGTTCACGCATGCGACCGATCCGCTGAACTACAACCTGCAGAAATTCCCCGCGATCTTCCCGGTGGGCATGGCGCTCGGCGCCGCTGATGCGGTGACAGAGAACACCAAGGCCGACATCACCGAGGCGATGCTCAACCTGTACTACTGGCTGTACAGGAACATGCTGCCGGGCAACCTGGAAACGCCGGTCGACCAGATCGACCACGTCTACCTTGATATCAAGCAGACCCCCGGCAACACCGACCGCCTGCATGGCGACCCGCCGGGACAATTCGTCGTCGACAAGGCGACGCTCGACCTGATCCGCGCGATCATTGCCAAGCAGCAGGAACAGGCGCGGGCGGAGTGGGTGGAGGAAAATCTGGCGGCGTATCGCGAGAAGGTCGAGCCGACAAAGTTCCAAGACTACACGGTAAAACAGTGGAAGGAGAAAGAGCAGACTGGAGGATCCGGCTTCTTCGAGGCACTCGGAGAAGGTCTCGGGAACATCGCCGTAGGGGTAGTGGATCATTATACCAGCAAGGTGGGCATCGAAATAATCGATAGAAACGACGATCAGACCTACGATGAGCAGATGGAGGCGGCGGGCTACGAGCCCGAGTATGTCGTCAAGCAGCGCCCGCTGCCCCGTGAGCCAGGCGGCGCCGAACGCGACGACCAATACCGGCAGGTGCTCGCGACCAGGTGGAATAGGGACCAGGGATATCCCGCAAGCCTGAGCGAGTTCCAAAACATGCTCAGGGACGTCGTGACGTCGCCGCTGCAGGGCCGTTCGACGGCGGATTCACTGACCTTTCTGGGTTTCTACTAGCGATGCATCGCGACCGTACCCACAGCGATGCGGCACGACCGGCTCCGGACAGCGGCCCCGCGAACGCTTCGCCTCCGGACGACATTTCGGCGAAAGCCCGGCCAGCGCGCGGCGCGCCGAGCTTTGCCGCACAGTTGCACGCGATCGTCACCGCAGACCAGCGGCGGGTCGATCGCCTGATCCATGCATTCCGTACTGCCAAAGAATAACCAGAACCGAGTGGGGGCGTCGTGTTGAAAAGTCTGGGTCTGTTGTCCGTCGGCGCACCGCATCGCCGGGCGCTCGCCGCCGGGGCCATCGCGGTCGCGGCGCTTCTGTCCGGCTGCATGGTGGTGCCGGTCGCCTTCGACGCGAAGGATGACGCGTTTCGTGCCGACCGACTGATGGCGGCGCTCTATGCCGACGTCGAGCCTCTAACTGGCCCGCTGAGGCTGCACGAGGCGATGGCGCGGGCGTTGAAATACAATCTCGACACCCGCGTGAAGCGCCTCGAAGCGATCCTCGCGACCGACCGCATCGCCCTTGCCGGCCAGGAAGACATGCCGCGGCTGACGGGGGACGCCGGCTATCGCGACCGCTCGAACCTCAACGCTTCGAGCAGCGCAGACGCCAAGACCGGCGCGCAGTCGCTGGCGACCTCGACCTCGCAGGAGAACCCGGCGCGCAACGCCAACCTGCAATATGTGTGGAACGTGCTCGATCTCGGCGTCAGCTATTACAAGGCCAAACAGGCCGCCGACCGCACGCTGATCGCCGCCGAGCAGATCCGCACCATCGAGGCGAACATCATCCAGGAGGTGCGCTCCGCCTACTGGCGCGCGGTCGCCGCCCAGCACTCGCTGGATCGCATCGCCGGCCTGACGACGCGAGTCCGGCGCGCGCTCGCCGATACCGAGAAGCTCAACCAGCTGGCGCTCGCCGACCCGGTCGCATCGCTGCGCTACATGCGCGACCTTGCCGACGTCAGCCGTCGGCTGGACGAGCAGAACCTCGCTCTCAAGCAAGCGCATATCCAACTTGCCGCGCTCATCCGCGTGCAGCCCGGGACGCGGCTCCGGCTCGTCACACCAAAGGGCGCAGCCGCGCCCCGGAACGTCTTCGCCGATACCGACGCGCTTGAACTGATGGCGCTTCGCCAGCATCCGGAGCTGCGCCAGAAGGACTACGAGGTCCGCATCGTCGCCGACGAGTCGCGCAAGGCGATCTTCGAGATGCTGCCGCGCGTGAATCTCGACGCCGGCGTCCATTTTGACGCCAACAAGTTTCTGCTCAACAACACCTGGAACGACTACGGCGCAGCGATCTCATGGGACGTGTTCCAGCTTCTGCGCGCTCCGGCCCACAAGAAGGAGATCGAGGCCCAGAGCACGCTCGCGCAGGGCCGTCTGCTGGCGCTGAGCATGGCGACGATCGCACAAGTCCACATCGCGCTCGCCAAGTACCAGAACGACCAGATTGCCTTTCGATCGGCGGCGCGGATCGCCTCGCTCGACGAGCAGATCGCGGCCGGGATCGGCAACCGCGCCAAGGAAGGCGGCGCCAGCGACCTCGAGGCGATCAAGGCGGACCTCGACCTCGTGCTGAGCCGCTTGCAGCGCGACCTCAGCTTTGGCGAGATGCAGGATTCGGCCGGGCAGATCATGGTGACGGCAGGCGTCGACCTGGCACCGGCTTCGCTCGACGGCGACGTCGCCACCATCGCCGGTCAGATCGGCGACGCCGAGACGCGCTGGACCAACGGCTCGATCTAGGAGCGCCTCAGCCGCGATTGATGACGGAGCGCCGCGCCGCGCCGCGGGCGCTGCCGGCGTATTCACGCAGGAAGAAGACGCGCTTGCCGGGATTGAGGTTACGTGCAGTACGGACGAGCGTGTACAGCACCTGACGCTCGTCGGCGCGGACGATGGTGAGCGCCCCGGCGTCGGCAACATCGTCGGCAACCGGCCTGAGACCGGTCTCGGTCTCCACCCAGTGCTGGCCGACCGCCTCGCTGGTCAGGAGCCAGCCGACATAGCCGAGCAGCTTGGTGCCGCGATAGGCATAGAGGTTGTGGCCGGTGCGGAGCTGGTCCTTGATCGCGTTGACCAGAACCGCGCAGCCGAAGCGGGAGAACGGCTTGGTATCGGCGACATAGTCGAGCACGATGCCGACCGCCTCGTAGCTGAAGCGGAAACAGCGGATCTCGAAATCCTGCGCCGGAGCGCCGTGCGCCCGCCCCGTCAACGGTAGGCCACCGACTGGCGGCGTTCATCGCGCGCGGAATCGCCATAGACGCGCTTGAAGAAGACGCGCTTGCCCGGATAGAGCGCGCGGCAGCGGCGGATGAGGGCACGCAACACGCGCGTCTCTTCGGTCCGCACGACCGTCAGCAGCGCGGCATCCGCTTCCGCCTCCGGCAGCGGCCGCACTCCGGTCTCGTCCTTGAGCCAGGCTTCGCCGCTCTTCGCATCGGTCAGCAGCCAGCCGCAATAGCCGATCAGCTTGCCGTCGCGGTGGGCGAACATGTTCTGTTTCAGCGTGAGCTGTTGCCTGAGCGCCCGCACCAGCGTTCCGGCCTCGAACCGGGCGAAGGCTTTGGTGTTGGCGACATAGTCGAAGACGCCGCCGAGCGCCTCGTGGGTGAACGGCAGCCTGCCGATGGCGAAATCCTGACCGGGATCGGACGCGGCCACAGCGGCGTCCCTCAGAAGCCGCTTTCGCGGATGAGCACCGCCACCGTCGAGCGCCAGAGCTCGGCGGCCAGCGAGCGTGCCTTGCCGCTGACCAGCGCAATGCCCATGCCGGTGCGGTTGGGCGCAGGCCCGCCATCCGTGCGCCTCAGGATGACACGGTATTGGGCGACATCCGGCACCAGGCGGCCCTGACCGTCGGCGCGGGCGACGATCGGTCCGCCATAGCGCGAGGTCAGCGCGCGCTGCTCGATGGTGGCGGCGGCCGAGCGCTCGATCGAGGCGACGGTCACGCCGGCGGCGGCCGCCAACCCGTCATTGGACACGAAACGCCCGCCATCGCCGGGCGCGATCCGGGCAAGGGTGGTTTCGCTGACATAGCCAACCAGACGCGACGACCGGGAATCGACGATGCGTCCGAGAACCGCACTTGTCGGCAGCCAGCGGCCTGCCTGCAATCCCCCCGGCATATCGCGCAGGACACCGGACAGTGGTGCCGTCACCACCAGCCTGTCAATCTCGCGGCGCAGTCCCTGCTCCTCCGCGATGGCACCGTCGAGGCGTTGCCGCAGGGTCTGCATGAGGTCGGCCGTCAACTGCGCGACGGCGCTGCGGTTGAGTTGCAGGTCGAACAGCGCAATGCGGCGCTCGGCCTCCTGAAGCCGGTATTCCAGGTCCGGCGATCTCAGACGGAACAGCACGTCGCCCGCCTTCACCGCGCTGTCCGGGGCTGGCGGTGGCTCCACCAGTTGCGCCGCCCCCGCGGTATAGAGCAGGGCCTCGTTGTCGGCCTCGAAGACCACCGGCACGGCAACCTGCGTTTGCCACGGCACCAGGAAGAGCACCAGCAGCAGGCCGGCGATTGCCCCCGTTGTCATCGTTCGCCGGTTCACTGTCAGTTGCGTCCGCCGCCGCCAGATTTGGCGCGCCTCTATGACCACCGGCAGCACCAGGAACCAGCCGACCTCGATACCGCCGAGCACGATGCCGATGGCCTTGGGAAACACGTGATAGACGAGGGCGGCAATGCCCACAAAAACGAGCAGCCGCCACAGCCAGGCGGCATATCCCCAGGCGTAGAACAGGCGGCGGCGGGCCGCCGATGCCGGCTCCGGGGCGGGCTCGCCGAATCCGAAGAGGGTCTCGCGCATGGCCCAGCGGCAATAGGCGAAGGCGCGGACGCGCAGGTTCTCGACCCGAAAGAAATCGGCGAAGATGTAGTAGCCGTCGAAGCGCATGAACGGGTTGGCGTTGATGGCAAGCGTGGTGAGCCACGTTACCGCCGCCACCATGAAGACCGCATCGCGCAGCGCACCGTCCGGCAGGAACGACCACAGGAAGGTCGCGACCGATGCCAGGCAAAGCTCGACCAGCATCCCGCCGGCGCCGACCAGCAGGCGCTGGTCCCGGTCGGTCAGGCGCCAGGTGTCGGTGACGTCGGTGTAGAGCATCGGCATCATGACGAGGAAAGCGATGCCCATGCTGTGCACGCGGCCGCCGAACCGCTTGGCCATGAAGGCGTGGCCCAGCTCGTGCAGCGGCTTGGTAACGGTGAGCGCCAGGCCGAGGCCGATCGCTCCCTCGATGGTGAGGAAGCCGACCAGCGTGCGTCTGAACTCATCCCACTGACGGCCGATGAGGTAGATGCCGGCGACGCCGAGGAGGAAGCAGGCGACAACCATGGTGCGGTTGAACCATGGCATGACGACCGGCATCGCGCTGGTCAGCAGCCGATCCGGCCGGATGAGCGGAATGCGGAAGAACAGGTAGCGGTGCATGAGCCAGGCCAGCGGGCTCTCGCGGCGCGCCGCGTTCCGCCGGCGATAGGCGGCGCGCTGCTCGGGTGCGGAGCCGCCGAGCAGTTCGTTGGTGACGAGGAAGCGGTAGAGCCCCTCAACGTGTTCGATGCCAACCGGCCGCAGTCCGGTGCTGGCGGCCGCAGCGATCTTCGACGCGCTGCCCGCCTGCCAGTTGGCGAGCAAGGCGACGGCGATCTCGTTGATGAGGAAATAGGCGCCGCGCATCGGGTCGAACAGGCACCATTGCCTGACACCGCCCTCGCCCGGCGCGGCCGGCTCGATGCGGATGTCGTTGCGCAGTGGCGGCAGGCGCGGCGCGGCGCTATCCGATGCGGCGACGATGCCGATGGCCGCGGACACGGCGCTCACAGCCCGATCCGCTGCCTGAGCGCCGCCAGCGGGCGCGCGAACAGGAAGAGCGCCAAGGGAACGTCGCCGCCGACGATCTTCGCCGTGCCGCGCAGCCCGATGCGCGGCGGCGGCCCGCCGCCGTGCAACTCAGCGGTCAGCCCGTAAGCGAGACCGCCCCCCGGCCGCTCGACCGCGGCATAGCCGACACGTTGCAGCACCGCATCCAGCGGATGCACCGGGTCGATGTCGAGATACATCCGCACCGCCTGCCCGGCCGCGACGTCGATCGCGGTGCCCACCGGCAGCTCGATGCGCAATTCGACAGCGGAGGGATCGGCGATCTCCATGATGCGCTCGCCGACGCGCACCGGCCGCCCCGCCCAGTCGCGGGTATCGCCGAAGATGGCGATGCCGGCCCGCCCGGCCCGCACCGTCACCCGCGAAAGCTGCTCCTCGGCGTAGGCGAACTGGGTGCGCCTGAGATCGGCTTCGGCAGCCAGCCCCTCGACGCGCGCCGCCGCGGTCTGATCGGAGAGCGTGGCCTGCCGCGCCCGCAGCAGCTCCGCCTCGGCGACCGCCAGCGCCTGCCGCGCCACATCGCTGCTCGCCTGAAGCGATGCCCGGTCGTACTGGACCAACGGATCGTTGACCGATACCGCCTGATTGGGACTGACCACGATGCGTTCGATGACACCGTCGAGCGGTGCCGAAACCACGACCGGATCCCGCGCCGCGACCTCTGCCGGCGCCAGGGCCGTTCGCGGCACCGGGACGAAGGCGGCGGCGCAGACGAGGGCGAGACCGGCGGCGAGGACGGGAGCCGGGCGAAACCGGCGGAGCGTCCTGCGGCCGCCAAGGGCGATCAGGGCGTGGCTGTAGGCGCCCGCCAGTTGCTCGGCCAGGATCAGGTCAACGTCCGCCCAGACGCTCTCGCGCGCCATCCACAGGGCGCCGATCCTGCGTCCCGCGCGGTCCTTGAGCGGCACCCAGGCGACGTTCGGCGCGGAGAACGCCTCCCAACTGCCGTCGTCGTCGGCTGGCGCAGCGAGCACACGGACACCGGGTTCGCTGGCATCCTTCGCGATTCCCGCGGCAACCCGCTCGATCCAGTCGACGAACGGCGCCTTGCGATCGACCGCGCTGACACCCGAGATCGCCCTCACCTTGAACCGCTTGCGGCCGCTGGCGAGGAACAGCGCCGCCTGCCGGTAGGGCAGCAGCCGACCGGTATCGTTGACAATGACGTAGCCGAGATCGTCCCGCGAGGCGGCGTTGCGCGCCGCCCGCTCCAGATCCAGCATGACCGCTAGGCGCATCGTTGCGCCGTCCACATCGGGCGGATCGGACTGCTGGCGCAAGTGGAGCCGGCGCTCGGAGCGCGGAGTGACGCTATCCACCGGGTTTGGCTTCGTCGCCGGCGGCAGCAAAGGTCGCCGTGCCGCTCATGCCGGGAATCAGCCGGGCCGTGTCGCCGGTCAGGCGACCGTAGACGGCAATGGTCTGACTTCCCGGATCGACGGCCGCGCCGATTGTCTCGACGACGCCATCATAACGCACGTGGGTTTCGTCGACCGCGATGCTGAACCTACTGCCGGGGCGCAGCCAGGCCAGCCACAACGAGGGAATGACGGCGCGCAGGCGCAAGTCCGCCTCGCCGACAATCTCCAGCAATTGGGTGCCGGCCGTCACGCTCTGATAGACGTTGACCGACTTCTTGACCACGCGACCGTCGAATGGCGCCTTCAGGATGCAGCGATCGACCACCACTTGCTGCAGTTTGAGTTCCGCGGCCATCTCCGCCGCCTCGGCCTCGGCGACAGTCACTTCGATCGCGGCGATCGAATGCAAGTCCGCCAGGCGCCGCTTCTGTCCGGCCTTCTGCGTGGCGAGGTCGAGCTTGACCCGGATCGCGTTCAGTTGGGCGTCGAAATAGGCGCAATCGAAAGCGACCAGCGTGTCGCCGGCGGCGAAGCGGTCGCCCTCGCGCAGATCGAGCTTGAGGACGCGCGCCGAGATCTCGGCCGAGATGACCGTCTGGGACAACGACACGATGAGGCCGCGGGCCGTGTCGCTCTGCGACGTCGTGGCCTCCCCGGCGCCGTCGCCGAGGCCAGCCTGCGCAGCAGCGGTTCCATGCATGGCGCCGACGAGGGCGCAGGCGGCAAGAAGCGCGCCGGTGCATCCCGCCCATCTCGGAGGCCGGCGTTTGGCCCATGCAGTCAGACCGCCATGGGCGAACGCCATGTCGTGATTGCCCCCCGAAAGAAAAACCGGCGCGCCAGCGGCCCATGAAGTGCCAAAGACGCCAGTTTTCAACCCTTTACGCCTTCAAGATTATAGGTATTCAAACGAACTGACTATCGATATTCGTGAGGCGGTTAACCGGGATTGCGTTCGAAATTCGCGTGCGATTGCCGCTCCGCGGTCGCCGGGCACGCTGATCGGCATCTGGCACGAGCACTTGCTTTGCGTGGGTGATTTGGTGCCCCTGACCCGGGTCGAACGGGTACGCCCTTTCGGGCAACAGATTTTGAGTTTGTCGCGTCTGCCAGTTCCGCCACAGGGGCACGCGCTCGGATATACGGAACGCCCGCGAGGCGGTCAAACGCCATTGTCCGGCCCGGCTGGACAGGCGTCACCGCCCCGACTAGACAGGCCGCCATGCTCCGCCGTGTCTACGACTGGACGATGTCGCTCGCCGAACGCCCCGCCGCCGAGGTATGGCTGGCGGTCATCGCCTTCGTCGAAAGCTCGTTCTTCCTGGTGCCGGCGGATGTTCTTTTCCTGCCCATGGCGCTCGCCCGCCGCCAGCGCGTCTGGCGCTATGCGCTGATCGCCACGGCAGCATCGGTCGCCGGCGGCGTGCTCGGCTGGTTCATCGGTCATTTCGCCTACGAGGCGGTCGCCCGGCCGGTGCTGGCCTTCTACGGCAAGCTCGACGCCTTCGAGGTGCTGCGCTCCTCATCCAGCCGCGACGCCATCCTGCTGATGCTGGTCACTTCCGGCCTCGCCCACCTGCCGCCGATCAAGGTGGTCACCATCCTGTCGGGTGCCGCCGGCGTGAACATCTGGCTGTTCATCGCCTCGGCGATCGTCGCCCGCGGTGCCCGCTTCCTTGCCCTCGGCTGGCTGCTCCGCCGCTACGGCGAGCCGATCCGGGCCTTCATCGAGCACCGGCTTGGCGCCATTGCCGGCGGCGGCGCCGCCCTCCTGATCTTGCTCTTTCTGGCGCTGCGCCTGGCATGAACGCCATGTTTTCACCGTTTTCATGGTGGCTGCTGCTTGCCGGTCCCACCGCTCTCCGCTATCTCCTCTGATCAACCATGTACGCGTCTCTCCTCCGCCGCCCGGATCTCACCGCGGCCTTCGTATTCCTGCTTGCGCTCGCCACCATCCTCGGCGCATGGGGCTTTCAGCTCATCGGCGGCTATATCCCCTGCGAGCTCTGCTACCAGGAGCGCATTCCCTATTACGTCGGCATCCCGCTGGCGCTGATCGCGCTCGCCTCGGCCTGGTTCGGCGGTCCGGCCTGGCTGACGCGCACGGCGTTCCTGCTGGCGGCGGTGGTCTTCGCCTGGAGCACCTATCTCGCCGTCTATCATACCGGCGCCGAATACGGCTGGTGGCCCGGCCCGGTCTCGTGCAGCAGCAGCGGCGGCCCCGCGACGCTGACCACCAACGATCTGCTCGCGCAGATCGCCAAGACCAAGGTGGTCCCCTGCACCGAGGTCACCTGGACCTTCTTCGGCCTGTCCTTCGCCGGCTGGAACGCGGTGGTTTCGGTCGTGCTGACGCTCGCCGGCCTCTACGGCGCCTTGGTCGCCCGCATGCGGGCGCCGGCGACCGCCGGCTAAGGTCATCTGCCGCCGATTACGGCCCCGGCGGGCCGGAGGCGTTCTGGCGGGCGGGATCGCCGCCATAGCGTTCCGTCCTGATCGAGGGGAACGGCACCTCCATGTCGAGCAGCAGCCGCGTGGCGGAATCGACGAAGGCGGTCGAGCCGCAGACGTAGCTATGGGCGGGCGCGCCGCCGAAGGCGGCGAGCGTCTCGGCCACCAGATCGGCGCCGATGCGCCCCGTGCGGAACCGCTTCTCCACCGCGTTTTCCCGCGTCAGCGTGATCATCAGGGAGAAATTGGGGTCATCCTCGGCAAGCTTGATGAGCTCGTCGGGAACGATCAGCTCTTCGCGCGCCCGCGCCGAATAGATCAGCGCCGCCGGCACCTCGGGCGCCACCGCCGCGCGATGGCGCAGCATCGAAAGCAGCGGCACCACGCCGGAGCCGCCGCCGACCAGCAGCAGCGGCCCACCGTCCTGGCGCCCCCAGGTGAAATGGCCGCCGATGGGCCCGCGCAGCTCGACCGTGTCGCCGGCGGCCACCACCTCGTGGAAGAACGGCGAGACCTCGCCCTCCTCCAACTCCTCGATGATCAGCTCGACCGCGGGCGCGTCCGGCGCCGAGCCGACCGAATAGCTGCGCTCGGCCTGGTAGCCGTCCGGCGCCGTCAGGCGCACGTCGACGTGCTGGCCGGCGCGGAAGCCACGCCAATCCGGCACATCGAGCAGGAAGCTCTTGACGCGCCGCGTCAACGGCCGCACCGCCGTAACCGTCGCCTGCTGCCAGGCAAGGCGCCGGCCCGATATCACTGGCTGGTCCATCGATCCGAAACGTCCGTCAGTCGCCGGTGAAGCGCTGCTCGCGCCACGGGTCACCGTACATGTGATAGCCGCGGAGCTCCCAGAAGCCCGCCTCGTCCCTTTCGGTGAACTGCAAGGCGTTCAGCCACTTGGCCGACTTCCAGAGATAGAGGTGTGGCACCAGGAGCCGCGCCGGCCCGCCATGATCCGAGGTGATCGGATAGCCGGCGTAACTCAGCGCCACCATCGCCTGGCCGTCGACGAGATCCTTCACCGGCACGTTGGTGGTGTAGCCGTCATGGGAATGGGCGAGCACGTAGGCGGTCGGCGGCGTATCGAGGCCGGCGGCCTTGAGGACGTCGTCGAACAGCACACCCCGCCACTCGGTATCGAACTTGCTCCATTTGGTGACACAGTGGATGTCGCGCTTGAGGTCGGTCATGGGCAGGGCGTTGAACGCCTCCCAGTTCCAGCTCTTCACCGGGCGCGGGCCCACCTTGACGGTGAAGGTCCAGTCCGTCGGCTTGACGATCGGCGTCGGCCCTGCCGAAAGCACCGGGAAGCCCTTTTCCAGATATTGCCCCGGCGGCAGGCGTTTCGCCTCCTCCTCGCTCGGACGGTGCCCGAAGAAGCCTCGCGTGACCATGTCTTTCGCCCCTTCCCGTCTGTGGCTCGCGGTAGAAGCCCCATAACTGGCATCAATGGCGCCCCGGTCAAGCGGCTACGGCCGGTTGCGCAACACCATCGTGCGCCGCGACCAGCCCCTCAACTGCTCCTCGCGCAGGAAGGTGAACAGGCCCGAACAGGCCACCAACACCATGCCGGCGAAGGCGATGCCGTCCGGGAACTCGCCGAAGAAGAGCGCGCCGAGGATGATCGCCCATATGATCTGGCTGTACTGGGTGGGGGTGACGCGGTTGGCCGGGGCAAGCCGGGTCGCCGCCAGCATGAAGATCTGCCCGAATCCGCCGACGACACCCGCCAGGATGATGAGCGCGACGTCGAGGCGCGTGGGGATGCGGAACACGTGGATCATGAGGACGCCGTTCACCGTGAGCGCCGTCAGGTAGAGCACCGCCAGCAGGCTCATGCGCTTCTCGGTTGCCCCGATCTTGCGCAGCGTGATGATCGAGATCGAGGCGAAGACGGCGCCCGCCATCGCCGACAGATGGCCGAGGTGAAGCGCGTGGAAGCCCGGGCGCACGACCAGCAGCACGCCGACAAAGCCGATCCCCACCGCCAGCCAGCGTCGCCAGCCGACCTTCTCGCCGAGCACCGGGATCGACAGCATGGTGGCGAACAGCGGCATCAGGAAGAGCAACGAGTAGGCCTCGGCGAACGGGATCGTGGTGAAGGCATAGATGCCGAAGATGCCTGCGATCGTGCCGCTGATGGCGCGCAGGAAGACGAGACGGGGACGATTGAGGCGGAACACCTCGCGCCAGCGCTCGGATTTCGAGCGGGCGAAGCCGAAGGTCGAGAACGAGGCCAGCGTGATGAAGAAGGCGATCTCGAAAACCGGCAGCGTGGCGCCGAGCGCCTTGGTGCAGGCATCGGCGCACGAGAACAAGGCGTAGGTGAGGAAGGCGAAGAGGACGCCCTTGATCATGGCAAGCCGGAATCCGAGGGGGCTGTGATCACGGCAGGCGCGCCAGGCGCTCCGTCAACAGAGCATAGTAGCCCTCGGCGTCGCCGTCGCGCAGGAACAGCGCATTGGCCGGCCGGTCGGTCACCCGCCACCAGTCGGCCACCGTCATGCCCATGGTGAGTTCGCTCGTCGTCTCGATGCTGACATTGACCTGACGCCCCTCGAACAGGTCGGGCTTCAGCAGCCAGGCGATGACGCAGGGGTCGTGCAGGGGTGCGCCGATGCCGCCGTACTTCGTCAGGTCGAAGCGCTCGGAAAACGACAGCAGGCCGGCGACGGCCGCGCCGGCGCGGTTGCCGACGGCCGCGAAGGCCTGCCGCCGCTCCTCGGTGGTCAGCATCCTGTGGGTGAGATCGAGCGGCGCCACGGTCAGCGGAATGCCGCTGCGGAACACCATGTCGGCCGCGTGCGGATCGACGAAGATGTTGAACTCGGCGGTCGGCGTGATGTTGCCCACCTCGAAATAGGCGCCGCCCATCATGACGATCTCGGCGATGCGCCCGGCGATCGCCGGCTGCTTGGTCAGCGCCAGGGCGACGTCGGTGAGCGGCCCCAGCGTGCACAGGGTGATCTCGCCCGCCGGCGCCGCCATCACCGTGTCGACGATGAAATCGACGCCGTGCTTCTCGGCCAGCGGCACCGTCGGTTCCGGCAGCGCATAGCCGTCGAGCCCGGTGCGCCCGTGAACGTGCTCGGCGGTACGGAGCGGCCGCACCATCGGCCGCGCCGCGCCGGCATGGACCGGGACGTCGGGGCGGCCGGCCAGCTCGACGATGCGCCGGGCGTTCTTCTCGGTCAGCGCCAGCGGCACGTTGCCGGCCACAGCGACGACGCCGACCACATCGAAATCCTGCGGTGAGGCCAGCGCCAGCAGGATGGCGACCGCATCGTCCTGTCCGGGATCGGTATCGATGATGATGCGGCGCGCCACTGTCCGTCCCCGGTCGCTCAGCTATGTCCGCGTATCGGCATGGGCCGATAGGGCCCCTCCAGCGCCGTCAGTTCATCATCCTCGAGCTTGATTTCGAGCGCGGCGACCGCGTCGTCAAGATGATTCATCTTGCTGGCGCCGATAATCGGGGCTGTAACGCCCGGTCGCGACAGCATCCAGGCGAGCGCGATCTGGGCGTTGGGCACCCCGCGCTTCTTGGCGATCGCGGTCACCGCGTCGATGATCGCACGGTCGGCCTCGCTGCGCTCGTAGAGCTGCTTGCCGAACGCATCCGTCTTGGAACGCACGGTGGCGTCGGAATCCGCGTTCGGACGGGTGACCAGCCCGCGCGCCAGCGGGCTCCACGGGATGAGGCCGATGCCCTCCTTGCGGCAGAGCGGGATCATCTCGCGCTCCTCCTCGCGGTAGAGCAGGTTGTAGTGGTTCTGCATGGTGACGAAGCGGCTGAAGCCGAGGCGGTCGGAAAGCGCCAGCATCTGGGCGAACTGCCAAGCGTACATGGACGAGGCGCCGATATAGAGGGCCTTGCCGGCCTTGACCACGTCGGTGAGCGCCTCCAGCGTCTCCTCCATCGGCGTCACCTTGTCGAAGCGGTGGATCTGGTAGAGGTCGACATAGTCCATGCCGAGGCGCATCAGCGAGGCATCGATGGCGGCCATGATGTGCTTGCGCGACAAGCCGCGCTGGTTGGGGCTCTCCCCCATGGCGCCATGCACCTTGGTCGCCAGCACGTAGCTGTCGCGCGCCGGGCCGAAGTCCTTGAGCGCCCGGCCGGTGATCTCCTCGCTGACCCCGATCGAATAGACGTCGGCGGTATCGAAGAAGGTGAAGCCGAGGTCGAAGGCGCGTTTGATGAACGGCCGCGCCTCGTCCTCCTCCAGCGCCCATTCGCGGCCGGTTTTGACGCCATAGGTCATCATGCCCAGGCAGACGCGCGAGACGGTGACGCCGGTCGAACCAAGTCTTGTGTATTCCATGACGGATGTCCTGTTGTTCTGGCGGGGCCACGTCGCCGGCGTCGAAATGCTCGAGCACCTGGCCGCGAATGGTCGGGGGGGATGGATCGGTCAGAAACCGCCAAGCAGTAGACGACAAAGCGCCGCCCGGGGCAATCCCGGGCGGCGCCTTCTGCCCCCTGAGGGAGCATTAAGAGCGATAGCGGCTCGCTTGTCAGCCGACCTTGGCAATCGGCGGACCGGCAGGCTCGACGATGCGCAGCGGCGGCCGTCGGCGCGGCGCCTCCGAAGCCAACTGCAGACGTTCGAACAGCATCCGCCGCTCGAATGCCGATGAACGGAAGAAGGGATAGCGCCTGTAGACGCGCTCTCTCGCCGCGGGGAAATCGAGCGTCATCAGACCGAGCGGCTTGTCGAGCATCAGATACGGACGTGGCTCACAGACGACTCGGTGTCCGAAAGTTCGGCGATAAAACGCCTGATGCTCGGACCGTACCGCCGCAAGGATGTTGTCCGCCTGAAAATACTCACCCGCCATCCACGCCAGCCGCAGCGTCAGGAAGACCAACTGGGGATAACGCCGCATCGCCTGCCGGTCGACCGCATGGCGAGTAGGATCGATGAGGATCTTTCCAACCGCAAGCTCGGGCTTGACCTGCTCCGGGAAGGCGCTAAGCGCCGGCATGTCCGGAAATTCTTGTGTTGCCACATGAATTCGGATGGAACTCACCAGCCGATCTTCGAGGTATACGCCGAAAATCCAGGCATTGGCCAACTCGTCATAGCTATCGGTGAACCGCTGCTCGATGTTGGAGTGAATCGCTTCCTCGCCGAGATACGCGTCGTAGCGCAGGCGAAAAATCGCTTCCCGCCCCTCTTCCGTATCCGCCCGGCGGAAATCTGCAACCTCCAGAAGATCCAGCAGACGTTCGGAAAACGTCTGTTGGGGAACCGCATACTCAACAACACTCATGTTCTGCCTCCTCATGCAGCGCCGGCCGCCACGCCCACCGCATGAGGACAAATTTAGTAAAGCATTAATCAAAGTGAAAGCGTTAAGGTTGACGAAACGCCAAAATTCCGCGTTCATTTGTCGTTAAGGTTAATGACCGGCCGTGACGACACGCCACAGTAGGCAGAAACCCGTCAAAAATACCGGGGATGACTTGGCCGGGGCCGTGCCGTACCCCCTCAAATGAGGGGGTTATTCAGCCGACGGCTGAGCGCGCCTTGGCGGCGACCGGCTCGGCAGCGAGCGGAACCGTGGTCGCGTCAAGCATTTCGTGGATCTGGCGCACCGGAACCGGGACGCTGAACAGGAAGCCCTGGACCTCGTTGATGCACTCTTCGGCGGCAACGATGGCAAGCTGTTCCTCGGTTTCGACGCCTTCAATGGTCACCGTCAGGCCGAGATCGGCGGAAAGCCGCGCCACGCCGCGCAGCAGGATCAGCGCCCGGCCGCCTGTTTCCAGGCCCTGCAGGAACAGGCGGTCGATCTTCACCTTGTTGAGCGGCAGCCCGTGCAGATAGCTGAGGCTCGAATAGCCGGTCCCGAAATCGTCGAGCGAGATGCGCACGCCCAATTCGCGGAGCTGGCGCAGGATCAGCCGGGTCGCGCGGGTATCCTGGAAGAGCACGGATTCGGTGATCTCGATCTCGAGGCGGCTGGGATCGAGGCCGGTGGTCGCCAGCACCTCGCGCACCGTGCTGGTGACGTTGCCGCGGCGGAACTGGTTGGCCGACAGATTGACGGCGACGCGCACGTCGCCCGGCCATGTCGCGCAGGCCTTGCACGCCTGATGCAGGACCCAGTTGCCGATCTCGACGATGAGCCCCATCTCCTCGGCGACCGGAATGAATTCGCTCGGCGGGATCATTCCGCGCAGCGGGTGCTGCCAGCGCAACAGCGCCTCGCAGGTCGTGATCCGCATCGTCTTCAGCTCGAAGAGCGGCTGGTAGTAGACCTCGAAGGCACCGTTGGCGAGCGCATTGCGCAGGTCGAGTTCGAGGCTGCGCCGCTCCTGCGCCCGCACGTCCATGCCCGGTTCGAAGAACCGCCAGGTACCGCGCTGCTCCGCCTTCGACCAGTAGAGGGCCATGTCGGCGTTCTTGAGTAGGTGGTCGGCGCCGGTGGCATCGCGTGGTGCCATGGCGATGCCGATGCTGGCGCCGATGACCACCTGGTGGCCGTCGATCTCGTAGGTCTCGGCCAATGCCGCGACGATGCGGCGTGCCAGCGTGGCGGCCTCCTCCGGGCCGGACGTCGGCGTCTGCATCACGACGAACTCGTCGCCGCCAAAGCGTGCCACGACGTCGCTATCGCGGACCAGCCGCTTCAGGCGGTCGGCGACCGTACGCAGCAGCAGATCGCCGCGCGGATGGCCGAGCGTGTCGTTGACCTGCTTGAACTGGTCGAGGTCGACGAACAGGATGGCCGAGGGCTTGGGACCCGCCTCCGCCAGCGTCGCCTCCATGCGCTCCCTGAGATGCATGCGGTTGGGCAGGCCGGTCAGCGAATCGTAGCGCGCCAGGTGCCGGATGCGCGCTTCGGCCTCGCGACGTTCGGTGATGTCCTCGACCAGCGCCACCGAGCCGCCGTTCTCCATCGGCTGGAAGGTAAGGCTCAGCGTGCGTCCGTCCTGCTTCTGAATCGTGAAGCCGGTCTTGTCGGAACCGGCGAGGCGCTGCTCCAGGTAGCTGGCGAAACGATCGCTCTCGGAGCGCAGGATCGTTCCGGCGGCGACGCAATCGCGCACAAGTTCGCGCGCCGTTTCCCCCTTGCGGTCCACCGCCGGCAGATCGAACAGCTCGATCAGCCGGTTGTTGACCACCGCCACCCGGTGCTCCCCGTCGAACATGCACAGACCGGACGGCATGTTGTTGAGCGCGGTGTCGAAGCGCCCGGCGAGCAGTGCCAGGTCACGTCCGGCGATGACCGCATCGAGCAGCGTCTTGCGCAGACGATTCGAGATCAGCCTCAGCGCAATGAAAAACGGTAGCAGACAAAGCGCAAAAACAGCGTAGTAGAAGCCGCCGGCATAAAACAGCGCAGCGCTTAGCGGAACACCTTCGCCAATAATCTGGGTCGTAACTAGCCGGTCACTGGCGAAATTGCGGCCGGGCGTGCCCACCATATAGGCCAATGTCACGCCGAAGGCGAAGAGGCGGCTGAATGGATCCTCGGTCACATAGAAAGTGGCGAACGACCATCCGCCGAGGAGCACCGCGTATATGGCAGCCCCAACGACATAGCGATGCTCCCAGCGTTTGAATGCCGCGCTCGTTGACAGGCTCGGCCGGTTGCGGAAGTAAGCCGCCATGTCGATAAAGCGGACAACAGCGGCGGCCGCGATGGCAACGGCAAAACCGAAGAGAACCCATTTCTCGTTCTTCCAGGCCGTCAGCAGTGCGGCGAACGAAACGGCGAGCGAGCCAATCAGCAGCGACTGGCGCAGCTCGTAGAGCGCGTCAACTAGCGACGCGTAAATGTCGAGCGGGACCTCGGTCTCCGATCGCTCGCCAAGAATGTTATTGCGTCCAAACATCAGGAACGACATGGCTGGGGCTCGATGCACTCACCGCAGCGTGGCAGCATCTCGTGAAAATATCGTTCAACTTTTCGAGAAGATGTTGAAACGTGGCACAAATCCGGCGCCGCCCGCGGCCTTTGCCGCACCTTCCTGCCGGCGCCGGACGGCGGCATTCAGGGCCGCCGCTTCAGGCGGCATGCGTCTTTGCACCCGAAAGCCTGCGTTCACCCAATGCCTTGGCACGACTTTGGATTTCATCCAGGAAGCGACCAAGCAGGGCGTTGAACACGTCCGTCGCCTCACGGAACGGCAGGTGCCCGACACCGCGCAGGACGAAACAATGCCTGTCCCATAGATTTCCGTACGGGAGTTCCCCGATATACGTAAGATTAACGATAGGATCATTCGCTCCGTTGACGATGGCGATCGGTACGTCTCGACGAGCTACCAGCGGCCGCTCGTCTGCCGCGTTGCCTGCCATCAGGCTCTCCGCCAGATATCGCCGCGCCGCGCCATCCGTGCGCCGCCCTGCTTCGCGCAGCTCGGGTTCGGCCAACTGACCGAAAATAGTGTTGGTGTAGACTTGGAACTCTTCCTCCGTCCACGTCTCCTGCCACGACAACGCGATGGCCTGGCTTGGCTGGAAACCTTGCTGGATCGATTCCATCGATGCTCCCACCGGCGGCGCGCCGCTTATCATCAGGCCCGCGATGCCCGCAAACCGTTCCAGCATCTCCATGCCTACATGTCCGCCGACCGACCAACCATAGATCGCCGCGCTGGACACCCCGATATTCTCAAGCAGCTCGATGGCTGCGTCGGCAAAGCCGGGAATTGAATAGGTTCGCTGGGGATCGAGCGCGTGGGACGAGGCACCGTGGCCGGGAAGATCCATGGCGATCAGACGGAACTCATCGCCCAGCGGGCTTTCCAACTGCTTTGAAAAGACCTCCTTGCAGCTCGAATTGCCATGGATCATCAGGAGCGGAAGCCGCCGGCCGGTAGTCTCGCTGATCGCGATGTCGCCGTGACTGGTCCTGACCGTCCGATTGATGACCGCCATTTGGCTGCCCTCCTCGCTCGGCCACACTGCGTCGCGCAGGGGCCGCACTCTACAGATTACCGGGCGCAAGATAGCGATAAGAGCCTTATCAATTCTTAAGAATATTCGCCAATTGACGGGGAATACGGTCTCGATTTTTGGCACAACCTGTAGTAGCTGGTGTCGGGTCGATACCTTGTCTCGGCGTGCATTCTGGCGGCGCATGCGGGTAGTGGGACCCGCACGATTCCGGTATAAATCTCACCGATTCCACATCGCGGTTTCCCCGTCATGAACGAGATGAGCGACCCCCCACACTACATCCTCGGCCACTCAGAAGCTGAACTTCTCAGGCTCGAGCATCAGGCCCAGATTTTCGGTGCGGAAACCCGCGAGATCCTGCGCAGAGCAGGCATTTCTCCGGGGATGAGCGTGCTCGACGTCGGTTGCGGCGTTGGCGACGTAGCAATGATCGCTGCCGAGTTGGTTGGCCCGTCCGGGCGGGTGCTCGGCATCGACAATGCCGCCGCGGCACTGCTGCCGGCACGGGCCCGCGCGGCGCGCGCCGGTTACAGTTGGCTGACTTTCGAGCAAGCCGACGTCTACGGCTACAGCAGCACAGAAACTTTCGATGCGGTCATCGGCCGCTTCATCCTCATGCACACGCGCGATGCGGTCGCCGTCGTCAAGGCGGCCAAGCGCTTCAGCAAGCCGGCGGGGACCATCGTCTTCATCGAGATGGACCTCTCCAAGTCCGGCGCCATGCCCGAACTGCCGCTGCTCACCCAATGCGTCGACTGGATCGTGGCGACCTATCGCAAGGTCGGCGTCGAACCGAACATGGGCTCGATGCTCTACGGCGCCTACCGGGCGGCAGGTCTCGATCCGCATCTGCGTGGCACCTGCCGCATCGAGCACGGCCCCGACGCGGTCGCCTACGAGTTCGCGGCGGAGGCGCTGCGCACCCTGATGCCGGCCATCGAGGCGCACGGCATCGCCACCGCGGCCGAGGTGGACCCGGCCAGCGTCGCCGCCCGGCTTCGCCAAGCGGCCGTCGCCGGCGACCATTGCATCTTCCTGCCGCGACTGATCGGCGCCTGGGCCACCGCGAGCTAGCATCGCGTGCCCCTCACAGGTGCGCCCACATCCTCGCGAGACACCTCCCCATGACAGACATAACGCTCACCGGTCCGTGGACCCTTTCCGACGCCGAGGGGCGGCCGATAGGGCCCTGCCCGATCCCCGGCGACATCCATTCGGCGCTGATCGCCGCCGGCCGTATCGCCGACCCCATGGTCGGCACCAACGAGGCGGACGTGCAATGGGTGCACGAGACGGACTGGGAGCTCCGCCGCTCCTTCGAGGTGCCCGCCGACGCTCTCGCCGGTCGTTGGCCGGTGCTCGATCTCGAATTCCTCGACACCGTCGCCGACGTGACGGTCAACGGCAGCCTCGTCGCCCGGCTCGCCTCGAGCTTCGTCCGCCACCGCATCGACCTCTCCGGCGTCCTCCGTTCCGGCGAGAACCAGATCGCCATCCGGTTCCTGTCGGCGACGAAGGCGGCGGCGGCGCTGGCGGCCAAGCAGCCCTTCCCCATCCCGCGCACCAAGAACAACCGGGTCGACGCCCTCAACATGCTGCGCAAGGCGCAGTGCCATGGCGGCTGGGATTGGGGCCCCTGCCTGATGGTGATGGGCATCTACGCCGAGCCGACGCTGCATCTGTTCGAGGCGGCGCGCATCGAGCATGCCGTCATCCGCCAGGACCATCACGACGACGGGCGGGTGACGGTCACCGCTCATGTCGAGCTGGCGGCGCTGAAGGACGGCGCCGTGCCGGTAGTCTTCGCCTTCGACGACCGCGAGGTCGAGGGCGAGGCGATGGTGACGCACGGCGACGGCGGCGCCATCGACCTCAGCGTGACCCTCGACGGGCCGCTGCTGTGGTGGCCCTCCGGATACGGCGATCAGCCGCTCTACGCCGCGAGCGTTGCCATCCCCGGCGCCCGCGTCGACCAGCGCATCGGCCTCAGGAAGCTCCGTCTCATCAATGAGCCGGACGACGCCGGCACCTCGATGACCTTCGCGGTGAACGGCGTGCCCATCTTCTGCAAGGGCGCCAACTGGATCCCCGCCGACGCGCTGCCTTCCCGCATCACCCGCGAGCGCATGGCGCGCCTGCTCGGCGAAGCGGTCGCCGCCAACATGAACATGATCCGCGTCTGGGGCGGCGGCTTCTACGAGTTCGACGCCTTCTACGAGCTCTGCGACGAGCTCGGCCTGCTCGTCTGGCAGGACATGATGTTCGCCTGCTCGCAATATCCCTCGACGCCGGAGTTCCTGGCTGAGGTCGACGCCGAGGTGCGCTACCAGGTGACGCGCCTCGCCTCGCACGCCTGCATCGCCATCTGGTGCGGTGACAACGAGGTGATCGGCTCGCTCACCTGGTACGAGGTGTCGAAGAAGAACCGCGACCGCTACCTGGTCAATTACGACCGCCTCAACCGGGTGATCGAGCAGGCGGTGCAGGCGAGCGACCCCACCCGCACCTTCTGGCCGTCCTCGCCCTGCTCGGGCAAGCTCGACTACGGCGACGCCTGGCACGACGATTCATCGGGCGACATGCATTTCTGGTCGGTCTGGCACGAGAACCGCGACTTCGAGCACTATTACGATGTCCGCCCGCGCTTCTGCTCCGAGTTCGGCTTCCAGTCCTTCCCGACCATGCACGACATCCGCCGTTTCGCGGACAAGAGCGAGTGGAACGCGATGTCGCCGGTGATGGAATGGCACCAGCGCGACCCGGCCGGCAACGGCCGCATCGTCGAGACGATGACGCGCTATTTCCGCATGCCCTCCGGCTTCGCGGACTTCCTCTATCTCAGCCAGCTCCAGCAGGCGCTGGCGATCGAGACCGCGGTGCGCTTCTGGCGGAGCCTCAAGCCGCACACCATGGGCGCCATCTACTGGCAGCTCAACGACGTGTGGCCGTCGGTGTCGTGGTCGAGCCTCGACTACGCCATCGGCTGGAAGAGCCTGCATTATCACGCCCGCCGCTTCTTCGCGCCGCTGGCGCTCGCCGCGCGCATCGACAGCGGCCGGCTGAGGATATCGGCGATGAACGATGGCCTGTCGCCGGTTCCGCTCGAGGCGCACCTCCGCCGCATCGACCGCGATGGCAAGGTGCTCGACGAGACGATGCTTGCCGCCGACGTACCGGGCGACCGCGCCGTCGAGATCGGCGTGGCGCCGGTGCCCGCAGGCAGCTTCGCCTTCGTCATCGACGGACGGAAGGCGGGCGCGGCCGATTTCGACCCGCTGATGCGCCTCACCGTGCTCGCCGACAAGCCCAAGCGCCTCGACCTGCCCGAAGCCAGGGTGACGCTCGCGGCTGGTGAGGCTCCCGGCAGCTTCGTTCTGTCGGCCGATGCGCCGGCCTTCTTCCTCAAGCCGGAGGCGCCGGAATTCGGAGGCGCTTTCGACGACGCCAGCCTCCTGCTGCTTCCCGGCGAGACACGCACGCTGACCTTCCGCTCGTTCGACGGCAGGATGCCCGGCGTGGCGGACATCGCCGTCAGCCACCTCGCCGCGACCTATCGCTAAGTCTCACCCCGGCGGAGCCGTCTGGCGGAGCGCGATGACGCCGACCAGTACCGCGATGAGCGCGATCCAGGTGACGATGTTGACGGTGACCGCGCGCCGCGCGCTCTGCCGCTCCGACCAGGTTCTTGGCTTGATGCCCTTGACCAGGAAGACGACCTGCGCCGCCAGGTTGACGCAGGCGATATTGGCGATGAGCAGCATGCCGGCGCCGACGGCGAGGTTCATTTGGCCGGCCGCCAGCATGATGCCGAGGGTGGCGGCTGGCGGCAGCAGGGCGACGGCGACCATGACGCCGACCAGCGTGCTCGACAGGCCGGTGGTGACCGAGAGCGCCGCCGCCGCACCCGAGGCAAGCGCCAGCGCAATGCCGGCATAATCGAGCGAGGTGCGCGCCATCAGCTCGTGGCTGCCGATATTGGGCGCAATCAGGACGGCGAGCACCGCGGCGATCGCGATCGCCAGCACCACGCCGAGGATGCCCGATTTGCCGGCCGCGAGCATCAGCGCGCGATCGCCGATGGCCGCGCCGAAGGCGAAAGCGACGTTGGGCCCGAGCAGCGGCGCGATCACCATGGCGCCGATCAGGATGGCGACGCTGTCCTGCTCCAGGCCGACCGAGGCCACCACGGTGGACAGGAACACCAGCAGCAGGAAGTTGCTGTCCATTCGCACCCCACCCTCGACCAGGTGGTAGAGCTCCTCGCGCGAGGCGCGCGCCTGCTCCTCCCGGCGCTTCTCATCGTCTTCCGCGCTGGTCTTCTCGGTTTTCTCCTCCTCCGGCTCCTCGCGCGGCAGCACCGCGTCGGTCGGCAGCATGGTGATGCGCCAGGCCTCCGACTTGCCGAGCGCCGCCTGCAGCCGGTCGAGCAGGCCCTGCCGGTCGATTTCGCCGACCACCAGACGCACCAGCCAGCGGCCGTCTTCAAGCGGCGCCGCCGCCTTCTGCACGTCGTCGACGCCGAGTTCCTCGGCAATCGCAAGCACCGCCTGGATGCGGTCCTCGACCATCGCCACCTCGATCAGCTTGAACGCCATTGGCCTCCCGCGGGTTCATGGAGATTTGCCGCGCAGTCTAGCAACCGCCGCCGCGCGGCACACCTCGACCCGCACCGAACCCGAGCCTTACGGCTCCAGCTCGGTGTCCCAGTAGAGGTAGTCCATCCACGAATTCGTGGAGGTAGTTCGGCGGGAAATGGCGGCCGTTGTTGTGGAGCTGCGCCACGGTGGGCTGGAAGGGCATCTGCGCCGGCCACATGCGCGCTTCGCTGGTGGAGAGTCCGCCCTTCTGCAAGTTGCATGACGAGCAGGCGGCGACGACGTTGTCCCACGTCGTCTGGCCGCCGCGCGATCTCGGAACCAGGTGGTCGAAGGTGAGATCCTCGCGCGTACCGCAATACTGACAGGCGAAGCGGTCGCGCAGGAACACGTTGAACCGCGTGAACGCCGGGTGACGCGCCGGCTTGACGTAGGTCTTCAGCGACACCACCGATGGCAGCTTCATCGAGAAGGAGGGGCTGTGCACCGCCGTCTCGTATTCCGAGACGATGTTCACCCGATCGAGGAACACCGCCTTGATGGCATCCTGCCACGACCACAGCGACAGCGGGTAGTAGCTGAGCGGCCGGTAGTCTGCATTGAGAACCAGCGCCGGATTGGACCCCGGCGAGACAGCGATATTCACTGACGCCTTCCCAATTCTATCCGTAATGCCCGGAGGTTAGCCCTCCGGTGCGGCGCATAGTCTATACGGGCTGTGACACGCGTGTGAAGGGGGCGGACGCATCGCCGTGATCCTGCCGCCGCCCACGCGCCCTTCCCCGCCCCCTCCACAAGCCGCCTGATTTGCCTAAATAAGGTGAGTGAGGGGAGGCAGGCATCCCGAGGAGAAACGCCATGGCGGTTTCGTTCGACTGGAGCGTGCCCCCGGAAGTGGCGCCGCACGCCGAGGATTACGGTTTCGACCTGGAAACCGCGCTGAAGGCCATGGTCGGCATCCGCTGCGTGGTGCCCGACGACGCCTTCACCGCCGATACGTTGGGCACCGAGCGCAGCGGCAACGGCGTCATCATCCGCGAGGACGGCGTCATCCTCACCATCGGCTATCTGGTCACCGAGGCGAGCGAGATCTGGCTGACGCTCGCCGATGGCCGCACCTTTGCCGCCACGCCGATCGGTTACGACCAGGAGACCGGCTTTGGCCTGGTGCAGGCGCTCGGCCGCCTCGACATGCCGGCGCTGGGCCTGGGCGATTCGGTCGACGCGGTGCCGGGCGCGCCGGTGGTCTCCGCCGGGGCCGGCGGCGCCATCCATTCGCTCGCCGCCAAGGTCGTCGCCCGCCAGGAATTCGCCGGCTACTGGGAATATTTGCTCGACGAAGCGATCTTCACCGCCCCCGCCCATCCCTATTGGGGCGGCACCGGCCTGATCGGCGGCGACGGCCGGCTGATCGGCATCGGCTCGCTGCAGCTCGAACAGGCGACCGACGAGCGGCGAGGGCGTGCCGCTCAACATGTATGTGCCGACCGACCTGTTGAAGCCGATCCTCGACGACATGATGGCGATCGGCCAGCCCAACCGGCCGCCGCGGCCGTGGCTCGGCCTCTATGCGACCGAGGTCGACGACCGCGTGGTGATCGCCGGCGTCTCCGGCAAGGGCCCCGCCGGCCGGGCGCTGCGCGAGGGCGACATCGTGCTCTCGGTCGGCGGCATGCGGGTGACCGGGCTCGCCGGCCTCTTCCGCCGCATCTGGTCGCTGGGCGATGCCGGGGTCAAGGTGCCGATGACCGTCCACCGCGACGGCCGCCCGCTCGACATCACCGTGCCCTCCGGCGACCGCAACCGCTATCTCAAGGGCCCCAGCCTGCACTGACGAGCCGGTGGGCATTTTCGCGCGGACGCCAGCCCCAGCGCCCCCTCTCCCTTTGCGGGACAGGGTGAGGGGTGAAGCACCGAGGGAAGGCACGATGCCGATGGCGCGGGCCGGGAGGTGGCGATTGGGGCGGCGCCGTAGCCCGGATGGAGCGCCAGCATAATCCGGGAGGATCCTCCCGCCATCGGCTTCGCTCCTTGCGAGCTACGGCAGGCTTGCCCGCCTATTCGTGCCTCAACGCCTCGATCGGATCGAGGCGGGCGGCACGGCGCGCCGGGAAGTAGCCGAAGACGACCCCGACCGCCGCCGAGAACAGGAAGGCGATGGCGACGATCTTCGGGTCGACGACCAGCGGCACGTGCAAGAAGCCGGCCGCCACCGCCGACAGGCCGAAGCCGACGAGGATGCCGACGAGGCCGCCGAACAACGACAGCACCACCGCCTCGACCAGGAACTGCATCAGCACCTGGCCGGCCTCGGCGCCGATGGCCAGACGGATGCCGATCTCGCGCGTGCGCTCGGTCACCGAGACCAGCATGATGTTCATGATGCCGATACCGCCGACCAGCAGGCTGACGCCGGCAACCGCCGCCAGCAGGCCGGTAAGGACGCCGGTGATGCCGGTGAGCACGCTGGCGATCTGGGCCATGTCGAAGACGCTGAAATCGTCGCGCTCGCCGACCGCGATATGGCGCCGCTCGCGCAACAGCTCGTCGATGCCGTTGGTGACGTCGGCGGTCGTGTAGCCGTCAGCGACGGCGACATAGATCAGCGGCACATCGGTATTGCCGATGATCCGGCGCTGGACCGTCTTCAACGGCATGATGACGATGTCGTCCTGGTCGTTGCCGAAGCCGGAGGCCCCCTTGGTCTCGAGCACGCCGATCACCTTGCAGGAGACCTGCTTGAGCCGGATGGCGGCGCCGATCGGATCGCCCTGCCCGAACAACGCCGTCACCGTCGAGCTGCCGAGGATGCAGGAAGCGACGCCCGCCTGCAGCTCGGCATCGGTGAACTCGCGCCCCTCGACCACCGGCCAGTCGCGCGCATCGAAGAAGCGATTGTCGGTGCCGGTGACGCCCATGGCGTGGTTGAGGTTGCCGTAGACCGCCGTCATCTGGGTGCTGGCGGCCGGCGCCACGACGCGCACGCCCTGCACCTGGGTGGAGATCGCATCGGCGTCGCGCAGGCTGAAGCTCTTCGGCGTCGCGCCGGCCACGTCCGGCCCCGGTCCGCCGCGGGCGGCGCGCACCATCAACAGGTTCGAGCCGAGCTTGGCAACGCTGCTGGTGACCTGCGCCGTGGTGCCCTGCCCGAGCGCCACCATGGCGATGACCGCGGCAACGCCGATGATGATGCCGAGCACGGTGAGGAACGAGCGCAGCGCGTTGCGCATGATCGTCCGGAGCGACAGCTTGAGCGTCTCGATGAACATGTCAGGCGGCCTCCGCCGAGGGCCCGTCATGGGCGATCTCGCCATCGAGGAAATAAATCACGCGATGGGCATAGGCCGCCATGTCCGGCTCGTGAGTGACCATGGCGATGGTGATGCCGGCGTCGCGGTTGAGCGCGGTGAGCACGTTCATGATGTCGCGGCTGGTCGTCGTGTCGAGGTTGCCGGTCGGCTCGTCGGCAAGGATGACCTGCGGGCTAGTGACGATGGCCCGCGCAATGGCGACGCGCTGCTGCTGGCCGCCGGAAAGTTCGTTGGGGTCGTGGCCGGCGCGGTCGGCAAGGCCGACCCTGTCGAGCGCGCCGAGCGCCAGACGCCGCCGCTCGGCGGCCGCCACGCCGCGATAGATGAGCGGCAATTCGACGTTCTCGATCGCCGAGGTGCGCGCCAAGAGGTTGAAACCCTGGAAGACGAAACCGATGAAATGACGGCGGATGCGTGCCTGATGGCTGGCGTCGAGGTCGCCGACGCTGACGCCGTCGAAGGCGTAGGTACCCGCTGTCGGCCGGTCGAGGCAGCCGAGGATGTTCATCGCGGTCGACTTGCCCGAGCCGCTGGGGCCCATGATGGCGACGAATTCGCCGCGTGAAATGGTGAAATCAACGCCTTTCAGCGCGCTCACGCGGGCATCGCCCGTCCCGTAGACCTTGGTGACGTCGCGAAATTCGATCAGCGGAGCGTCCACGGTCGAGCCCTCTACGACGCAGTCCGTGAGCCGACGATGACCTTGTCGCTGACCGTGAGGTCGCCAGTGACCGCCGTATGCGTGCCATCGGAGGAACCGACCGTGACCGGCACGCCGACCGGCTCGCCGTCGCGTAGCACATAAATCTTCTGCTTGCCGTTGTGCGACGCCGTCGGCGGACGGTCGCCGCCGCGTGACCGGCTGGGCATCAGCAGCCCGAGCAGGCCGGCGCCGCGGCTGGAGGAGGTACGGGTGGCTTCGACCGGTGGCGACCAGCGCAGCGCGGCGTTGGGCACCTGGATGGCGTCCTTGACGGTCTCGACGGTGATGTCGGCGGTGGCGGTCATGCCGGGCCTGAGCAGCAGGTCGGAATTGTCGACGGAGAGCACCGCCGTATAGGTGACGACGCCTTCCACCGTCTGCGGCGAAAAGCGCACCTGCTCGATGGTCGCCGGGAAGCTCTTGCCCGGGTACGCCTCGACGGTGAAGCTGGCCTTGTCGCCGTGCTTGACCTGGCCCATGTCGGCCTCGTCGATGCCGACCTCGAGTTGCATGTTCCTGAGGTTCTCGGCGAGCGTGAACAGGGTGGGCGCCGACAGCGACGAGGCGACGATCTGCCCCGGCTCGACATCGCGCGACAGCACCACGCCGTCGATCGGCGAGACAATCTCGGCCTTGGCGAAGTTGGTCTGGGCGATCGACAGGCTGGCCTCGGCGATCTTCTCATTGGCCTTGGCACCGGCCAGCCCCGCCTCGGCGCGGGCACTGTCGGCCTTGGCCGCATCGAGCGTCTGCTGCGAGGACACGTTGCGCGCCACCAGATCGCCGGCGCGCTTCAGCCCGATGTCCGTCTCGGCGACCGTCGCCTGGGCCTGGGCGACGTCCGCCTGGCGCGCGGCAAGGGTCGCCTGGGCGAGCGCCAGATTGGCGCTGAGCGCGTCGGTATCGAGCTTCGCCAGCACCTCGCCCTTCTTCACCGTGTCGTTGTAGTCGGCCAGCACGGAGCGGACCGTGCCGGACAACTCGCTTGAGATGGCGACCTGGTTGGTCGGCTGGACCGTGCCGGTAGCGGTAACCGCGACGGTGAGGTCGCCTTGGGTGACCGGCTGCGCCGTATAGGTGACCGAGGGTCCGCCCGAGCCCGACATCAGCCAAGCGCCAAGCCCGGCGAGCACCACCAGCCCGGCGGCGGCGATGGCCCAGAGACGGCGGCGGCGGCCGGATTTGCGGCCACCGGCGAGCACGGCAGCGACTTCGCTCTCGGCAGAGGAGGCAGGCGCGGCACCCGGCATTTGCGACGTTTTTTGCAACATGGCCTTGTAGATGGTGTTGAGATCTCGCGATTAACACGAGTCAAACGCGATTTACCTCCGCCCACTTGTCTTAAATTTCTGCCATCTGCGTCCAGCGGCCGCAGGAGGGGAGCCGCCGGTCGTGGGCAAGTAATCAGGCCGGTGCTGAACCGCGTCTGAACGCTGGGGCCTAGTCGAGGTCGAGCCGCATATCGATCTGGATGTCGTCGGGATCGCCGTGCTGGGCGATCTCGACGAAGCCGAGCGAGCGGTAGAGGGACACCGCCGCGTCGAAGCGGCGGACGGTGCTGAGGAAGAGCGAGCGATAACCGAGCGCGCGAGCGCGCTCGATGAGGACCGTCACCAGCGCCCGGCCGATGCTGCGCCCACGCGCCGCTTCGCGCACGAACAACCGGTTGAGCTCGGCTTGCCCTTCGCTGTGCCGCTGCAGCGTGACCGCGCCGACCGGCTCGCCGTCCAGCCGGGCCAGCAGGCACTCGCCCTCCGGCGGCGTGCACAGCGTCAGCAGCCGTTCGAGATGGCCTTCGAAGTCGTGCCCGTCGAAATAGGCGTCGATGACTGCGGTCATCTCGGGCATGAATTCGTAGTTCCACGCCCTGAGCGCGCGGGCGAGCGCGCGCACCTCCTCGGCATCCGCCTCATTGCGGACCGCAACGATCTCGACCCCCGCCGGCGGCATCGCAGCCTATGCCAGAACGCGACGGAGGAAGGCGGCGCCGAGACCGAGCCCCTCCTGGTCGATGCCGTGCTGCAGACCGGGGCGGACATGAGCTTCGACCGCAAAGCCGGCGTCACCGAGCACACGCGACGCGACGGTAAGCGCCACCACCGGGATGACCGGATCGGCGTCGCCGTGGACGAGCAGCACCGGTGGCTTGTGGCGGAGCTCCGCGGCAAGGAATTCCGGTCCCGCCAGCAGGCCGGAATAGCCGACGACGCCGGCAAGGCAGCCGGCGCGGCGCGGGCCGACATGGAGCGCCATCATCGTCCCCTGGCTGAAGCCGACCAACGCCAGCCGGTCTTCGGCGAGGCCGTGGGCGGCAAGCTCGCCATCGAGGAAGGCGTCGAGCGCCGGTGCCGCCGATAGCACGCCCTGGCGCAGCAGGTGCGGATCGGCACTTGCCAGCGGAAACCACTGGCGGCCGACTGGCGCCTCGCCGCAGGGCTCGGGCGCGTGCGGCGAGACGAAGGCCGTATCGGGCAAGGCCGGCGCCCACATGTGGCCGATGTCGATGAGGTCGTTGCCGTCGGCGCCGTAGCCGTGGAGGAAGACCACCAGGCTCTTCGCCGGACCGCCGGAGGCCGGCGTCAGGCGCGGGCCATCGATGCGTGTCGTGTCGTTGGTTGCGTCCATGACGCGACATTGAAGGATCGGCCGGCGGATGCCAACCGCGACCTGTCGCCTGCCGTCAGAGCGGCAGGGCCGCACGCTTCTTGCGGGCGGCGTAATAGCCCCAGAAGAGGGTGGCGGCGACGCTCCGCCACGGCGACCAGCCGGCGGCAACCGCGGCGAGTTCGTCCGCCGCGACCGGCGCGGCGAGCCCGAAGGCATCGGCGACCGCGATGCGCAGCGCCAGGTCACCGGCCGGGAAGACGTCCGGGTGGCCGAGGCAGAAAAGCACGTAGATATCCGCCGTCCACGGGCCAACACCCTTGATCGCGCAAAGCGCGGCGTGCGCCTCCTCCGCCGGCAGCGCTGCCAGCCCGTCCAGATCGAGCCCATCGCGGCAGGCGGCGGCGACGGCGCGTAGCGTGCGGATCTTGGGGCTCGACAGGCCGGCCTTGCGGAAGCGCGGCAGCCGCGCCCGGCCGATCGCCTCCGGCGTCATCTCGGGGAAGGCCGCGAGGCAGCGCGCCCAGATGGCATCGGCGCTGGCCACCGACACCTGTTGGCCGACGATGACGCGGGCGAGCCCGGCGAAGCCGGCCGCCCGCCGGCGCGGGACAAGCGCGCCGGCGACCGCGATCACGGAGGCGAGCCGGCTGTCCGCCGCGGCGAGGTACGCGAGACCGGCGGCGAGGTCTTCGGCGGTTTCGATGGTGCGCATGGGTCGCCCGGGCTGCTAAACGAGGACCGTCGAGCGATCAAGCCGGACCGCCGCCCATGCAACCCGTTTTTCGCTTCGCCCCCTCACCCAACGGCGCGCTGCACCTCGGCCACGCCTTCTCGGCGCTCACCGACTTCGATCTCTGCCGGGACGCCGACGGCCGCTTCCTGCTGCGCATCGAGGACATCGACCCTACCCGTTGCCGGCCGCAATACGAGACGGCGATCTACGACGACCTCGGCTGGCTGGGGCTCTCATGGGAGGAGCCGGTACGCCGCCAGTCGGCGCATATGGCCGATTATGCCGCAGCACTCACCCGGCTGACGGAGATGGGGCTCGTCTATCCGGCCTTCCTCAGCCGTGCCGAGATTGCGCGGGCGGCCGTCGATACCGCCTGGCCGCGCGACCCGGACGGGGCGCCGCTGTACCCGGGCACCGAACGCGACCTCGGACCAAGGCAAGCGGAGGCGCGCATCGCCCGCGGTGAGCCCTACACGCTGCGACTCAGGATGGCCGACGCGGTGGAGCGCGCCGGACCGCTGTCGTGGCAGGAGGACAGCGAAGGCCTGACGGTCACCGCCGACCCCGCCGCCTGGGGCGACGTGGTGATCGCCCGCAAGGAGGTGCCGACCTCCTACCACCTGTCGGTGGTGGTCGATGACGCCGGCCAGCGGATCACCCATGTCGTGCGCGGCCGCGACCTCTTCCACGCCACCTCGGTGCATGTGCTGCTGCAGAGGCTGCTCGGCCTCCCCGCCCCGCGCTATCACCATCACCGGCTGATCGTCGACGCCGCCGGCCGCAAGCTCGCGAAGTCCGACCGCGACACGGCGCTCGCCAGCCTCAGGGCAAGCGGCAATACGCCGGCCGACATCCGCCGGATGGTGGGTTTATAGCGGGGGGTAGCGTTTCAGGAACCGGATCTGGGAGTTCATGCAATGGCCGACCGCGCCAACGTCTACCGCCATGTCGTTCTGTTCAAGTTCAACGACGGCACGCCCGCCGAAACAGTCACCGCGATCGAGGACGCCTTCCGCGCGTTCTGCGCCGACCTCGCTTTCGTCAAGGATTTCGAGTGGGGGCGGAATTCCTCTCCTGAGGGCCTCGACGACGGCTTCACCCACTGCTTCATCGTCACCTTCGCCGGCCCCGAGGGACGCGACCGCTACCTGCCCCATCCCGCCCATCGCGCCTTCATCGAACGCTGGCTCGACCCGCATCTGGCAAAGGCCTGCGTGGTCGATTTCGCCGCCCGGGATTGAGCCCTACAGCCACTCCACCGCGTGCAGCCAGAACGTGATGGTGACCGCCGACACGGCGGTGCTGATGGTGAGTACGTTCGAGGCGATCCCCTGTCCGGTGCGGAAGCGGGCGGCGAGCAGCCAGGCGTTGACGCCGGTCGGGCAGGCGGCACAGACAACCAGCGCCTTCGCCCACACCGGCGGCAGCGGGATGACCATGGCCAGCACGGCGAAGACGATCGCCGGCATGACGACGAGCTTCAGCCCGGAGATGATCAGCGCCGGCCCGAGGTTGCGGGAGATGCCGTATTGGCGGAGGTTCATGCCCACCGTGAACAGGCAGAGCGTGCCGGCGATGTCGGCCAGCCGGTCGATCACCGTGCCGCCCGGGCCGCCGAGCGGCAGCCCGGTGAGGCGCCAGGCGATGCCGGCGGCGATGCCGATGATGATCGGGTTGGTGACCAGTGCGATGGCCGCCGCCTTGAAGGCCGCGCGTGGCCTGGCGTGCGTCGTGATGCCGTCGACCACCAGCGCCCGCTCGTTGAGGATGGCGCTGACCACCATCATCACCGGCAGGTTGATGGTGAGCAGCACCGCCAGGGCCGCGGCGCCCTCTTCGCCATAGGCAAGCATCACCAGCGGAATGGCGAGCAGCGCCACGTTGGGAAACGCCGCCGAGACGCCGGCGACGACGCCGGTGCGGGCGTCGCGTCCGAACAGGCGGCGGACGACGAGCGTGCCAGCGACCCACACGGTGGCGAAGCCGGCGTAGTAGGCGAGCCACAGATTGACCGGCGAACCGCCTGAGAAGGCGGCCGTCACCATGATGCGGAAAATGAGGATCGGCAGGGCGATGACGAAGCAGAAATCGGCCATCGCCTTGTCGGCGCCCTCCCCCAGGAGCTTCAGCCAGGCGACGGCATAGCCGATGCTGATGAGCCCGAAGACGGGCAGGACGATAGTGATGATCTGATTCACGACAGAGCCTTTGCCCGGCTCTTACCGCTTAGGCGCTCGTTAAGCAAAGCCCGCGATACTTGCCCGGTCTTGTTGCGTTTGGCGAGGGCGGCCTTGACCGAAGAACCCATCGTTCACCTGACGGTCAACGGCCGCCGGCCACGCGTCGCCATCGTCGGCGGCAGCCCGGCCAGCGCCATGATCGCCACGGTTCTCATCGAGCAGTTCGGCTGCGAGGCGCTCACCGCCGCCGGCGGCGAGGCGGCCCTGGCCCTGCTCCGCCGCGACCCGGCGATCGACCTCATCCTGCTCGACCTGATGATCCCCGACATGGACGGCATCGTCGCCGCCCAGCTCATCCGCTCTCTGGGCGCCCGAGCGACGCTGCCGATCGTCGCCGTCACCGACGACCGCGGCCGCCTGGCGGCGCCGCGCGCCCGCGCCGCCGGCTTTGCCGGGGCGGTGGTCAAGCCCTACAGCCCGCGCGAGCTCCATGCCGCCCTGGAGACGGCGCTTGCCCGCACCGCCGCCATGGCCGTCGTTGGCCACGCCTAGCCGATGGTGCCGTCGCGCAGGCGGGCGAGCGCGGCATTGAACTCCGCTCCGAACAGAAGCAACGCCGCCACCATGTAGAGGAAGAAGATGGCGGTGAAGACGCCGGCGAGCCCGGCATAGGTCGCCGCCATGTTCGAGAAGCTGTCGAGGTAGATGCGGAATATCCAGGTGGCGACGAGCCAGCCGGCGAGCGTGAAGGCGATGCCGGGCCACAGGCGCGGCCAGTGCGGCCGCCCGGCCGGCAGCCAGATGTGCGCCGCGGCGAGCGCCACCACCAGCACCGTGCCGGCGATGACCGCGCGCACCTGCGTCGAGATCGAGGCCAGCGGCTTCAATAGCGGCATCGCCGCGACCAGGTCGTGGAGCGCGGTGGTGCCGAACGCCACCAGCAGCACCAGTGCCAGGCTTGCCGCGGCGCCACCCAGCACCATCAGCGTGCTTTGCCCGCGGCGGAAGAAGAGCGAGCGGCGGTCGACCACCCGGTAGGCGCGGTTGAGGCCGTTGCGCACGGCCTCGATGCCGTTGGAGGCGAGATAGACGGTGATCACGGCGGAGACGGTGACCAGCCCGCGATGCTCGCTCGCCAGCACCCGCTGCACCTCGCCGGCGATCGGCCCGGCGACATCCTGCGGCCACACCGCGAAGAGGAACTCGGCGACCCTGACCGACAGGCCCTGGGCACCGACGAAGCCGGCAAGCGAGGCCACGAAGATGAGGAAGGGGAACAGCGCCATCAGCGCCGACAGCGCCACGTGGCTGGCCATCGCCCAGCCGTCGTCCCACAGGAAATGACCGAAGGCGTCGCTGACGACCACCCATGCCGCACCGAGGGGACCGCGCCCAGCCTTGGCCATGGCCGTGCTCCTGCCTGCGCCGCCGAAACCCGCGACGCGCCACGCCTTCCGGCCGGACGGGGCCTCTCCGCGCCCCCGCCCGGCAGTTTCCCGCGCGCTGGTTAACCGCCCGGAATGCCGCGAAGTGGCCGGATTCATCGGTCGCGGTCAAGGGCGGGTGCGGCCAAACTGCCGCAGGTAACCACCTTCGGAAATGCCGCTGCCGTTACCCCTTGCATCTTAACGGAAATCTCGGCCATCCTGCCGAAGCGGCGGGTGCATTGGGGGACTGTGAATGGTGGACATGAGCCGCCGCGATGCCATTGACGCCGCCGAGGCGCTCCCACCGGGGGACATCGCGGGTGCGACGACGGGACCGCGCATGCAGGTGCCGCAGCGCACCATCCTGATTACCGGGTGTTCTTCCGGCATCGGCCATCATTGCGCCCACGCGCTCCAGCGCCACGGCGGCTGGCGCGTCTTCGCCTCTTGCCGCCGGCAGGAGGACGCCGACCGTCTCGCCGGCGAAGGGCTGGAAACGCTGCGTCTCGACCTCTCCGATTCCGCTTCCATCGCCGAGGCTGTCGACGAGGTGCTGAAGCGCACCGGCGGCCGGCTCGACGCGCTGTTCAACAACGGCGCCTACAGCCAGCCCGGCGCCTTCGAGGACGTGCCGACCGAGAACGTCCGCCAGCTCTTCGAGACCAATTTCTTCGGCTGGTACGAGCTGACCCGCCGCGTGCTGCCGGTCATGCGCAAGCAGGGCCATGGCCGCATCGTCAACTGCTCGTCGGTGCTCGGCTTCGTCTCGCTGCGCTTCATGGGCGCCTATGCCGCGACCAAGCACGCCGTCGAAGGCTGGACCGACACCCTGCGCCTGGAGCTTCAGGGCAGCGGCGTCGAGGCGATCATCCTCCAGCCCGGGCCGATCCACACCCGCATGCTCGACAACGCCCGCGGCCACTTCATCGGCATCGTCGACGCGCGCAACTCGGTCTTCCGCAACGACTACAGAAGCGAGCTGTCGCGCTACGCCAGCGGCAACCGGGCCAACCCCTTCAAGCGGGGGCCGGAGGCGGTGGCCGACAAGCTCTTCCACGCGCTGGAAGACGCGCGGCCGCGCGCGCGCTACCGCGTCACCATCCCCACGCTCGTCGGCTCGTGGCTGAAGCGGCTGCTCCCCACCCGGGTCATGGACCGGCTGCTCCTCCACCAGCGCTAGATGAGCGAGTAGCGAGTAGCGAACAGAAGCACGTCGGCGCTCTTTTCACTATTCGCTACTCGCTATTCGCCATTCACGACCACCTCTTCAGCTGGGCGATCTGGACGAGGTTGCCGCAGGTGTCGTTGACCTGGGCGATGGTCGAGCCGGTGACCTCGGTCGGCGGCATGGCGAACTGGCCGCCGCGCGCCGCGATGCGGTCGCAGTCGCTCTTGATATCATCGCTGAAGAACATGACGGCCGGCTGCTTCTGCTGGAACTGGGCCTGCTGGTAGGCTTGGGCGGCAGGATTGGTGTTGGGCGCGAGCTGCAGCTCGGCGCCGTCGGGATCGTCGGGCGAGACCACGGTCAGCCAGCGGAACGGTCCGTTGGTGAAGTCGGCCTTCTTGGTGAAGCCGAGCAAGTCGGTATAGAAGCGCAGCGCCTTCTCCTGATCATCGACATAGACGCTGGTCAATTTGATCTTCATCGGTATTTCTCCACTGTCGGCGCCGCCCGCATCGTGCCTCAGTCCATCCGCGCCAGAACCTGCTCCAGGGCGGTGAGGAAACGCGGCCAGCCGACCTTGGCGCCGCGGAAATATGGCTCCTGGTCCGAGCGGAATCCGGTCTGCTCCATGCGCAGGCGCGTTCCCGTGCCGGTCGGGGTGAGCGTCCAGGTGACGACGCTCGCCAGATCCTTGGTGTCCCACGAGTAGGACAGCGTCCTATGCGGCTCGACCGCCAGGACCCGGCATTCGACCGCCCCCCAGTCCGCGACCAGGCTGAAGCGGCGGCCCGTCTCGAGTGCAAAATCGGTCTTCATCAGCCACTCCTCGATCAGGTGCGGTTGGGTGAGCGCCCGCCAGATCTTCTCTGGCGGGTAGCCGATGTCGCGCTCGACGATGACGGACCGCGGCGCGCTCTCGCTCTCGGTCATTGATCCATTCGCTTCAGCAGGTCCTCGAGGCGGTCGAAGCGGCTCTGCCAGAAGCCGGCCATCCGGCTCGTCCAGTCGATCAGCGGGCTGAGCCCGCCGACCTGCGCGCTGTAGTGCGTCTGGCGGCCCTCCGGCCGGTCGCGCACCAGTCCAGCCTGCTTGAGGACCGCCAGGTGCTTGGAGACCGCCGGCTGCGATATCCCGGCCCGCGCTGTCAGCGCCCGCACCGTCTGGTCCCCGTCGCGGCACAGGTGCTCGAAGATGGCCCGGCGGGTCGGGTCGGCAAGGCTGCGGAACAGCATGTCGGGCGTCTGGGGCATGGCAACCAATAACTGAGTGGCTATTGGTCGTAAATAACCGGTGCGCCGTTCGCGAGTTAAGTCGCGGGCCAAATCTGAGGATTTCTCCGGGCGCCACCCCCAATCGGCACATAGACCACCGGCTATGCCTTACGCCCGCTGTCGCGCCATCACGACGGCCTCGCGATCATCAGGCCGCCGTCGACGAACCATGTCTGGCCGGTGACGTAGGCGGCATCGTCGGAGGCGAGGAAGACGATGACCCCGGCGATCTCCTCCGGGCGCGCGACGCGACCGATCGGGATCATCGCCTCGGCGCGGCTGAGCGCCGACGGATCGATCTCGAAGGCGGGGTTCATCGGCGTCATCACCGCACCCGGCCCGACCGCCACCACGCGGATGCCGTCGCGGGCATAGCGCAGCGCCAGCGTCACCGTCATGCCGCCGAGCGCGGCCTTGGACATCTGATAGGCGATCGCCTCGGGGAACGGCGTCACCTGGTTCATCGACGAGGTCGAGATGATGACGCCGGGCTGACAGACATCGAGGAAGTGCTGGATCGCCGCCTGCGAACAGAGGAAGGCGCCGCGCATGTTGACCGCCATCACCCGGTCGAAATCGGCGATGTGGGTCTCGTGCGGCTCGCTGTCGAGTTTGATGGCAGCATTGTTGACCAGGACGTCGAGGCCGCCGAGGAGCTCGACCACCCGGGCGAACAGCGCATCGACCGCGTCCTCGTCGGCGACGTCCGCCTCGGCCAGGATATGGACGCCTTCCGGATTGATCTCCGCCAGCTCGTCGACCAGCGTCGCCGCCGGCTCCCGCTCGCCGATGAAATTGACCGCGACGCTGGCGCCCTCCTCGGCGAAGCGCAGCGCGGTGGCGCGCCCGATGCCCGTCGCGCCCCCGGTGATCAGAACCCGCTTGCCATCGAGTCCGTGCATGAGTCGCCTCAGCCCCAGAAATGAGACGATGCGACGGATGTGCTTTGATGACAAGGGGTTGCCGGCACGCCCCTGGGCGCGCCGGCCTGTCAGTGCCAATCGCGGCGGATCAGCGGATGGCGATGTCGCCCGTCGCCACCTTCTTCAGCCAGCCATGGAAGACTGGGCTCTGCACCGAGGCGATATTGCCGGACGTGACCATGTCCGACGCAATCTGGCGGAACGACGTCGTCACGTACTTCATCATGAAGGCAACGACCGGCGGGGAGTTCTTGGCGACGCAAGTCGCGTCCTTGGCGACCCAATCCTTGCCATCCTTGCGGAATCCAACAACAGCCCGATACTGTTTGTCGTCGTACTGCACCGGGCCCGGCCCCGCGCAACCGCCAAGCGCTACCGGGAAGGCGGTTCCCAGCGGCGGATTGAAGACGATCTTGAGGTCCACGAAGTCGTCGTAGCCGAAATCTCCGTTGAAGTTGATATCGACCTCGTCCTGCCCTTTCTTGGCGCCCTTGATGGTGGTGACCAGGTGGCTGTTGACCCAATGCCCGTGCGAGCCGGAATTCTGCTCCGTGGTGCTGGTGAGCGCGATTGCCGCGCCGGCGGGCGGGTTCTCCGCGATGACGATGTCGCCTGCCGCGACACGCTTCAGCCAGTTGCGGAAGGCGTCGCTCTTCACCGTGTCGATGCTGCCGGACGTGACCATGTCCGACGCGATTTGGCGGAACGACGTGGCGACGAAATGCATCATGAATGCGTCAAGCCGTGACGAATGCTTCATGACGCAAGTGGCATCCAGAGCGAACCAGGTGTTCCCGGCTTTCTGAAAGCCGAGCACCGCGCGGTATTGACCGTCGTCGAATTTCGTCGGCGCCGGCCCGCTACATTTGTCCAGAGCCGCCGGCACTTTCTTGCCGAGCTGGGGATTGAAGATGATCCGAAGGTCGGCGAACCCGCCATTGGACATGACGTTGCCCTGGACCTGCATATCGACCGCGTCCTCTCCCGGCTTGGCGTCACGAATGGCAACGTGGAGCTCGCTGCCTACCCAGTCCGATCCGTGAGAAAACGAATTCGCCTCCACCGTGTGGGTTGGCGTGGCTTTGACGCCGCCGCCCGGGATGTTCTCGTAAGTGACGATTTCCACGCCATGCGACTGGTACTGCTTGCCGACAAAACTGCCAAAGCCGTGCAAGCCAACCAAGTCGGGCCTGCCCTTGCCCATCACATCGGCAGGCCACAGGTGGCTGCCCAGGAAAGGAGGACCCATCATCGCCGGATCGAGCGGGGTGAAATGACCGTGTCCGTCGTTGACGGCGAGAAGATAGGGAACCGGCTTTTCCTTGAGGATCGGCGATATGTCCGAGACGATCAGGTCGGGGGAGCCGTCGCCGTTGATGTCCCTGAGGAACACGTGGATCGGCGAGACGCCGGACTCATTGTCCCATTGGCCCTGGTTCCACGGGAAAGCATCCTTCGCCTCCTTAAATTTCCGGTTGCCCTGGTTGATGAACAGCCGCAGGCGCGCCCCATGCGAGTAGCCGGGAGTCTCCCTGTCGGTCGCCAGCAGGACATCGGGCAGACCGTCGCCATTGACATCGGCCACCGCGAAATCGTCCGTGTTCGTCTGGTTGCCCCAGGGGCCGGCCGTAAATTCGAAGACGTGCTTGTCGTCCCAGTGACCGGTGCCGTCATTGAACAGGATGCGCGAATTGCTGAGGCGGTACTTCTTGAAGGGGGGGTATGCGGCGGACGTCCCGAGCAGAATATCGGGGTGCCCGTCGCCATCGACATCGGCCACCTTCGCCGTGCGGTAGAACGGAAAATCGGCCGTCGGTTCCCACAGCTTGAGCGAATCCGGCGGGAAGCGGTCGGGCAGGCTCGACTTGGTGAAGTGGCCCGTGCCGTCATTGACCAGGAAGTACGGGTCGACGTGATGCACGCCCTCCCGGGCGATGATGAAAGCGTCGGTATGGCCGGAACCGGAGAAGGGACCGACCGCGATACCGTGCTGCATGGCAACGATCTGCGGCGTGTTGGCCGAGGCGTCGGTGAGGGTGCCGTTTTCCTGGAGCAGTAGACGCACCCTCTCTCCCGGGAAGGGGTGTCTGTCGAGGCCGTTGGAGACGATCATGACGTCGAGCTTGCCGTCGCCGTTGAAATCGGCGACCGCCGCAGCGCGCGGATGCGTGGCCAGGAGGTAGGGCTTGCCGCCACCGAAATCGGCGCGCACGAAATGGCCGTGGCCGTCGTTCTTCATCAGGATGATCGGCCCGGGCCGGTCGAGTTCCTCGCCCTTCGGGCTCACCACGTCGCTGGTGAGAAGGATATCCGGCAGCCCGTCGCCGGTGAAATCGGCGACCGCCTGGATCCATACGTCGTCGCTGCATGTCGACGGCGGGCAGTCAGGCACCAGCTTGCTGATATCGACGTGCCCCACCGTAACGGGGTCTTTGAACAACTGGCGATCGTAGAAAGTTGGCTGACTGGCGGCCTGCGCCGCCGAACAAGATGCAAGTGCGAGGGCGGCCAGGAGGCCCAATGCACGTCTGGTCAATTGCCCAACTCCCCGTTGCGCACGTTGTGCCAAGTGCATCGCCCCGGGAAAACCTAACATGGCAAATTGCCGCGTGTCTCCCAGCCAGGGACGGGGAAGGGACAAAGGCGCCCGGCGTGGCGCCAACCCGGTAGCCCCGGGGTGGCGATCGTGGCTATATGAGTTCGATGCTTTGGCGTCTGGCCAAGACCTGGAAACGCAATGGCAACGTTCCTTCACTACCTCGCCCCGGTCGCCGTCGGCATCGTCGCCCTTGTGCTGCTCGCCGGCCTCGTCAACATGATGCGCGGCGGCTCCGGCAATACCTCGCAGCTCATCATGCGCTGGCGGGTCATCCTGCAATTCGTCGCCATCGTGATCATCATGGCGGCGCTCTATTTCTCGACGCGGTGATCGCCATGGTCGTGCTCAACCGCATCTACACCCGCACCGGCGACGACGGCACCTCGGCGCTGGCCACCGGCGAGCGGCGGCCGAAATCGGACCTGCGCTTCGAGACCATCGGCACCATCGACGAGCTGAACGCCCATGTTGGTGTGGTGCGGCTTTCCACCCTCCCCAACAGCCTCGACGCCATGCTCGGCCGCATCCAGAACGATCTCTTCGATCTTGGCGCCGACCTCGCCACGCCGGACAAACCCGGCCGCGAGCGGCTGCGCATCGTCGAAACCCAGGTCACCCGGCTGGAGGCCGAGATCGATGCGCTCAACGCCGGCCTGGCGCCGCTGACCTCGTTCGTGCTGCCCGGCGGCACGCCGGCCGCCGCCGGCCTCCATCTCTGCCGCACAGTGGCGCGCCGCGCCGAGCGGCTGGCGGTGGCGCTCGTAGCCCGCGAGGCGGTGAACCCGCAGGCGACGCGCTACATCAACCGGCTTTCCGACTTCTTCTTCGTCGCCGCCCGGCTTGCCAATGACGGCGGCGCCGGCGACGTCCTCTGGGTCCCCGGCGCCAACCGCTGACGGCAAGAGCAAGCGATGGCCTTCATCCCGCTCTACGACACCAACCCGCTGCGCAACATCAGACGACCGTGGGTGGCGTGGGGCCTGATCGTCGTCAACATCGTCGTCTACTTCCTCGTCGAATCAGGCACCGCCGGCGAGGCCAGCGACGCCTCGGTCACTGCCTTCGGCCTGTTCCCCGCCGTGTTCAGCGGCGTCGACGTCTCGCGCTCGACGCTGCCGGACGTGGCGACGCTGATCACCTACGCCTTCCTCCACGCCGACTTCTGGCACCTCGCCGGCAACATGATCTTCCTCTGGGTGTTGGCCGACAACGTCGAGGACGCGCTCGGCCACTGGCGCTTCCTGCTCTTCTACCTGTTGTGCGCGGCCGGGGCCGGCTATGCCTTCGTGCTCTCCAATCCCGGCATGAGCGGGCCGGTGATCGGCGCCTCCGGAGCGATCGCCGGCGTCATCAGCGCCTATCTCATCCTCCACCCGCGCGCCAAGATGTGGGTGCTGGCCTTCGGCCGCATTCCGCTCCGGCTCTCCGCCGTCTACGTGCTCGGCTTCTGGATTGTCTTCCAGGTCTTCGCCGCCTTCTTCGCCAACGGCCAGAGCAACGTCGCCTGGTGGTCGCATATCGGCGGCCTCATCTGCGGCGCCGCGCTGGTTCTGGTCATGCGGCGGAAGAATACGCCGCTGTTCGACCAGCCGGTTGACGGTGCCCTGGCGCCGCCCCTAGGGTCGCCGCCCAGCGAGGAACCGAAGGGGCCTTGGGCATGAAGATTCTGGTTGCGGCGAAGCGCGTCGTCGACGCCAACGTCAAGGTGCGGGTGAAGGCCGATGGCAGCGGCGTCGATCTCGCCGGCGTCAAGATGGCCATGAACCCGTTCGACGAGGTGGCACTGGAAGAGGCGCTGAGGCTGAGGGAAGCCGGCAAGGCCGACGAGGTCGTGGTCGTCTCCGTCGGTGCGGCGGCCGCCGCCGACACCATCCGCTCCGGCCTTGCCATGGGTGCCGACCGCGGCATCCTGGTGAAGACGGAGGAACGGCTCGAGCCGCTCGCCGTCGCCAAGGCACTGAAGGCGGTCGCCGACCGGGAGGCGCCCGGCCTGGTGATCATGGGCAAGCAGGCGATCGACGACGACGCCAACCAGACCGGCCAGATGCTGGCGGCGCTCGCCGGCTGGCCGCAGGGCACCTTCGTCTCCAAGGTCGAATTGGACGGCGAGCGCGCCACCGTCACCCGCGAGGTCGACGGCGGGCTGGAGACGCTCTCCCTGTCGCTTCCCGCCGTGATCACCGTCGACCTCCGCCTCAACGAGCCGCGCTACGCCTCACTGCCCAACATCATGAAGGCCAAGAAGAAGCCCATCGCCGAGATGAGCGCCGAAGAGCTCGGCATCGATCTCGCGCCGCGCCTCACCGTCCTTTCCGTCGCCGCGCCGCCGCCGCGGCGGAGCGGCGCCCGCGTCGTCGACGTCGCCGAGCTGATCGACAGGCTGAAGAACGAGGCCAGCGTCCTGTGACCACCCTGCTGATCGCCGACCACGACAATGCCGCCCTCGGCGAGGCCACGTCCCGGGCGCTCTCCGCCGCCACCGGGCTTGGCGGCGACATCCATGTGCTGGTCGCCGGCAAGAATTGCGCGGCGGTCGCCGCGGAGGCGGCGACGCTCGCCGGCGTCGCCAAGGTCCTCCTCGCCGATGCCGACGGCCTCGCCCACCAGCTTGCCGAGCCGCTCTCCGCGCTGATCGTCTCGCTCGCCGGAGGCTACGACGCGCTGGTCGCGCCGGCCACCGCCGCCGGCAAGAACGTCATGCCGCGGGTCGCCGCGCTCCTCGACGTGATGCAGGTTTCCGACATCACCCGGGTGGTGGCGCCCGACACCTTCGAACGGCCGGTCTACGCCGGCAACGCCGTCGAGACCGTCAAGAGCGGCGATGCGAAGCGGGTGATCACGGTGAGGGCCACCGCCTTCCCGGCCGCCACCGGCGACAACTCCCCGGCGCCGGTCGAAGCCGTCGCCGTGCCCGAGCTTCCCGCCCCCGCCGCCTTCTTGCGTGCCGAGCTCACGCGCTCCGGCCGCCCGGAGCTCACCGCCGCCCGGGTCGTCGTCGCCGGCGGCCGCGCCTTCCAGTCGGCCGACAAGTTTCGCGAAATCCTCGAGCCGCTGGCCGACAAGCTCAACGCCGCCATCGGCGCCTCGCGCGCCGCGGTCGATGCCGGCTTCTGCTCGAACGACCTCCAGGTCGGCCAGACCGGCAAGGTCGTCGCCCCCGAGCTCTACATCGCCTGCGGCATTTCCGGCGCCATCCAGCACGTCGCCGGCATGAAGGACGCTCGGGTGATCGTCGCCATCAACAAGGACCCGGAAGCGCCCATCTTCGCCGTCGCCGACTATGGCCTGGTCGGCGACATCTTCCAGATCCTGCCGGAACTCGAAAAGGCCCTGTGATAGACTTGCTGGCTGGGGCCGATGGGGGCTGGCCCGGAGGTGCTTCGACCATGACGCGCGCGCTCAAGAAGATCGGCATCATCGGCGCCGGACAGATGGGCACCGGCATTGCCCACGTCTGCGCGCTCGCCGGCTATTCCGTGGTTCTCAACGACGTATCGGGCGACCGCATCAAGTCGGGCCTTGCCACCATCAACGGCAACATGGCCCGCCAGGTGAGCTCGCAGAAGATCGGCGAGGCCGACCGCCAGGCGGCGCTCAAGCGGATATCCTCGACCGAGGTGCACGAGGGGCTCGCCGACTGCGACCTGGTGATCGAGGCGGCGACCGAGAACGAGACGGTGAAGGCCGAGATCTTCAACCAGCTCAAGGGCACCCTGAAACCGGGCGCGGTGCTTGCCACCAACACCTCATCGATTTCGATCACCCGGCTTGCCGCCGCCACCGACCGGCCGGAGCAGTTCATCGGCGTCCATTTCATGAACCCGGTGCCGGTGATGGAGCTGGTCGAGCTGATCCGCGGCATCGCCACCGACGACGACACCTTCGCGGCCACCCAGGGCTTCGTCCAGCAGCTCGGCAAGACCGCCGTGCTGTCGGAGGACTTTCCCGCCTTCATCGTCAACCGCATCCTGCTGCCGATGATCAACGAGGCGATCTACACGCTGCACGAGGGGGTGGCCACGGTCGAGGCGATCGACATCGCCATGCGGCTCGGCGCCCACCATCCGATGGGGCCGCTGCAGCTTGCCGATTTCATCGGCCTCGATACCTGCCTGTCGATCATGCAGGTGCTGCACGAGGGCCTGGCGGATTCGAAGTACCGGCCCTGCCCGCTGCTGGTGAAATACGTCGAGGCCGGCTGGCTTGGCCGCAAGACCCGCCGCGGCTTCTACGACTATCGCGGCGAGACTCCGGTGCCCACCCGCTGACCGGGCGGGCGAGGGTTAACGAAACGTATCAGCCACCCCCCGTATTTTCGACAGGGGCCTTCAGCGCTTCGTAAAGATCACAGGTCACACTGGCGGCCGACCGCTGGTGCGCGGGACAAGCGCGCATCGGAGGCCCGAACGGAAGTTGCGCCGCCATGCATTTCGACACGCCTACGCTGATGATGGCCGGCAGCATCACGACGGCCCTCGCCGGCATCGTGCTGCTCGGCGTGTGGACCCAGATGCGCCATGCGACCGCGCTTCTGTGGTGGTGCGCCGCCAACATCCTGGGCGCGATCGGCATCGCCCTGCTGACGATCGGCCTCACCGACCACATCGTCCCCCTGATCGTCTCCGGCTCGCTGACCAGCGACGCGGCACTGCCCCTGATCTGGATCGGCATGCGCACGTTCGACCAGCGCCCGACGCCGGTGCTCATGGCGCTCTCCGTCGCGCTCGGGTGGATGGCGGCCGATGTTGTCGTCGGAACGCTGCTCGGCGGCTTGGCCTTCAACTTCGCCGGATGGACGATCTGGCTATCGGTTTCGGGCTTCGAGCTGTGGCGCGGCCGCAGCGAGCGCCTGCCGGCGCGGCTGCCGTTGATCGGCCTCCTGCTGATCCACGCCTTCGTCTATGCCGGCGGTGTGTATGACTCGCTGTCCGGCAGGTTCTCGCTTCCCGCCGTCGCCCCACTCAATAGCTGGTTCGGCGCTATCTTCTTCGAAGGCATCTTCTTTGCCATGGCCTCGGCCATCGCCATGGTGATGCTGTGCAAGGAGCGCGAGACGCAGGAATACATGCGCGCCGCGCGCAGCGATTTACTCACCGGCATCGCCAATCACGGCGCCCTCATGGAAAGCGCCAGGCGCATCTTCGAGCGCTGTCGCAAGGACGCCAGGCCGTACTCGCTGATCATGTTCGACCTCGACCACTTCAAGACGATCAACGACCGCCACGGTCATCGCACCGGCGACGATATCCTGCGCTCCTTCACCGAGACGGTGCGCACCCTCTTGCGCCCCACCGACCTCTTCGGCCGCTACGGCGGCGAGGAGTTCACCGTGATCCTGCCCGGCGCCAACATCCAGGCCGCCCAGGCGATCGCCGAGCGCGTGCGCCACGCCTTCGCCGAAAGCCACCGTTTCCTTGACGGCCGCCCGCTTGAGGCGACGGTCAGCGCCGGCGTTGCCGAGGCCGCCGGCGACATGTCCTTCGAGGACACCATCGACGCCGCCGACCGGGCGATGTACGAGGCCAAGCGCCATGGCCGCAACCGGATCGAAGCGGCCGACCGGCCGGCAGGCACGGCCGCCGGCGACGACAGCGTCGTGCGCATCGCCTGACGGCGGCGCCGGCAACCCGCGGCTGCGTTAACGATCGGTTTTCGACGGCCCGCCAATTCTACCGGCGGCACTAACCTGACGTCAGCGCGCGCCCGCTATGGTCGCCGCATTACGGAAAGGTGCGTGGGGGCGAACTTGCTGCCATTGCATCCGCTGCCGCAGCGAGGACTTAGGGATGATTATCGACATGTCTACCTTGATGGTTGCGGGGAGTTTTGTGGCAGCCATCAGCGGGATATTTCTCATTCTCGCGGCCATGCAGACCAAGGATTCGGAGGGGATGCTGTGGTGGGCCAGCGCCAACCTGACCCTGGCCGCGGCAATTCCCATGGTCGCCACGCCCCACCTCTCGCTGCCCTCAGTGCTGATGGCAGTCACCCTGCTCAATATCTCCCCGGCGCTGGTCTGGGCCTCGGCGCGGGCCTGCAATGGCCGTAAGGTTGACCTTGGCGTGGTCGGCGCCGGCGCCGGCGTCTGGCTCGCGGCCTTCACCATCCCCATCGTCCGCGAGACGGTGGACGTCTACATCACGCTCAACCTCGCCATCGCCGCGACCTTCTTCTACGCCGCCGCCTTCGAGTTCTGGCGCGGCCGCAAGGACCGGCTGACCGCGCGCGGCCCCCTCATCGTCCTCCTCATGCTGCACGCCATCTTCTCCACCGGTGGCGCCATTTCCTCCGCCGTCGGCCACCTGGCGCCGCTCGACGGCACCGCCCTCCTCACCTGGCTCGGCTTCGTCCATTTCGAGACGCTGGCCTTCGTCGTCGGCACCTCGATCTTCACCGTGGCGATGGCGCGCGAGAAGCAGGAGCTCGTGCACAAGATCAATGCCAACACCGACTCGCTCACCGGACTGGCCAACCGCCGCGCCTTCTACGACGAGGCGGCGCGCGTGCTCTCCGCCCGGCGCGAGAGCGGCATGTCGGTCAGCGTCATTCTTTTCGATCTCGACAGCTTCAAGGCGATCAACGACACCTTCGGCCACGGCCCTGGCGACGAGGTGCTACGCGTGTTCGGCCAGACCTCGCGCAAGATGCTGCGCGCCAGCGATCTGATCGGCCGCATCGGCGGCGAGGAATTTGCCGTCATGCTTCCCGGCGCCGGCATGGAGGCCGCCTATCTGGTCGCCGAGCGCACCCGCGTCGCCTTCACCTCGGCCTGTGCCGGAATCGGCAACTTCACCGCGACGCTGTCGGCCGGCGTCGCCCGGGCGGAGCCCAGCTCGACCGTCGATTCGCTGCTCAAGGCCGCCGACGAGGCGCTCTACCGGGCCAAATCCAACGGCCGCAACCGCGTCGAGGTGGCCGGCAGGGAAGCCCGCGTCGAGGCGGTGAAATCCGCCCGCAGCGTCAGCATGATCGAGCAGCAGGTCGCCTGAGCCGGGCGTCCGGCCCGCTCAGCCGGACGCCATCGCCGCTTTGACCAGCGCCTTGGCGTCTTCCGAATCCCATTCGGCGCCACCCTCGATGCCGCCGATGCGGCACCCTTTGCCGTCGACCAGCATCGTGGCCGGTAGGCCGAGCGCCAGCCCGCGCTTCTTGAGTGCGTTGACGACGCCCAGCGTCGGATCGGCGTAGAAGGCGAGCTTCGAAACCCCGATGTCCTTGAGAAAGGCACGGGCGCGATCGGTATTGGTGTCGACGTTGACGGCGACCACCTTGAAGGTATCGCTGCCGAGCGCCCCCTCCAGCCGGTCGAGTGCCGGCATCTCGGCGCGACAGGGCACGCACCACGTTGCCCACAGGTTGAGCAGCACCGTCTTGCCGGCGAAGGCGGCCAGGCTCGTCTCGCTGCCATCGGCCGTCCGGAAGGTGAGGTCGCGCTCGATATCGGGCTTGTCGGCCGGGTTGAACGCCGCCACCTGGCCGACCGCCAAGGGCGCCACCCGGGCCGCCGCCTTCAGCGCGCCGGCGCAATCGACGCTGGCCACGGCGGCTGCGCCGTTGCCATTGGCCGATTCCCTGACATATACCGCGACCGCGCCGGCCACGATCCCGGCGACGGCGGCAATCCCGAGCCACAGTACAACGCGCCGCCCCGTCTTGCGTCCGTCCGTCATCAGTCTTTTGCTTCCTGGAGTCCGATCATGAAGAACCGCATGTGGGGCGGTCGTTTCGCCGAAGGCCCCGATGCCGTCATGGAAGAGATCAACGCCTCGATCGACTTCGACCGGCAACTCTTCCGCCAGGACATCCGGGGCTCTCAGGCTCATGCCCGCATGCTTGCCCAAACGGGCATCATTGCGGCGGACGATGCCGAAAAGATTGTAACCGGTCTAGACACGATCCTGCGAGAAATCGAAGCAGGCAAGTTCGCCTTTTCCCGGGCGCTGGAGGACATCCACCTCAACATCGAGGCGCGGCTTGCCGAGCTGATCGGCCCCGCTGCCGGGCGGCTGCACACCGCCCGCTCGCGCAACGACCAGGTGGCGACCGACCTGAGGTTGTGGGTGCGCGACGCCATCGACCGCACCGACGGCGCGCTTGCCGCGCTGCAGGAGGCGCTGGCCGGGAAGGCGCTCACCCACGCCGCCACCGTGATGCCCGGCTTCACCCACCTGCAGTCAGCCCAGCCGGTGACCTTCGGCCACCACCTGATGGCCTATGTCGAGATGCTCGGACGCGACCGCGGCCGCTTCGCCGACGCCCGCAGACGGCTGAACGAATTGCCGCTCGGCGCCGCCGCGCTCGCCGGCACGTCGTTTCCCATCGACCGCGCAGATGACGGCGGCGGCGCTCGGCTTCGACCGGCCGGCAGCCAATTCGCTCGACGCCGTCTCCGATCGCGATTTCGCCGTCGAGGCGCTTCCCGCCGCCAGCCTCGCAGCCATCCACCTGTCGCGCTTCGCCGAGGAGATCGTCATCTGGTCGTCGGCCGGCTTCCGCTTCGTGGCGCTGTCGGACAAGTTCACCACCGGCTCGTCGATCATGCCGCAGAAGCGCAACCCCGACGCGGCCGAGCTGGTGCGGGCCAAGTCCGGCCGCATCGCCGGTGCGCTTGCCGGCCTCATCGTCGTGCTCAAGGGCCTGCCGCTGGCCTATGCCAAGGACATGCAGGAGGACAAGGAGCCGGTCTTCGACGCCTTCGCCTCGCTGGAGCTTTCTATCGCGGCGATGACCGGCATGGTCGCCGACCTGGAGCCGAACGTCGCCGCCCTGCGCAAGGCGGCGGGCGCCGGCTTCTCCACCGCCACCGATCTCGCCGACTGGCTGGTCAGGACGCTCGGCCTGCCCTTCCGCGAAGCCCACCACGTCACCGGGCGGATCGTGGCGGAAGCCGAACGGCGCGGGCGTGGCGCTCGAGCGGCTGCCGCTCGACGCCTTCCAGGCGGTCGAGCCCGGCATTAACGAGGCGGTCTATTCGGTGCTTTCCGTGCGCCAATCGGTGAGGAGCCGCAGGAGCTTCGGCGGCACCGCGCCGGAAAACGTGCGCCGCGAGGCCCGCCGCTGGCTCAAGCGGCTGGCCAGCGGCAGACCGGGTTAGGTTTGCGGCAAACTTGACGGTGGCCAACGCCGCCGGAATCGCTATGATGCGCTTCGGTTCCGGGCTGCCGCGGCGGCCCGGGCACGATTGGAGCTGGGGGTGGCCGTGGCGCCTGCCGACCGCAGAATTCTTTCCCGTGCGCTTGTCGCCGGCATGATCGTGCTGGCCGTCGGGCTGTCCGGCTGTGGCCGCAAGGCCCTGCTCGACCCGCCGCCGGGCGCCGCCGTGACCGACAACACCTGCGACACCTGCAAGACCGCTCCGGAGGCGGAGAAACCGCACAAGCCGTTCTTCCTCGACTGGCTTCTCTGACTCCGACAAGGTCTTTTCCGTGAATCACTTCGAATACCGCGCCGGCGTGCTCCACGCCGAGGACGTGCCCCTGCCGACGATCGCGGCCGAAGTGGGAACGCCCTTCTATTGCTACGCGACGGCCACGCTGGTCCGCCACATCCGCGTCTTCCGCGAGGCCTTCGCCAACCTCGACACGCTCATCTGCTACGCCATGAAGGCGAACTCCAACCAGTCGGTGATCCGCACCTTCGTGGCCGAAGGCGCCGGGCTCGACGTGGTCTCGGAGGGCGAACTGCGCCGGGCGCTCGCCGCCGGCGCCAGGCCCGAAACCATCGTCTTCTCCGGCGTCGCCAAGAGCGAACGCGAGATCGCCCTTGCCGTCGATACCGGCATCCTCTGCTTCAACGTCGAATCGGAACCCGAGCTCACGCGCATCTCGGCGATCGCCGCGTCCAAGGGCGCCACCGTCGCCGTGGCGCTGCGCGTCAATCCGGACGTCGACGCCCGCACCCACGCCAAGATCACCACCGGCAAGGCGGAGAACAAGTTCGGCGTGCCCTATGGCGAGGCCCGCGCCGTCTATGCCCGCGCCGCCGCCCTGCCCGGCATCCGGGTGAGCGGCGTCGACGTCCACATCGGCAGCCAGATCACCGACATGGCGCCCTACGACGCCGCCTACGAGCGGCTCGGCGACCTGGTGCGCGACCTGCGGGCGGATGGCCACGCCATCGACCACGTCGATTGCGGCGGCGGCCTCGGCATTCCCTACCGCCTGGACGATCCGCCGCCGCCGGATCCGGCCGCCTATGCCGAGATCATCCGCCGCCGGCTGGGCAACCTCGGCGCGACCATCGTGCTCGAGCCCGGCCGGGTGTTCGTCGGCAACGCCGGCATCCTCGTCGCCAGGGTCGAGTACATCAAGCAGGGCGGCGCCAAGACCTTCGTCATCCTCGACGCCGGCATGAACGACCTCATCCGCCCCACCCTCTACGACGCCCATCACGACATCCGCCCGGTCGTCCAGCCGCCTCGTGATGCCAAGCCGATCGTCGTCGACGTCGTCGGTGGCATCTGCGAGACCGGCGACTACCTGGCGCTCGACCGCCGCCTGCCGCCGCTGAAGGCCGGCGAGCTGGTGGCGATCATGACCGCGGGCGCCTACGGCGCCGTCCAGGGCTCGACCTACAACAGCCATGCGCTGGCGGCGGAAGTGATGGTCAACGGTGCCGACTGGGCGGTGGTCCGCCCGCGCCAGACCTATGACGAGCTCATCGGCATGGACCGCATCGCCCCCTGGCTGGGGGTGAGGAACCGCCGGTTCATGCCGAAGTTGTGAAGGCAGGCCGGCGCGGCCTGCCTCGCTTTGGGCATAGTTTGTGCTAGCCTTTGCTGGCGTGGGGGCTTGGGCAGAGGGTGCCCTGACGGAGGCGCATGACCGATTCGGCGGCGAACCGGCGGCCCGGCGGCGACGATTTGGAAAAGACCATCGAGGCGCGCATTGCCCGCGCCGTTGGTCGCGCGCGCGCCGCGCTGGTGTGGGAGCGGCTCTGGCCTCTGATCGCTCCGTTCCTGGCCCTGGCGGCGCTTTTTGCCGCCCTTTCCTGGTTCGGCCTGTGGCGCTTCACCGCCGCGCCGGTGCGCTTGGCCATCCTGGCGCTGTTCGCCGCCGCCATCCTCTGGTTCGCCTGGCGCGCGCTCCGCTTCGCCTGGCCGACGCGCGCCGCGGCCTTCGCCCGCGTCGAGCAGGCGACCGGCGTCCTCCACCGGCCGGCCACCGCCTTCACCGACCGCCTCGCCTCACGCTCCGACGACGCCACCGGCCTTGCCCTGTGGCAGGCCCACCGCCGGCGGATCCTGGCCTCGCTCGATGCGCTGCGCGCCGGGGTGCCGGCGCCGCGGCTGGCGGCGCGCGACCCCTATGCGCTTCGCTTCCTCATCCTCCTGCTCTTCGTCGTCGGCTTCATCGTCGCCGGCCCCGAGCGCATCTCCCGCCTCGGCGAGGCTTTTCGTGGCGGCGAGAGCACGGCCGCCGCAATCGCCCGCATCGACGCCTGGGTGACGCCGCCGGCCTATACCGGGCGGGCGCCGATCTTCCTGACCGGCAGCGCCGCCAAGCCGCCCGGCACCACGTATGCCGTTCCCATCGGCAGCGTCGTCACCGTGCGTACCGGCGGCACCCACGACCTCGCGGTGATGGCCTCCGACCGCGGCAAGGCGGCGCCGGTCGCCCCGACCGCGACCAAGGAGGCCGCCGCGACTGGCGACGCTGCGGCACCGCTGGAGCACCAGGTGACGCTGTCGCGCGCCAGCAGCGTCGCGGTCGAGAAATCCGGCCACGAGATCACCGGCTGGAACTTCACGGTGGTGCCCGACAACCCGCCGCAGATCGCGCTTGCCGGCGACCCCCGCGTCGAAGCCAGCGGCGCGCTCGCCCTCTCCTATTCGCTCAAGGACGATTATGGTGTGGTCGCCGCCCGTGGCGAGATCGCGCCGCTCGACGATCCGACCACCGGCAATGCGCGGCCGCTCTACGAGGCGCCGAAGCTGGCCCTGTCGCTGCCCCAGCTCAGGGTGCGCGACGGCACCGGCCAGACCATCCGCGACTTGACCGCGCATCCCTGGGCCGGCGCCAGGGTCAAGCTCACTTTGGTCGCCACCGACGAGGCCAAGCAGGAGGGCCGCAGCGCCCCGGTCGAGATCACCCTGCCGGTGCGCCGTTTCTCCGATCCGCTCGCCCGCGCCGTGGTCGAGCAGCGCGCCCGGCTGGCGCTCGATGCCAATGCCGCCGACCGCGTCGCCGACGCGCTCGATGCGCTCACCGTGGCACCGGACGAGATCGACGGGATGGGCAACTACCTGGCGCTGCGCTCGGCCTATTTCCGCCTGGTGCAGGCCCATGGCGACGACGAGCTGCGGGGCGTGGTCGACTATCTCTGGCAGATCGCGCTCGGCATCGAGGACGGCAACCTGTCGCTCGCCGCGCAGAGCCTGCGCGACGCCCAGGAAGCGTTGCAGAAGGCGCTGGAGAACAACGCCTCCGACCAGGAGATCCAGAAGCTCACCGAGAACCTTCGCCAGGCAATGAACAAGTTCCTGCAGCAGTTGGCCGAGCAGGCGCAGAAGAACCCGCAGGCGAACAGCATGCCGCCCAACCCCAACGTGCAGACACTGCGCTCGCAGGACCTCCAGCGCATGCTCGACCGCATCGAGAACTTGGCCCGCACCGGCGCGCGCGATGCCGCCCGCCAGATGCTCTCGCAGTTGCAGAACATGCTGGAGAGCCTGCAGGCGGCCCGGCCGCAGCAGGGCGGCCAGCAGAACGACCAGGCCATGCAGAGCCTCAACCAGCTTGGCGACATGATCCGCCAGCAGGAAGAGCTGATGAACAAGACCTACCGCGCCGACCAGGGCCAGAACCCGGACGGCAGCGGCAAGCCGATGACCCAGGAGGAGCTGCAGCAGGCGCTGAAGGACCTGCAACAGCAGCAGCAGGCCTTGCAGCAGGGTCTCGGCAAGCTGATGCAGCAGCTCCAGGGCATGGGGCTCAACCCGACCGGCAAGCTCGGCCAGGCGGGCCAGGCCATGGGCCGCGCACAGGGTCAGCTCGGCCAGGGCCAGACCGGCAACGCGGTGGGCAGCCAGGGCGAGGCGCTCGACGCGCTGCGCCAGGGCGCCCAGGGGCTCAGCCAGCAGCTCGCCAACCGCCAGGGACAGGGTCAAGGCCAGGGTCAGGGCCGCGGTTTGCGCGGCGGCGGCAACTTCGCCAATCAGGATCCGCTCGGCCGGCCGCGCGGCACCGTCGGCCCCGACCTCGGCACCACCGTCAAGGTTCCCGACGAGATCGATACCCAGCGCGCGCGCGAGATCCTCGACGCGATCCGGAAGCGGCTCGGCGATTCCTACCGGCCGGCGCTTGAGCGCGATTACCTCGAGCGCCTGCTCGACCAGTTCTAGCCTTGCGCTCCTCGACCACGCCGACGAAGGGCAGCTCGCGGAAGGCGTGGGCGGCATCCATGCCGTAGCCGACGACGAACAGGTCGGGACAGACGAAACCGACGTGCTCGGCCTTGAGCGGCTGGGCGAGCTTGCCCGGCTTTTCCAGGAGCACCGCTACCCCGACCCGCGCCGCGCCGCGCTCGAGCATCAGGTTCCGCGCGAAAGACAGCGTGCGCCCGGACTCCAGGATGTCGTCGATGAGCAGCACGTCGCGGCCCGACGACGTCGCTCTCGATGTCGCGCACCGGCCGCACCGTGCCCGACGACGTGGTGCCTGCCCCATAGCTCGCCAGCGAGATGAACTCGACCTCGGGCGACAGCCCGGCATCGTGCAGCGCGCGCAACAGGTCGGCGGCGAAAACGAAGCTGCCCTTGAGGACGGCGACGACCAGCAGGTTGCGGTAGCCGGCTTTGGCGATCTCGCCGGCGATCTCGCGGTTGCGCGCCGCGATCGTCTCCGCGTCGTAGAGAACGCGGATCGTCCTCCCCCTGACGCGCGGCATCAGCGCATCCCGATGATCTGGTTCTGACGTGCCGCGAGCTTGAGCGTGACCTGGCTGGCATCGACCGACGGTGCCGAGACGGTACTGCGGAAGCCCACCGACGCCCCCGGCGCCAGCCCCGCCTTGGTCGGCTCGACCAGCCAGGAATAGACCTCCGCGCCGGCCGGCGAACGCAGCGACACGCGGATGGCGGGAACGGCGACGTCCGCGGCGGAGGTGTTGACCAGTTCGCCTTCGACCAGCAGCGTCTTGACGCCGTTCTTGACCATCGTCTCGCTGTGCACCCGCTGGAAGGCGAGGTCGGCGCCATCGGCATCCGGACCCTTCTGCGGCAGCGCGGCGACCAGCGACACGCGCAGCGCGAAGAAGATCGCCAGAACGCCGAGCGCGATGCCGCCCGCCTTGAGCCAGCGGCGATCGACGGGAAACGGGGTATGCCGATGCCGGCCGGAGCCGGGATGGCGGACCCGCCCGGGCGCGGTATGCTCGATGACGATGGCGTCCGAGACGTCCTCCGCCGGGGCGGCGAAGGCGATCCGCCGGAAGGGGTTCTCGGTGTACGGCCGGGCAATCCAGCGCGTGCCGCACCACGCACAGTGCAGCATCCGGCCCTGGCCGATTTCGTCTACGCCGATCGGCTGGCGCGCGGCGCAGGAAGGACAGAGGATTGCCATGAAACGACCAAGGCCCGATGATTTGTCGAGGGTGAGCCTAGGCCGATTTGGTTAACGCCCCGGAAACCATGCCAGCATCGACGGGGCCGGCCGGCGGCGCGACAGCCGCGTTGTTCGTTAACAGGGGCTTAACAGGGGCGCTGCGAGAGTGGATAAACGCCACCGGCACGGGAATAACTAGGACAGCGACGTGATCCGCTTCGAGAATGTCGGACTGCGCTACGGCATGGGGCCGGAGGTGCTGCGCGATCTGACTTTCCAGATCGAGCCGAAGTCGTTCCAGTTCCTGACCGGCCCTTCCGGCGCCGGCAAGACCACGCTGATCCGCCTGTTCTTCCTGGCGCTGCGGCCGACGCGCGGGATGCTGAGCTTCTTCGGCCGCGACGTCTCCACCATCGGGCGCACCGAGCTGCCTTCGGTGCGCCGGCGCATCGGCGTCGTCTTCCAGGATTTCCGCTTGCTCGACCACCTGACCACCTTCGAGAACGTGGCACTGCCCTTGCGGGTTCTCGGCCGCGAGGAGAGCGCCTACCGCGGCGACGTGGTCGAGCTGTTGCGCTGGGTCGGCCTCGGCGACCGCATGCACGCCTTGCCGCCGATCCTGTCGGGCGGCGAGAAGCAGCGCGCGGCGATCGCCCGGGCGCTCATCACCCGGCCGGAGATCCTGCTCGCCGACGAACCGACCGGCAACGTCGATCCGCCGCTGGCGGCCCGCCTGATGCGCCTGTTCGTGGAACTGAACCGGCTCGGCACCTCGGTGGTCATCGCCACCCACGACATCGCCCTCATGAACCAGTTCGACTCGCGCCGGCTCGTGCTCGAGGAAGGGCGGCTGACCATCTATGACTGAAGCCGCCGCCACCAAGCCCGCCGCCAGCGACGCCGAACGCGCCGAGCGCGCCCAGCGGCTCCAGGCCGCCGCCCAGCGCCGCCAGGCCCGGCTGGCGGCGCAGAAGCCGAACCAGCTCGTGCCCGAGAACACCGTCTCGGCCAACGCGCTCACCGTTGTCATCGCCATCATGAGCTTCCTCGCCTGCCTGACGCTGGGAGCGGTGACGCTGGTGCGCGACGCCTCGCGCGACTGGCAAGCCGACATCGCCCGCGAGGTCACCATTCAGGTGATGCCGATCGACGGCGTCGACACTGCCGCCCAGACCGCCCACGCCGCGACGCTTGCCCGCCAGACGCCTGGCATCGCCTCCGTCCAGGTGCTCGACAACGACGCCACCGCCCAGTTGCTCGAACCGTGGCTCGGCTCCGGGCTCGACCTGTCGGCGCTGCCGATCCCGCGGCTCGTCATCCTCAAGCTCGCCAGTCGCGGCGCCGCCGACCTCAAGACGCTCGCCGCCCATCTGAAGAGCGAGGTCAAGGGCGCCACCCTCGACGACCACGTCGGCTGGGCCGCCCGCCTGCAATCCATGGCGAGCGTCACCGTCTTCGTCGGCCTCGCCATCCTCGCGCTGGTCTTCGTCGCCACCGTGCTGTCGGTGGTCTTCGCCACCCGCGGCGCCATGGCGGTGAACAGCGGCGTGGTCTCGGTGCTGCATATCGTCGGCGCCGAGGACGGCTTCATCGCCCGCGAGTTCCAGCGCCATTTCCTGCTTCTCGGCCTGCGCGGCGGCCTCGTCGGCGCCGCCGGCGCCGCTTTCATCTTCGCCACCCTCTCCTTCGTCGTGGTGCCGGCGATCGGCGGCGTCGACGGCCAGCAGGTCTCGGCTCTGTTCGGACGCTTCGCGGTCGGCCCGATCGGCTATTTCGGCGCGCTCGGCATCGCCTTCCTGGTCGCGCTGATGACGGCGCTGACCTCGCGCCTCACCGTTTATCGCTACCTCGCCGAAGCCGAGTGAGCGGCGCCCTAAAGCTTGCCTTTTTTCGCTGCAAGGGTTCGCCAAATGAGCGATGTTCTGCCGAATCATGCGGACCGCCCGGTGAGCTCCGGGTCGCCCGCGCGGACGCAGGGACTGATGAAACTGGCAAGGTTAGCCATCGTGGTTGCCGGACTGGCCGGAATTGCCCTTGCCGCCGGCTTCGTGGCGTTCGCCTCCTCGGTCGCTGACCGGCGGGCGCCGGCCGATGCGCACGCCGAGGGCATCGTCGTGCTGACCGGAGGCAGCGCGCGCATCGAGGGAGCGCTGAAGCTGCTTGCCGAGGGCCGCGCCAAGCGGCTGCTCATCTCCGGCGTCAATCCATCGGTCGACTTCAAGGCGCTTGCCGGCACCATCGACCGGGATCTCGAGGTGGCACTTGCCTGCTGCGTCGATCTCGGCCGCGACGCCCGCGATACTGCCGGCAACGCCGCCGAGGCGCGCGACTGGGTCAGGCAGAAGGGCTACCGCTCGCTGATCGTGGTGACCAGCGACTATCACATGCCGCGCTCCATGGCCGAGCTTGCCGAAGCGATGCCCAGGATCAAGCTGATCCCCTATCCGGTGACCAATCCCGATCTGCACCTCGACACCTGGTGGAGCAACGCCTCCGCCTTCGCACTATTGTTGCGTGAATACGGCAAGTACCTGCTGGCCACGGCGCGCGTGCACATCGCCGGCGCGGAAGCCAGTCCGGCAAGCGGCTGAACCTCGATGCTGCGTCTGCGCTCGCTCGTCTTCAACGTCGCCTTCTATGCGTGGACCGTCGGGCTCACGCTGGCCACCCTGCCGTTCTTTTTCTTCGTCGGTCAGGGGGGGGCGATGAACGTCGTGCGCCGGTGGGCGCACGGCACGAGCTGGCTGCTGCGCGTCATTGCCGGTACGACCTACGAGGTCCGTGGCCTCGACGTGCTGCCCGAGGGCGGCGCGCTCATCGCCTGCAAGCACCAGTCCGCCTGGGAGACGCTGGCACTGCTGCCGATCCTGCCCAATCCGACCTACGTGATGAAGAAGGAACTCGCCCGCATCCCGGTCTTCGGCGCCTACACGGCCAGGGCCGGCATGATCCAAGTCGACCGCAAGGGCGGGACGGCGGCGCTGAGGGCGCTGGCCGAGCGCGCACGCGAGGAGATCGCCAAGGGCCGCCAGGTGGTCATGTTCCCGGAAGGCACGCGCCGGCCGCCGGGGGCGCCGCCCGCCTATCAGACCGGCATCGCCCTGCTCTACAAGACGCTCGGCGTGCCGGTGGTGCCGGCGGCGCTCAATTCCGGCCTCTACTGGCCGCGCCGCCAGCTCACCCACCACCCGGGCACGATCATCCTGGAATTCCTGCCCGCGATTCCCGCCGGGCTCGATTCGCGCACCTTCCTCGCCCGCCTCGAATCGACCGTCGAGACCGCCACCGACCGGCTGATGGCCGAGGCAGCCAACGCCTCGCCAGCCCCGCCGCTTCCCGCCGAAGCCGCCGCACGGCTGGCCAGAAGCGCCGGATGACGACTTTTTTGGTCGGAATTGGGTGCCATGGATTGCACTCACGTCAACGATGTTCTATGTTTGTTCTCATGGTCGCCGTCGTCCCGTCACTCCTCTCGGATCGCCCGCCGGAGATCCCGCAAAAGGCGGGCTTCGGCGACCGCTTTCATTATTTCCGCGGCCGCTCGGGCCGGCGTTACCTGTTCACGATCGTGCCTGCCGAGGCACTGGAAGATTTCCGCAACGTGGTGGCGATGTGGGCCGAGCCGGCGCCGGCTGGACGGCTCTCGGCCCGCACGCTGGTGACGCTGGACGCGCGCGGCGGCATCGGGCCGGCCGCCGATCTGACGAGGCCGCCGGCCGCGGACGGGCGGACGCTTTGCCTCGTCCATCTGCTTGCCGCGACCGAGACGGAGCGACGCGCTGTGATTGCCGACCTCGCCTCCGCGGCGACGGTGGAGCTTGCCGCCTGAGGCCGGCGATCCCGCCTTCACGGGTTTTGCAGCTCGGCCGCCAGCCAGTCGAGAAGCGGGTCGGAAAGGCCGAGCGCCTTCAGGTGCGCCGCCGTGTTGATGACATAGTCGCGGTTGGTGCCCGATTGTCCGGCGCCGCCCCTGACCATGGCGAGCAGCGTCTCGCGCGGCAGGCGGCCGGCATATTGCACGTGGCCGCGGTCGGCGAGATAGGTGAGCGCCTTCACCGGCGGCCGGTCGCCATCGGCAAAGCGGATGGTGCGCCAGACTTCGCGATAGACGTCGGTGACCAGTTCGCGCTCGGTGAGATAGGCGATGACCGCCTCGCGGTTTTCCCCGGCAACGCGATAGGCGACGCCGCGGCACGAGCCGCCGCGATCGAGCCCGAGCACCAGCCCCGGCTTCTCGCGGGTGCCGCGGTGAACCCAGGAATAGACGCAGAGCGCCCGGTGCACGCCGTCGAGCCGCGCCGGCGCCTGCTCGACATAATCGAAGCCCGGCCGCCACATCAACGAGCCGTAGCCAAAGACCCAGAAATCCGACATGAGGGAGACGCGCCTGTCCGTGGGAGACAGGCGCTCTAGCAAGGCCGCCCGGCGCATGCAAACTCTGGGCGACCGGATGCGGACACGGCGGAGGCGGAGGTGCGCATGAGGAACAGGAAACGACGCAGCGCCTGGCGCGGATGGCTGATCGGCATCCTGGTGCTGATCCCGGTGCTGTGGGTCGGCTACTGGTATGCCGCCGAACAGGTCGCCCGCGCCGCGATCGACCGCGCCACCACGCGACCCATCGCCGGCGGCCGCGTCGCCTGCACCGACCGGACGCTCGGCGGTTTCCCGCTGCGGCTCGATTTCGGCTGCACCCGTGCCGCCTATGGCGACGGGGCGGAGGGAACCGGCGAGCACCTGTCGGCGGCGCTCGGCGGCGTCCGGGCGAGCGCCCCGCTCTACCAGCCCGGCCACGTCGAGGCGACGCTCACCGGCCCATTCGTGGTCAACGCGCCGGCGATCGGCATCGCCGTCACCACCAGCTGGTCGGACGCCTATACCTCGGCGACCGCTGGTCTCGACGGCCTCAAGAGCGCCGCCGCCACATTCCACAGCCTCGATTTCTCCAGCGCCAGCGGGCCCGTGTTGCCGGTGAAAGCGGTGACCGCCGATCTCGCCGAGGCCTCCGCCGCGCCGGCGGGCGGCGATGCCTACCGCTTCTCCGCCACCGCCCATGCGCTGAAGGTCGAGCGCGCCGATGGCAGCACGATTCCGGCGATCGACGGCAACGCCGAGATCACCGCGCTCGATTTCGGCTCGTCGCTCGGCACCGATCCGCGCGGCGCGCTGCGCGCCTGGGCGCGGAACGGCGGCACCGCTCGTGTCGACCGGCTCCGCTTCGCCGCCGGCGACGCCATCGCCGACGCCGACGGCAAGCTGACCGTCTCGCCCGACGGCCTCATCTCCGGTACGCTCAATGTGCGGCTCATGAACCCGCAGGCCTTCGTTGCACTGGCCGAGGCGATCAAGCCGGGTTCGGCCAGGGACGCCAGCAAGATCCTCGCCGTGGTCATGGCGCTCACCGTGCCTGTCAACACGCCCGACGGGCCGGCGCGCCAGACCACCGTCGTCATTCGCAACGGGCTGGTCTCGGTCGGCATCCTGCCGACCCCCCTGGTCATCCCGCCGCTGCGGTTCTGACGCTCGCGCATCAGGCGGGAACGCCTCTCCACGCCCCCTCCCCCCCAAAATGGGGGAGGTGTGGGACTCGCAGACGCTCGCATGCAACGAAAGGCAGCTACTCCGCCTTGTCGCCCTTGCCGTGCGGGCGGCCGAAGTCGGGTGCCGCGGTCTCCTGGCCGGCGGCGATGATGCCGCGGCGGATGGCGCGCGTGCGGGTGAACAGGTCGAACAGCTTGTCGCCCTCGCCGTAGCGGATGAGCCGCTGCAGCGCGGTCAGGTCCTCCATGAAGCGGCCGAGCATTTCCAGCACCGCTTCGCGATTGTTGAGGAAGACGTCGCGCCACATGGTCGGGTCGGAGGCGGCGATGCGGGTGAAGTCGCGGAAGCCGCCGGCGGAGAACTTCATCACCTCCGACTGGGTGACGGTCTCCAGGTCGGCGGCGGTGCCGACGATATTGTAGGCGATCAGATGCGGCACGTGACTGGTGATGGCGAGCACCAGATCGTGGTGCCCGGCCTCCATCACCTCGACATTGGAGCCCATTCGCCGCCAGAAATCGTGCATCGCGGCGACCGCCTCCTCGTCCGCCCCCTTGGGCGGGGTGAGGATGCACCAGCGGTTCTGGAACAATTCGGCAAAGCCGGCGTCGGGACCGGAATATTCCGTGCCGGCGACGGGATGCGCCGGCACGAAATGGACGCCCTCGGGAAGATGGGGATGCACCTGGGCGATGACCGAGGCCTTGACCGAACCGACGTCGGAGACGGTGGCGCCGGATTTCAGCGAACCGGCGATGGTTTTCGCCACGGCACCGCAGACGCCGACCGGCGTGCACAGGATGACGCAGTCGGCGTCGCGCGCGGCCTCCGCCGGGTCGGCATGGTAGCTGTCGCCGAGGGAAAGCTCCTCGGCGCGGGCGAGCGTCGTGGCGCTCCGCGTCGAGATGGCGATGTGGTTCACTAGGCCGCCGCGCCGGGCTGCGAGCGCGATCGACGCGCCGATGAGGCCGATGCCGATCAGCGCCAGGCGTTGGAAGATGGGTTCAGACATTGTCCCGCGCCCTTTCGGGCGAGTGAGATGGCGCGGCTGTGTTTGCCGCAAAGGCGGCGGAGCTTGGCGAGGCGAGGCCGAGCCTGGCGCAACCAGAAAGGGGTAATGGAAAGCCCATGCCCTCACCCCTCACCCTGTCCGTCTCCCGCTAGGGGAGAGGGGACCATGCGGCAGGTCACAGCTTCCATTTCAACCGTCCGTCACTTTGCCAGGAACTCCCCGAGGGCGGCGATCACTGCCTCGTTGGCCTCCGCCGAGCCGATGGTCATGCGCAGCGCATTCGGCAGGCCGTAGGTCTCGACGCGGCGGAGCACCAGGCCGCGCTTCGACAGGAAGGCGTCGGCATCGGCCGCATGCTTGCCGCGCGTCTCGGGGAAGTGGATCAGGATGAAGTTGCCGACGCTCGGCGTCACCGTCAGGCCGAGACCGGTGAGCGCTTCGCTGACCTTGGGCAGCCACAGCGCGTTGTGCTCGGCAGCGCGGGCAAGGTGCTCGCTGTCGCCCATCGCTGCCGCACCGGCCGCGATCGCCGCCGCCGACAGGTTGAACGGCCCGCGGATGCGGTTGAGCGCGTCGATCACCGGCGCCGGCCCGTAGCCCCAGCCGATCCTGAGGCTCGCCAGCCCGTAGATCTTCGAGAACGTGCGCGTCATCACCACGTTCGGCGCGCTGCCGGCGAGCTCGATGCCGCTCTCGTAGTCGTTGCGGCGCACGTATTCGGCATAGGCGGCGTCGAGCACAAGCAGCACCCGCGAGGGGAGGGCCGCGTGCAGCCGGCGCACCTCGCTGAACGGGATGTAGGTCCCCGTCGGATTGTTGGGGTTGGCGAGGAAGACGATACGCGTCCGCTCGTTCACCAGCGCGAGCATGGCGTCGACGTCGGCGGTGAAATCCGTCTCCGGCGCCACCACCGGTGTCGCCCCCATCGCCCGGATGACGATCGGATAGACCAGGAAGCCGTGTTCGGTGTGGATCGCCTCGTCGCCGGGGGCGAGATAGGCGTTGGCAATCAGGTGCAGCACCTCGTCCGAGCCGGCGCCACAGACGATCCGCTCCGGGTTGAGGCCGTGGGCGGCGGCGATGGCATCGCGGAGCGCCGTCGAGGCACCGTCCGGGTAATGCTCCAGCCGGTCGGCCACCGACTTGAAGGCGGCGATGGCGGCGGGGCTGGCCCCCAGCGGCGTCTCGTTCGACGACAGCTTGTGGAGCTTGGCACCGCCGGTCGCCGTGGACTTGCCGGGGACATATGGCGCGATGTCGAGCACGCCCTGGTGCGGCATCGGCGCTGTCGGCGCGCTCATCGGAATGGCTCCTGGGTGCGGTTTGGCTGGCCGCCGGCCGGGGCGGCCGGCGCGGCAGACTCATAGGCAAGGAACCCGCTGAAATCAAAGAAAACGTTGACAGCGGCGGGGGTGCCTCCTAGCTATCGCCCACTTTTCCGGCAAAGCACCAGAACGTCCCGCGGCAGCCATGGCGACGACCCAGCTCCCCGATTCCGACAAGGCTCGCGCCACGGGCCGGGCGGGCGCCGCCCGCGACGAAGCCGAGAACCCGTCGAGCCTGGTCGCCACGTTCGGTCCCGACCAGCCGCTGGCGCTCGATTCGGGCCACAGCCTCGATCACCTGCAGATCGCCTACCAGACCTACGGCACCCTCAACGAGGAGCGCTCCAACGCCATCCTCGTCTGCCACGCGCTCACCGGCGACCAGCACGTCGCCAACGACAACCCGGTGACCGGCAAGCCCGGCTGGTGGAGCCTGATGGTCGGTCCCGGCAAGCCGATCGACACCGACCGCTATTTCGTCATCTGCTCCAACGTGGTCGGCGGCTGCATGGGCACCACCGGCCCGGCCTCGACCAACCCGGCGACCGGCCGCGCCTACGGCCTCGACCTGCCGGTGATCACCGTGCGCGACATGGTGCGCGCCCAGGCGATGCTCATCGACCGGCTGGGCATCGACACGCTGTTCTCGGTCGCCGGCGGTTCGCTCGGCGGCATGCAGGTGCTGCAATGGGCGGCGGCCTACCCCGAGCGCGTCTACTCGGCGCTGCCGATTGCCACCGGCGCCCGCCACTCCTCGCAGAACATCGCCTTCCATGAGGTCGGCCGCCAGGCGGTGATGGCCGATACCGACTGGCGCGGCGGCCGCTACATCGATGTCGGCGTCAGCCCGCGTAAGGGGCTGGCGGTGGCGCGCATGGCGGCTCACGTCACCTACCTGTCGGAGGAGGCGCTGCACCGCAAGTTCGGCCGCAACCTGCAGGACCGCGACAAGCCGACCTTCGGCTTCGACGCGGATTTCCAGATCGAATCCTATCTCCGCCATCAGGGCTCGACCTTCGTCGACCGCTTCGACGCCAACGCCTATCTCTACATGACGCGGGCGATGGACTATTTCGACCTCGCCGCCGATTACGGCGGGCGGCTGGCCAACGCCTTCCTCGGCACCAAAACGCGCTTCTGCGTCATCTCGTTCACCTCCGACTGGCTGTTCCCGACGATCGAGAACAAGGCGGTGGTGCGGGCGCTGAACGCCGCCGGCGCCAGCGTCTCCTTCGTCGAGATCGAGACCGACCGCGGCCACGATTCCTTCCTGCTCGACGAGCCGCTGCTGCTGTCGACGGTCAGCGGCTTCCTGTCGGCGGCGGCAAGCGCCCGGGGCATTGCGAAATGAACGCGCCTCTCAACGGCCTTGCCAACGGCACCAGCCGCGTCGACCTCATCGCCATCGCCGAGCTGGTGACGCCGGGCAGCCGCGTTCTCGACATCGGCTGCGGCGACGGCCAGTTGCTCAAGCTGCTCGAGGCCACCCGCGGCGTCGACGGCCGCGGCATCGAGTTGAGCCAGAAGGGCGTCAACGAGAGCGTCGCCCGCGGCCTGTCGGTGGTCCAGGGCGACGCCGACACCGACCTTGTCGACTATCCCGACGACGGCTTCGATTTCGTCATCCTGTCGCAGACGCTGCAGGCCACCCACCGGCCGCGCCACGTCATCGAACAGATGCTCAGGATCGGCGAGAAGGCGATCGTGACCTTCCCCAATTTCGGCCATTGGCGGGTGCGCACCATCCTCGGCTTCTCCGGGCGCATGCCGGTGACCCGCCACCTGCCGGAAAGCTGGTACGCCACGCCCAACATCCACTTCTGCACGATCCGCGATTTCATCGCGCTCTGCCGCGAGGTCAACGCCCATGTCGAGCAGTCGATGGTGCTGAACCGCCAGGGGACCCGCATCGGCCCGCGGGCACCGTTGTGGTTCCTCAACCTCTACGGCCAGCAGGCCGTCTTCCTGCTCAGCCGCTGAAAACCAAACGGGCCGCCGTTGCCGGCGACCCGTCCGATAGCGCCCGAAGGCTCGGCTGCGGCGTCAGCCCTGCTTGCGCAGCCTGATCGCGACCCGCTGCACCGAGGTGTTGGTGTCGCGTCCGGGGACCATGGTGACCGATTGGCTGTTGCCCCGCGTGACCAGATCCATGGTCGCGGAGAAGGCAGAGCCTTTCAGCACGACGCGCACGCGGCCGGCGTTGGCGCTGCCGGCAACCGATCCTCTGACGTTGTTCTTGAGCTCCTCCCAGTAGCCCGACAGCGTGCCGCCCGAGTGGTCGACATAGGTGTTGACCCTGAAGTCGTAGCTGGGACTTGAGCAGTTGATGTGTTGCTGGAGGTTGTTGTCGTCGTCCTTGACGATGTACTGCGCCGTGCAGCGCATGCGCTCCTTGGTGCCGGAATCGAGGCTCACCGTGCCCGAGCCCGACCATGAGCCGTCGAAGCCGCCGAATGGCCCGCCGGCCAGTGCCGCGCTGGTGGTAACCATGCCGAACAGGCCGGCAAAAGCCAGCGCCATGCCCGCTCGCTTCAACGGGCCGCACGCCCGCGGAGCCGTCGCAACAATGGTGTCGATCATTCTGCCATCCTCAGAAGTCTGACAATCTTGATGAAAATCGCAGCCATACCGGCACACGGCCTGCGACGTTGCTGTTCCCATACCATCGAAGCCGCTGCTTTACAGCCGCCCCGACGCCCGAATTCCACGACCTGTGGCCTGCAAGACGCAACCTGCTGAACAGGCCGGAAATATGACCTGTCAAACCACAAAATGTCACCCCCCGCTGTGGCGTCAGACACAGGCGAGCCTCAGGCCTGGCAGCGGCAGGCCCTCAACCTCCGTCGACCAGACCTCGCCCGGGCGCATCGGGAAGGCCCGCGTCACCGTGCCGGTGGTGACGATCTCGCCGGAAACCAGCCGCTCCCCGGACATCGCTGCGAGCCCGCGGACGAAATGCAGGAGCGCCGAAAGCGGGCTGTCGAGCACGTTCGCCCCCTGCCCCCAGTCCACGAACACACCGTCGCGGGAGAGCACGATCTCGAAGGCCGAGAGCGCCTTCAGCCAGCGTGTCCTGGCCGCCGCATCGGCAATCGTGGTGAATGGTCCGACAAACAGGCGGCCGTGGAGCGCGAACGCCGCCACCGTATCCGCCGCGCGGAAGCGCCAGGCCGGGAACAACGACTGGACGACCTCGAAACCGTGGGCGACGCCATCGATGCAGCCGGCGAGCGCCGCTTCGTCCATCGCCGGATCGGGGGTTGCCGCCATGCGGAAGACGATTTCCGGCTCGATGCACGGCTCGGCCAGCGGCGCCAGGACACAGCGGACCGGGGCCGGCGGCGCGGCCATCGCCACCGTCGTCGAATAGACCGGCCCCCAGATCGGCGCATGCACGTCGTATTCGTCCCAGATCGTCCGGTTGGTGAAGCCGATCTCCCAGCCGAGCCGCCTTTCGCCGCGCGCTTCCCGGCGGCGGGCGATCTCGGCCCCCACCCGATAGGCCTCGGCCAGCGAGAATTCCGGCCGCTCGTCGGTGATCGGCCACATCGCCCGCGCCGCATCGCCCGCGGCCATGATCCGGCCGGCGATATCGTCGAAACTGGCGGTTGCCCCGTTCATCGGGCCGGCGAGGCGGCGCCCGGCGGGATCAGCGCGGGGCGCAGCGCCGACCTCAGCCGGCTGCGCCGGTCGCGCACCGCCACGCCCTGATAAAGCTGCTTGGTTGCCTCCACGATGATGACGCCGGCAAAGGCCGGCCACAGGGTGCGGCCGATCCGCTCCCAGGTCACGCCGCTCCCCAGCCACGGTGCCGACAGCGGCAGCACGGCCAGCGCCTCCGACCAGCCGATCGGCGAGAGCTGGGCGTCGCGCAGCAACCCGGTGAGCTGGCCGCTGCCATAAGGCTGGCCGTGGCCGAAGGGCGTTCTCTCGCTGCGCGCCCAGATGCCGGCGCGATTGGGCACCACCAGGATGACCCGGCCGCCCGGCGCCAGCACGCGCCAGATCTCGCGCAGATGGTCGCGCGGGCTGGCGGCCATCTCCAGGCAGTGGACGATGAGCGCCCGGTCGACGCAGGCGTCGGGCAGCGGCAGCGCGTCGTCCTCGACCAGCGCCGCCCGGTTCGGCCCCTCCATCGGCCACGTCACCACCCCCTGCGCCGCCGGCATCAGCGCCAGCACGCGCTCGGCGTCGGCGGCGAGGCTGCCCAGATAGGGCGTGGCATAGCCCATGCCGAGCACGCACTCGCCCTTGAGCGTCGGCCAGCGCTTGACGAGCCGCCGGCCGATGAGGTGACGCGCCACCATGCCCAGGCGGCTGGCATAGAAGGCGCGGAGGTCCACCACGTCGAGGTACATGGGCCCCATCGTACCAGAGGCGGGTAGCCGTGCGCGACGACCGATGCTAGGTCAGTTGGCAGGTCGAACGGACCGCCACCCCAGCAGTGAAGCGAGGCAGCCATGGCTCTCGGAATTGAGCAATTCACCTGCCGTTCGGACAATTTCGGCGTTCTCATCCACGATCCGGCCTCGGGCCTCACCGCCGCCATCGACGCGCCGGAGGAGGCCCCGATCCGCGCCGTGCTCAAGGAAAAGGGCTGGCGCCTCGACTACATCTTCACCACCCACCACCACGCCGACCACGTCGAGGGCAACGCCGGGCTCAAGGTTGATTTCGGCTGCTCGATCGTCGGCCCGGCTGCCGAGGCCGACAGGATTCCCGGCATCGACAGCCAGGTCGGCGATGGCGACAGCTTCCATTTCGGCGACATCGAGGTGCGCGTCATCGCCACGCCCGGCCACACGCTCGGCCATGTCAGCTACTGGCTGCCGACCGAATCCGTCGCCTTCACCGCCGATACGCTGTTCGCCATGGGCTGCGGCCGTGTCTTCGAGGGGACGCCGGAGATGATGTTCGCCTCGCTCGGCAAGCTCAGCGCCCTGCCCGACCAGACGACGATCTATTGCGGCCACGAATACACCGAGGCCAATGCGCGCTTCGCGCTGACCGTCGACCCGGACAACGCCGAGCTCCGGCAGCGCTATGACGCGGTGAAGGCGCTGCGCGCGGAGGGCAAGGCAACGCTGCCGACGACCATCTCCCTGGAGAAGCAGACCAACCCCTATTTCCGCGTCGACGACCCCGCCATCCGCAAGCTGCTCGGCATGGAGCGGGCGGCGCCGGCGGCGGTCTTCGCCGAAATCCGCAAGCGCAAGGACAATTTTCGGTGAGCCTTGCCGAACTGACCGCCGCCGAGGTCGCCCGCCGGCTCGACCTCCGGCCGCACCCGGAAGGCGGCTGGTACCGCGAGACCTTCCGCGACGCCGAGCCGAACGACGGCCGTGGCCATTCGACCGCGATCTATTACCTGCTTGGCGCCGGCGACCGCTCCCACTGGCATCGCGTCGACGCGGTCGAGGTCTGGCATTACTACGCCGGCGCGCCGCTGCGCTTGAGCCTCTCCGCCGACGGCGGCAGGGCGGAGCATCACCGCCTCTCCGGCGCCATCGCCGAGGGCGACGCGCCGCAGATGATCGTTCCCCGCCGCTGGTGGCAGAGCGCCGTCAGCCTCGGCGCCTGGACGCTCACCGGCTGCACCGTCGCGCCCGGCTTCGTCTTCTCCGGCTTCGAGATGGCCCCGCCCGACTTCGCGCCGGGCGGCTAGGTCACCCGCCGGCCAGCTCCTTGCGGTGGGCCTCGGCGAGCGCGCCCATGCTGGTGAAGCGGAAATCGACGCGCGGCATCTCCTCGGGCTGCATGGTCGCGCCGAAGCCGCCTTCGGTGTGGCGGCGATGGATCCAGCACGACTTCAGCCCGATTCGGTTGGCCGGCCCATGGTCGTGGAACAGGCTTTCGGCCGTATGCAGCACGTCGTCCATATCCAGTCCCATGAAGCCGAGCCGGGCGATCATGTATTCGAAATTGGCCAGCGACGGCTTGTAGGAGCCGATGTCCTCGGCGGTCATGACCGCATCGAAGGTGACGCCGAGTTTCTCGTTGGTGCGTGCGAAGCTGTCGTTGTCGACGTTCGACAGGATGACCAGCTTGTAGTGCTGCTTGAGGTAGCCGAGCGCCTCGACCGTATCGGGAAAGGCCGGCCAGTCGCCGACCGAGCGGCCGTAGGCGAGGCATTCCTGCCAGGGCGCCGGGGCGCCCCACTCCTCGCCGAGCCGCTTGTAGACGACGGCGAGCACGTCGCGGTAAAGGCGCGTCGGGGTCTGCACCTGCTGGGCCGATTCGTGCCGGGCATGGGCGGCAAGGATTTCGTCGCGACCGAGCGGCCGGGCCACCCGAGCGGTCAGCGACGCGAGCGCCGCAATGATGCCGCTCTCCCAGTCGATGAGGGTTCCGTAACAGTCAAATGTTAGTGTCTTGAAGTCGCTGAGACGCATGACCGAGCCCCAAGTTATGCTGTTTCGGCGGATCTGCAAGCCGCCAGCGGGCGCGGAGCATAAGCTAATCCGGGCTGGACGAAACCGCCGTTGGCGAGTAGCCATGGCACCGGCAGAGGAAATGCATGGTTGAGCCGGTAAAGAGTGTCTTGCTCGTCGATCTCGACGGCCTGGGCCGCAGCCTCGCGGCCGCGGGCGGCGAGGGGGTGGACAAGCGCCTTTCCGAGCGCATCGACGACTGGTCGGGTGCGATCGAGAGCGGCGAACTGATCGAACCGGCGGGGACGCTGCGCACCATCGCCCAGCGACGTTGCTATGTCGGCTCGGCCAGCGCCGATGCCGCCCGCGTCCGCTTCGTGAACGCCGGCTTCGAGATGGTCGAATGCGACGGCCAGGCCCAGGTCGAGCTCAGCCTCGCCATCGACGCGACCGATGCGGCGGCCGATGCCGACGGCGCGTTCGACTTCATCCTGCTCACCGCAGCGCTCAACCTCACGCCGCTGGTCGAGCGCCTGCACGCCCGCGGTCACCGCGTCGCGATCTACGCCAGCGAGACCACCACCGCCGACTATCAGGCGGCCGCCGACATGGTGATCCCGGCCAAGGACCTCATCGCGTTCCTCGCAGAAGATAAGGCGGCTCCCGCCGCCGCCGCCTCCGCCGCCGACCGCAGCAAGATCGAGGCCTTCGCCCGCGAGATCCACGAGGCGACGAACATTCCGATGTTCTCGCCCAAGACCTTCGCCGATCTCTTCCGCGTCCTCGCCGCCGAGGTCACCCAGCGCGGCTACCATTTCAACCAGACCGCCAAGACCGTTGCCGAGCGCCTTGCCAGCGCGGGACGCAACGTCAACTCCCGCCAGGTCGTGTTCGTGGTCAAGGGCCTGGCGCTCAAGGGCCACGTGTTCTCGACCAGCGACACGCCCGAACGGCTCGCCGAGGTGTTCCGCGATCAGGCGCGCTATCTGATCGGCGGCGCCGGCATCACGCTCGATGCAGAGCGCGAGGCCCTGCTTGACGCCTGGATTTCCGCGCCGGCGGCCGCGAAGCCGGCGCGCCCGCCCGCCGCCGAGGCCAAGCCGGCCCGCAAGCCGGCCCCCGAGCGCCGCCCGGAGAAGCCTGCCGCTGCCAGGCCCGCGACGCCGCCGCGCGTGCCGGAGCGGCCGAAATCGGCGGCACTGCCGGCAAAGGCCCCACCGCGGCCTCCGGCGACAGCCCCGGCAAAGCCGGCACGCACGGCCGACGACCTTCGCGCCACGATCGCCGCCCGCATCGCGGCCTCGGCCAAGATGAAACCGTCCTCGACGCGGCCGCCGGCGAAACCAGATGGCTCCGCCCCGCCGCCCTCGCCGCGCAGGCCGGCCAACGCGCCGGCAGACGACGCGATCGAATCCTCCATTCTTGCGGCAATTGCCGAGGCCGTGGACGTTCTGGTCGATGACGGCGGCGACAACGGCTCGCCGCCGACGCCCCCGGATCGGCAGGGCCGTGAGCCGCCCGCGCGCCGCCCGCCGGCCGAGCGTCCCCCGGCAGCTGATCGTCCCACGGCGGCCGAGCGTCCCACGGCGGCCGATCGTGCCCCGCCGGCCGAGGAGCCGGAAGAGGAAGGCGGCGACATCGGCGACGAGATTCAGCGCATCGTCGCCTCCTACAACCGCAACCGCGAAGACGACCGCCGCGGCTGATCAGCCGTTGGCGATGTATTGCCCGCCATTGGCGGTGAGCACCGCGCCGGTGATGAAGGCGGCGGCATCCGACGCCAGGAAGGCGGCGAGCGCGGCGATCTCCTCCACCTTGCCCAGGCGGCCGATCGGAATCTGCGCGATGATTCCCTCCAGCACCTTCTCCGGCACATGGGCGATCATGTCGGTGTCGACGTAGCCGGGGCAGATGGCGTTGACCGTGATCCCCTTGCGCGCGTTCTCCAGCGCCAGCGCCTTGGTGAAGCCGATGATGCCGGCCTTGGAGGCGGCGTAGTTGGCCTGGCCGAGCTGACCCTTCTGCCCGTTGATCGACGAGATCGAGATGATCCGTCCGGCGCCGCGCTCGCGCATGCCCTCGATTACCGGCCGGGTCATGGCGAACATCGAATCGAGGTTGGTGCGCATGACCGCCGACCACTGCTCGAAACTCATGCGGTGGAACAGGGCGTCGCGGGCGATGCCGGCATTGTTGACCAGCACCGCCACCGGGCCGAGGTCAGTCTCGACCTTGCCGATCCCGGCGGCCGCGGCAGCGACGTCGCCGACGTCCCACTTGTAGGTGGCGATGCCGGTCTCGGTCTTGAATTTCTCGGCCTGCGCGTCGTCGCCGTTGTGGACGACGGCGACCGTATGGCCGTTATCCTTCAGGCTCCTGGCGATTGCCGCACCAATGCCGCGCGTCCCTCCCGTGACGATGGCGACTTTCGCCATGACCTTCCCTCCCGCTTATTCTTTCTTTGCGTGGCACGGTCTAGCGCTCCACGCACATGGCAATTCCCATGCCGCCGCCGATGCACAGCGTCGCCAAGCCCCTCTTGGCGTCGCGTTTCTGCATCTCGAAGAGCAGGGTCACCAGCACCCGCGCCCCGGAGGCGCCGATGGGATGGCCGATGGCGATGGCGCCGCCATTGACGTTCACGCGCGCCGTGTCCCATCCCATGTCCTTGTTGACCGCGCAGGCCTGGGCGGCAAACGCCTCGTTGGCCTCGATCAGGTCGAGGTCGTCGATGCTCCAGCCGGCCTTCTTGAGCGCCTTGCGCGAGGCCGGGATCGGCCCGGTGCCCATGACGGCGGGATCGACGCCGGCAGTCGCCCACGAGACGATGCGGGCCATCGGCGCCAGCCCGCGCCCGGCCGCGTCCTCGGCCGTCATCAACACCACCGCGGCGGCGCCATCGTTGATGCCAGAGGCATTGCCGGCGGTGACCGTGCCGTCCTTCTGGAAGGCCGGCTTCAGCTTGGCGACGCCGTCGAGCGTGGCGCCGGCGCGGATGTACTCGTCCTGATCGACGACCACGTCGCCCTTGCGGGTTCGAATCGTCACCGGAACGATCTCGTCCGTGAAGCGACCCGCCTTCTGCGCGGCTTCCGCCTTGTTCTGCGAGGCGACGGCGAACTCGTCCTGGGCGGCGCGCGCGATCTGGAACTCGCGGGCGACGTTCTCGGCGGTCATCCCCATGTGGTAGCCGTTGAAGGCGTCCCACAGGCCGTCCTTGATCATGGTGTCGACCATCTGCAGGTCGCCCATCTTGACGCCGGCGCGCAGATGCGCGCAGTGCGGCGCCATCGACATCAACTCCTGCCCGCCGGCGACGATGACATTGGCGTCTCCCGACGCGATCTGCTGCATGCCGAGCGCCACGGCCCGGAGCCCCGAGCCGCAGAGCTGGTTGACGCCCCAGGCGGTCGTCTCCTTGGGCAGGCCGGCGCCGATCGATGCCTGGCGGGCGGGGTTCTGCCCCTCGCCGGCGGTGAGGATCTGGCCGAGGATCACCTCGTCGACCTCGTCCGGCCGGACACCGGCGCGCTGCAGCGCCGCGGTGATCGCCGTCTCGCCCAGCACGTGCGCCGGCACGGTGGCGAAGGCGCCGTTGAAGGCGCCGACCGCCGTGCGCGCGGCGCTGGCGATGACGATGTCTTTGGCTGGCATGAAATTGCTCCTGGCTGGATCGCCGCCCCCGGCTTCGCGGCGCAGGATATCGTGGGCGAGGTCCCCGGTCATCGCCTCTTGCAACCGACTACAAACGCGGCGGCCGAGGCTGTCAACGGCGGCGTTAACGCTGCGCTGCAACAGATTTTTGAGGCGTTGCACAATATATTGGCGGCACTGCAAAAAAGTCCCTATCGTGGCGTGACGGGGAGATGACGGCCGGGCGGCGGCCATGCCAGGGAGCGGGCAGAAGAATGGCGAAAGACAAATCGCCGACGACGATCAAGAAATACGCCAACCGGCGTCTCTACAACACCGGCACGTCGACCTATGTGACGCTCGAAGACCTCGCCGCCATGCTCAAGAGCGACGAGGATTTCGTCGTCGTCGACGCCAAGACCGGCGAGGACATCACCCGCTCGGTGCTCACCCAGATCATCTTCGAGCAGGAGAGCAAGGGCCACAACCTGCTGCCCATCGCCTTCCTGCGCCAGCTCATCCGCTTCTACGGCAACTCGATCCAGAACCTCATTCCGACCTATCTCGATTTTTCGATCAATTCGCTGGTGCGCGACCAGGAGAAGCTGCGCCAGCAGATGGCCGGCGCCTTCGGCCCCAATGCGGCGCTCGACGTCATCGGCGATCAGGTACGCCGAAACACCGAGATGTTCGAGCAGGCGATGCGCATGTTCCTGCCCTTCGGCGCCGGCGAACGGCCGGCGGCGCCGCGCGCCGGGGAAGAGAAGAGCAAGCCGCCCGGCAGCGATACCGGCGACATCGACGCGCTGCGCCGGCAGCTCGACGAGATGCAGAAGCGTCTCGACAAGCTTTCCGACAAGTAGCCCATACCGGTTCTAGCCTGCCTCGCGTATCCGTGGAACCGCCCGGCGCGGGCCCCACGGCCACTGCATCGTCGCCGCGCCGATCAGGTTGCCCTGGATCATGTCGACGCCGAATTCGGCGAGCAGCGCCACGGTCGCCTCGTCCTCGACCCACTCGGCAACGACCTTCATGCCGAAGTGGCGGGCAATGGCGACCAGCGCCTTGATGAACACCTGGTCGTCGGGATCGTCCCGCAGGTTCTTGAGGAACATGCCGGCGATCTTGATGATGTCGGCATTGAGCGAGCGCAGGCTGCGGAACGACGAGAAGCCGGCGCCGAAATCGTCGAGCGCCAGCGGACAACCGAGGTCGTGCAGCGTGGCGACGAAGCTCGCCGCCTCGTCGAGGCTGCGCATCACCGCGGTTTCGGTGATCTCGACGATCAGCCGGCCGGACAGGTCCGGCCGCCCGGCGACGGCCGTGGCGATCAGCGACAGCCACTCCCCATCGCCCACGGTCTCGGCGGAGATGTTGACCGAGAGGCGCGCCTCCGGCGCCGCCTCCAGCGTCTCCAGCGTGCGTGCCAGCACGTAATGGTCGATCAGGCGGATGAGGCCGAGGCTCTCGCACAGCTCGATGAAGTCCTCGGCCACGGCGATTGATCCGTCCGGCCGCTCGAGGCGGAGCAGGCCTTCGTGGAAGACCACCGTGCGCGTAGCGATATCGACCACCGGCTGGAAGGACAGCTTGAGCCGCTTGGCATTCAGCGCCGCCACCAGCTCGCTCGACAGCGCCGCGTTCGCCCGCTGCCGCGCTTCGCGGCCGGGCGAGGGCGCATAGGCAACGAACTGGCCGTAGCCGCGCTTGCGCGCCTGGTGCAGCGCCTCCTGCGCCCGCGCCATCGCCTCGCGCACGGTGCGCCCGTGGCGGGGCAGATCGACGCCGCCGACCGACACTGTCGCCGCCACCGCGCTCGCTTCGGTGGTGATGATGTCGCGGCGGACCACGGCATGGAAACGCTCCGCCGCGGCGTGCATGTCGCTCTCCGAGCAGTTCATCAGCACGATGCCGAGCTTGTTGCCCGAATAGCGACCGATGGCGTCGCCTTCGCGGAGCTCGGCCTTGATGCGGCGGCCGACGGCGGCGAACACCTGGTCGGCGGTGTCGAAGTCGTAGGCCTCGTTGATCGCCCGGAAGTTGTCGATGGCCACGATCAGGAAGCCGATCGAGGCTCTCAGCCGCTTGGCCTCGGCGATGCCCTCGCTGAGCACCGTGAGCAGATGGCTGCGGTTGAAGAAGCCGGTGAGATCGTCGTAGCGCGTCAGGAAGGCGCGGCGCTCCTCGCGCTCGGCACGCTCGTTGATCACGCGCACGACGCCGCGCGCATGGCTGACCTGGCCGCGCTCGTCGGCGAACCAGCGGCCGGCGTCCTCGACGATCAGGCGCTTCTTGCCGTTCGCGCTGGCCGGCTGCAGCGTGTACTGGACCTCGTAGGAGACGCCCTCGCCGTTGTCGGTGCTGGTAGCGTTGAACACGGCGTCGTGACGGCTGGTGGTGCTGGCCGGATCGAGCAGGCCGGCGAACTCGCGGCCGGTCGCGATCGCATCCACCGACGGCACGCCGAGCACCTCGGCCGCCCCCGCCCCCCAGCGGATGCGGTCGTCGGCGATGGTCCACTCGTAGGCAGCCCCGCCGACCGCGGCGAGAATGGCGCCGGTGTCGAGCGGCGCGTCGTTGCGGTGCTCGGCCGCCACCTTTGCGGCCGACACGACCACCCTCGCCTTTCCGTCTGCCTGCGGCACGAAACGTCCTCTGAACGCCGACGCGAGCGCCCGGCCCGCAATTGACCGGGGCGCGGCCCGTACAATGCCGGGCGAGCCTTAAGGAAGCGCCAAGAGCCTAGCGGCCGCCGCCCGGTTCCTGCGCGCCAATCCGGGCACAGGGTAAACCGTTGGTTAAATGCCGTCCGTATGGCCGACGGAGAGATCGCGCCGCGCCGCCTTGATCGAGATGGTGAGGCCGGCGAGCACGTCGAACAGCGCCAGCGCGGTGAGGATGAAGAAGACCGATTCGGCGGCGAAGCCGACCACCAGGAACTCGACCAGATAGGCGATGAACACCAGCGTCGACAGGATGTGATTGACGATCGCGCGCGAGCTGGTGTTGGTCGATTTCAACACCTCGCCGAACAGGCAGACGATGCCGAACACCACCATCAGATCGCGCCAGGTAAAGTCCCACACCTGGCCCGAGATCATCGCCAGGTCGAAGACCGCCCCGTTCCAGCGGGCCTCGCCGCCGGTCATGCCGACGAGATTGAACACGATCCACGGCAGGATGGTGAACGGGATGATGAAGATGGTCCAGGCCATGATCGGCGGTTCCCCGGGGTGGCTTGAGCGGGCACCATCATACATTGCCGGGCGCGGCACCGCCCGACGAAAAAGGCCGGCTTCCGCCGGCCTTGTCGATCTGCCGCGAGGCGCCGGAACGCGGCGGCTCAGGCCTCGGTCTTCGGCTCCAGCACCTGGCGGCCGCGATACATGCCCGACTTGAGGTCGATGTGGTGCGGCCGGCGGAGCTCGCCGGAATCCTTGTCCTCGACGTAGGTCGGCTTCTTCAGCGCATCGGCCGAGCGCCGCATGCCGCGCTTCGACGGCGACGTCTTTCTCTTCGGAACTGCCATGGGAAATCCTCGACAAACGCGAAAAATTCGGGAGTTGGGCCGCTATATAGCGGGGCTCACGGATAGAGGCAAACGATATAGGGCCCGGCGATGCGGGCGCGGGCGGCCACCGTGCGCGCCAGCGCCTGGAGGAGGGCGGACGGATGGGCCGGGTCGCGGACCGCCGGATTGGGCAGAGTGGCGGCCAGCAGCGCCGCCTGTTCCAGGCTCAACCCTTTGGCGGGGCGGCCGAAATAGTGCCTAGCCGCGGCCTCCACGCCGAAGATGCCCGGCCCGAACTCGGCGATATTGAGGTAAATCTCCATCAGCCGCCGCTTGCCAAGGACGAAATCGACGTACAGCGCCAGCGGGATCTCCAGCGCCTTGCGCACATAGGAGCGCGACGTCCACAGGAATAGATTCCTCGCCGCCTGCATGGCGATGGTCGAGGCCCCGCGCGGCCGGTCGGTCTCGTCGGCCGTGTCGATGACGCTGCCGAGCGCCTGCCAGTCGACGCCGCGGTGCGCGCAATAGCGGCTGTCCTCCGACACCAGCACCGAGACGACCGCCCATTTCGCCATGTCGTCGAAGGAGACCCAGTCGCGCTCAATCGGCCCGGAGGTGATGCGCTCCCAGATCATCAGGGTCGAGACCGGGTTCACCACCGTGTAGAGCGGGGTGAGCACCAGCGGGATGAGCACCAGGACGATGAGGATGCGGCCGATCAGCCGCCACGGCACGCGGGCGCCGGTTTTGCGCTTTGCCCCTGCCTTGTTCCGCTTCTTCTTCGGTTTCATCGCCACCCGCTGGCAATAGCCCTGCCGCTGCACCGCATGCAATCGGCGGGATCGGCAAATCGTTCCCGCTTCAGCCTTGACCCTTCCCCGCTTTCGGACCAATTCGTCACTCCATCATGGGCGACGAATTCGCGATCAGACTGAAGGCGGCGCAGGCGGCGACCGAGGCGGTGCTGGAGAAGCTGCTCGCCGACGAGCCGCTTGCCGGCGAGATCGCCCGGCCTCCGCGGCTGGTCGCCGCCATGCGCCACGCCGCGCTCGGCGGCGGCAAGCGCTTCCGCCCCTTCATCGTCATCGAATTCGGCGCGCCTCTTCGGCCGCCTCACCAACGATGCGCTGGGCGCCGCGGCGGCGCTCGAATGCATCCACTGCTACAGCCTCGTCCACGACGACCTGCCGGCGATGGACGACGATGCGCTGCGCCGCGGCCAGCCGACCGTGCACAAGGCCTTCGACGAGGCGACGGCGATCCTGGCCGGCGACGCGCTGTTGACGCTCGCCTTCGCCGTCATCGCCGACCCCGCCACCGACCCCGACCCGGCGGTGCGCGCCGAACTGGCGGCAAGCCTCGCCGCCGCCGCGGGGCTGGGCGGCATGGCCGGCGGCCAGATGCTCGATCTCGCCGGCGGCGGGCCGGGGCGGGGCGAGGCCGACATCCGCCTGATGCAGGCGATGAAGACCGGCGCGCTCTTCCGCGCCGCGGCCGAGGCCGGCGCCATCCTCGGCCGCGCCGGCGCGGCCGAACGCAAGAGCCTCGCCGATTTCGGCGCCGCGCTCGGCCTCGCCTTCCAGCTCGCCGACGACCTCATCGATGCCACCGCCAGCGCCGAGGCCGCCGGCAAGGCGACCGCCAAGGATGCCGGGCGGGGCAAGGCGACGCTGGTCGCCCTCCATGGCGTCGACGGCGCCATCGCGCTGCTCGATCAGGCGGTCAACCAGGCGCTGACCATCCTGCGCCCGTTCGGCTCGCGCGCCGACATGCTGCGCGAGGCCGCCCGCTTCGTCGCCGCGCGGGGGTAAGCTGCTGCCCTACGCCCGGAGCGCCAGACCTCAATGGCGCCGCGGCGGCGGACGATGGCCGGGACCCTGCGGCGGGCCACCGGCCTGCCTGCCGCCACCGCTCGGCCGCGGGCCGCTCAGCGTCTGCACGGCCGATTGCGACCACGAGCCACGCAGGCAGCCGATGCTGTAGGGAAAATCGAGGGTGGCGACGTAGTGGTACATCTTCACCTTCTTCCCGTCCCATTCGACTTCGCTGGTGATGCCGTGGCAGGCGTCAAGGTCCGCTGAAGAAAGCGTCTGCCCGTTGGCGCCACGGGGGCCGTAGATGCCGAAGCCGTCGATCGCATAGCCGACGAGCTTTGACGGACCGGAGGCCGAATTCGAGCTCCTTCAGCGCGCAGTTGCTGACATTGTGATTGTGGTAGACGCCGCCCGCTTGCGGGTGGCCCTGGCAGGCGTCCTGGGTCTCGTGGGCGACCGCGTCGCGGCCGGGCTCATCGAGCGAGTCGTAAAGCGCCACGCCGGTCAGGAGCACGCCGACCGCGTTCGGCACGCAGCTTGGGCTGGCCGCAAGCTTCGGCGTGACCGGCAGGGAAATCTGCATGGACTGCTTCTTGATGGAATTCGGGTTGTGGTCGTATTTGTAGGCGTCGTCCGAGCGCGAGATCGGGAACTTGCCGGTCGCATAGTCGGGCAGGTCGTCCCACGTGATGATGCGCTTGTCGCCCTTGATGGTGACCTTGAAGCTGTGTTGTTTCCAGGTGACCGAGCCATCGACCACCGCCTTGGCGGTGACGTTGTAGGTGTCGGCGGACTTGTTGATCCACGGCCCGTCGACCTGCGCCCCGGCACGGCTGTTGGGGTTGGTGTGGCAAGCCCAGAGGTAGCCGACCTTAGGCCCGGTTGAGAGCTTCCCGTCGCCAAGCGGCAGCTTGGTTGGATCGAGTTCGTGAGCGAGCGCGGACGTGGCGACGAGCGCCGCGACCGCGAGGACTGCGATGCGCATATTCCCCTTCCCCCTTTGGGCGTCTGTGTCGACCCGCACCCACCGTAGCGGGCAATTCCCCAATGCCCAACCCGGCTTCGTCCAATTTTTGGCCTTTTTCGGGCCACCTGGATCCCGGTCGCTGACTGCCGGCTCGCGCGCCGACATGTTGCGCGAGGCCGCCCGCTTCGTCGCGGCGCGGGGGTAGCGGGGCGTTCCTTTCCCGGACACGCTGCAGCCTTCCCGCGCCATCTCATGGCCGGGTCATGGCGATTTCAAAGAACGGCCCCTCGGATAACGAGGGGATGGCGGGCGCTCGAAGAACGCCGGTCTGTAACTTTGTGGGGCGCTCGTTCGAGCGCCCGCCGCGGTGATTTTGGCTCCGGCCCGCCTGGGCTCCGGCGAAGGCGAGGCGGCTCCTCATCGGACTGCCTGCCTCTAGACCACCACGGTCCCGGTGACCGATTTCCCGGACCGGTCCAACCGTGGCTGACCCTCGCCTGCCTTTAGCGCCGCCCTTTGGAGGCGTTAGCGCACGGAGGATCACGCCTCCGTAAGCGGGCTCCCGGGCTCCGGCCCCCTCGCTTGCGAGGCGACGGGACAGGACACCGCACCCCGCTCCGCACCGATGACGCCTCATGAGCGCGCCCCTTCGCGAGCGGGGATGCGTGCATCATCTCACGGGGTCATGGTGGCGGGGATAGATATTTTTGCGCAGGGCAGCACCACGATCTCCCATCCCTCCCCGCAAGGGGAGTTATGCACTTGACAAAAGAGGGTGAGTCGCCCACGTCAAGTGCTGACAGGCCGGCACATGACGAGGAAATCACACAGGAGATGTTGGAGGTGGGAGCCGCCCGTCTCCAAGATGTTCTTGGCTGCGGAGATTCCATTTATGTGGTTGAGCAGGTTTACCGCGCGATGCGAGCAGCGCAGCCGCCACGACGTTAGCCGGAACGCCATTGATGGCCATTTTGGAGCGCTCCAGTTCCAAGGCGGACCAAATGCGCATCCCATAGTCAGCGATGGCCTGTGTTTCGTCGGCCATTTCACGAATGGTCTGTACCGTAAAGCGGTATAGACGAACGTGTGAGCCGTCCTTGCTTCGGCCTTTGTGTAGCACGGCAAATTCTGGGTCTTGGGACGGCTGGAAGCGTGCATGTGCGACAGCATTTCGGTTTTCTTTGCAGATTGCCGCACACGTCAAAAAATCGGATATGTGGGTAGCATATGAGGAAGGAGACCGCTTGATGCATTCCTCTCGAATGAAGCTGGCGCGCCCGTCGTTGCCAAGGAGTTCAAAGGTTCGCAGAGCAAGTGGGATATCGCCACGAAACGCATACTGAATAAGCGCTTGGTAGGCGAGTTCGACCTCAGCCCAGTTCGCGACTAGCACGCCGACGGCGTGTAAGTGATCCTTCGAACCTATATTGTAGGGTGGCCAAACGTCAGGGTTTTTGTCCATGTCTAAGCCCCCCAAGGACGCCTTATCCGAAGCCAAGCGCATAGCCGCCAAGATGCTGGCTATGCCGCCGCAGCCCCATGGTGACTCGAAACCAAAGAAGGCGAAACCTGGGGCCAAGAAGAAGCGGCCCAAAAAGGTTCGGACGGATGCCGGCTAGTTTCGTTTATTGGGAGGGGGCGTATCCCTCTCCATCAAATCTGCCGCCCTTAGCATTAGATTTGCCAACCGCCGCGCCTGTTGGGGGTCTAGTGCTAGCTGGATTTGCTCCGGTTTGGATCGACCTGCTTGGACCGCATCCAGTTGAGCCTGTGAAGTCGCATATCTCAAAGCCAAGGCAATCAAATGCTGGGCGGGTAAAATACCGCCACCGACATAATTGTAAAACTGGATTCGGCCGTCAGGGAGCTTGATCCAGCCTTCGGTATTCAGGTTTTCAGCCATCACGCTTCCCCTTCTTGCGGAGTCGCGCCAGCTTACGCGCCTTTTGACGATTAGTGCGCGGCTTCACCAGTCCGCCGATAGGTGAGGCGCTTGCCTTCGATGCCTTCGGCGATCTTGTTGGTGCGCTCGGCATCGGTAACACCAAGGCTTGAGCGGTTGTTGTAGCGGAAATCAAACTCCGCCAAGATAGCGATGCAAGTGCGCTTCGCTGATGTGGTGGAAAGTGCCGTTCACGCCGCGCTTGAGAACGGAGAAATAGCCTTCTGCGGTGTTTGAGTGGGCATCGCCGCGCACGTATTCGTCCTTGCCGTGATCGACCATTTCGTGGCGGGCGTATTCCTTGCCGATGCCCATGTAGCCGCCTGCCGTGTCGGTCATCAGCGTGGACTTGCGGGACACGTTCTTGACGAGGATGGGGCGAAGCGTCTTGCCGCTGATGTTGGCGATATGCTCGGAACGGGCGCGGCCTTCGCGCTCCACGAGGACGTGAACGATCTGCTTGCCCTGTCCGCCGATGTTGCCAGCCTTGCGCTTGCTGATGTGCTTGTTCTTCTCGCGCCCGCCAACGTAGGTGGTGTCGGCTTCAACGATTTTGCCTTCGCCGCCCATAGGAGCGGGCGCCAAGTCCTTCATGGCTTCGCGGATACGATGGGCCATGAACCAGGCGGTGCGGTAAGAGCCGAAGCCCAACATGCGCCAAAGCTGGTGCGCGCTGATGCCCTTCTTGGAAGCGGACATCAGGTGCATCGCCAGCCACCACTTGGACAGCGGGATTTTGGAGCGCTCAAAGACGGTTCCGACCGTGACCGTGAACTGGCCCTTGCAAGCGTTGCAGTAGTAGAGGCCTGGACGGTGTGACTGCTTCTTGCCCTCGACCTTGGCAATGGTGCCGCCTTCGCAGTTACCGCAATGCGGGCAGATGGGGCCGTAAGGCCAGCGGATAGCCTCAAGAGCTTCGCGGGCCTTGTCCTCGTCGTGGAAGATCGGGTTCTGAAGATCGGCGGTCATGGTCGTTTCCCTTCGCACTCTACAGATAAGCGCGATGACAACTTTTGTCAAGTGCATAACTCCCCCCGCAAGGGGAGGGTGGACGCGCCGCAGGCGCGGACGGGTAGGGCGGCGTTTGTGGCTTCCCGGCCGCGCCTGTGGCGCTCCTCGCCCCTTGCCCCCACCCACCACGCTTACGCGCGGTCCCCCCTCCCCCGCTCACGCGTGGGAGGGATGGCGTATGCCGAACCGCTCTGCGCGCCTGCGGCGCTCCATGGTTTCTTGCCTACCCGCGCGGCGGCGCGTCGTTGATCTCGATCCAGAAGCCGTCGGGGTCCGCGACGAAGCACTGGCGCACGCCGTCCGGCCGCGTGGTGACCTTGCCGCGGCGCGAGGGCATGTCGCCGAAGGTCACGCCCGCTTCCGTCAGCCGCGCCACCATGCCGTCGAAGTCCGCGGCGGCGAGCGCCAGATGGGTGCCGATGCCGCGCTCGGATTTCGGCGCGGTGTTGCCGGGCACGAGATGGAGGTTGACGCCCGGCGCCAGAGCGAACCAGCGGATCGGCCCCTTGCCCATCGGGTTCTCCACCTCCTTGAGGCCGAGGATTTCCGCATAGAAGCGCACGCTCGCAGCCATGTCGCGAACATGGATGGCCTGGTGGTCGAGGTGGAAGGGGTGAGGCATGGGGGCGGCCTTCTGAGGGTGCACGGGCGAAGCGTATTGCACCGCCTCCCCACCGCCAATGGAAGAACGCGATCACGATGGGGCGAAGACGCTGGACGCTGGCGCCTCTCCCAGGGGGAGAGGGCTTCGAGCCTTGGCGAACGCAAGTGAGCTTAGGCGAGAAGGGTGAGGGGATGGTGCCTCACGAGGGTCCATACACCCTCACCCCACGCACCTAACTCCCCCCGATCAAGTCGGGGGTCATAAGGTGCGTGGCCCTCTCCCCATGGGAGAGGAGCAAGGCAGCGCCGGCCAGCGGTCGCGGACATGGATGGCCTGGTGGTCGAGGTGGAAGGGATGAACAACTTCGTCGGCCATGGTTGCTTATGCCGCTCTCGTCAACTTTTACTTGCCGGGTCGTAGTCAGCTAATTATCATCTCACTCGGGAGGCATGGGATGATCGCTGAATTCATAACAGGCGTTGTAGGCAACCTCACTGCCGACGGCTTAGCACGAATTCTTGGAACTTCCGCACTACGACGCCGACTTGCTATTCAAAGGCGATTGGACAATTCGGCCGAAAACACAAAACGGTTCCGCCGAGCAATCGACGATGTAGTCGTGTTGATAGGCAGAGAGGGCAATTATGATAAGACCACTGAACGCTTTTTCAATGAACTCCAGCGATCTTCATTTCCTCACGATGTTACGACCGCGCTAACTACTGGCACTGATTTTCGCCTCCCGCAGTCGATATTTCGCGATATCTACTCGCGGTTCGATTTCCCCAGCACAACAAGCGCTGATGCATTATTCGATCGCCTCTTGGTGGCCATTCGAGCAAATTATGATCTTTTGAGCTCTGACAAAGAACTGATCCAACTAATAGCCCTCCGAACGAACAACATACAGAACCGCCTAAAAGGACTGACGCAGGAATTGTCATCATACCAACGCGACAGCAAGACAATCTCCGCGGCAGAACTCGATGCCTTACGAATTGAGACTTGCCGCGCCTACCAGACTACTTACCAGTATCTTTCTGTGGAAACGAATAAGGGGGTGCGCAAGATTGGCATTTCTAAGTTATTCATCAATCCATCTTTCAGACAATCACCGCACCAGGAAGTCGCCAAGGGCGCCAGAAAAAAGCAGGCTTCTTTTTCATTCGATGACCAGACGTTGTATTTATCAGATCTACTTACCGAGCGCTGCGTTATCCTCGGCGACCCCGGCGGGGGCAAGTCAACTCTAGTGCAGCACATCTGTTAAGAATTCTCGAAAATCTTAAGTGCTTCAACGCAATACCCAAGTCGGCGCGATATCGACTGGACCAAGCAAAAGTTGCCGCTCCGGGTCGTGTTGCGAGCCTTCGAAAACCGTAGGCGCTCCAACCCCAAGCTCGGGTTTGTCGAATATATCGCCGATGAACTGACCACTATGACCGGCTATGATCGGGAAACAATACTGAAATTTATCAAATATTCTATCGCCACTGGCACAGCACTAATGCTTTTTGACGGCCTAGTGGATCAAATCTGACGGGTGAATCCGTCTTGGGATTCCCATGGGGATTGGCGCATGCGAGTTTTGGGCATGCGCCCTGGGATTTCGATTGCGCTGACCCCATCCGATTGCCGTCGCCTGAGAGCGATCATCGGCAACCGCAACGCTCCGCAGAAGCACGTCTGGCGGGCCGCGATCGTGCTCTTGTCGGCCGATGGCTGGGGCACGGTGGAGATCATGCGCCAAACGCACAAGTCGAAGACCTGCGTCTGGCGTTGGCAGGAACGCTTTGCTGAAGAAGGGATTGACGGCCTCCTGCGTGACAAAACGCGGCCGTCCCGGGTGCCGCCCCTTGCTGCCGACATAGCGGAACGGGTGGTCGCCCTGACGCTCACCGATCCGCCCGCCGAGGCAACCCACTGGACGGGCGCCATGATGGCCGAGGCGACTGGCATCAGCGTCTCCTCGGTTCAGCGCATCTGGCGGGCCCACGGGCTGCAGCCGCATCGAGTACGACAGTTCAAGCTCTCTACCGACCCTCAGTTCGTCACCAAACTCCGGGATGTGGTCGGGCTCTACGTCGATCCGCCGGCGCATGCCATCGTGCTCTCGGTCGACGAGAAAAGCCAAATCCAGGCCCTCGACCGCACTCAGCCGGGGCTACCGCTGAAGAAGGGGCGTGCCGGCACCATGACGCATGATTACAAGCGCAACGGTACCACCACGCTGTTCGCCGCTCTCAATGTCCTCGACGGCACCGTCATCGGCCGCAACATGCAGCGCCACCGCCACCAGGAGTTCATCCGCTTCCTCAACGCCGTCGAGGCCGAGGTCCCGGCCGGCAAGCTGATCCATGTCGTCCTCGACAACTACGCTGCCCACAAGCACCCCAAGGTGCGCCAGTGGCTCAGCCGGCATGAGCGATTCACCTTCCACTTCGTGCCCACCTCCTGCTCCTGGCTCAACGCCGTGGAGGGCTTCTTCGCCAAGCTGTCGAAGCGACGATTGAAGCGCGGTGTCTTCCGATCCGTCGTCGATCTCCAGGTCGCCATCAACCGCTTTGTCGAGGACACCAACCAAATGCCCAAACCCTTCACCTGGACCGCCGATCCCGACAAAATCATCGCCGCCGTCAGGCGCGGGCACCAAGTGTTGGATTCAATCCACTAGACGAAGTATTAAGTGTTAACACGCGCCGAAATTACGTCGAGATGATCGAGCAATTCTGCGGCAGTTTTCCTACGGTATCGGCAATAATTACATCACGCATCGTGGGCTACGCTGATGCTCCGCTTGCCCCCGACTTCCCCATCTACGGCCTTGAGCGGCTTTCCGAGCAACAAGTACATGATTACGTCCGGAGATTTCTGCCAATCATCCTCAGCATTCCTCGAAGCACTGCTGAGGGTCGCGCGACCGCGTTTATGGAACAGACTCGAATTTACGCAAGTGATCTAAGGATCAACCCTCTATGTTGGGACTTATGGCTTGGATATTTGCCATAAGAGGAGATGTACCCAATAATCGTCCAGAGATATATCGGGAATGCGCAACGCTGATGTTCGAGCGCTGGGATCAAAACCGAGGAATAATCGTAGCAATACCTACAGACTTCGAACTTATCGATCTATTTGCTTATCTGGCATCCGAGATATTCGGGCGTCCCGATCTCGAAGAGGGTGTCCACCGAGATTGGCTCCATGGGCGAATTAAGCGATATTTCCTAGAATGGTACGAGGACCGCTCCAAGGCCGCTGGCGCTTCCAACGCTTTGATCGAGTTCGTTGTCGGTCGCGCATGGATACTCTCAGAAGTTGGTCAAGATTTATTTAAGTTTACGCACAGAACGTTTTTGGAATATTTCTATGCACGCCATATAAACTCACAATATGATACCCCCTATCAGCTGGTCAGCTCTCTTAAACGATATATACAAAATGGGCAGAGGGACGTTATTTGTCATCTGTCGCTGCAAATATTTAACTACAGAGAGACGCGACGCAACAGGCTAATCATCAAAGAGCTAATCAACCCGTCCAATCTTCCGCCGCGTAACTTGGGGCGGTCGGCGAACTGGTTGGTTTTTGTCGCCAGTGCGTTGCAATATTTGGTGTCGTCTGAATCCCAATTTAGAGAGGTAGCGACGTTTGTGGTTGACCAAGCGATTGCTATTTCATTGACCGGAGAGACTTATGCGCTTGCGGCTGTACGAAGGCTGATACGAAATTGTAGGGCTCGAGACGCAATAGTGGCAGATGCTTTGACAAAGCGGCTCTCGATCGGGCGCGACGACGCATCGGTTCGGGATATTTTCCTCGCACTTCTTAAGTCACCGTACTTGCGTCATGTAGGTAAAATGGTGCTGGCGGATGACGACTTTGATTCTTACAAGGGAGAGCTTAAAGAGCTTTTCGCTAGGAAGCTGGCAGAATTACTTGAAAGTGAGTTTAGCAGCTCGGTCGAAGCAGCGCGTAGACTGATCGAACTTAGGCCGGATCGCTTCGTATGGAGTTGCAAGAAATTCGGCGAGGAGTTTATTGAATATGGCATCTACAACAAATATATTTCGATTAGAGCCTCGGCTTATTCGATGTGCGTTGCTATTGACTCATGGACGACCGATGATCGGGTTAGCAAACAAAACATCAAGGAAATTGGCGAATACCTACTATCCAGGTTAGGCGGGGGAATCAGCTCTGCTGCAAAAGAGACGGGCAAAAGACATCGAGATTTGACGGCGCAAGAGATGGTGGATCTGGTGGTTTACTTTTCCTCGAGAATCATCGAGCGAAGAAGTGTTGAAGCAGATTCGATTTGCTTGCTGTGTTTGGCCGCGTGGTGGAGTCGGGTCGGCAATTCACCTCTGCCAACACTCGCGACAAGGAGTAGCAAACGCCAAAGTCCGACATTGGGTCAATACATGAACGTGCTTCCCCGTCTGCGAAAAGTTCCCCAGAACCGATTTTTCAAGGGATTTCTTTCTTGGCATGACTTGCGCGAGAAAAGTATCGCGGCCTGACGGAAAATCTAACGACCCCTCCCCCTACCTCACCCCCAGCGCCTGCCGGAGCGCGGCGACGGAGATGCCGAGGCGGGCAGCGGAGGTGCGCAGATCCGGCGGCGGCGGGCCGAGGGCGCGGCGGAGCGTCTGAACGCCGACACCAAGGCGACGCGCCGCTATCGTGAGGTCCGACCGGCCACCCCACCTGCGACCGGTCCTCCCTCCCCACGCTTCGCGGGGGAGGGAGGGAGCAAGTGGCAACGCCCTGCCCTGCGCCTCCGCCTCCCACGGCCCTGCCCCGCCCTATGCCCCGCCGCGCTTGCCAGGCGCCGGACAAAGGAACACTCTGGCCAAGCCGGCAATCGAGGCAACGCGCAAGCGACGCGTCCTCGGCGTCGCCGGAGACTCCAGGGGCGACATGACGATTTCGGCTGCGCTTGTCGGCCGCACTCCTCTGCGGCCGGCAGCGGCGCGCCCGAGGAGATTGCCATGCGCAAATCCAACGCCCTGCCGACACTGATCTTCCTGGTCATTCTCGTCGTCGGCCTCTTCATCGCCTGGTCGGCCTACCGGCCAGGCAGCTACGGCGGCAGCGTCGCCATCGCCATCGTCACCATCCTCGTCGCCTGGGCGGCCGCCTATGCGGTCAAGGTCGCCGACCAGTGGGAGCGGGTGGTGGTGCTGCGCCTCGGCCGCTTCCGCGCCCTGGAAGGGCCGGGTCTGTTCTTCATCGTGCCGATCCTCGAGAGCGTCGCCTACTGGATCGACACCCGCGTCATCACCAGCGCCTTCAAGGCGGAAAAGACGCTGACCCGCGACACGGTGCCGGTCGACGTCGATGCGGTCATGTTCTGGAAGGTGGTCGACCCCAAGAAGGCGGCCCTCGACGTCGCCGACTACGTCAGCGCCATCGGCTGGGCGGCGCAGACGGCGCTGCGCGACGTCATCGGCAAGACGGAGCTGGCCGACATGCTGGAGGGCCGCGACAAGATCAGCGCCGAACTGCAGAAGATCATCGACGTCCGCACCGAGCCGTGGGGGATCAACGTGCAGTCGGTCGAGGTCAAGGACGTGCTCATCCCGGCGGGGCTGGAGGACGCCATGTCGATGCAGGCGCAGGCCGAGCGCGAGCGCCAGGCGCGCGTCATCCTCGGCGATTCGGAGCGGCAGATCGCGGAGAAATTCCTCGAGGCGGCGCGCATCTATGCCGGCGATCCGACCGCCTTCCACCTGCGCGCCATGAACATGCTCTACGAGGGGCTGAAGCGCGGGAACGCGACGATCGTGGTGGTGCCCAGCACGGCGGTCGAGTCCATGCAGCTCGGCAGCATCACCGGCCTGACGGCGCTGACCCAGACCACGGCTGCCGGGCAGGCGCCGGCGGCCTAGGGTGCGGGCGGAGCTATTTGGCCGCCGCCTTGCGCGACCGGGCGGGCGCCTTGGCACTGCGGGCGGCATCCTTCGCCGCCCGGGCCGCGTCCTTTGCCATCCGTGCCGCATCCTTCGCCGCCTTGGCCTTGACCTTGGCCTTGGCCGCGGCACCCTGCGCCTCGGCCTTGGCCTCGGCGACGACGGCCGCTTCCTCGGCGAGCTTGGCGTCGCGCGCCAGGCGCAGCGCCTTGAGCCGGGCGGTGTTGTCTTCGACCCGCTTGGCCTCGGCGGCGACCTCGCTCATCGCCTTGGCCGCCTCGCGCTCGCGCGCCTGCAGCTTGGCGAAGCGCGCCTCCGCCGCTTCCTTGGTGTTCTTGCTCATGTCGCCTCTCTGACCTTTATTCCGCCGCCTCGGAGGGCGTGCGGGCACCCGCGCCGAAGCGTCTTTCGACATATTCGTCGAGCAGCTTGCGGAAGTCCTCGGCGAGCGTCGGCCCGCGCAGCGTCACCGCTTTCTTGCCGTCGATGAAGACCGGCGCCGCCGGCTGCTCGCCGCTGCCCGGCAGCGAGATGCCGATGTCGGCGTGCTTGGATTCGCCGGGACCGTTGACGATGCAGCCCATGACCGCGACTTTGAGGCCCTCGATGCCCGGATATTTCTCGCGCCACACCGGCATGGCGGCGCGGAGATCGTCCTCGATGCGCTTGGCGAGTTCCTGGAAGACGGTCGATGTGGTGCGCCCGCAGCCGGGGCAGGCCGCGACCACCGGCACGAAGGCGCGGAAGCCCATGGTCTGCAGCAGCTCCTGCGCCACCACCACCTCGCGCGTTCGGTCGCCGCCCGGCTCCGGCGTCAGCGAGATGCGGATGGTGTCGCCGATCCCCTGCTCAAGCAGCAGGCCCATGGCCGCCGATGAGGCGACGATGCCCTTCGACCCCATGCCGGCTTCGGTCAGCCCGAGATGGAGGGCGTATTTCGATTTGGCGGCCAACGCCGTGTAGACCGCAATCAGATCCTGCACCTGGCTGACCTTGGCCGACAGGATGATCTTCGACGCCGGCAGGCCGATCGCCTCTGCCGCCTCCGCCGACAGCAGCGCCGAAGCGATGATCGCCCGGCGCATGACCTCGGCCGCCGACAGCGGCTTCTCGGCGGCGGCGTTCTTGTCCATCATGCGGGTGAGCAGCGACTGGTCGAGCGAGCCCCAGTTGACCCCGATCCTGACCGGCTTGTCGTACTTCAGCGCCACCTCGACCATGGTGGCGAACTGCCTGTCGCGCTTCTCGCCGAAGCCGACATTGCCGGGATTGATGCGGTATTTTGCCAGCGCCTCGGCGCAGGCGGGATGCTCGGTCAGCAGCTTGTGGCCGATATAGTGGAAGTCGCCGATGAGCGGCACGGTGATGTTGCGTTGCGCCAGCCGGTCGCGGATGTGCGGCACGGCGGCGGCGGCCTCGGCGCGGTCGACGGTGATGCGCACCAGCTCGGAGCCGGCCCGCGCCAGCGCCGCCACCTGCGCGACGGTCGCGTCGATGTCGGCGGTGTCGGTATTGGTCATTGACTGGACGACGACCGGTGCGCCGCCGCCGACTGTCACGTCGCCGACCATGACCGGGACGGTCTCATGGCGCGGCAGGGGGGCAGAGAGATAATTCGTCATGCAATTCCCCAGGGCAGACGCTGGCGCCCTTCTCCCCCCTTGCGGGGGAGAATAGCGAAGCTTGCGGCGAGCGAAAGCGAGACGTTGGCGGAGCTAAGAGGGGGGTGCACGCGCGACCATGCCACAACCCCTCTTTTGGCTACGCCAGCGATTTTCCCCTGCGGCGAAAATCGGGCTCCGCCGTTCTCCCCCGCAAGGGGGGAGAAGGGAACCCGGCCGCGCGCCCTCATCCGCACGCCGCTCACGCCTTCTCGGCGGCACGGCAGCGGGCGCAAAGGCCGCGCACTTCCAGCACCGGCTGGCGGGTGAGGAAGCCGCGCGCCGCGGTCTCGGCGCCGACCAGGCGCCCCAGGACCTCCGACGAGGCTTCCGCCGCGGCGCCGCACCTGTCGCAGATGAGGAAGAGCGTCGCCCCCGGCGTGCAGTCGTCGCCGCGGTCGCAGGCGATATAGGCGTTCTTCGATTCGATGCGGTGGGCGAAATTGTGCTCGACCAGGAAATCGAGCGCCCGGTAGACCGAGATCGGCGCCGGCCGGTGGCCGGAGACCCCGATGCGGTCGATGACATCATAGGCGGAGGCCGGCACGTGGCTCTCGAGCAGCGCGGTCAGCACCTGCCGGCGCTGCGGCGTGAAGCGCAGGCGCTGGCGCACGCAAATCTCCTCTGCGTGGACGAGGGCATCCGCCGCGCAGCGCGTGTGGTCGTGCTCGCGGTGTTCCAGGACCTGGCTGATCGCGCTCATCTCAGAATCGAACTCTAGCACCCGCGTCCGGGAAAAACGAACCGGAGCGGCGCCCCTTCGTGCCTTGATATAGGTATTTCGGCCCGGCGGCCTATCCTTTGCCGCCATGTTGCAATGCAATATATATCGCCGGGGCCGCCGCGCCACGACGAGGGGAGGACAACATGCTCAAGGGCAAGACCGCACTCATCACCGGATCGACCTCGGGAATCGGCCTTGGGCTCGCCCGAGCCTTCGCCCACGAGGGCTGCAACGTCGTGCTCAACGGCTTCGGCGCGGCGGAGGAAATCGCGACGCTGCGCTGCGAGATCGCCAACTCCTTCGGCATCGAGGTGCGTCATTCGCCCGCCGACATGCGAAAGCCCGACGAGATCGCCGCCATGATCGCCGACGCCGAGGCCGAATTCGGCGCCATCGACGTGCTCTGCCCGAACGCCGGCATCCAGCACGTGGCGCCGGTGGACGAATTCCCCATCGACAAGTGGGACGCCATCATCGCCATCAACCTGTCCTCGGCCTTCCACTGCATCCGCGCGGCACTGCCCGCGATGCGCGCCAAGGGCTGGGGCCGCATCATCATGACGGCGAGCGCCCATGCGCTCGTCGCCTCGCCCTTCAAGGCGGCCTATGTCGCCGCCAAGCACGGCATCGCCGGGCTGACCAAGGTGGTGGCGCTGGAGACGGCGGAGAAGGGCATCACCGCCAACGCCATCTGCCCCGGCTATGTGTGGACGCCGCTGGTCGAGAAGCAGATCCCCGACACCATGAAGGCGCGCGCCATGACCGCCGACGCGGTCAAGCGCGACGTCATCCTCCATGCCCAGCCGACCAAGCAGTTCGTCACCGTGGAGGAGATCGCCGGGCTCGCCGTGTTCCTCTGCTCCAACGCGGCGAAGAACATCACCGGCGCGGCTCTCCCCATGGACGGCGGCTGGACGGCGGCGTGAGGCGGCGGCACCGGTTCGGCGCTACCGCGCGCGGGTCAGGCCGGTCGTTCATTTCATGGACGTCAAGCAGACCGAATGCTCGCGATGGTTCTCATCGACGGTGGTGCACGCGAATTTCGTTGCGCACGCGCTTTTGACCGAAATCATGCCGCCGAGCTTGCCGCAATCCGTCGCCGTGAGCGGCGGGGGAGTGGGCGTGGGGGCTGTGCAGATCGGCCATCCGATGTCGCCCCGGCAACCGGAAGACAGCTTGTTCAGTCCATCGGCGAGTTTCGGGGCCCACCAAACATCGCGTTTCGTCAGGGCTCTCAGCCGCTCCACATGGGGCGCGACGTCGGATAACGACAGGGTCATGATCAAGTCGATGGTGCCGCGTCGCGGCCGCACCGTGTTGTCTGGCAGGCTTTCGAGGCGTGCGATCAGATCGGGCAACAGAGTCAGCAACAGATCCCTGTGACCGAAAAGAACGGGCACGAAGGGCTCGCTGTTGCGAAACACCCGACGGTCCTCGACCATCCGCCGAATCAGATCGATATCGTCCTTGCTTAGTGACGGCTTCTCCCTGAGGTGTTCCATGCCCGTTTCGATCGCGTGCATCAGGGCGGGATCGACGATCTCGTTGCCGGGCCGATCCATCACCAGCCGGGCGATGTCGCGACCAGCGAGCGGCGCATGCGCGGCAATGGCTGTCAGGCGATATCCGAGAACCCGGCGCAGATCGGTCTCGACATCGATCGGATTCAGCACCTTCCAGTACCGCCGCAACTCGACTTGTGTGACGAAATTCGGATATTCGGATCGGAAGCCGAGCACGAGCGGGTAGGCGATGACGCGCCCTCCGACCGCGGTCTTGCGAAACACCGGCGCGCCCGCCGCCCTGGTCCAGTCGACGATCTCGAGGCGCCGCTTGTTGCCGAGCAGGATGGCGAAGCTGTCGCCCTTGCCGTCGAATCCGGCGGCGCGGCCGTCGAAACTGAAGTCGCGGACCGTCACCGCAACCGACGCAGCGCTGTCCGGTTCCGGCACGATGCAGTCGCCCTCCGCGAGGGCCCACACCGTCTCCGGCAGGGCCGTGCTCGCGGCGCCGAACGCCGGCGGGCAGGCGGCGCGCCGCTCACGACGGTAGGCGACGCGATCGAGCAGGCCCCCCGTGCGCTGGGCCTCCACCGCGATCACCACCACGTCGACCTCGCCGTTCAGAAGCAGCCTCTGGCAGATCGCGTCGCACGGCGCGTTGAAGAGCGGCCGCCCGCGGTCGCTGGACGATGACGCGCGCACGAATTCGATCGCCCGCAGCCGCTGTGTCGCCGGCTGCTCGGTGTCGTTCGCCTGGAACCGCGCGACCTCGCGAACAGCCATCATGTTCGCGGCGAACGGAATGCCGACGCCCACGGTGAGAAGCCCGGCAAGGGCGAGCGGGACGACGATCTGGCGCCCGGCGCCAAACTCGTTAGCCACCACCGCCGGGATGAGAGCGAGCAGGAAGAAGAACAGGAGCGGCAGGACGACGGTGAGAATTCCGACGCTGAATATCGTCGCGACGAAATAGACGACAACGTTACTGCTCGCCAGAATCACACCGAGTAGACAAAGACCGCAGAGAATGACGAAGTAACGGGTCGACCGGTGCCGCATCGCACGCACTCATGGCGGAAAACGGCCGCCAGGATCGCACAAGCCGGTTGCAATAGCCTTACGAACACCATGGTAAATTGTCCGAACCGCCGGTCTTGCGCCGGAACGGACGGCCGGATGGGGCCGCCACCGGCCTGTCAGGAGGCTTCTGCCGGCGCGGCCCACCGGGATGACCGTCCAGCCGGGTGCTTGCTAGCATCGGCCCCATGCCGACTCAGGAAGACCGATTCCGCGCGCTGGTCGTAACCAATCCGGTGATTGCGGCGCTGATCGACCGCCTGCCGGGGCTCGCCATCCCCGATTGCTGGATCACCGCCGGCGCGCTGATGCAGACCGTGTGGAACGCGCTCGACGGGCGGCCGCCGACCGCCGGCATCAAGGACTACGACGTCTTCTATTTCGATCCCGACCTGTCGTGGGAAGCGGAGGACCGCGTCATCAGGCGGGCGGCAGACGCCTTCGGCAACATCGATACCGAGATCGAACTGCGCAACCAGGCCCGCGTGCATCTCTGGTTCGACGAGAGGAACGGCACCAGCGGCTATCCGCGGCTGACCTCGGCGCGGCACGGCATCGACGTCTTTCTCGAAACGCCCAGCATGTTCGGCATCCACCCGACCGGCGGTGGCGCCTTCGAGGTTTACGCGCCCTATGGCTTCGACGATCTCTTCGCCTTCGTCCACCGGCCCAACCCGCGGGCGATCGGACCGGAGGCGCATTACGTGGCGAAGGCAACGCGCCGCAAGGCGCTCTATCCGCGCCTCACCGTGGTGCCGTGGGGCGAGGCGTGAGCGGCACGCCCTTTCCGCCGACCTCGCCGGTCCGGATGCGCCGCGCGACAAAGACCGCGATGGCCACCAGGCCCGCGATGACCAAAACGCCGCTCTCGCCGCCGACATATTCCAGCGCGCCCGGCACATTGGCGACGGTCGCGCCGTCCAGCGCATCAAGGACGTCGTTGAAAACGGCGTGGGCGACCGCAACCGGCCAGACGCTGCCCGTCGTCAGCCGCAGCCAGCCGTAGAAGACGCCGGCCAGCGTCAGCGCGACGAGGAAGAGCGGCACGACGACGAACGGATTGCCGTCGTGGTGGTAGTAGGGCGTCATCAGGATCAGCGGCAGGTGCCAAGTGCCGTGCAGCAGGCCGACCAGCAGCATGGCGCGGAGCGGGCCGATGGCAACAAGGTGCGGCAGCATGTAGCCGCGCCAGCCGACCTCCTCGCCCATCGCCAGCACCATGCCGATGACAAAACCGATAGCCGTATGGACAATGGTTGCCGGCAGGCTGCGCGTGAATGCGGGCGGCATCAGCGCGCCGAGGCCGAGCGCCCAGATGGCGGCATAGCTGGCCAGGAGAACCAGCGCCGGAACCAGGATGGCGAGCGGCCAGCCGCGCAGCCCCAAGCGCGCGAGGCCGAGCGCCCGCCAGGCAGAACGCGATCGGGCCTCGCCGGTCGTCAGCATCACAAGAACCACGGCGACGGCCGGCGTCAGCATCGTCACCAACGCCCCGACCCCGCCGATCCGGCGGGCGAAGGCTGCAATCAGGACGGCCAGTCCGATGGCGATCACATAAACGAGAGCCGCGCGGGCGGGGCCGCTGGAAACGGCACGCATGGGTCTGCTCTCTGCAAGATGAATGGTGCGCTTGCGGCCGACGGCCGGAGCATTTGCGCCGGCCTTAAGCGAAAAGGCGGGCCGCGTCTGTGAAGCGGATCACCCCGCATGGCCCGCCGACGCCGCTCAGATCCCGGCGCCGTCCTCTTCGTCCGGCTCGGACGATACCGGCGGTGGATCGCCGGCGGCAAGGCGCTCGGAGCGCAGGCGCGGGAGCTGGGTGGGCAACGGCGACCAGCCGGCAAGCTCGCTTTCGCCATAGGCGACGCGGGCGAAGGGATCGGAATCGTTGGCGACCCAGCCTTCCTCGCCCGAGCGCGCCGACACCGCCCAGCGCACCGCATCGATCTCGGCCGGGCCCTGCTCGCTGGCGCGCACCCTGACCAGCACGAGGCTGCCGTCGCGTGGCGCGGTGGCCATGGGGGCCCATTTCGGGGACATGCGCGCGGGTCCGTCGAGAGGTGCCAGTGGCGGCCCGGTCGAGCCGCCGCCGGCGCAAGATTACTTGAGGCCGATCGCCATGCCGGACAGGTCGGCATTGATCATCAGGCCGCTCTGGCGGCCCTGCAGCTCGAGCAGCGCGCCCTTCTCGTTCTTGAGCACGATGGCGCCCGCGCCCTTGGTGGCGGCGGCACCGCCGGCACCGACGGCGGCATAGACGCCGGCAATATCCGACGGACGCGAAATGTGGCTGACCGTGCCGTGGAGCTGGGCCTTGGCAGCGCCGATCACCAGGCCGCCGCTGATGCCGCCGATATCGAGGCGATAGTGCTTGCCGTGGAAGGTCAGCGTTCCGCTGCCGGCCGAGGCGCCGATCATGAAGCCGCCCTTGATGATGCTGATGCTCACCGAACCGCTGTCGGCCCAGGCGGCCGACGCCACCAGGCTGGCGCCGGCGATGGCAATGAGCGCGACGAGACCCGAACGAAAATTCCTCAAAAGCCGCATGGCGGACTCCTCCTTTGCATGTGCCCCCGTCGGGAAGTTCCCGGCAGGAGGTTTAGGGCTTTCCCGACCGCGGCGGAAGCCCGCTGGTGACGGAAGTCACAACGCCGGCGCCCCCCGGCAACGTTTCATGCCTTGCCGCGGGCGCGCTCGCCGAGAGTGGCGGTGAGCCTGAGGAGCGCCGGCGAATGGTCGTCGCGGCCGAGCATCACCTGGATGATCGACACCCCGCCGGTATTGGCGCGGGCCTGCTTCAGCGCCGCGTCCATCTCGATCTCGGTGGTGACGCGGAGCCCGAGGCCGGTGCCCATGATCTCCGGGATGCGCCAGTAGTTCCAGGCCGGCACGTCGTTGAAGGCGCCGTCGAGCATCGGCCGCTCGGTGCCGTAGCCGCCGTTGTCGAGCACGACGACGATCGGGTTGCCGCCGTAGCGGGCGATGGTCGCCACCTCCATGCCGGTCATCTGGAAGGCGCCGTCGCCGACCAGCACCAGCGGCCTGAAATCCGGCTTGGCCGCCTTGACGCCGAGCGCCGCCGGCACCGCGAAGCCAAGCGAGCAGTAATAGGCCGGGGCCAGGAAATGGACGCTGTTGTGGATGTAGAGATCCTCTGCGCCGAAGAGCGCATCGCCGGTATCGGAGATGACCACCATGTCGTCGTCGAGAAAGGCATTGACCTGGCGGAACAGCGCCTCGACGGTCATCGCCTTGTCGGACGGGTTGAACAGGCCGGGGTGCTCAGGATGCTCGTAGGGCGGCACGTCGCGCGGCAGCCAGGGATGGGCTGCTAGCCCGCCGACGAAATCGGCCATGGCGACGCCATCGAAGGAATGATGGCCGATGGCGATGCGGTCGCTGGCGGCATAGATGGCATAGCGCCGGTCGATGCGCGCCGTGTAGACGCCGAGGTTCATGTCGGTCATCTGGGCGCCGAGCAGCATCAGGCAATCGCTCTTTTCGACATAGTCGCGCACCGCATCGCGGCCCATGGCGCCTTCGTAGATGCCGAGATAGGCGGGGTCGGCCTCGGGGAAGACCGACTTGCCGGTGATGGTGGCGGCGACCGGGATGCCGGTCTTGTGGACGATATCGACGAGCTCCGCCTGCAGGCCGAAGCGGTGCAGCTCCTCGCCGGCGAGGATCACGGGCCGCTCGGCCCGCGACAGGTGCTCGACCGCTTCGGCGACGGCCACGGCGAGCGCCTCCGGGTCGCCCGGCGGCACCGGCGGCAGGCGACGGTGCAGCGGGCCGATCTCGGCGACGGCCATATCGCGCGGGATCTCGATGTAAACCGGACGGCTCTCGCGGCGGACTGCGGCCAGCACGCGCTCGATCTCGAAGGCGGCGGTCGCCGGATCGTCGAGCACGGCCTGGGCGACGGTGAGCTGCTCGAAGACGCGGAGCTGGGTGTCGAAGCCGCGCACGGTGTGGTGGAGCAGCGGCCCGCGGCTCTTCTCGTGGGTGCCCGGCGCGCCGGAGATGATCACCACCGGCGAGCGCTCGGCGAAGGCCTGCGCCGCGGCGTTGGCGATCTTCAGCCCGCCGACGCAATAGGTGATGCAGGCGACGCCGAGCCCGGTCACTCGCGCATAGGCGTCGGCGGCGAAGCCGGCGCCCTGTTCATCCGAGGTGTTGATGACCTGCAACGGGCTCTCTTCCATCTGCTTGAAGAAGGTGAGCACATAGTCGCCGGGAACGCCGAAGACGTGACCGACGTTGAGTTCGACGAGCCGATTGATGAGATAATTACCGATGCTTTGCGTCATAAGCCTTCCCCGGTTCCGGACGCGCCCCAGCGGGCGATCAATTCGGCGGAATATGCCCGAAAGCCGCCACGGGCGGCAGAGGCCGCAGGACGCATGATGAGCGGTGAGGCGCCGAGGGTCTCACTGGAGGCGCTGCGCGCCGACATCACCACGCTGGCGGTCGACGCCATCGTCAACGCCGCCAATCGCTCGTTGCTCGGCGGCGGCGGCGTCGACGGCGCCATCCACCGCGCCGCCGGGCCGGCGCTTCTCGCCGAATGCCGCGCGCTCGGCGGTTGCCCCACCGGCGACGCCAGGATCACCGGCGGCCATCGCCTGCCCGCCCGGCATGTCATCCACACCGTCGGGCCGGTCTGGCGCGGCGGCCACGATGACGAGGACGGGCTACTCGCCTCCTGTTACCGGCGCGCGCTGGAGATCGCCCGCGAGCACGGTCTCGCCTCGATCGCCTTTCCGTCGATCTCGACGGGCGTCTACGGCTTTCCGCCTGAGCGCGCCGCGGGAATCGCGGTCGACACGGTCGCCGATTTCGTCGCTGACGAGCCGGGCGCGATCCGGCGGGTCGTCTTCTGCTGCTTCGACGACCGGGCGCTCGCGCTGCATCGCGAGGCGCTGGCCGCACGTGCTTGAAAAGGCCGCATTCGGCTGCTTGACTGAGACGGGGTCGTGGCGGCACGACAACAGGGCGATTTGACCGTGCGACGCTTGGCTCCGCTCCTCCTTGCCATTGCCTGCCTGGCCCCTGCCGTTGCGGCGCGGGCGGAAGACCCCATCCAGTTCTTCGGACGGCTGCTGGGGCCGCCGGCGCGCACGCTGGAAAGGGCGCTCGCTCCGGAGCGGGCGCGCCCGCATGCCCAGCGGAAGGCCGCCACGGAAGCGAAACCCCGGACGGAGAACGCGGCGCTGCCCGGGATTGCCGATGTCGCCAAGCCAGCCGACACCGCTAGGCAGGCCGACGCCGCCAAGCCGGCTGACGCGGCAAAGCTGGCCGACACCGCCAAGCCGGAGCAGCCGGCCACCACCGACCTGCTGTCGGTGCCGATGCCACGGCTGAGGCCGGGCGACGCCGGCGGACCGGCGCTCGGCTACGCCCCCGCGACGGGCATCGAGGCGGCCCCGCTGGCGCCCGAGGCGAAGGCGGCGCCGCCGCCCGTGGTGACCCCGCTCAAGCTGCCGCCGCCGGCCGCCCGCTCGACCTGCGGCGCCGTGATTGCCGACCTCGGGGTCGAGGCCACGCCGCTGCCGTCGGTGGTCGACGGCGCCTGCGTGATTCCGGCGCCGGTATCGGTGAGCGCTCTCGACGGCGGCGCCGTCGCCTTCACCACCAAGGCGCTGCTCAATTGCAGCCTTGCCGAGACGCTCGCCGCCTGGATGAAGAACACGGTGCAGCCGCTCGCCATGAAGACGCTCGGCCACCAGGTGACCGGGCTGCGCATCGCGGCCTCCTATGCCTGCCGCAACCGCGACAACCTCGCCGACGCCAAGCTCAGCGAGCACGCCCGCGGCAACGCCATCGACATCTCCGCCTTCAAGGTGGAAGGCGTCGGCTGGATCGACGTGGAGCACGGCTGGACCGGCGGCGGCGACAAGGCGGATTTCCTCCGCAAGGTGCGCATCTCGGCCTGCGGGCCGTTCACCACGGTGCTGGGTCCGGGCACCGATTCCTATCACACCAGCCACTTTCACCTCGACCGCGCCAAGCGGCGCACGGCGGGGCCGAGCAAGGGGCTCTACTGCAAGTAGGCGGGCGCCCAGGAGCGGCGCAGAGCCCAACCTCCCCCTTGGTGCAGGACACCGCATTTGGCGGCCGCCGCCGGATTCTCAGGCCGCCACCTGCGGCACGCGGTGCCCGGCGAGGCAGGCCACCACCCGGTCGGGGGACGTGAGGCAGGGCTGGACGACCGCCTGGCGGCCGAGGGAAAGCGTCAGCGTATGGAAGCGCGCGCCGCCGCCCGGCGGCGGCGGTGCGAGCGAGAACGCGGTAAGCAGGGCGAAGGGGACATAGGTGCAGCGATGGGCGTAGGTCGGATGGAACCAGCGCCGCGTCGCCGCGCCGCGATCGACGATGACGAGTTCCTCCGCCGCATCGAGGATGAGCAGGCCGGTCGACAGGCGACGGCGGTTCTCAAAATCGCGGCAGGGGCGGTCGCGCGGCTCGAAGTGGAGCGGCGTCACCGGCCGCGGGGTCGCGTGCTCGACCGCATGCAGCATGTTCTGAAAGAAGAGATCGGCGACCGCGATCGTTCCGCCGTCTCCCTTGGCGTTGGCGCGCTCGGCGCCGGGCAGGAGTCGGTCCCGGATGAAATCGGTCACCGCGTCGAAACGCTTCGACGAAACCGCATTATAGTCGACGGTGACCGCCTCGCCGTCGCTCAGGAGCAGCGACCAGCGCGCCGCCAGCAGGTTGGTCATGCTGCGCACGGCGGCGATCTCGCGCCAAACGATGGTGCGCGTCACGATAGCACCATCGGCAAGGCGCATCAGGCTGAGGCCGTCGTCGTCGATGGCAAGGATCATGCGGTAGAGGTCCATACCGGGCCGCACGCTCACCCGGTCGGCCGCGATCGGCACCTTGAGCAGGAAGCGGGCATCGCGATGTTCGGCATAAGCGGGGCGGAAGCGCGGCGGCATCTCCGCCGCGCTGTGCACGGCATCGACCCAAGGACCGAAGGCGTCGTATTCGCGGCGGTCCTCGGGGCTCGCCGCCCGATACCAGTCGCCTTCCGGCTGCCGTTTTCTAGCCAGGACGAACATGGCGGTTCCCCTCCCGCGCTTTGCATGGGGCATGGAGGCGGAAGCGATTCGTCGTCCTTCGGGCAGGGGCCGGTCAAGCGTCGCGGCGCCGCAGGGGGCGCAGGTCGTCCTGGGGCGGGCACCTTCCGCTCCCCGTCATCCTCCGGCGGAGCGAAGCGCAAGACCGGAGGATCGGGCGCAGCATCGGCAAGGCCGGCAACTCGCGGTGGCCGATCCCCCGGTTAAGCCGGGGGATGACAGAGAATGGGTTAGGCGCCGCCCAACACAAAGCTCAGCGTGATCGCCGCCCCGGCCTCTACCCCCCGTAGACCAGCAGCAGGTCCTTGGCGTCGATCTGGGCGCCGGCCTTGGTGAGCACCTCGGCGATCAAGCCGTCGCGCTCGGCGTGGAGCGCCGTCTCCATCTTCATCGCCTCGATGGAGAGCAGGACGTCGCCAGCCTTGACCGTCTGGCCGGCGGCGACGGCAAGCGTCGACACCACGCCCGGCATCGGTGCGGCGACATGCAGCGGATTGCCCTCCTCGGCCTTCCGTCGCGCGGCGGCCCCGCCGGCGGCGCCCTGCGCGCGGACCGGGACCTTGGCCATGCGCGGCTGGCCGTTGAGCTCGAAGAAGACGCGGACGTTGCCGTCGGCGTCGGTCTCGCCGACCGCCTGATTGCGCACGATCAGCGTCTTGCCGCGCTCGAGCTCGACCGGGATCTCCTCGCCCGCCGGCAGCCCGTAGAAGAACACCGGCGTGGGCAGCACGCCGACCGGTCCGTAGCGCTCGGCGGCATGGGCGAAGTCGGTGAACACCTTCGGGTACATCAGGTAGGAGGCAAGCGCCCGGTCATCGACCGGCGCGCCGGTCTTCTCCGCCGCCGCCTCGCGTTCGGCCTCGAGATCGGCCGCCGGCAGCAGCGAGCCGGGGCGGACCGTGATCGGCGTCGCGCCCTTCAGCACTTTCTTCTGCAGCGCCTCGGGCCACCCGCCCGGCGGCTGGCCGAGATCGCCCCGCATCATCTGCACCACCGACCCGGGGAAGGCGATGTCGCGGTCGGGATCGAGGACGTCGGCTGGCGTCAGATCGCCGGCGACCATCATCAGCGCCAGGTCGCCGACCACCTTGGAGGACGGGGTGACCTTGACGATGTCGCCGAACAGCATGTTGACGTCGGCATAGGCGCGCGCCACCTCGTGCCAGCGCGCCTCGAGCCCGAGCGAGCGCGCCTGCTCCTTGAGGTTGGTGAACTGGCCGCCCGGCATCTCGTGGAGATAGACCTCCGAGGCGCCGAAGCGGAGGTCCAATTCGAAGGCAAGATACTGGGCGCGCACCTTCTCGAAATAGAAGGAGATCTTGCGGATGGCTTCCGGGTCGAGCCCGGTGTCGCGTGTCGTGCCCTTGAGTGCCTCGACCAGGGAGCCGAGGCAGGGCTGCGAGGTCAGCCCCGACATCGAATCGATCGCCGCGTCGAAGGCATCGACGCCGGCCTCGACCGCCGCCAGCACCGAGGCCGCCGACACACCGGAGGTATCGTGGGTGTGCAGGTGGATGGGCAGGTCGGTCTCCTGGCGCAGCGTCGAAACCAGGATGCGGGCCGCCACCGGCTTGAGCAGGCCGGCCATGTCCTTGATGCCGATGATGTGGGCGCCGGCCTTCTCCAGCTCGTGGGTCAGGTTGACGTAGTATTTGAGGTCGTACTTCGGCCGGGCGGAATCGAGGATGTCGCCGGTGTAGCACATGGCGCCTTCGCAGAGCTTGCCGGCCTCGACCACCGCTTCCATCGAGACGCGCATGTTCTCCACCCAGTTGAGGCAGTCGAACACGCGGAAGAGATCGACGCCGGCATCGGCCGCCTGGCGCACGAAGAATTTCACCACGTTGTCGGGATAGTTGGCATAGCCGACCGCGTTGGAACCGCGCAGCAGCATCTGCAGCAGGATGTTCGGCGTCTTCTCGCGCATCTCGGCGAGCCGCTCCCACGGGTCCTCGGCGAGGAAGCGCATGGCGACGTCGAAGGTGGCGCCGCCCCAGCATTCCAGCGACAGAAGCTGCGGCAGCGCGGCGGCATAGGCCGGCGCCACCGCGGCGAGATCGTGCGCGCGCATGCGGGTGGCGAGCAACGACTGGTGGGCGTCGCGCATGGTGGTGTCGGTGACCAGCGGCCGGGTCTCGGCGCGCATCCATTTGGCGAAGGCGTCCGGGCCCTCGGCATCGAGCCGCTGCTTGGTGCCGGGCGCCGGCGCAGCGTCGAAGGCCGGCGGCGGCAGCACCAGCGCCTCCTTGTCCGGCCGCGGCCGGTTCTTGGTATCCGGATGGCCGTTGATGGTGACGTCGGCGATGTAGGTCAAGAGCTTGGTGGCGCGGTCGCGCCGGCGCACCGAATGGAACAGCTCCGGCGTCTCGTCGATGAAGCGCGTGGTGTAGCTGGCATCGCGGAACTGCGGATGGCTGATGACGTTTTCGAGGAACGTCAGGTTGGTGGCGACCCCGCGGATGCGGAACTCGCGCAGCGCCCGCATCATACGCGCGATCGCCTCCGCCGGGGTCGGCGCCCAGGCGGTGACCTTCTCCAGCAGCGGATCGTAGAAGCGCGTGATCACCGCACCGGAATAGGCGGTGCCGCCGTCCAGCCGGATGCCGAAGCCGGTGGCGCCGCGATAGGCGGTGATGCGGCCGTAGTCCGGGATGAAGTTCTGCTCCGGGTCCTCGGTGGTGATGCGGCACTGGAGGGCGTGGCCGTTGAGGGCGATGTCGCCCTGGCGCGGCACGCCACCCGGCTCCTTGTCGCCGATGGCGGCGCCCTCGGCGAAGCGGACCTGCGCCTTGACGATGTCGATGCCGGTCACCTCCTCGGTGACCGTGTGCTCGACCTGGATGCGCGGATTGACCTCGATGAAATAGATGGCGCCGGTATCGGCATCCATCAGGAACTCGACGGTGCCGGCGCCCTTGTAGGTGGCCGCATGGGCGATCTTGATGGCGTAGGCGCAGAGCTCCTGGCGCTTCTCGGGCGTCAGGTAGGGGGCCGGGGCGCGCTCAACGACCTTCTGGTGGCGGCGCTGCACGGTGCAATCGCGCTCGAACAGATGGACGATCGAGCCGTAGCCATCGGCGAGGATCTGCACCTCGACGTGGCGGGCGCGCTCGACCAGCTTTTCCAGATAGACATCGTCCTTGCCGAAGGCGGCCTTGGCCTCGCGCTTGGCCGCGACGAGATCGCGGGCGAGCGTCGCCTCGTCGGGGATGACGCGCATGCCGCGCCCGCCGCCGCCCCACGAGGCCTTCAGCATCAGCGGATAGCCGATATCGGCGGCGATGGTCTTCACCGCCGCGATGTCCTCGGGCAGCGGCTCGCTCGCCGGCATGACCGGAACGCCGACCGAGACCGCGAGGTTGCGCGCCGACACCTTGTCGCCCAAGAGCCGCATGGTTTCGGCCGAGGGCCCGATGAAAGTGATGCCCGCGGCGGCGCAGGCTTCGGCGAATTCGGGGCTTTCCGAGAGCAGGCCGTAGCCCGGGTGGATGGCGTCGGCACCGGATTCCCTGGCCACCCGGATGATCTCGGGGATCGACAGATAGGCGGCGATCGGCCCCAGCACCTTGCCGTCGGGCATCTTGCCGATCTGGTAGGCCTCGTCCGCCTTGAAGCGGTGGAGGGCGAGCTTGTCCTCCTCGGCGAACACCGCCACCGTGCGGCGGCCGAGCTCATTGGCGGCCCGCAGCACACGGATGGCGATCTCCGAGCGGTTGGCGACGAGGATTTTCTTGATCGGCACGCACGCGCCCCCTTCAAAAAGTGCAGGCTCCGTCCTTGTTTAGCCGGATTGTGCAATTGCGAAAAGGCCGCGTGCGGATGCGAAAGGGCCGCAGGCGACGAGCGGGATTGCCGGGCTTGGCCGCAATAGGGCAAAGTCGGCGCCTACCCTACGCGGAGGCCATGCGACATGCCCGAAATCCACGTCTTCTGCGCCGAGGGGCGCACGCCCGAACAGAAGAAGAAGCTGATGAAGGGCCTGACCGACGCCATGGTCGACGCTTTCGACGTCAAGCCCGAGGTGGTGACGGTGCAGATCATGGAATCGCCCAAGACCGACAAGGCCAAGGGCGGGATTCCCTTCACCGAGCGGTAAGGCGGTTTCCCTGTCGGCAGCTTGAAGTGTACGGCAATCGACCGTACATTCCAAGCTGAACGGAGACCTACCCATGACCAAGCCCCTGCCGACCCGGAAGAAGGCCGCTGCCGACGACGCCAAGAGCACGCGCTTCGAGGCGCGGCTTACGCCCTACGCGCGCAAGATCATCCAGCGCGCCGCCGAGATCCAGGGGCGCAGCATGAGCGACTTCGTCGTCGCGGCGGCCGAGCAGGCCGCCGAGAAGGCGCTCAAGGACATCCAGCTCATCGAGCTGTCGCTGGAAGACCAGCGTCGCTTTGCCGAGGCCCTGCTCAATCCGCCGGAGCTTGGGCCGGTTTGGAAGAAGGCACGCGAGACGCACCGCCGACTGGTCTTGAAATCGCGGTGACCGAAAGGTTCTCTATCGAGACGCTTGCGCCTTCCCTCGACCGCAGTTCCTTTGCCTGCGGCGTCGCCATTCTCGATCGCTATTTGCAGCAGTTGGCTGGACAGGATGTGCGCCGACGCTTCGCGAACTGCTTCGTCGCCGTTGACCGCCTCTCGGGAGCAATCGCTGGCTACTATACGCTATCCGCCGCAGGCGTGCCGATCGCCAACCTGCCTGCCGAGTTCAGTGCACGACCTCCGCGCTATACATCCGTGCCTGCGGCGCTGATCGGTCGACTTGCCGTCGACCAGCAATTCCGCAGCCAAGGCGTCGGCGCGGCGCTGCTTCTCGACGCGGCCGATCAGGCGATAGGCTCCGCCCCGGCGGTATTTGCCCTTCTGGCGGATGCGAAAGACGATGCAGCAGCCTCGTTCTATCGTCACTTCGAGTTCCTACCTCTTGTCGGCAGACCCATGACTTTCTTCCTGCCGATCATCTCCTTGGAACGACGCAAGCAATTGGACTCGCGATGATTACCGTCTTCGGCTCGATCAATGTCGATCTGGTCACCCGGGTGAAGCGCATCCCGGGGCCGGGAGAGACAGTGCACGGCACCGACTATCAGCTCATCCCCGGCGGCAAGGGCGCCAACCAGGCGCTGGCCGCGCGCCGCGCCGGGGCGGAAGTGCGGCTCACCGGCGCCATCGGCGACGATTTCCTGTCGCGGGTGGCGCTCGGCGAGCTGGAGGCCGGCGGCGTCGATCTCGTCTCCGTCGCCCACCGCGCCGGCACCACCGGGGTTGCCGTCATCACGGTCGACGAGGCTGGCGAGAACACGATCGTGCTTTCGCCGGGCGCCAACGCCCACGCCAGCGCCGCCGATCTGCCCGCGAACGCCTTTGCCGCCGGCGACACGCTGCTGTTACAGATGGAAGTGCCGCTCGCCGAGAGCCTTGCCGCTGCAGGGCAGGCGCGCGCGGCGAACGCCCGCGTCATCCTCTCGCTCGCGCCTTACGCGCCGCTTCCGGCCGAGGCGATGGCCGCGGTCGACATGCTGATCGTCAACCAGCACGAGGCGGCGGATTACGCCAGGCACCTCCGGATTTCAGGCAGCGGCCCCGACGAGACGGTCGCGGCGCTTGCCGCCGCGACCGGCCGCACGGTGGTGGCCACGCTCGGCGCCGACGGCGCGGTGGCCGCGGACGGCAAGGACGTGATCCGCGTGCCGGCGCTTCAAGTCACCCCGGTCGACACCACCGGGGCCGGCGACACCTTCTGCGGCGTGCTCGCCGCCTGGCTGGACGAGGGCGCCAGCTTCCGCACGGCACTGGCGCGGGCGGCGGTCGCCGGCTCGCTGGCGGTGACCAAGCAAGGCGCCCAGCCGAGCTTCCCGACCCGCGCCGAGATCCAGGACGCTTCAGCCTAGCCCCGGCGGCGGCGGAGAAAGCCCCGAACGGTGGCGCTCTTCCGCACGGAACCCCGGCCGGTTTCGCCCGGACGGCCGAACCGCTAACATTGGCGGACATGCCAACGCCCGAAAGACCGACACCATGACCCCATCCGAAACCATCGTCGCGCCCGCCGCCGGCCTCTCCGAGCGCGCCAGGGCGCCGCGCGTGCTGCGCCTCAACCCGGCCGACAATCTGGTCGTCGCCATCGATCCGATCCTGCCCGGGGCGATTGCCGAGGGGGTGACGGCGGTGGCGCGCGTGCCCAAGGGCCACAAGATGGCGACGGTGGCCATTGCGGTCGGCGAGCCGGTCAGGAAGTTCGGCCAGATCATCGGCTTCGCCACCCAGCCGATCGGTCCGGGCGAGCACATCCACACCCACAACTGCGGCGTCGCGGAATTCTCCCGCGACTATCACTTCGCCGAGGACGCCCGGCCCGAGCACGTACTGCCGGTCGAGGAGCGGTTCGCCTTCGAGGGCTACCGCCGCAAGAACGGCAAGGTCGGCACGCGCAACTACATCGGCGTGCTGACCAGCGTGAACTGCTCGGCGACCGTCGCGCGCATCATCGCCGATGCCTTCAACCGCACCGACATTCTCGAGGAGTTCCCCAACATCGACGGCGTCGTGCCCTTCGTCATGGGCACCGGCTGCGGCATGGCCGGGCGCGGCTCGGAAGGCTTCCAGGTGCTGCAACGCACCGAATGGGGCTATGCCCGCCACCCCAACCTCGCCGGCGCGCTGATGGTCGGGCTCGGCTGCGAGGTGATGCAGATCCCCGATCTCGTCGACGACTATGGCCTCAAGGAAAACGAGCTCTTCCGCACCATGACCATCCAGGCCACCGGCGGCACCCGCAAGACGGTCGAGCGCGGCGTGGCGATGATCAAGGAGATGCTGACCGACGCCAACGCCATCGAGCGCGAGCCGGTGCCGGTGTCGGAGATCATGCTGGCGCTGCAATGCGGCGGCTCGGACGGCTATTCCGGCATCACCGCCAACCCGGCGCTGGGCTACGCCGCCGACCTGCTGGTCGCGCAGGGCGGCACCGCGGTGCTCGCCGAGACGCCGGAGATCTACGGCGCCGAACACCTGCTCACCCGGCGCGCGGCGACCCGCGAGATCGGCGAGAAGCTGGTCGACATCATCCACTGGTGGGAGGACTACACCGCCCGCAACAAGGGCGAGATGAACAACAATCCCTCGCCCGGCAACAAGGCCGGCGGGCTCACCACCATCCTCGAGAAATCGCTCGGCGCCGCCGCCAAGGGCGGCACCACCACCATGCGCGGCGTCTTCCACTACGCCGAGCCGATCGACACGCGCGGCTTCGTCTTCATGGATTCGCCCGGCTACGACCCGGTCGGCGTCACCGGCCAGGTGGCGTCCGGCTGCAACGTCATCTGCTTCACCACCGGCCGCGGCTCCGCCTTCGGCTTCAAGCCGGCGCCCTCGATCAAGCTCGCCACCAACTCCGACACCTATGAGCGCCAGACCGAGGACATGGACATCAACTGCGGCGACATCCTCGACGGCGTCTCGATCGAGGCGAAGGGCCGCGAGATCCTCGCCGAGGTGATCGCGGTGGCGTCCGGCAAGAAGACGAAATCCGAGGAATTCGGCTACGGGGACAACGAGTTCGTGCCCTGGCAGATCGGCGCGGTGATGTGAGGCTTCCTACCCCATCATGACCCGCGGCTTGGCCTGGTAGAGCGCCGGGCCGGTGGACGTGACCACGATCACCGCCACCGCCACCCACAGGCCCGCCCAGATCCACCACAGCCGAATCTGGTCGGCGCCATCGAACCACTCCCAGGTGAAGGCGACGGTGTTGACGGAGGCATGGAGCAGCGCCGGCAGCAGCAGGTTGCCGCGCGTCGCCCGCCACATCCAGGCGATCACGACCGACATCGACAGCAGCGAGGCGAGCCACGGCCAGACATTGACGAGATCGTAGTCGAGGCCGAACAGCGGCAGGTGCCAGAGGGCGTGCAGCAGGCCGAGGATGAGGGCGCCAGCGACCGCCGGGCGGCCCTCGATCAGCCGCGGCAGCGCATAGCCGCGCCAGGCGGGCTCCTCGCCGAGGCCGATCAGCACGAAGATGACGACGAACCGTGCCGCGAGCTCGCCCCACCCCGGCAGCTCCGCCCCCGGCGGCAGGTCGGCGCCGAGAAACAGGGTGACGCCGACCGCCATCGCCGTGATCGCCGCCGGCAGCAGCAGGGCTAGCGCATACCAGGAGAAGCTGACGCGCCAGTCGACGACCCGCGCGAGCCAGGCGCCGATCGCCGGCCTGCCGCCGGTGAGGGCGAGCATGATCGCCGCCGCCAGCAGCGGCCCGAAGGGCAGCACGGGCCCGTCGATCGCCTGCGGATCGAGCCGGTACCACAGCCACGGCCACCACGAGAGCGCGCACGCAAGCACGAAGAAGCCGAAAAGCGAACGGCGCTTCGCCCATGCGCCAAGCGTCATGTGTGCTCTGTCCTCTGCCCCGAAACGCGCCAACCCTAGGCCAAGCACTGGCGATAGGCACGTTAAAAAGTCCCCGGAACAGGCCGGGGCGGCGCCGCGTTGCCATTCAAGGGTTGCGGGCAACGACAGGACTTCTGCAGACATGGACCGCACGACCACAGCCAGGTTGCATACCGGCCGCGAAATGCCGGCGATGGGCCTGGGGACCTGGCAACTGACCGAGGATACCGCGGGCACCATCGAGCGCGCGCTCGGCCTCGGCTACCGCATGATCGACACCTCGGGCGACTACGGAACCCAGCCGGGCATCCGACAAGGCATCAAGCAGGCCGGCATCGACCGCGACGCCTTCTATCTGGTGACCAAGGTCGAGGAGACCGACGACGCCTATGAGGCCACCAGACGCGACCTCGACGAACTCGGCCTCGACCACGCCAATCTCATGCTCATCCATCGGCCGCCGAAGAACGGCGCCGGCGAGAGGCTGTGGGAGGGATTGATGCGCGCCCGCGACGACGGGCTCACCATCGACATCGGCGTCAGCAACTATTCCGTCGAGCTGCTCGACCGGCTGATCGAGGCGACCGGCGAGGTGCCGGTGGTCAACCAGATCGAATGGACGCCGCTCGGCCACAGCGAGGAGATGCAGCGCTATGCCGACGGGCAGGGAATCGTCATCCAGGCCTACAGCCCGCTCACCCGCGCGACCAGGCTCGGCAACCAGACGCTGACCCACATCGCCAGCAAATACGGCAAGACGCCGGCCCAGGTGACGCTGCGCTGGGGCCTGCAGCGCGGCAACGTGCCCCTGCCCAAGGCGAACAGCCGCAAGCACCTGGAAGAGAATCTGGCGGTCTTCGAATTCGCCCTCGACGACGAGGACGTGGCGGTGCTGAACGGGCTCAACCGTCACTATTCCGCCCTCGGCGCGCTCCCCTATTCCTGAGCCGGCGCGGCAACGACAAACGGCGGCCCTGCCTTCGGCACGGCCGCCGCGCGTGAAATCGGAGATCCGGCGATTACTGCGCCATCGTCACCGCGGAAGCGACCAGGTTGCCGTCGGCATCCTTGGTGAATTCGACCGTGACCTTGTCACCGACCTGCAGGGCGGATGTATCCGTGTCCGCCGGCAGCTTGTAGGTGTTGCCATCGTCGAGGGTGACGGTCAGGGCCTGGTCATCGACGTTCGTGATCGACCCCGACGCTTCATCGGCCAACGCCGCAAGCGACGACATAGCCAGAAGCACCGCCGCGCCTGCGGCGATCACCAACTTCTTCATTCCTGTATCTCCATGAGAAAACACGACGTGTGCGACGTCGCGCGTTGCCCGATCGGGCGTCGCAATATCCACTCCCGATTCAGGGCGTTTGCTCGGCCGAATCGTGGCGCGGCGATGGCCGCAGCGCGGCGGCAGAACACAATCGCGCCGCCGAAATGCTGGACCTGCACAAGAGAAAGGCGGTCGCGCCGGAGCGCGGCCGCCGTTCGTCTTCGGAAAGCCGCGATTACGACGAAGACGGGGTGACCGCCGAGGCCGACATCTTGCCGCTGGAGTCCTTGGTGAACTGAATGTCCACCTTCTCGCCGACCTGCAGCGAAGCCGCGTCCACGCTCTGCGGCAGCGTATAGGTGTTGCCGTCGTCGAGGGTGATCGTCATCGCGGTCGGATCGACGGACTGGATCGTGCCCGACGCCTGATCGGCAAAGGCCGCCATGGACGACATCGCGAGCAGGCTGGCTGCGCCGGCAGCAATCAACAGCTTCTTCATGATTTCCTCACGTGGTTGGCCGCAGCGTCAAGGCGCTGCGTTGCCCCCAACCGCGACAGAGTTCGCCATGGGAACGGGGCGAAGGCGGGGCCGGCCTGAGGCCGATTCGAGGAAAAATTCCAGACGCCTTGCCACAATCGGCAAAACGCCTCGCCGCCCCGCGCACCCGGCCGGTTTCCGCAAGACGCCTGCCAGCCGATGCCCGTATCCCGCGCCGGGCGCTAGTGTTCCGCCGGCAGTCCGTCCCTGACCACGAAGGCATTGGCCCAATGGCCCGAGATGTTCACCGCCGCGCTGAAGACCTGCGCATTGTCCTCCGCCGCCGAGGCGTAGAGCGACTTGTGCAGTACCACGGTGAGCTGTGGGAACTGGCCGCACGACTTCGCCGCCTTGAGGTCGGAATAGGCGGACAGCGCCTCCTCGACCCCCACCGCACGGGCCTTGGCCAGCCTCTCGGCCACGCCCTCGGAAACGCACAGCACCCAGTCGTGCACGACAATCGTGGTTTCCAGCCGATAGTCGAGCGGCGCGATCAGCGCCGGTGGCGGCTTCGGCGCGGCCCTCCCCGCATCGAGATTGTCCGGTGCCGCGGCATAGGCCGCCAACGGCAGGATGACAGCACCGACCAGCGCGGCGGCGGCTGCCTTGCAGAAATGCGTCATGGTTCCAGCCCTCTTCGATTGGCCGCCCCGGCGACCGTGCACAACCGCCCATGACGCGCTAAGAACCGTCCGGACGACTCGACCCCGCAAGGCCGAGCCTAACAGCACCGGCGGCCGGCCCCGCATTACAGCTTGGCGGGCTAGGTAATTTTGCCGGGGCTGTGTGTGCGAACGGCAACAGAAGGACAGGGAACCTGATGGAACTCGACACCGGCGCTTCCTTCGCCCTGCCCGACGATGCGGGACAGGCGATCCTCGTCGGCCGTGTCTGGCGACCAGAACTCGGCGGCCCCTCCGTGGTGGCGGTGCGCGGCCTCGAGCTGGTCGACATCTCGGCCGCGGCGCCGACCATGCGCGACCTCTGCGAAGCGCCGGAGCCGGCGGGGCTCGCCCACGATGCCGCCGGCGAGCCGATCGGCGCTCTCGACGATATTCTCGCCAACACGCCGCGCGCGACGCGCGACCCCGCCAGGCCCTGGCTGCTGGCGCCGACCGACCTGCAGGCGATCAAGGCGGCCGGCGTCACCTTCGCCGTGTCGATGCTGGAGCGGGTGATCGAGGAGCGCACCCGTGGCGCGCCGGAACACGCGGCGGAAGTGCGCGCCGAGATCGGCGGGCTGATCGGTCCCGACCTTTCCCGCCTCAAGCCGGGCTCGCCGGAGGCGATGGCGCTGAAGGACCTGCTCATCGACAAGGGGCTGTGGTCGCAATATCTCGAGGTCGGCATCGGGCCGGATGCCGAGATCTTCACCAAGGCGCCGCCCATGGCCGCCGTCGGCCATCTCGCCGAGATCGGCATCCACCCGATGTCGTCGTGGAACAATCCGGAGCCGGAGGTGGTGCTGGTCGCCGCCGCCACCGGTGCGATCGTCGGAGCCACGCTCGGCAACGACGTCAACCTGCGCGACGTCGAGGGCCGCTCGGCGCTGCTCCTCGGCAAGGCCAAGGACAATAATGCCAGCGCCTCGCTCGGACCCTTCATCCGGCTCTTCGGCCATGGCTTCTCGCTCGACGACATCCGCCGCGCCAACGTGACGCTGACGGTGGAGGGCGAGGACGGCTTCCGCCTGGAGGCGGCCAGCGCGATGAGCAAGATCAGCCGCGATCCGGCCGAGCTGATCGCCTCGGCGATCGGCAAGCACCACCAGTATCCGGACGGCGTTGTGCTCTATCTCGGCACCATGTTCGCGCCGGTCGAGGACCGCGACGCGCCCGGCCAGGGCTTCACCCACAAGATCGGCGACATCGTCACCATCGCCACGCCGGCGCTCGGACACCTGTCGAACCGCGTCGTCCATACCGACCAGGCCGAGCCGTGGACCTTCGGCGCCGGCGCGCTGATGCGCAACCTGGCCAAGCGCGGGCTGATCTGAGATCAGTCTTCCAGCACCTTGCGGAATTCGGCGACGAGCTTCTCGTCGCTCCACAGCAGCGCCTGCTCCCATTCGGGATTGCGCGTGATGTCGTGGCCCCGCCGCGGCACCCAGCCGATACGCACGAAGCGCCCCATCCGACCGGGGCCGACGTCGTACATGGCGGCCAGGGACTCCATGACCCGCTTGGAGTGGCTGTAGGGGCCGAGATACTGGCCCGCCATCGGCACCGCCCAGCCGGACGAGGCGACGATGACGCGCGGCACGCCGGCGGCGCCGGCGGCGGCGAACAGGCGGGCGGCGTTGATCACCGACTGCCAGTGGGAGGCGTCCTGCTTGTAGGGGCTGGGTTCGGCGGCAAGGTGGATGATCGCATCGGCACCGGAAAGCACGCCGCGCATCGGCTCGGACGCGTAGTCGACCGTGTCGAAGTCGATGACGACATCGGCACCGGCGACGCGATCCACGCCGATGGCCCCGGGAAATGCCGCCATCAGCAGGCTGCCGACGGTGCCCTTCGACCCGGTGATGACAAGCTTCATGATGCCCCTCCGTGTGCGCCCGGAGGTGCGGATATCACGCCGCGTCGACGCGGCGGAAGCCGTTGAGGAGCGCGGTGGCCGTGCCGGACAGCAGCACCTCGATGAAGCGGAGCTGCTGGAACTCGCCGTTGACCGAGATGCGCGGCAGCGCCGTCGGGTGGTTGACGTGGTCGGCGAAGATGACGCCCGGGCGGGTCGTCACCGCCGTCCGGTAGCCGGCCTCCGCACAGATATCGAATTCGCGCGGGCCGACGGCGTCGGGGGCGCCGACCGGATAGGCGAAATGCTCCGGCCTGACGCCGAGCTTCTCTTCGATCGTGGAGCGCGATTCGGTCATCTCGACGCGCACCGCGTCTTCCTCGCACTTGGCCAGGAACGGATGGCTTACCGAGTGGGCACCGATGGTGACCAGCGGATCGGCGGCAAGACCGGAAAGCTCCTCCCAGCCCATGCACAGGTCGCGGCACTGGGCGGCCGTGTCGATGCCGTAGCGGCCGGCAAGCGCCAGGCTCGCGGCTTCGAGATCGGCCTCGTGCCGCATGCCGCGCAGCCAGTCGTAGAGCGTGGCGTAGCCCGCGTCCTTCTCTTCCGGCGTGCCGCAAGCAAAGCGGCGGAGCGTGCCGTCGATCTCGGCCTCGACCGCGTCGTTCTCGGCCACCACCCGGCCGAGCACCTCCCACCACAGCAGGCCGGTGCCCTCGGCGAAGGCCGAGGCGACGTAAAGCGTGACCGGCACCGAATGCTTCTTGAGGATCGGCCAGGCGTGTTCGAGCGTGTCGCGATAGCCGTCGTCGAAGGTGACGGCGACGAAGCGGCGATCGCCGGGCGCAGCGGAGAGGCGGCGCCAGGCTTCGTCCATCGACACCAGGTCGACACCGGCCCGGCCGAGCGCGCTCAGCACCGCATCGAGAAAGGCAGGCGTCACCTCGAGGCCGCGGTGCGGCTGGAACGGCTCGTCGTGGGCGGGCAGCACGCGATGAAAAGTGAGGATGGCGCCCATTCCCGCGAAGAACGACCGCGCCAGCCGGTGCGTGCCGGTGAAATAAAGGGCTTCGAGGCCGGCTCGGATGGCCCTCTTTCTCATATCAGGCACGATCATGCTCCTCGTCGCGGCCGCTTGGTCTGCGGCACTTCGTTCACCTCTGGAAGACGGGTTCCGCCCCCACCGTGGCGGCGCCGCCCAGGCGCTCGATCCGGAAGGACAGGTCGGCCGATCTTCGCTCGGCGGGGCGACGTTCGTCCCCATGCGCGAACAGCGCGCGCGCTGTCATCGTCCGTCCGGCATCGATCGCGGCCAGGAGCCGGCTGAGGCCCGTCCGTTCGGCAAGCGGCGGCAGCAGGAAGCCATCGGCCGGGACAGCGATCGCCGCCGCGTCCTCGCCGATCTCGCGATGGCTGCGCGGCGTCCCGTCGGCATCAAGCATGGCGGTATCGTCGTCGCTGCCGGCCGCCGGCAGTGGCCGGACATGGCCGATGCGCTCGATCGTCTCCTCGAACGAGATGCAGGTGCCGCCGGCCCGCGCCCGGTCGCCACCCGCCAGCACGATCAGCCTGACCGACCACAGCGCCGAGATTTCGGCGGCAACCATGGCCGCCAAGCGCGACTGGGTGATGACCGCAACCGGCTGGCTCGCCTGCAGTCTGTCGGCAAGTTGGCCGGCCGTCGCGGCCGTGCCGACCGGCACCACGACGCCACCGGTCTTGAGCACGGCAAAGGCCGACACCACCGCCTCCCAGCCGTCATCCAGAAACACCATCGCGCGCTCGCCGCGCGTGACGCCGCCGCCCGCCAGCGCCGCGGCCAGACGCTCCGATTTGAGGTCGAGCTCGGCATAGCTGTGCCGGGCCCGGCCGGCGACGACGGCCGGATGGGCGCCGTACCGGTTCGCGCTTTCCCTCAGCCGCTCCTCGATCCGCATCAGGTCCTCACCCCCCGTCCCCAACGGTTTGTGAAAGGTCGTTTGGCGGGAAATGCCGCCCCGACTGGCATGTCCCGTGTCGCAGCCGCACCATAGGACAATCTGCCGAAGCGAAAAGTTGAAAATAAATCGAAGGTAAATATGTGCACGCAATTCACCGCGATCATGGTTGACACACTATTAATACTGCGGACAACGTCCCGATTAAGGTTAAGCCGCGTTCACGGTTCCCAATCGGCCCACGAAGGCTCAAATACCACTGGACGCCTTTACGCGCCGTTATCGATTGCGGGGTCATCGATGAACGGCGGGCGGTGAGGTCAGAAACGTGCGGCAAGCGGACATCGTCATCATCGGGGGTGGTTTGGCCGGATCGACGGCGGCGGCCATGCTCGGCCACGCCGGCGTCGACACCGTGCTGGTCGACCCGCATGAGGTCTATCCACCGGATTTCCGCTGCGAGAAGCTCGACGAGGAGCAGATCGGCCTGCTTGCCAAGACCGGCCTCGGCGCCATCGTCAGCGCGGCCGCCACGCCCTATCGCGACAACTGGATCGTGCGCGCCGGCCGGCTGACCGACCGCCGGCCGAGCGGCCATCGCGGCATTCTCTATGACACTCTGGTCAACACCGTACGCGGCGCCATTCCGCCGTCGGTGACGGTGATCCGCGGCAAGGCCGCGGCGATCGCCGTCAGCGACCAGCGCCAGAGCGTGACGCTTGCCGACGGCGAAGAAATCCAGGCCCGGCTGATCGTGCTCGCCAATGGCCTCAACGCCGCGCTCCGCCGCAACTTCGGCATGGAGCGGCAGGTCATATCGGCGAACCATTCGATTTCGATCGGCTTCGACGTAGCGCCCGTCGGCCGCACGGCCTTCGACTTCCCGGCGCTCACCTATGTGCCGGAAGACGCCCGCGCACGGGCCGCCTACCTCACTTTGTTCCCGATCGGCGCGACCACCCGTGCCAACCTCTTCGTCTATCGCACCATGGACGACCCCTGGCTGCGGGCCATGCGCGATGCGCCCGTCGAAACGCTGTTCGCCACCCTGCCCGGGCTGAAGGCCTTCACCGGCGACATCACGGTTCCCGGCGCGGTGAAGATCCGCCCCGCCGACCTCTACGTCACCACCGGCCTCGACAAGCCGGGCGTGGTTGCCATTGGCGACGCCTATTCGACCTCGTGCCCCTCCGCCGGCACCGGCACCGGCAAGGTGTTCACCGACGCCGAGCGGCTGTGCAACGTCTACATCCCGCAGTGGCTGGCGACCCCCGGCATGGGCGCCGACAAGATCGCCGCCTTCTATGCCGACCCGGTCAAATCGGCCTACGAGATCCAGTGCCGGGCGCGCGCCTTCCGGGTGCGCGATCTGGCCATCAACACCGGCATCACCTGGGAAGCGCGCCGCCGGCTGCGCTTCGCCGCCCATGTCGGTCGCGGCATCGCCCGCCGCGCACAGACCTTCATCACCGGCCGGTTCGCCGGTCCGGCGCCGGCCACCGCCGGCCAGTCGCGAGGGTGACAGACATGTCCCAGGTGAGCCTCAACCCCCGCGATCCGCTGCTCGATCTCAGTGTGCAATTCACCGCGCTTGCCGACACGCTGTCGCCGCCGCCCGCGGCCGGCGACCGTCCGGCAGCGGGCGATCGGCCGCGCCCGGCGCCATGGCCGCCAGTGATCACCGTCCACGACCGGCTCGCGACCGTCGCCGACACGTGGCGGGCGCTGGAGACCCTGTCGGATTGCACCGCCTTCCAGACCTATGACTGGGTCGCCGCCTGGCAGGCCCATATCGGCGCCCGCACCGGCACCATGCCGGCGATCGTCACCGGCGCGACCGCCGACGGCAGGCCGCTCTTCCTCCTCGCCTTTGCCATCGAGCCGGCTCGCGGGCTGAAGCGCCTGACCTGGCTCGCATCGGACGTCTGCGACTACAACGCGCCGATGCTTGCCCGCGACTTCGCCGCCACGCTCGACGCCGAGCGCTTCCGGGCGCTGTGGCGCAGCGTGCGCGCCTGTCTCGCCGCCGACCCGCGCTTCCGCTTCGACTACATCGACCTGCCGCGCATGCCCGAGAAGATCGGCGGCGCGCGTGACCCGTTCCTGGCGCTAAAGCCCGACCTGCACCCGAGCGGCGCCCACGCCACCGCGCTCACGGGCGACTGGGAAACCTTCTATGCCGCCAAGCGCTCGCCTTCGACCCGCAAGACCGTGCGCAAGAAGGTCCGCGCCATCGAGAAGCATGGCGCCGTTGCCTTCACCGACGTCACCGACGCGGCCGAGCGCCTGCGCACCCTCGAGGTGCTCATCGCCCAGAAGACGCAATCGCTCGCCCGCATGGGCGCCGATAACTTCTTCGACTGGCCGGGCTACCGTGACTTCTACCGCGCCGTCGTCGCCGATCCGGCGATGCACAATCTCGTCCACATCGCCCGGCTCACCGCCGGCGACGACATCGTCGCCACCAGCGTCGGCCTCGCCTTCGGCGGCACCTTCTACATGATCCTGGCGAGCTACGACGGCGGCCCGGTCTCCGCCCACGGCCCGGGCACCGTCCACCTCCACGAGCTCCTGCGCGACACCATCGAGCAGGGCTGCCGCCGCTTCGATTTCACCGTCGGCGACGAGCCCTACAAGCTCGACTGGGGCGACGAGGTGATCCGCCTGTTCGACTATCTGGCCGGGCGCACGCTCAAGGGCTGGGGCCTGGTGCTGCTGGTCCGCGCCTTCCGCCGCTTCAAGCGGACGATCAAGCAGACGCCGGCACTCTGGCACCTGTTCACCGTGGCACGCGCCCGCCTCGGCCGCCGTGCGGCGATCACCGGCCACCGCGACGATTGCGGCTAGCGCCTCTACACCGTGTTGAGCATGCCGCCGTCGACGAAATAGGTCGAGCCGACGCTGTAGCTCGCTCGCTCGGAGCACAGGAACACGAAGAAGTTCGCCAGCTCCTCGGCCGAAGCGAAGCGCCGGATGGCGGCGTGCTCGTCGGCGACGCCCTGCAGGTAGCCCTGCCAGTCGCCGCCCGCATCGGCGGTGAGCTGCTTGGCCGTCTTCACCCAGTCGGGCGTCAGGATCAGGCCGGGGTTGATGCAGTTGACGCGGATGTTGTCCTTGATCACCTCGATGGCGAGCGTCTTGGAGAACATCATTAGCGCCGCCTTGGTGGTGTTGTAGATCGGCTCGTACCACAGCGGCTGCACGGCGCAGATCGAGGCATTGTTGAGCACGACGCCGCCGCCGCGCGCCTTCATCAGCGGACAGAGGCCGCGCGAGAGCCTGACCGCAGCCATCACATGCAGCTCCCAGTAGGACTGCCACTTGTCGTCCGCTGCCTCCATGATCGTCTCGTTGGAGCCGGTGCCAGCATTGTTGATGAGGATGTCGCAGCCTTTGAACTTCTTGCGGGTGGCGGCGATGAGCGCCACGGCGCCCTCGGCCGTCGCCACATCGCCGGCGACCGCCAGCGTCTTGACGCCGTGCTCCCTGGCAATGCGCCGCGCCTCCTTCTTCAGCCGCGCCTCCTGGCGCGCCGCCATCACCACATGCACGCCTTCCGCCGCCAGACCGTCGGCAACCGCCAGGCCAATGCCGACACTGGCGCCGGTGATCACCGCCACCTTGCCGCTCAGACCGAGATCCACAATATCCTCCCTGCCGCCTTGCTCAGTTGGCCCATTCCTCCGGCGGCGGCGGCGCCTCGGCGCCGGTCATGATCGCGACCGCGTCGGACATCGAATACTTCTTCGGGTCGATGACCGCGATCCGCCGGCCGAGCCGATGAATATGAACCCGATCGGCGACCTCGAAGACATGCGGCATGTTGTGGCTGATCAGGATGATCGGCAGGCCGCGACGCTTGATTTCGAGCATCAGCTCGAGCACCCGGCGCGATTCCTTGACGCCGAGTGCCGCCGTCGGCTCGTCCATGATGATGACCCGGCTGCCGAAGGCGGCGGCGCGCACCACCGCGACGCCCTGGCGCTGGCCGCCGGAAAGCGTTTCCACCGGCTGCCTGATGTTCTGGATGGTCAGCAGGCCCAGCGCGTTGAGGTGCCTGCGCGCCTCGTCGCGCATGTTTGACCGGTCGAGCAGGCGGAAGAACCTGCCGAGCGGGCCGGGCTTGCGCCGCTCGCGGCCAAGGAACAGGTTGTCCGCGATCGACAGCGCCGGCGACAGAGCGAGGTCCTGGTAGACGGTCTCGATGCCGGCGGCGCGGGCATCGAGCGGCGAACGGAAATGGACGACATCGCCGTCAAGGCGGATCTCGCCCTGGTCGGGCAGCAGCGCCCCGGCAAGCATCTTGATGAGCGTCGACTTGCCGGCGCCGTTGTCGCCGATGACGCCGAGGATCTCGTTGGGCTTGAGGTCGAAATCGGCGTGATCGAGCGCCACCACCCGGCCGAAATGCTTGACGACGTCGCGCGCCTGCAAAATCGGCCCGACCGATTGTGCGTTCATGACGCGATCCTCCGCACCCACTGGTCGATGGTCACGGCGACGATGATCAGCACGCCGACGGTGAATTCCTGCCAGAGATTGTCGAGGCCGTAGAGCGACAGGCCGTCGCGGAAGACCCCGACGATCAGCGCCCCGATCAGGGTGCCGATGATCGAGCCGCGGCCGCCGAACAGGCTGGTGCCGCCGATCACCACGGCGGTGATCGAATCGAGGTTGGCGTTCTGGCCGGCAAGCGGGCTGACGGCGCCGATGCGCCCGATCATGATCCAGCCGGCGATGCCGCAGATGAACCCGGCCAGCGAGTAGACGGCGAGCAGCGTCTTGGTGGTGCTGATGCCGGCCAGGCGGGCCGAATTGGGATCGTCGCCGGTGGCGTAGACGTGGCGACCGAAGGCCGTGCGATTGAGGATGTACCAGACGATCGCCGCGATGAGCAGCATGAGCAGCGAGCCGAAGGTGACCGGCGCGCCGCCAATCTTGAACGAATTGCCCGTGATCTGGAGGAACGGTGCCGCTGCGAAGATCTCCTGCTGGCGGATGGTGGCGCTCTGCGAATAGAATAGGATCAGTGCGCCGAAGATGCTCCACGTGCCGAGCGTGACGATGAACGGCGGCAGCTTGAGATAGGTGACCAGTGCGCCGTTGAGGTAGCCGCACAGCACCCCGACGAGCAGCCCTGCCGGAAAGGCGATGAACACCGGCACGCCGCTAAAGACCGCCAGACGCCCCATGACGATCGAGGCGAGGATCATGATGACGCCGACCGACAGGTCGATGCCGGCGGTCAGGATGATCAGCGTCTGGGCGATGCCAAGCGTTCCGATGATCGTCACCTGCTGAAGGATCAGCGAAAGGTTGAACGGAGCGAAGAAGCGCCCGCCGACCAAAACGCTGAAGACCGCCAGCCCGATGATCAGGACGATGAACGGAATGGCGGTCGGATAGGCGTGCAGGAATTCCTGGAGCCGCCTGAGCGCGCCGCGTTGCTCGATCTCGAAGGCGGCGGCGCTGGCATCGGCCTCGGCCAGGACCTTTTCATATTCGGCGACCGACACCGGGCCGCTGCTGTTGCTGTTGCTCATAGTCCTCCCCTGCCGCTGTTTGCGCCCCGCGGCTTGGGGGAGCAGCCTCTGCGGCTGCTCCCCCTGTTTGCTCACAGTCTAGGTGGGTTTAGTGCAGTTGAGAACTATCAGCCCCAGCACAGCTTCAGGCCGTCGTCGACGCTGATCGACGGGACCCCATCGACCGGCTTGTCGGTGATGAGCTGGGCGCCGGTGTCGAAGAAGCCGCCCTTGGCAACACCGTCCGGCAGCTTGCCGGTGGCAATCGCCTCGAGGGCCATCGCCGCCATCTTGAGCGGGTACTGCTGCGAGGTGGCACCGATGATGCCGGCCTGCACGTTCTTGACGCCCGGGCAGCCGCCGTCGATCGACACGACCAGGATCTGGCCTTCCTTGCCGGCCGCCTTGATGGCCTCATAGCCACCCGCCGCCGCCGGCTCGTTGATCGTGTACATCACGTTCACGTCCGGGCACTTCTGCAGCAGCTTCTCCATCGCCGTACGGCCACCATCCTCGGCGCCGCCGGTCATCTCATGGCCGCAGATGCGCGGGTCGGTCTCGTCGCCGTAGTGATTGGCATCCTTCACGTCGATGCCGAAGCCCTGCATGAAGCCCTGGTCGCGCAGGTAGTCGACCGTCGGCTGGTTGGTAGCCAGGTCGAGGAAGGCGATCTTGGCGCTGGCGGCCTTGTCGCCGAGCGTGCCCTTGGCCCATTCGCCGATCAGCTGACCCGCCTTGCGGTTGTCGGTGGCGAAGGTGGCATCGGCCGCATCCATCGGGTCGAGCGGCGTGTCGAGGTCGATGACCATGAGACCCGCGTCGCGCGCCTTCTTGATCGTCGGCACGATCGCCGAAGAGTCACTCGGAACGATGGCAAAGCCCTTGGCGCCGGCCGCGATCAGCAACTCGATGGCAGCGACCTGGGTATCGTTGTCGCCGTCAAACTTGCCGGCATAGGTCTGCAGCGTGAGGCCGAGCTCCTTGGCCTTGGCCTGAGCGCCTTCACGCATCTTGACGAAGAAGGGGTTGCCCTCGGTCTTGGTGATCAGACCGACCAGATCGGCCGCGTGCGCCGTTACCCCGCCAAGGCCCAAGGCCATGGCGCCGGCGACGCAGGCACTCATCAGTTTCAGGTGTTTCTGCACGTGGTTCTCCTCCCAGATTGACCTCGCAGCCGCCGCCGTGGCGGCCACTCAGGTGCTGTCTCCTCGCCTTGGCCAGTCCATTTATCCCGTCGGGCTCACGCCCGGACCGGCCACGGACTTTGACACCTAACGACACAACGGCCGGGCCATTTTGTCAATTATAAATCCAGCGGATTTAATTATTGACAGGCGGCATCCCCGGCACGCATCGTCGCACCGGGCATGCGATGCGTGCCCGGGGGAAACGGCCAACGTGCCGGATGAACGGCCAACAAGGCCGAACCAAGGACGGGCCAACGTGGCGTCGGCAGACCAGACGGGCAGGGCTACCGGTCGCGTGATGGTGTCCGGTGGTGATAGCGCCGCCGCGGAAGCCGCACGCCCGCCCACGCCCAATTTCGCGCGCGGCACCAACCAGAACGGCGTGCGCCTCTACAATGAGCGGCTGGTGCTGTCGCTGATCCGCCGCTACGGCAACGTGCCGCGGGCCGAGATCGCCCGCCAGACCGGCCTGTCGGCCCAGACCATCGCCGTCATCATGCGCCAGCTCGAGGCCGACGGGCTGGTGACCAAGCAGGACCCGCAGCGCGGCCGCGTCGGACAGCCCTCGGTTCCCTTCGCGCTCAATCCGGAGGGAGCGTTCTCGCTCGGCCTCAAGATCGGCCGCCGCGTCAGCGACCTCGTCCTCATCGACTTCCTCGGGACCGTGCGCCGCTCGACCCATCTCGGCGGCGGCTATCCGACGCCCGACAGGGTGCTCACCTTCGCCACCGACGGCATCGCCGAGCTGATTGCCACCCTCACCCCGGCGCAGGAGCGCCGCGTCGCCGGGCTCGGCATCGCCGCGCCCTTCGAGCTGTGGAACTGGGAAGGGCAGATCGGCGCGCCGCGCGCCGTGCTCGACCAGTGGCGCACGTTCGATCTCAAGGACGACATCCAGCGCATCTGTCCGTGGCCCGTCTACTTCTACAACGACGCCACCGCCGCCTGCGCCGCCGAGCTGACCTTCGGCAATTCCGAGCTGCATCCCGACTTCCTCTATCTGTTCATCGGCTCGTTCATCGGCGGCGGCATCGTTTTCGACGGACACCTGTTCGCCGGCTGCACCGGCAATGCCGGGGCGCTGGGCTCCATGCCGGTGGCCGCGCGCGGCGTGAACGGCCAGCCTCTCACCCAGCAGTTGATCCGCTCCGCCTCGCTCTACCTGCTCGCCAACCGGCTGACCGAGGCCAGCGGCGACGCCTCCATCCTGTGGCGCTCGCCCGACGACTGGGGCGACCTCGGCCCGGTGCTCGACGCCTGGATCGACGAGGCGGCGGCGGGCATCGCCTTTGCCATCGTCGCCGCCATTTCGGTGGTGGACTTCCCCGCCGTCATCATCGATGGCGCTTTCCCCGTCGCCGTCCGCCGACGTATGGTGGAGGCGGTTAACGCCCGGCTGGGGGAATTCGACCGGCAGGGACTTTCGCCGGTGACCGCGATCGAAGGCGTGATCGGCAGTGGCGCACGCGCCGTTGGTGGTGCCTGCCTGCCGCTGCTCGCCAACTTCGCCCGCGACCGCGAAGTCCTGTTCAAGGAAGCCCTGCCAGCCGGCTGAAGAAGTCGGGTTTGAGATGATCATTTCCTGTGGTGAAGCGCTGATCGATTTCCTGCCGCGCAGCGGTGCCGACGGCAGCGCGGTGTTCCAGCCGGCGGCCGGCGGTTCGCCGTTCAACGTGGCCATCGCCGTGGCCCGTCTGGGCGCCGAGGGCGGCTTCTTCGGCGGTCTTTCCACCGATTTCTTCGGCGACATATTGCGGCAGGCGCTGGATAAAAGCGGCGTCGACCTGTCCTTCGTGGCGACCTCCAAACGGCCGACCACGCTCGCCTTCGTCAAGCTGGAGAACGGCGACGCCCGCTACGCCTTCTTCGACGAGAACTCGGCCGGGCGCATGCTGACCGAGAGCGACCTGCCGGCCTTCCCCAAGACCGTTTCGGCGCTGCATTTCGGCTCCTTCAGCCTGGCCGCCGAGCCCTGCGGCTCGGCCTTCGAGGCGCTGATGAAGCGCGAGCAGAACGACCGCGTGATCTCGCTCGATCCCAATATCCGCCCGACCCTGGTGGCCAACCGCGACGGCTACCTCGCCCGCCTCGACCGGCTGGTGGCGATGGTCGACATCGCCCGACTGAGCGGCGAGGATCTGGCCTGGATCGCGCCCGACATGAGCTTCGAGGCGCTCGCCCGCCGCTGGCTCGATCTCGGGGCCAAGGTGGTGATCCTCACCCGCGGTGCCGAGGGCGCCACCGCCATCACGCCGCGGCACGCCGTCTCGGTGCCGGGCGTCACCACCAAGGTGGTCGACACGGTCGGCGCCGGCGACACCTTCACCGCCGGATTCCTCGCCCGGCTCGATGCCCTCGGCCTGCTCGACAAGCCGGCGATCGACAAGCTCGACCGCGCCCGCCTGACCGACGTGCTCACCTTCGCCGCCAAGGCGGCGGCCGTCACCGTGTCGCGCGCCGGGGCCGATCCGCCGTGGCTGAAGGAGATCGCCTGAGAGCCGGTGCGCCGGGCCATGACACCGGGCACGGAAGCCGCATTCCTGCGGTCGCTGTTCGACGCGGCCATCGCCGCCGCCGATCCGGCGGTGATCGTGCCGCCGCATCTGCCGCCGCCGCCCAAGGGCCGCACCATCGTGCTTGGCGCCGGCAAGGCTTCGGCCGCCATGGCCAAGGCGGTGGAGGACAACTGGCCGGGACCGCTTTCCGGCCTCGTCGTCACCCGCTACGGCCACGCGGTGCCGTGCACGCGCATCGCAGTGGTCGAGGCCGCCCACCCGGTGCCGGACGCGCACGGCGAGGCGGCCGCCCGCCGCATCCTCGACCTTGCCACCTCCGCCGGCCCCGACGACCTGGTGCTCTGCCTGATCTCCGGCGGCGGTTCGGCGCTGCTGGCGCTGCCCGCAGAGGGCATCGCGCTCGCCGACAAGCAGGAAATCAACCGGGCGCTGCTCGCCTGCGGCGCCGACATCGGCGAGATCAACACGGTGCGCAAGCACCTCTCGGCAATCAAGGGCGGCCGGCTTGCCGCCGCCGCCTGGCCGGCGCGTCTGACGGCGCTTGCCATCTCCGACGTGCCCGGCGACGACCCCTCGGTGATCGCCTCCGGTCCGACGGTCGCCGACCCGACGACCTTCGCCGACGCCCGCGCCATCCTCGCCCGCTATGACATCGCGCCGCCGGCGGCGGTTGCCCGACGCCTCGCCGAGGCGGCCGACGAAACCCCCAAGCCCGGCGACGAGCGGCTCGCCCGCACCGAGACCGTGGTCATCGCCTCGCCGCTCGCCAGCCTCGAAGCGGCGGCGGCCCTCGCCCGCAAAGCCGGTGTGGCGCCGCTCGTCCTCGGCGACGCGCTGGAAGGCGAGGCGCGCGAGATGGGTCGTACCATGGCCGGCATCGCGCTTGCGGCACGGACCCACGGCCTGCCGGTTGCGCCGCCGGCGGTGCTGCTTTCCGGCGGCGAGACGACGGTGACCGTGCGCGCCAAGGGCGGCAAGGGCGGGCGCAATGCGGAATTCCTCGCCGGGCTCGCCGTCGCCCTCAACGGCGCGCCCGGCATCTTCGCGCTCGCCGCCGACACCGACGGTATCGACGGCAGCGAGGACAACGCCGGCGCCATGGTCATGCCTGATACGCTGGCCCGCGCTCGCGCACTCGGCCGCGACGCGCGCGAAAGCCTCGCCGCCAACGACTGCTGGACGCTGTTCGACGCTCTCGGCGATCTGGTGGTGACCGGCCCGACCCTGACCAATGTCAACGATTTTCGCGCCGTGCTGGTGACCTAATCGGGCACGCGGCCCATCACCGCGAACTGGGTGACGGCGAAGAAGAAGCGGCCGGCAGCGAAGGCTTCCTCGAGGTGCTCGGTCCAGTCGCGCGCTTCCTCCGTGGCGATCAGCGCGTCGGCGCAGGCGATCTCCGCCCGTTCGATGAGGTAGTCGAGCCACGTCCGGTCGCCCGTGCCTTCGTCGACGTCGACGATCGGCTCGACGACGATGTCGCGGAAGCCTGCTTCGCGGAAGAGCGGCGACAGCCGCCGACCCGACCAGGCATCAAGCTGACGGCTCTGCGAATGGTGCAGGATGCGGCGGGCGAGCGCCACCGGGGTCGGGTGGACCACCATCGTCTCGAAATCCATCTCGACGGCCAAGACGCGTCCGCCGCGGCGGGTGACCCGTTTCATCTCGGCGACAACGGCGCCCGGCTCCTCCACATGCAGGAGCACCCAGTGCGCGCATGCGGCATCGAAGCCGGCGGGACCGAAGGGCAGCTTGCGGCCGTCGGCGACGCGGCAATCGACGACGGGACCGAGCCCGGCGGCGCGGGCCGCGGCGCGGGCATGGGCGAGCATCGGCCCCGACGGATCGACCGCGAACACCCGCCCGCCCGGCGCCACCCGCGCCGCGACGTCGAGGGTGAAGATGCCGCTGCCGGCGCCGACATCGACCACGACCTCGCCCGGGCGCGGATCGAGGAGATCGAGCGCGCGGCGGCGCGCCGCGACCTCGGACGGCGCCCGCGCCCGCCGCGCCAGCCGCTCGGCGGCATCGGCAGCGGCCCGCGGATCGGACATGTCCGACCAGCGGTCGTTCGTGCGTCGTTTCGTCGGATCGCCGTCCATGCCCCGAGGTCCCCGTCGCTCACTCTGCCGCAAAGCGGCGCCGAAGGCGAGGCAGGCGGCCGAAAGCGGCACCGCCCGAGCCTTTGCCTTGCGCGTGGGAAAGCGGTAAGCCGGGCGCTTTCCCACGAACAAACGACATGAGGGGGAGCGGACGATGATCGTCGTCACCGGAGGCAGCGGCAAGCTTGGGCGCGTGGTCGTGCACTATCTGATGGATCACGGCTACGACGTCACCTCGATCGACATGGTGCCGCCGCCCGACCGGCACAATCCGCCGTTGCCCACCGACATCCGCTATGCCCGTGCCGACATCACCGACTTCGGCGACGCCGTTGCCGCGCTCTCGATGATCGACGAGCGGGTCGCCAAGGTGACCGGCCTCGTGCATCTCGCCGCGATCCCGGCGCCGGGGCTGGCGACCAACCATGTCACCTTCGCCACCAACATGCTGTCGACCTACAACATGTTCGAGGCGGCGCGGCAGCTCGGCATCCGCAACGTCGTGTGGGCGTCGAGCGAGACGGTGTTCGGCATCCCCTATGCCGACGGTCCGGTCTATGCGCCGGTCGATGAGGCGGTCGAGCGGCCGGAGACCGCCTATTCGCTCTCCAAGCTGTTGAGCGAGAAGATGGCCGAGCAGTTCTGCCGCTGGGACCCGGAGACCAAGATCGTGGGCCTGCGCTTCTCCAATGTCATGGAGCCGCAGGACTATGCGCGCTTCCCCGATTTCGACGCCGACCCGCACGGCCGCAAGTTCAACCTGTGGACCTATATCGACGCCCGCGACGGCGCTCAGGCGGTGCAGCGCGCGCTCGAAGCCAAGCTCACCGGCGCCCATGTCTTCGGCATCGCCAATGCCGAATCGGTGATGAGCCGGCCGAACGACGAACTGCTCGACACGGTTTTTCCCGGCACGCCGCGCAAGCGGGAGATCGCAGCCAACGAATCGCTGATCTCCATCGACAAGGCGCGCGACGTGCTCGGCTACGAGCCGAAATATCCCTGGCGCGAGCAGGTCGAGAAGGCCAAGGCGCTGCTCAAGGCGAAGGGATAGGGCGTGAGGGCCTTTCGCGGCCTCTCACGTTTGCCCCCTCCCCCCTTGTGGGGGAGGGCTTTCGGCATTGGCCTCGCAGGCGGCGCAAGCCGCCGAGAGGCTTAGGCCGGAAGGGAGAGGGGTACGGGAATCATGCCGATTTCCGCCCGTGCGGCAAATGCTTGGGGCCCAGTTCTCGCGGACGCGACCCGCGCCATTGCCCCCGTGCCTTCGGTCATCGATGTACCCCTCTCCCGGATTTCCACGACCGATTTGCTGACGCAAATCGGGGAAATCCGACCTTCCCCACAAGGGGGGAGGTGGGGATACTTCAAACGCTTCGCTTGCTGAAATCTCACGGCACGATGCCGCCGTGGGCCTTCGACCATTCCGCCGGGCCGTGGAGGAATTTCTCGACTTCGTCGAGGGTGGCGTTGTCGAAGGTCTTCTCCGCCCGGGCGATCTTCAGCACGTCCCACCAGGTGGCGAGAGCGTGCAGTGTGATGCCGGCCTCGCCGAGGGCGGCACGGGTGTTGGGGAAGATGTCGTAAAAGAAAACGACGAAGGCGTGCTCGACCACCATGCCGGCCTGGCGCATGCCTTCGACGAATTTGAGCTTGCTGCCGCCGTCGGTGGCCAGATCCTCGACCAGCAGCGTGCGCGCGCCCTCGCGAAAGTCGCCCTCGATGAGGGCGTTGCGGCCAAAACCTTTCGGCTTCTTGCGCACGTACTGCATGGGGAGCGCCATGCGCTCGGCGATCCACGCGGCGAAGGGGATGCCCGCCGTCTCGCCGCCAGCGACCGCATCGATCGCGGCGAAGCCGATCTCGCGAAAAATCGTCGCCACGGCGAAGTCCATCAGCGTCGAACGCACATGCGGGAAGGAGATGAGCTTGCGGCAGTCGGTATAGACCGGGCTCTTGAGGCCGGAGGTGAACGTGTAGGGCTCGTCGGCGCGAAAGTGCACCGCCTTCACCTCGAGCAGCATGCGCGCCGTGACTTCGGCGATCGTTTCCCGGTCCGTGAAGCTCGTCATCTCGTCCCCCGTAGTCCCTCTGTCACCGCCCAGGAAATCGGCGTCGGCGGCTGGAACACGCGTACCCGTTCCTCGGCCGCCGCAATCGCGACGAAGCCGGGGTCGGCCGGCTTTGCCCGTTCGAGCGTCACCCGGTCGTCGTTCGGCTTCATCTTGTAGAAGGCAGCACCGTTGAGCGCGGCGAACGCCTCCAGATGATCGAGCGCGCCCTCCTCGTCGAAGACCTGGGCGAGCGCGGGCAAGGCCACCGGCGCCGAGAAGATGCCGGCGGCGCCGCAGGCGCACTCCTTGGCAGAGACCGCGTGCGGCGCCGAATCGGTTCCGAGGAAGAAGCGGCGGTCGCCGGAGGTCGCCGCCCGGCGGAGCGCCGCGCGGTCGCGGGCGCGCTTGGCGACCGGCAGGCAGTAGAAATGCGGCTTGATGCCGCCAACGAGAATCGCGTTGCGGTCGATCATCAGGTGATGCGGCGTGATGGTGGCGGCAAGGCCGGAGCCGGCCGACAGCACGCAGGACACCGCCTCCATGGTGGTGGCATGCTCGAGCACGATGCGCAAGCCCGGGAAGCGCGCGCGCAGCGGCAGCAGCACGCGCTCGATGAACACCGCCTCGCGGTCGAAGATGTCGACCGCCGGATCGGTCACCTCGCCATGGACGAGCAGCGGAACGTCCGCCTTCTGCATGGCTTCCAGAACGCGATCGACCTTGCGGACGTCGGTGACGCCGCTGGCCGAATTGGTGGTGGCCCCGGCCGGGTAGAGCTTGACCGCGGCAAGCTCGCCCGACGCCGCCCCTTGCGCGATCAGCGAAGGGTTGGTGTCGTCGGTCAGGTAGAGCGTCATCAGCGGCCGGAACGGGTGGCCGGCGGGCAGCGCGGCGACGATGCGGTCGCGATAGGCGCGCAGATCGGCGAGCGTCGTCACCGGCGGCACGAGGTTCGGCATGATGATGGCGCGGCCGAAGATGGCGGCGCTGGCCGGCAGCGTTGCCTTCAGCATGGCGCCGTCGCGGATGTGCAGGTGCCAGTCGTCCGGGCGGGTGATCGCGATTCGGTCCATAGAGTGGCAGATACACACCAGCCGGACGGCCGCTGCAACTCTTTCGACTGCCCCGGCGCGGCCGGTGACCATGCGAACCTGGGGCTGGCATGCGGCGGCACGAACGGGCAACATGCGGCAAATGGGGATTCTTCCATGGACGCACCCGAATTGACCGCCGGCAGCGCGGCGCCCGGAGCGGCGCCCGGCTTTCATTTCGCCGACGCGGTGATCACCCGCAGCCGGTCGCTCGGCCACTGCTTCTGCGTCGGCCTCGACCCGCACCTCGCCATGATCCCGGCGGCCTTCCGCCGCGGCGCCATGGACGCGCGCGATCCCGAGACGGTGGCCGCGATCGAGGACTTCCTCATCGCCGTCGTCGAAATCGCGGCGCCTCACGTCGCCGCCTTCAAACCGCAGAGCGCCATGTACGAACGCCTGGGCGCGGCCGGCATCGCCATGCTCGAACGGGTCGTCGCCCATGCCCACGACAGGGGCGTCCTTGTCGTTCTCGACGCCAAGCGCGGCGACATCGGCTCGACGGCGGAAGCCTATGCCGAGGCCTATCTCCTGCCCGACAGCCCCAACCCGGTCGATTGCCTGACGGTGAACCCGTACATGGGCGTCGACACACTGGAGCCCTATCTGAAGCTTTGCCGGGCTCATGGCCGCGGCCTGCTCGTGCTCACCAAGACCAGCAATCCCGGCTCTGGCGATTTCCAGAACCTGAAAGTTGGCAACAGCACCGTCTACGGCAGCATCGCGCTGGCACTGGCGCCCGTTGCCGAGAGCATGCGCGGTCCGGAAAGCGGCTGGTCGTCGCTCGGCGTCGTGGTCGGCGCCACCTATCCGCACGAGGCCGCCGACATCCGCACGCTTCTGCCGAACGCCCTCTTCCTCATTCCCGGCTTCGGCTATCAGGGCGGCGACCTCAAGCAGTTCGCCGCCGCGCTGGTGCCGGGACCGGCGGGCCGCGAAGGCGGGCTCATCAGTTCGTCGCGCGCCACGCTCTTTCCCCCGGACGCCGCCGACGGCACCTTCGATACGTGGAAGGCGGCCTTCACCGACACGCTCCACCGCCACATCGCGACCGTCGCCGACAGCCTCAGGGTCTGAGGCGATGACGGCGCTCGCCATCCGCCCGATGCGCCGCGCCGACCTCGACCGCGCGCTCGACTGGGCGGCGGCGGAAGGCTGGAACCCGGGCCTCGACGACGCCGAAGCGTTCTTCGCCGCCGACCCGGACGGCTTTCTCATGGGCTTCATCGGCGAGGAGCCGGTCGCCTGTATCTCGGTGGTCGCCTATGGCGAGGCCTACGGCTTCCTCGGCCTCTACATCTGCCGGCCGGAATTCCGCGGCCAAGGCCACGGCAAGGCCCTGTGGCAGGCGGGGATCGAGCGCCTGGGAAGCCGCACCATCGGCCTCGACGGCGTGGTGGCGCAGCAGGCGAACTACGCCCGCTCGGGCTTCGCGCTCGCCCACCGCAACATCCGCTTCGGCGGCACCGCAGCGGCGCACGAGATCGCCGACGTGCGCATCGTCGAGCTCGTCCCCGGCCGCCCCACCGGCCTTGCCGGCTCGATCGTCGCCTACGACCGCTGTCTCCAGGCGGGCCCGCGCGAAACCTTCCTGCGCGCCTGGCTGATGCCGCCCGGACGGCGCACGCTCGCCTTCGTCGAGGCGAATTCGATCTGCGGCTATGCTTGCGTGCGCGCCTGCCGCGAGGGCCACAAGGTCGGCCCGCTGTTCGCCGATACGGAAGAGATCGCCGAGCGGCTGTTCGCCGCGCTGACCAGGCGGCTCTACGGCGCGCCGGTCTTCCTCGACGTGCCCGAGCCCAACGCTGCGGCAGTGGCACTTGCCGAGCGCGCCGGTCTCGCACCGGTGTTCGAGACGGCGCGCATGTATCGCGGACCCGCGCCCACCCTGCCGCTGGCGCGCACCTTCGGCATCACCACTTTCGAGCTGGGGTGATCCTTCGAGGCCCCGCTTCGCGGGGCACCTCAGGATGAGGGTGGTGTAGCCCGCATGCAGCGAAGCGGAATGCGGGGTTGCTTGCCTCGGATTGCGCTGTGCTCCATCCGGGCTACGGCAATCCATTCGCTCTCAGATGATGCAGCACGATGCCGCTGGCAGTCGCCACGTTGAGCGAATCCATGGTCGGTGACATGGCGATGCGCACGCTCGTCGTCCGATCGAGCACGGATTGCGGCAGGCCCGGCCCCTCGGCGCCGAAGACCGCGGCGACGCGATCGGCGCGCCGGACGGCGCCGAGCGCGAGCGTGCCCGCCGGCGACAAAGCGAGCGTCTGGAAGCCGTGGGCGGCGAGCAGGTCGAGCGCCGCGTCGGCACTGGCTACACGGGCGAAGGACAGCGTCAGCGCCGCGCCGACCGAGACCCGGATCGCCTTGCGGTAGAAGGGATCGCAGCAGTCGGAATCGAGGATCACGGCATCGGCACCGAAGGCGGCGGCGTTGCGGCAGATGCCGCCCATATTGTCGTGATTGGCGATGGCCGAAAGCACCAGCACTAGCGCGCGCGGGCCGAGGCCGTCGATGAGGTCGGCGGCGGCCGGCATCGGCGCGCGTTCGCCGATGGCGAGCAGCCCGCGATGGATATGGAAGCCGGTGATGACGTCGATGACCGGCTGCGCCGCCGCATAGACCGGCACGCCCTCCGGCACCCTGGCCAGCAGGTCGGCGAGACTGGCAAGGCGCTTCTCCGCCACAAGCAGCGACAGCGGCCGGTGTCGCGCGTGGGGGCTGAGCAGCACGTTCAGCACCACCGCACCCTCGGCGACGAACCGGCCCTTGCGCCCGACGAGGTCGCGCTCGCGCACGTCGCGATAGGGCGCGACGCGCGCGTCGTCCGGGTCCTTGATGGCGACGATCTCGGCCATGCCCCTGCCCTCCCCGCCGGACGCGAGCAGCACCCAGACTAGCAGGGATGAAACGCTATCGCGCGAAGCGCGGCAGGCGGCGTTTCCAGCGCTCGCTGCGGGCGAGCCCGTCCTCGTCCTTGGGGCGGCGGCGGACGCGGACCGGCGGCGCTATCACTGCGGTCACCGCCTCGCGCCGGACGACCGGCTCGCGCAGCTCGACCGGCAGCGGCTTCGGCTTCGGCATGCGCGGCGCCTTCGACTTGGCGATGCGCGGCCGCCGCTGGCGCGGCGCCTCGTCCTCTTCCGCCAGTGCCGCCGGTTTCGCGGTCAGGTCGGGCAGAATGCGGTTCTGCGGCCGTTCGCGCGCTCCGCCGTTGCCGAAGACGCGGGCGATATCGGCCTCGATGTCCGCATGGCCGTTGCTGCCGTTGCCGCGTCCGTTGTGTCCATTATGCCCGTTTTCCGGCGGGCGCTCGAACAGCGCTGCCGCCGGCGCTTCCGGTGCGCGCGCTGCCGCTTCTTCAAGGAAGCCGAAGAGCGGCTGATGTTCGGTAGTGGATTTGCGGCTTTTCTTTATTTCGACTGTAAAGGGCTTCGCCTGCTGGCGCATTGCGAACTCTCAGATGACTATCGCGGAAGAAGCGGCCGAATCAGTGTTTTTCGGCCGGCATGCTGATTTAGGGACAGAATAAGCCAATGTCGAGGCGTCCGGCACAAGAAGCATATCTGCAGAAATGTCGCAACTGCCCTGAGATTCGCTCGAAAAGGATGTCCTGCGCCCCTTCCCACAAGCACAGCTTGCCGAGCGCAACCAGGTTCTCCCGCCCCTTGGTGATGGTCAGGAAATGGTTGCCGGCCAACTGGCCGACCTTGCTGGCGAAATGGACGCCGCCATAGGCGAGCAGAATCTCGGTTTCGCTGATGCCGCCGGGATAGAGGATGATCTCGCCGGGCGCCGGGTAGCTGGTGTTGTTCTCGAAGCCGAGGCCGAGATCGAGGTCGCCGAGCGGTATCCAGCATCCCTCCCCGCTCCAGCGCACGTGGATGATGCGCTCCCTGTAGGGCATCAGGCTCTGGAATCTGGCGCAGGTCTTGGGCGCCGCCTCCTCCTCGAAGCGCGCCTCGAAGGTGAAGGGGCCGGCCACGATGCGGATGGGCGACACGTTTTTCGATCTTCCCCGGTTGATGGCGATGCTGTCCGGCAGCCTTTAGAGACTTTCTCGGCCGGACGGAAGCCCCGGGGAAGCGAAAGCGGACGGGTGGGGGCCCGCCCGCGGCAACGTCAGGCGGCTGACTTCGCCTGCCTCTCGGCCACGAAGAAATCGTAGGCCCTGAGCGCCTCGCCGCCATAGACCATCGAGGGACCGCCGCCCATCTGCACGCAGACCCCGAGCACTTCCAGCGACCTCCTCGCGGGTGGCGCCGAGGTCGGCGACCTTTCTGGCGTGGTAGGCGACGCAGCCGTCGCAGCGCGCCGCCACGCCCAGCGCCAGCGCGATCAGCTCCTTGAACTTGCGGCTCAGCACCTTGTCGGCGTAGGCGCCCTTGCCGAGCCCGGCGAAGCCGGCCATCGCGTCGGGAATGCCCTTGGTCAGGGCGGCCGAGGATTGCACGACGTCGTCTGCGGCGGTGCGGAAGTCCATACTCATCTTTCTGCTCCAGTCTTGTTCACTCGCCCGCATATATGGCCGCCGCCGGCCGCGTTCGCCTTGACCGCGGTCAAGTCGCGCCGCTGTCGTTCGGCCGCGGCGCCACCTTGATCGCGTCCTTCACCTGGTCGCTGGGATGGAGCACCACCGTGTCGCCGGCGGACAGCCCTTGCAGCACCTCGGCCTCGCGGGTGTTGCGGTGGCCGAGCAGGATGCGGGTGAGCACCGCCTTGCCGTCGACGACGCGGAAGACGTTCCAGTCGGCGCCGCGGCGGAAGAGCGCGCCGACCGGCACCTTGACCACGTCTCCGCCCTTCCAGGTGCGGATGTGGGCCATCACCCGGTATTCGTGACCGAGGCCCTGCCACTTCTCGTAGGGATCGGAGATGTCCAGCGTCGCGTCGACGCGCTGCTCCTCGACGCCGAGCGCCGACACCTTGGTGTAGGCGGCCGGGTCGACGCGGCGGACATGGGCGTTGAGCGGCGTGCCGCCGCCCCAGTCGGTCAGCGTCGCCGGTGCCCCCGGCTTGATCTCGACCGCATCGGAGGAGAGCAGGTGGACCACCACCTCCATGTCCTTCGGATCGCCGATCTCGATGAGCGGGGTGCCGGCGGCGACCACCTGGGCGCTGTCGACCAGTATCTTCAGCACGACCCCGCTGGTCGGCGACATCACCGGCACGCAGCAGTTGGCGCTAGCGCTTTCGCCGCCCGAGCTGTCCGGCTGGATCAGCTTGGCCCGGGCGCTGGTCAGCTCGCTCTGGCGGAGGGCCAGGTTGGCCTTGGCCTGCTCGACGGCGGCGTGCGCCGTGTCGACGTCGGTGACCGCCTTCTCCAGCGCCCGCACCGAAATGGCACCCTTGTCGGCGAGCTGCTTGGCCCGGTCGAGATCCGAGTTGGCCAGCTTCTCGTTGGCCTGGGCGCTGGTCACCTGCGCCTTGGCGAGCCCCACCGACGCCTGCGCCGCGTCCACCGCCGCCCGCAGCTCGTGCTCGGTGCGCACATCCAGCAGCGATGGCTCTACCGGCCGGATGGAGGCGACCGGCGTCCCGTCCGGAACTCACCCGGTCGCCGACGTGGAGGGCGATGCGGTTGAGCTTGCCGGCGATCGGGGCAGAGACGCGGAAGACGTCGCGGATCTGCGCCACCCCTTCCTCGTCGACCGTCACTTCCAGGGGACCGCGGGCGATGGTGGCGACATCGACGCCGACCGGCGCCGGTATGAGCGCGTAGACGATGACCCCGACCACCGCGACGACGGCGACGATCCCCAGGATGCGCTTGATCCAAGTGGCAAGCATGTCTCACCTACTCCCGCGTCTTGAGGACCTGGATGAGGTCGAACCGATCGATGCGGCGGCGCACGATCGCCGCCGAGACGAGGGCGGCGGCGGCGACCACCAGCGTACCGACGGCATAGGTCCTCAGATCGATGATGAACGGCACCCGATAGATGTCGCTGGCCAACCCTTGAGTGATGAGCCAGCCGAAACCGGTGCCGACCAGCCAGCCGATGGGCTGGGCCAATGCGACGATGGTGAAGATCTCGATGAGCAGCACGCGGGACACTTCCGACCGCCGGAAGCCGAGCACCCTCAGCGAAGCAAGCTCGCGCGCCCGCTCGGAGAGCTGGATGCGGGCGCTGTTGTAGACGACCCCGAACGCGATGATCACAGCCATCGTGAAATAGACGCCGATGGTAATCACCAGATTCTCGCGCATGATCTCCTGGAACTGCTGGCGCGAGGCCGCCTGCAGGCCGACGCCGCTCACCTGCGGCGTCTCCTTCACGGCCCGGTAGAGGTCGTCGAGCCGCGTGCTGTCGAGCCCGACGTAGACGCCGGAGACGCGCGGGCCGGTGCCGTTCAGGCGGGCCAGCGCGTCGATATCCATGAACACCATCAACCCGATGTAACTCTGGATCACCTGGGTGACCGGCACCTCGACCGTGCGCCGGAGGCCATCGAGCATCTCCACCCGCACGATATCGCCGGGGACGACATGAAGGATCTCGGCCACGCGATCGCCAAGCGCGATCCCGGTCTCCGGCAGCACGACCGGACGCAGGTTGACATCCAGCACGCGGCTGAGGTCGGTGTGGCGCGGCTTGCCGGTGATCGTCAGTTGACGCGAATAGTGGCCGTTGCTGATGCGCACGGGCGCGACCAGATAGGGTTCGGCAGTCATCACGCCGGGCAGCTTTTCGACCTCGGTGACCGCCTCCGGCGAGCGCGGCGAGGCGAATGTCAGCGTCGCGTCCTGACGGTCGGCGCGGTAATAGACCGCGTCGATCATGCCGTCGATCGAATCGATCGTGCCGAGCCCGACCTCGACCAGCGCCACCGAGAAGGCGATGCCCACCGCGGTGAGCAGCGAGCGCACCGGATGGCGCCAGACATGGCGAATGGCCATCGCGGTGAGCTGGTTGAAGATGCGCAGGCGGGCAAAGAAGCCGCCGAAATATTGGCCGTAGACCTGCGGCGCCGGCGGACGCATGGCCACCGCGGCGGGCAGCGCGAAGACAGTGCGGATGGCCTGTAACGCCCCAGCCACCGCCGCCACCAGGCAGATGGCGGCGGCGATCAGATAAAGGTCCGGCGAGCCTTGAAAGATCAGGAAGGGGAAGCTGTAGAAGGCGGCGTAGATTTCGGTCAGGCCGCGCCCCGCCCAGGTGCCGACGACGGCGCCGATGAGGATGCCGACCGCCGCGATCGCCAGAACCAGTTTCATGTAGTGCCAGGCGACCGCCGTGCGGCCATAGCCGAGCGCCTTCAACAGACCGATCTGCTCGCGCTCCAGCGAGATCAGCCGCGACAGGATCATGTTGATGAGGAAGGCCGACACGGCCAGGAAGATCGGCGGCACGACCTTCGCCATGGCGTCCAGGCCGGTCAGCTCGCTGTCGAGGAAGGCGTTGGAGAGCTGGTCCTTGCGGCCGTAGGCGCCGGTGCCGCCATAGGGCTTCAACAGGCGGTCGAGATCCTCGATCACCGCGGTTTCGCTGGCCCCCGGCAGCAGGCGCAGGCTGACCGAATTGAACGCCCCGTCGAGGTCGAACAACGGCGCAAGGACGCGTTCCGGCATCCACAGGACGCCGAAACGGCGGTTGTCCGGCATCATGTCGCCGGGGCCGAGCGCGTAGACATATTCCGGCGACAGGACGATGCCGACGACGGTGAGATCGATCCGCGAGCCGTTGACGATCGCCCTGAACGTCGATCCGACGGTGAAGCGATGCGCATCGGCGAAGCGGGAATTGATCACCACTTCGTTGTCGCGCGCCGCCGACGGCATGCGGCCTTGCCGCAGGAACAACGCGTTGACCGCAATGTCGCCGCTCGCCGGTATCGAGATGGCAACCGCCGAGGCGGGTTCCCGCATATCCGGGATATCGAGAAGCACGCGCTTGTCGATGCGCGTCTCGACCGCCGCGACGCCGTCGATGGCCGCGATCGAGCCCGCCAGCGCATTGGGCGCCCGCACCAGCGTGGCGAAGACGTCGCCGAAGCGATAGCGCTCGTAATAGGCCGAGCGCGTTTCGCTGAGCGAGCGATAGGCGCCGACCGCCAGGATCAAGGTGGCGACGCCGCAGGCCATGACCAGCGCGATCGCCAGCGACTGCGCCCACAGGCGGCGGAAATCGCGGACGAGCTTGCGGTCGAGGGCGCGCATTCGCATCACCAGCTTATCTGGCTGGCGTCGAGCCGGCGTTCATTGGTCTCGATGCCGGAGATCTGGCCGTCGGTGAAGCGGAACACGCGGTCGCCAATGCCGCCGATCGAGGCGTTGTGGGTGATGATGGCGGTGGTGGTGCCGAGCTCGCGGTTGGTCGAGGCGAGCGCCTCCAGCACCAGGATGCCGGTCTTCGAATCGAGCGCCCCGGTGGGCTCGTCGCACAGCATGATCTCGGGCCGCTTGGCGACGGCGCGGGCGATGGCGACGCGCTGCTGCTCGCCGCCGGAAAGCTGCGCCGGAAAGTGGTCGAGCCGGTTGCCGAGGCCGACCAGCTCGAGCGCTTCCTCCGGCTTCATCGGGTGGGGCGCGATCTCGCTCACCAGCGCCACGTTCTCGCGCGCCGTCAGGCTCGGGATCAGGTTGTAGAACTGGAAGATGAAGCCGACGTAATTGCGCCGGTAGAGGGTGAGGTCACGGTCGGAGAAGTGGGTCAGCTCGCGGCCGCGGAAGCGCACCGTGCCGGCGGTGGCCGTATCGAGGCCGCCGAGGATGTTGAGCAGCGTCGACTTGCCGCTCCCCGAGGGGCCGAGCATGACCGCCAGTTCGCCGGAGAACAGCGACAGGTCGATGCCGCGCAGCGCCTGCACCTCGACATCGCCTGTATGATACACCTTTGTCAGGCCGGCCACCTCGAAGACCGGCTCGGCAGTCCTCGCGGTGGCTGGCTGCAGCCCGATCATCTGCCACCTGATCGCCGGCTTTTCCAGCGTCCGATCGCGTCCTCCATCGCGTTTCGCGTGAGCGAGAAGAATCGCGCCATCTCATCGAGACGCACGCCCGCCTCCTTGGAACCGGCAATCGCGACCCCGTCCTTCAACAGCGCCGCCAACGCATCGAGCAGCCGGTTCTGCTGCTCGATCATGGCTTCGTAATCCTCGGCCACCGCATAGAGCGCCCGCTTCGTCCCGGCCTCGCGGTGCCGATAGGCAAGCCCGTAGCTCACCAGCAATTTCGCGGCGACGCTGGCACTGCTCTTGCTGACCCCGAGGCCGGTGGTCATCTGATCAAGGCTCACCGGACCGGAAGCGAGCAGCAGGTAGCCGTAAAGCCGCGCGGCCAGCGGCGGCATCCCCCAAGGCACCAAGAGGCGAGCCACGTCCTCGATGAAGCTCAGCTCGCGTTTCCGGGCTACTTTTGATATATTCGGCATTTGCCGAATATACTGGAAATACGGATCCGTCACAAGCCGTACTCCGCCCGGGGGGTTGGCCGAAGTCCGTCCGACAGACCGTCGCGATTCGCCCGTCCGTGTCCCGGATGTCAGCCGCGCAGCCGCTTTTCGATCTGATCGACCGGCATGCCAGTGTAGTCCTTGTCGACTTCGCCGTGCACCATCCCGATCACGGCAGCAGAAAGTTGCGGACGGATCATGCCCAGCGCCTTCGGCGACGCAACAAGCACAATGCCGCGAACCTCGCCCGCCCGGGCGGCCGCATCAAGGCGCCCGGCGAGCGCTTTCAGGAAATCGTGCTCGGCCTGTGCGTGCCAGTCGGTCTGGCCGACGGCGGCCCGCGACGGGCCCGGCCCGCCGCTGACGCGCCCGGGCCGCTCGGTGCCCTGCTCATGGGTGGGCGGATTGTCCTGGCTGCGCTCCTCGCGGGTCACCAGGTTGGGCCGGGCCGCATCACCCTTGTTCTGGAGAATCAGCCACTTGCTGCCGTCGCAGACGACCACCCAGTCATCCGGGGCAATTGCGATCTTGGACATGGTTCCTCGGTCGGGTTCGAAGCCCCCGACGCCAATGTAAGCGGGCGGCGACCGGTTTCACCGGCGCCGCCCGTTCCCCAGCCCGCAATTTTGCGGACGGCGTGTCAGGCGTTGAGCCGGCGCAGCGCCCCCGGGTCGCGCAGCAGGATGCGGCGCGAGGTCGGCAGTTCGATGGCTGCCTCGTTCTCGAGCAGGGTGAGCGTCCGCGACACCGTCTCGATGGTGAGGCCGAGATAGTCGGCGATGTCCTGGCGCGACATCGGCAGTTCGATGCTTTCCGGTCCCTTGCCGCGGTCGGCCATTTCCAGGAGGAAGCTGGCGACGCGCTCGTGGGCGTTCTTGCGGCCGAGCAGCAGCATGTGGTCCTGCGCCCTGAGCAGGTCGCCGGTGGCCAGCGCCCACAGGCCGCTGGCGATATCGCTGTCGCGCCCGGCCAGCGCCATCAGGGTCGAGCGCTTGATGACCAGCACGGTCGAATCGGCGATGGCATCGGCGGTGAAGCGGTGCTCGTCGCCGCATTCGAGGCCGAAGACGTCGCCGGTCAGGTGAAAGGCGCTGATCTGGCGGCGGCCGTCGTTGAGCAGCTTGTAGGTCCTGACCGCTCCCTTGACGACCTTGTAGAAGTATTCCGCCGGTTCGCTCTCGCCGAAGATTTCGGAATTGTGCTCGAAGCGCATGGCGGCGCCCATGACCGCAAAGGCGTCGGCGAGCGCATTGACCTCCGGCATCCCGGCAGGAATCGGCATGACCGGCTTGGTGTTGGCGATGTCGCCCGACTTGTGCATGAGCATTTGACCCGCTCCATGGTTCGATTTGTCGCGGGGATTTGCTAACAGCACGTCGGCTTCGGCTAAATTCGGGTAATCTCCCTACGGGGTACTACGTAGGCAATCTGCAATCGTTCGGAACAGGCGGAGACCATGGCAGAAACCGCTGAAAACCGGGAGAACCCCCGGTTGGACGGCATGCTGGACGCGCTCCGCCGGGGGCCGGTTCACGACTATGGCGTGGCCGCCGTGGCGGTGGCGCTGACGGTCGCCGTTCGCCTGGCGCTGTATTCGCCGCTACACGGCAACCTGCAATTGGTTCTGTTCGTCCCGGCCGTGCTGGTTTCCGGCGGCCTCGGCGGCTTCGGCCCCGGTCTCGCCGCCACCGTGCTCAGCCTGATCTTCGCCTTCCTCGAATCGGGCGGCGCCACGCTCGCCAATCCGAACAGCCTGGTCGATACCCTCGCCTTCGCCGTCGTCGGCGTCGCCATGTCGTGGTTCGGCATGCGGCTCAAGCGCGGCCGCATCCAGTCGGCCAACCGCCAGCGCGACCTCGAGATCCGCGAGGCGCATCTCGAATCGATCCTCGACACCGTCCCCGACGCCATGATCGTCATCGACGAGAACGGCGTCATGCAGTCCTTCTCTTCCGCCGCCGAGCACCTGTTCGGCTATCGCGCCGAGGAGGCCGTCGGCGAGAACGTCAGCATGCTGATGCCCTCGCCCTATCGCGAGGCCCACGACAGCTACCTGTCGCGTTACCTGAAGACCGGCGAGCGCCACATCATCGGCATCGGCCGGGTGGTCGTCGGTGAGCGCAAGGACGGCTCGACCTTTCCGATGGAGCTGGCGGTGGGCGAGATGCGCCCCGGCGAGGAGCGCTACTTCACCGGCTTCGTGCGCGACCTCTCCCAGCGCCAGGAGACCGAGGCGCGGCTGCAGGAGCTCCAGTCGGAGCTGATCCACATCTCGCGCCTGACAGCCATGGGCGAGATGGCTTCGACGCTCGCCCACGAACTCAACCAGCCTCTGTCGGCCATCGCCAACTACATCAAGGGATCGCGCCGGCTGATCGACAACGAGGCCGACGAGCATTGGGCGCGTCTGCGCGACGCCCTCGACAAGGCCGGCGAACAGGCGCTGAGGGCCGGCGACATCATCCGCAGGATGCGCGATTTCGTCAGCCGCGGCGAGAGCGAGCGGCGGGTGGAGAGCGTCGCCAAGCTGATCGAGGAAGCCAGCGCGCTGGCCCTGGTCGGGGCCAAGGAGCACGGCGTGCGCGTCCGCTTCCAATTCGACCGCAACCACGACCTGGTGCTCGCCGACAAGGTCCAAGTCCAGCAGGTGTTGCTCAACCTCGTGCGCAACGCTATCGAAGCAATGGTCGACGTCGAGGAGCGAGAGCTGGTGTTGTCAACCGCACCGGCAAGGGATGATATGATCGAAGTCAGCGTTGCCGACACCGGACCCGGGCTGGCCGAGGAAGTGGCCCGCCAGCTCTTCCAGCCGTTCGTCACCACCAAGCGGCACGGCATGGGCGTCGGCCTGTCCATCTCGCGTACCATCATCCAGTCGCACGGCGGGGAAATCTGGGCCGAATCGAACGAATCGGGCGGCACCACGTTCCACTTCACCCTTGCCAGCGGCAGGCTCGCGGAGATGCGCGATGGCGAATGACAAGGTCGTCCATGTCATCGACGACGACGACGACGCGCGCGAGTCGCTGGCCTTCCTGCTGTCGACCGCCGACATCGAGGTCCACGTTTACGATTCGGCAACCACCTTCCTCAAGGCGCTGCCGCAGATCACCGGCGGCTGCATCATCACCGACGTGCGCATGCCCGAGATCGACGGCATGGAGCTGCTCCGCCGCCTCAACGACAGCGAGGTATCGCTGCCGGTGATCGTGATGACCGGACATGGCGACGTGCCGCTGGCGGTCGAGGCCATGAAGCTCGGCGCGATCGATTTTCTGGAGAAGCCGTTCGACGACGATCAACTGCTCAGCGCCGTACGCATGGCGCTCAACAAGAACGAGCTCGACAGCGAGCAGGAGCTGCGCCGGACCGAGGTCAAGGAGCGGCTCGCCTCGCTGTCGCCGCGCGAGCAGCAGGTGCTCGACGGCCTGGTCGCCGGCCATCCCAACAAGACGATCGCCTTCGACCTCGGCATCAGCGCCCGCACGGTCGAAGTCTACCGGGCCAACGTGATGACCAAGATGCAGGCGCGCAGCCTGTCGGAACTGGTCCGCATGGCATTGCTCGCCGGTAGCTGACGGTAAGACAGCGCCGTTGACCTGTATCAAGGCAAAACGGCGGTTTCTGTGGCTTATCTGTGGGATGGCTACGGATCAGACCTCCGAATCCTCCGCGCTGACGACGCCCGTTCTGGCGGCCGAGCGCCCGGTTTTCGTCATCGACGACGATCCGGCGATTCTGGCCTCGCTCAAGTTCTCCCTCGAGATCGAGGGCTACGCGGTCCACACTTATTCGTCGTCCAAGGCGCTGCTGGCGGATGCGACCCGCAGCCGCTGGGGCTGCCTGGTCATTGACTACAATCTCGAAGACGGCAACGGGCTTCAGCTGCTCGACGCGCTGCGCCAGCGCGGCGTCACCATGCCGGCGATCCTGATCACCACCAACCCGGGGCCGCACCTGCGCGTGCGCGCCGCCGCCGCCTCGGTGGCGATCGTCGAGAAGCCGCTGATTGGCAACACCCTGCTCGATACCATCCGCCGGGCCTTCTCGGCCTGATCAGCCGGCGCCGATGAGCGCCAGCACGCGGCCGACGACCTCCTCGAGGCTGCCCCCGGCGGGCACCACATTCCAGGTCACCGGCCCGCTGAACTGCGAGACCTGGTGATAGACCTCCTCGGCCGTGGCATCCGACGGATCGGGGCCACGGCCCTCCAGCCGCGCCACCAGCTTCTCCGGCTCCAGCTCCAGCCAGATGCCGGTGAACGGCACGTCGACGGCGGCCACCATCTCCTCGATGCGCAGGCGCTCGTCGGGCCGCCGGAAGGTGGCGTCGAGCACGACGCCCTGGCCGAGGGCCAGCAGGTATTCGGCCTCGCGCCCCAGCGTCTCGTAGACCGCCCGCGACACCTCGCGGCGATAGGCCGGTGCGGGCAGCGGTGTCATCGGTGCGACGCCGCCCATGCGCTTGCGGATGCGGTCGCTGGAAAGCACCCGCGCCCCCGGCGGCGAGCCGACGGCCTCGGCGATCGCCGCGGCGACGGTGGACTTGCCGGCGCCGGAAAAGCCGCCGATCGCCACCAGCCGCGGCGGCACCGGCTTGAGCAGGGCCTGGGCGAGATGGAAATAGGCCACCGCTTCGCGGCGCAGCGCCTCGACATTACCCGCCTCGGCCGGCTCCCCGACGCGGGTGGCGCTGACATGGGCGCGGACGGCGGCGCGGATGGCCATCATCAGCGGCATCAGCACCAGCCCGTCGCTTTCGTCGACGATATCGAGATAGCGGTTGAGCACCAGGTTGGCGGCCGGCTTCAGATCGCGGTGCCACAGGTCCATCAGCAGAAAGGCGAGGTCGTAGAGCACGTCGACCGTCGCCATGGCGTCGTTGAATTCCAGGCAGTCGAACAGCGCCGGACGGCCCTCGAACAGGCAGATGTTCCTGAGGTGCAGGTCGCCGTGGCAGTGCCGCACCTTGCCGAGGCGCTGGCGCCGGTCGAGCAGCGGGCGGGCCCCTGCCAGAGCATCGCGAAAGGCCCGGTTGAAGCGGGTGACGGCGTCGGGGCGGAACAGGTCGATGGCGGCGAGCGCGCGCTCGTTGATCGACAGCACCTCGGCCAGATTCGCGGCGCCGCCGCCGGACAGCTCGACCGGCGCTAACTCGTGCAGGCGGGCGACCGCGCCGGCGACCTCGGTGAGCAGCGCCGGGGTCAGGCGGCCATCGACCGCCATGCGGTCGAACAGGCCGTCCTGGTCGAAGCGCACCATCTCGACCACCGCATCGACCAGCGGCCCCTCATCGTCGAAGGCGAGCCGTCCGTCGGCAGCGCGCGCGATGCGCCGTACGCCCCGGTAAAGGGCGGGCACGGCGCGCCGGTTGAGCTCCACCTCGCGCTCGCAGAACGCCAGGCGCTTGTCGGCCGTGGAGAAATCGACGTAGCCGAGCTTGACCGCGCGCTTGAGCTTGTAGGCGCGCGGCCCCGCCAGCACCACCACCGAGATGTGCGTCTCGATCACCGCGACCGCCTCCGCCCGCGGCGCCAGACCGTGGGTCGCGGGATCTGTCAGGAAGGCGATGACCTCATCTTGCCGGTCGATCTGCATCTTGTCGTTCCGGTCGGGTCGCCGGCACAAAGCCGCCGCGACGCCCCTGGCAAGAGGCACAGGCCATGTCATGACAGGAGCGCGGGCATCGGGTGTTGCGCTGAATCAAGCCGGCCCGCGCATCGGCCCGCGGAGGCAGTGGCTGAGCCTGCTAAGAATTCCCGGCCGTTGCCGGGCTACAGGCGGCCGAGCTCGTATTCCTGGCAACTGCGGCCGAGCAGGGAGAGACCTTCCTCGAGATAATCGCCGAGTTGCGGCATGCCGAGCAGGTAGCTCGCCGTGCGGTTGTTGCGCTCCTCTGCCGCCTGCGTCTTCAGCGAATCCCAGTCGTCCACCGTGCCGTCGCCGCGACCGAGCCAGGCGATCGCCACCAGCTCGACCTGCTCGTCCTCGTCGAGCGCGCGGATGGCGGAGATCATCTCTTCGGCCACCGGATCGTCCTCGTGATCCTCCAGCACCGAGGCATCCATGTCGTCGGTGGGATTGGAGCCGGGATCGGGCTCGGTGACCTGCTCCTTGACGTCGAATTCGCGCGCCTTGACGATCAGGAAGCAGACCCGCTCCGGCGAGATCGTGAGGTCGATCCCCGGATCGTCTTCATCTGCGATGCGACGTGGTTTCTTCATCGCTTGTACCTCACCTCTCGGCACGCCCTGCGGCGGCGGGAAACAATGCTCACCGGCCTTTCCCGGCCGGCAGCTTCACAGAGGCAACGCGCGTCCCGGCCTGAGGTTTCGGACGGCGCCACGGCCAGTCTACGCCTCAGGCAGCTTGACCGGGCGGCGCATGCGGCGGACTTCATCCTCAAGGCGGCGCCGCGCCCGCTTAAAGGCGTCGTTGACGGCGAAGGCGGGATCGGCGAAGCGCTCGTCCGCCTGGGCGGTGCGGTCGACGTTGACCTCGCGGCCGTCGGGCAGCGCCAGGTGGATGGCGATTTCATAGGGGCCGCCGGTGTGGTGATGGTGCGACGGCGCCGCCACCGCGACGCGGCAGGCGATGATCCGCCCGAACCGCTTCTCGAGCGCGGCGATATGCTGGTGCACAGACTGCTGGACATGCAAGTTCAAGGGTTCGCCCTGAAAGTCGATCTGTGCCGGGGTTTCCATCCTGCTCACCTATCGTCTCTGCCGGCAAAAGCTGCCGGGCATCACCATATTGGTGCTGGGAGGACCCCGCCCGGGCGACCTTGAATTCCTTCCAATGAGGCCCTGCCGAGCGGCGCGCTCCAGGCCCTAGTGGCTCATATCAACATGGTGATGGATTTGAAGGTGGACAATGGACATCAAGACGATCCTGCACCCGACCGACGGATCGGACAATGCCCGCAAGGCGCTGGACTTCGCCTGCGAGCTGGCCGCGGCGAGGAAGGCCGAGCTTCTCATCCTGCATGTGCAGCGGCGCCACGGCAGCGAGCGGATTCCGCCCGGACTGGAGCAGTTCTCGGAGATCGAGCACATCCGCGCGACCGAGGCGCGGCTCCTGCGCACGGCCGCCGAATACATCGTCGATAGCGCGCGCATTGCGGCTCAGGACAGGGGAATAGCCTGCGTCAACGCCGAGGTGGCGGAGGGCGACGCGGCGCGGCGCATCGTCGATACCGCCCGCCGCCGCAAGGTCGACGCCATCGTCATGGGCAGCCGCGGCCTCGGCGACCTCGAGGGCCTGCTCTACGGCAGCGTGTCGCACAAGGTCGCCCACGCGGCGCCATGCAGCTGCGTCATCGTGCGGTAGACGAGCGACCCTGAACGCCTGACGCGCGTTCCCTCCCCTTGTGGGGGAGGGCTTTCGACCTTGGCCCGGCTACTCGATCTTCACCCGGCCGAGGCGGAGCGCATTGGAGATGACGCTGACCGATGACAGCGCCATCGCCGCCGCGCCGATGACCGGCGACAAGAGGATGCCGAAGGCGGGATAGAGGATGCCCGCGGCGATCGGCACGCCGGCCGAATTGTAGATGAAGGCGAACAGCAGGTTCTGGCGGATGTTGCGCATCACCGCCTGGCTGAGGCGGCGGGCGCGCAGGATGCCCATGAGGTCGCCTTTGAGCAGCGTCACCCCGGCGCTCTCGATGGCCACGTCCGTGCCCGAGCCCATGGCGATGCCGATATCGGCCGTCGCCAGCGCCGGTGCATCGTTGACGCCGTCACCGGCCATCGCCACCACCCGGCCCTCGTCGCGCAGGCGCTTGATCACCGCGCTCTTGCGGTCGGGCAGCACCTCGGCCTCGACCTCGTCGATGCCAAGCTTCCTGGCCACGGCTTCTGCCGTGGTGCGGTTGTCGCCGGTCAGCATGACGATGCGGATGCCTTCCGCATGCAGGCCGGCGATCGCGGCAGCCGTCGTCGCCTTGACCGCGTCGGCGATGCCGATGACCGCCGCCGGCTTGCCGTCGATGGCGACGAACACGGCGGTGGCGCCGTCCTTGCGCAGCTTTTCGGCCTCGGCCGCCAGCGCGTCGGTGGCGATCTTCATTTCGGCGAAGAAGGCGGCGTTGCCGACATGGACGCGCTTGCGCTCGACCATGCCGAAGGCGCCCTTGCCGGCCGGCGCGTCGAAGCCCATGACCTTGGCAGTGGCGATGCCGCGCGCTGCCGCCGCCGCGACGATGGCCTCTGCGAGCGGATGCTCGCTCGCTTTCTCGACGCTTGCCGCGAATTTCAGGACGGACGCCTCGTCATGGCCTGCGAGCGGCACCACCGCCGTCACCGACGGCCTGCCCTCGGTGAGCGTACCGGTCTTGTCGACCACCAGCGTGTCGACCTTCTCCATGCGCTCCAGCGCCGAGGCGTGCTTGATGAGCACGCCAGCGCGCGCGCCGCGCCCGACGCCGACCATGATCGACATCGGCGTTGCGAGGCCGAGCGCGCACGGGCAGGCGATGATGAGCACGCTCACCGCCGCAACGAGCGCGAAGGCGAAGCGCGGTTCCGGCCCGAAGATCGACCAGGCGGCGAAGGCGACAAGCGCCGCCAGGATGACCAGCGGGACGAACCAGCCAGAGACCTGGTCGGCGAGGCGCTGGATGGGTGCGCGGCTGCGCTGGGCGTCGGCGACCATCTGCACGATGCGGGCAAGCAGCGTGTCGCGGCCGATCTTCTCGGCCTGCATGATGAGCGCACCGGAGCGGTTGATGGTGCCGCCGATCACCTTGTCGCCGGCCTTCTTCTCGACCGGCATGGATTCGCCGGTGACCATCGATTCGATCGAGCGAGGAATGGCCTTCGACCACGGCGCCGTCGACCGGCACCTTTTCGCCGGGGCGCACGCGCAGGCGATCGCCCAACCCGATCAGGTCGAGGGTGATCTCCTCCTCGGCTCCGTCGGCGGCGATGCGCCGGGCGGTCTTGGGGGCGAGGTCGAGCAGCGCCTTGATGGCACCGGAGGTCTGCTCGCGGGCGCGCAGTTCCAGCACCTGGCCGAGCAGGACGAGCACGGTGATGGCGGCGGCTGCCTCGAAATAGACCGCCACCGACCCGTCAGGACCGCGGAAAGCCGGCGGGAAGGCGCCGGGCGCCAGCGTGGCGACGATGCTGTAGACCCAGGCGACGCCGGTGCCGATCGAGATCAGCGTGAACATGTTGAGGTTGCGCGTCAGCCACGACTGGGCCCCGCGCACGAAGAACGGCCAGCCGGCCCACAGCACCACCGGGGTCGCCAGCGCGAGCTGGACCCAGGCCGACAGGCGTGGATCGACCAGCCGGTCGAGGCCGAGATGGGCGCCCATCTCCAGCACCACCACCGGCACGGTCAGCGCCAGACCGATCCAGAAGCGGCGGGTCATGTCGGTGAGTTCGGGATTGGGGCCGGTGTCGGCGGTCATCACCGTCGGCTCCAGGCCCATGCCGCAGATCGTGCAGGTGCCGGGGCCGATCTGGCGGATCTCCGGGTGCATCGGGCAGGTGTATTCGGTGCCCTCCGGCACCGGCGCGGCCGGGTGGTCGTCGGGATGCAGGAAGCGTTCGGACTCGGCGACGAAGCGCTCGCGGCAGTGGCCGGAGCAGAAATAGTAGGTCTCGCCCTTGTAGTCGGCCTTGTGCTCGGCGGTTGCCGGATCGACGTCCATGCCGCAGACGACGTCCTTCACCGTGTCCGCACCGGCGGCGTGGCCGTGCATGGCGTGATCGTGGCCGTGATGGGCGTGGCCGTGCTCGTGCGCCTTGGCGTTGGCGCCAACGAAGCTCTCGGGCTCGGCAACGAACTTCGCGCGGCAGTGCGGGCAGCAGAAATAGTAGGTCTCGCCCTTGTAGTCGGCCTTGTGCTCGGCGGTTGCCGGATCGACGTCCATGCCGCAGACGACGTCCTTCACCGTGTCCGCACCGGCGGCGTGATCGTGCATGGCGTGATCGTGGCCGTGATGGGCGTGGCCGTGCTCGTGCGCCTTGGCCGTCGCGCCGACGAAACTTTCCGGATCGGCAACGAACTTCGCGCGGCAGTGCGGGCAGCAGAAATAGTAGGTCTCGCCCTTGTAGTCGGCCTTGTGCTCGGCGGTTGCCGGATCGACGTCCATGCCGCAGACGACGTCCTTCACCGTGTCCGCACCGGCGGCGTGATCGTGCATGGCGTGATCGTGGCCGTGATGGGCGTGGCCGTGCTCGTGCGCCTTGGCCGTCGCGCCGACGAAACTTTCCGGATCGGCGACGAACTTCGCGCGGCAGTGCGGGCAGCAGAAGTAATAGGTCTCGCCCTTGTAGTCGGCGCTGTGCTCGGTCCTGGCCGGATCGACGTCCATGCCGCACACCGGGTCCTTGACCAGTTCCCCGACGGCGCCCGCAGGGACTTTTCCGTGATGATGATGGCCGTGGCCATCGGCGTGGTGGTCGTGGGCGTGATGCGGGCTGTCGGACATGATGGCTTCTCTTGCAGTGGAGCTCGGAACCCCCGGGGGGTATCTGACTGGGCTTGACCCATATACCCCCATAGGGTATCAAGTCAAGCATGCACGAACCAACGAGAACCGCCGTCCTCAAGCGCCTCAGTCGCATCGAGGGACAAGTGCGCGGCATCGCCGGCATGGTCCGCGACGACCGCTACTGCATCGATGTGGTCACCCAGATCGGAGCGGTGCGCGCCGCCTTGCGCCGCGCCGAGGAGGAGATCCTGCGCGACCACGTGGCCCACTGCGTCGAGGGCGCCATCGCCAGCGGCGACAAGGACGACCAGCGCCAGAAGGTCGCCGAGATCATGGACGTGCTCGCCCGCGCCCAGCGCTGACATGGATCAAACTGACGTGGAATTGATCCAATCCGCAGGAGAAACGGTCTAGGTTTGCGCCGTCCGGCTGCCGGCCGGCGCCGCCCCAATACTGCCGAAATCGGAGCGGCCAGTCGCCTCATCCATCGGCCACAAGGATTCTCTGCCGCCATGCGCAAGCTTTCGCCGGGTGACATCCTCATCCCGCTCGCCATCATCATCGCCGGCGGAATGATCTCCGGCACGATCGTGTGGACCGCCCGCCAGGCGACGCTGCAGCAGGCGGCCATGGCGCCGGTCGATTCGAACGCGTCCGCCCAGCCGCCGGCACCGCCCGCCAACATCGCCGACGTCAACCTCGACGGCGCCGCCTATATCGGCGACGCCAAGGCGCCGGTCACCATGGCCTACTGGTTCGACTACCAGTGCCCCTACTGCAAGCAGGAGGAGGAGACCGTCTTTCCGCAGCTCGAGAAGGACTATGTCGATACCGGCAAGCTGAAGATCGTGTTCAAGGACTTCGCCTTCCTCGGCCCCGATTCCGACGTCGCCAGCCGCGCCGCCCGCGCCGTGTGGGCCGTGGCGCCGGACCAGTTCCGCGCCTGGCACAAGGCGATGTTCGACCACCAGGACCAGGAGAACGCCGGCTGGGGCAGCGAGGACGACATCCTGGCGCTGACCGCCACCATCCCCGGCATCGACATGGCCAAGGTCAAGCAGGTGATGAACGACAAGTCGGCCGACTTCTCCAAGGCGATGGAGGCCGACGCCAACGAGGGCTACTCCATGGGGGTCGGCGGCACTCCGTCGTTCCTCGTCGGCAAGCAGATGATGGTCGGTGCCCAGCCCTACGAGAAGCTGAAGGCGGCGATCGACGCCGAGCTGAAGGCATCGGCGGGGTAGACAAGCGGCCTCGTCCTGAGGTGGCCACCGCCGGCGCCAGCACGGTTCGAGGCGCGCTCCTCACCATGAGGGTTTTGTTGAATCCTCGTCCTCAGGCGCCCGGCGTCAGCCGGGCCTCGAAGGACGGGGTGCGGTGACCACCACGGTGAAGCGGGTGGTGGCTTCGGCGCGCGAGCACTCGGTGCGCGCATTCCATGAGCTGAGCGCCTCGTCATAGCTGGCGAAGGGACCGTGGACCTCGCTGGTGCCTTCCTTGAGCGCGGCGAAGCTGGCATCGCGATAGCTGCCGCCGACCACCCAGTATTCCTCGATCATCCCTCTGCCTCCCGGCGGCACGGCCTACGCTGCGTCCGCCTTCTCCAACGCTGGGGTCTCCGTGAACTGCTCGGCTTCGGTCGAGCCGGCCATCGCCACCGTCGAGGAAGCGCCGCCGGAGACGGCCAGCGCCACCGCGTCGAAATAGGTTGTCCCGACCTCGTGCTGGTGGCGCACCGCGGTAAAGCCCTGCTCGGCGGCCGCGAACTCGCGCTGCTGCAGCTCCGAATAGGCGGCCATGCCGCGCGCCCGGTAGCCGTTCGCCAGCTCGAACATGCCGAGATTGAGCGCATGGAAGCCGGCGAGCGTGACGAACTGGAAGCGGTAGCCCAGCGCCGCCAGCTCCTCCTGGAAGCCGGCGATCTCGCGTTCCTCGAGCTTGGCCCGCCAGTTGAACGAGGGCGAGCAGTTATAGGCCAGCAGCTTGCCGGGGAAGGCGTGATGGACCTCTTCGGCGAATTCGCGCGCCTCGCCGAGATCGGGCGAAGAGGTCTCCCACCACAGCACGTCGGCATAGGGCGCGTAGCTGAGCCCCCGCACGATGGCGTGCGCCACCGAGTGGCCGCCGCCCTGCTTGAGGCGGAAGAAGCCCTCGGCCGTGCGCTCGCCCGACAGCCACGGCAGGTCGCGCTCGTCGAAATCGCTGGTGATCAGCGTCGCCGAATGGGCGTCGGTGCGCGCGATGAGCACGGTCGGCACGTTCGACACGTCCGCCGCCAGGCGCGCCGCGTTGAGCGTGCGGATGAAACTCTGGGTGGGCACCAGCACCTTGCCGCCGAGGTGGCCGCACTTCTTCTCCGAGGCGAGCTGGTCCTCGAAATGGACGCCGGCGGCGCCTGCCTCGATCATCGCCTTCATCAGCTCGAAGGCGTTGAGCGTGCCGCCGAAGCCGGCCTCGGCATCGGCGACGATCGGCGCGAACCAGTCGGTTGCGGTGTCGCCTTCCAGCCGCGCGATCTGGTCGGCGCGCATCAGGGTCTTGTTGATGCGCGAGACGACGTCGGGCACCGAGGAGGCCGGATAGAGCGACTGGTCGGGATACATCTCGCCGGCATTGTTGGCGTCGGCCGCCACCTGCCAGCCGGAGAGGTAGATCGCCTCCAGCCCGGCCTTGACCTGCTGCAGCGCCTGGTTGCCGGTGAGCGCGCCCAGCGCCGGCACGAACGGGCGCTCGTTGAGCAGGCGCCACAGGCGCTCGGCGCCGCGGCGGGCGAGCGTGTGCTCGACCACGACGTTGCCGCGCAGCCGGTCGACGTCGTCCTCTGTGTAGTCGCGGCGGATCCCGGCGAAGCGGTCCGGTTGGCCTGTCATGATCTCTTCCCTCCCTGGCGATGTCGGGCAATTCTCATTGACAACGCCGCAGGGTCAATAAATATTTGAAATCGCGTAGAAATCCTGAACATTGTCAACAAGCACACAGACCGTGCTTGTAATGATGTAAGATTTGTAAGGACACGCGGTCTGGGAGGAAATGCCCCATGAAGGCCATGCGCATCGGCGGCCGGCTGCGCCGGCTGAGGCAGGAGAAGCGCCTGACCCAGGCACAGATGGCGCGCGAGCTCGGCCTCTCAGCGAGCTACCTGACGCTGCTCGAAAGCAACCAGCGGCCGGTGACGGTGCGCGTGCTCCTCAAGCTGGTCGAGAAGTTCCACATCGACCTCAGGGATTTCACCGCCGATACCGACCAGAGCCTGTCGCTGCAACTGATGGAAGCGTTCTGCGACCCGGTCTTCGAGCACGCCGAGGTGAAGGCCAGCGACGTGCAGGAACTGGTGGCGACGCTGCCGGCGGTGGGACGTGCCGTGCTCGACATCTACGATGCCTGGCGGCGCCATCGCCCGCTCGACGAGCCCGGCGGCGCCGGCGAGGACGCCGGCGATCCCCTGCCGGTGGCCATCCCATCCGAAGAAGTGAGCGACTTCATCCAGCGCCGCATGAACCACTTCCCCGACCTCGAAACGGCGGCGGAGGACCTGTGGACGGAGAACGGGCTCTCCATCCACACGCTGCATCAGGGCCTGATCGATCTCCTGCACAGCCGCTACTCGGTCGTCGTCGAGATCCGCCGCGCCGAAGCCATGCCCGGCCGCTTCCGCCATTTCGACCGGCTCGGGCGCCGTCTGGAGATTTCCGAGATGCTGCCGCCATCGAGCCGCATCTTCCAGATCGCCCACCAGATCGCCTATCTCGACCATCACGACGTGCTCGACCGCATCGTCGCCGGGGGCGATTTCTCGAGCGAAGCGGCGGCGGCACTGATGCGCACATCGCTGGCCAACTACTTCGCCGCCGCCGTGCTCATGCCCTACCGGCTGTTCCTCGACGCGGCCAAGGCGACCCGCTACGACATCGACATCCTCAAGAGCCGCTTCGGCGTCTCCTTCGAGCAGGCCTGCCACCGGCTGACCACGCTCCGCCGGCCGGGGTCGGAGGGCATTCCCTTCCACTTCATCCGGGTCGACATCGCCGGCAACATCTCCAAGCGTTTCTCGGCCTCGGGCATCCACATCGCCCGCTTCGGCGCCGCCTGTCCGCGCTGGAACGTCTACGACGCCTTCTCGACGCCCGGCATGTTGCGCGTGCAGGTGTCGCGCATGCCCGACGGCGGCACCTTCTTCTGCGTGGCGCGCACCGCCGGCCGCGCCGCCGGCTTCGCCGCCGCCGGCGGCCTGCCCCACCGCATCGGCCAGCGCGCCGTGGGGCTGGGCTGCGACGTCCGCCATGCTGGCGAGATCGTCTATGCCGACGGCCTCGCCATCGCCGACCCGCAGGTGATCACGCCCATCGGCGTGTCCTGCCGCACCTGCCCGCGCACCGATTGCGCCGAGCGCGCCATGCCCTCGCTCAGCCAGAGGCTCGCCATCGACGAGAACGTGCGCGGCGCCTCGACCTATGTGAATGCGTGAGCGGGCTCGTCATTCCGGCGAAGCCGAAGGAGCCCAAATGGAGCGCAGCGGAATGCGGAACGGACGCCGCCGATCGCGCTCACGCTCATCCGGGCCGAGAGACCGTCATGAGGCAACCCTTGCCCTGAGGTCTCCGGCAAGAGCCTCCAGCGTCTTCTGCGGTGCCTTGCCGATCAGCAGGTAGCCGAGGCCGTTCCTGTTCCAGAAGACGATGTTGAAGCCCTCGCGCACTTCGCTGGCGACGGCGGCGTCGGGCCTGCCGTTGGCGATGATGCAGAAGGCGAGCGCCCCTTCACCGGGCGACAGGTAGGCGAGCTGCACCAGCGGCTTTCCATGGAAATCGAACAGCGAGGCGCGCTTCAGCGCCGCATCCGGCAGCGCCAGCCGGTCGGGCGACAGCGCCACCGGTATCCTGGCGCCCACCGCTAACAGCTCGTCGGCAAGCTGCGCCGGGTTGTCGGGGATGACCGCCAGCGTCTCCGGCGTCGTCAGCCCCATGTATTCCGCCACCGCCTGCCGCCAGTTCGGCGCCGCGGCAACCGGCACCGGCTGCACGACGCCGGTGACCAGCGGAACCCAATAGCCGGCGGCCGCGCCGAGCACGAAAAGGGCGATCGAGGCGGCGATCGCCGCCGGGCGCCAGCCGCCCGGGCGCCGCGCCGGACGGGCCTCAGCCGTGGCCTCGGCGAGCATCGCCGCCAGGCGTTCGTGTGGCGCCCCGGCAAGCAGCGCGTCGTAGGCCCCGGCGAAATCCCGCCCGCCGCGCTTGAGGTCCGCCAGGCGGGCGGCGAGCGCCGCCTCGCCGGCAAGCCGCGCCTCCACGGCCCGCCGGTCGTCGGTGGCGAGTTCGCCATCGATGTAGGCGGTCAGCAGAGCGTCGTCGCTCGGAGGGCTATCGACCGGATCGGCCATGGCTTTCGCTGGTTTCCTGCGCCTCTGCCGCAAGGCCGGCGAGTTTCGCGCGCGCCGTCGCCAGACGCGACATGATCGTCCCGATGGGGACGTCCAGCGCCTCGGCCGCTTCGCGGTAACTCAGCCCTTCGACATAGACCAGATAAAGGGTTTCTCGCTGCACCTCGGGTAGGTCCTGCACCTGGCGTAACACCTGGGCGGCCAGAATATTCGTCTCGATCGCCCGGATTCCGTCGAAGACGAGCGCCACCTCGGCGTCCACCAGGCCCTGGCCGAGGCGCACCCTGCGGGCGCGGACCTCGTTCAGCCAGATCGAGTGGAGGATGGCGATCAGCCAGCGGTCGAGCCGGGTGCCGGGGGCGAACTGGCCGCTGCGCTCGAGCGCCCGCACGCAGGTCGTCTGGGCGAGTTCCTCGGCCGTGTCGCGGTTGCCCGACAGCACCAGCCCGTAGCGCCACAGCCGCGGCAGCAGCGCGGCGAGGCCCTCCATCACGGCTTGGTGCGCGTCGTCGGTCATGTGATCCTGGCCTTGCGAGCGGCGGCCGGGGCGGACCTTAACCGAGGTGGCCTCGTCTGCGGAATAGGCGGAGGCACGCAAAAAGAGCGGCCCGGAGCAGCCGCCGCGCCGCTCCGGGCCATCGTTTGCGTTCTTTCGAGACGCGAGGAGAGACCGGGACGGAGGAAGGCACGCCGGGGGTCAACGGCATGTGCTTTCCCCCGCCCAGTCTGTTCGCTGACTACGCACAACCAGAAATCAGCGTGCCATCACAATGGCAAAGGTCCTGCCAGAGGGGGCCACACCAGAGCTTGCGCCTCGCTCGGGTTTGACTCGCAATTTATTGATTGCGTTAAGCTTTTGATAACCGCCCGCGCCTCGCAATCTGCGAAAAGCCGTTGCAGGATGCGAGTTCTCTGCCGCTACTCCGCCGCTTCCGCAAGGCTGCTTGCCGCCCTGCGGTCACGCTTCAGCCACAGCTCGAGGAAAGCGTCGAGGAAGGCCCGGGTCTTCCAGTCGTGCAGGGCACGGCCCTGGAAGTGCTTCTCGGCGGTCTGGCCGCCGGGCAGCTTGGCGCGGTCGCCGATGCGGCCGGTCCAACGGCCGACCATGGCGGTCGTCAGCTCAATGTGGAACTGGATGCCGAACGCGGCTTCGCCATAGGAGAACGCCTGATTGGGGAAGGTCTCCGCCGCCCCTTCCGCCAGCAGCGTCGCACCGGCGGGGAGCGCGAAGCCTTCCCGGTGGAACTGGTGGACGCAATCGGGCCAGGTGGTGAGGCGCCGGCCCGCCTCGGTCGGCGCCAGCCCGAACCAGCCGACCTCGATATGGCCGTCGGCGTGCGGGGCGACCGCCGCGCCAAGGTGGCGGGCCAGCATCTGCGCGCCGAGGCAGAGGCCGAGGAACGGCGCCCCCTCGGCAAGCGGCACCCTGATCCAGTCGGTCTCGGTCTTGACGTAGTCGTCGGGGTCGTTGGCGCTCATCGGCCCGCCGAAGATGATGGCGCCAGCGTGGTGGGTGAGCGTCTCGGGCAGCGGGTCGCCGAAGCGCGGCCGGCGGATATCGAGCCGGTAGCCACGCTCCATCAGCCGGTGGCCGACGCGGCCGGGGGTGGAGTGTTCCTGGTGGAGGACGATCAGGATCGGCCGCATGGGATCATCCGTTCTGGTCGCGCACCGCCAGCTTGAGGCGGACGCGCACCCGCGAGGGCACGGACAGCAGCTCGGCGACGCGCCACACGACGTTTTCCTCGAATTCGTGCTTGGCGCCATCGGCATAGACCAGGCGCCACATCATCTCGATGATACGCTCGCGATCGGCAACATCCAGCCGCTGCTTGAGCAGGCTGGTGAAGTGATAGAGGTCGACCGCCTCCTCGTCCGCGGTCTCGGCGGCTTCCATCAGCGAGCGGGCGCTCTCCGGATCGAGATCGAAATGGGTCCTGAGCAGGTCGCGGAGCGTGGCCAACTCCTCCGGCGACACCACACCGTCGACCGCGGTCACGTGATAGAGCAGCGCGGCTACCGCCAGCCGCACCTCCTCCTCCCCCATGTCGACCCTGTCGCCGCCATCGGTGAGGCGGTCGAAGAACTGTCTGATTGCTGCGAGCATGCCCGGTTACGCCTTGAAACGCCGCCGAGTGTAAACATAGGACGCGGCCGATGAAACCGCAGCCCTGCGGCCACAATGACAAAAGCCGCCGGCGCGACCCGGCGGCTTTGTCACCAACCCCTTTTGCATCAAATGGACTTCGCGGCCCAAAAAACGCCGATGCGGAAGACCTGTATCAAATAGATGTCCCCAATCACCTCGTCATCGAAACCAGCGCAGACAGAACAAATCCAATCAGTATTAAATCGACACTTTCTTGCAGCGGCGAGACCGAACCCGGCAAAAACGCCTGACGAATCGCGAATCACCACAAAGACGATGTTAGCAAGCCGGCTTCACAATTCAACCCGCCGGCGCCGGGCGGGAAACGGCGAATTTCCGCCGACTATTTCGTCAGATTGGACGAATGCGCCACGATTTCGCCACATCCGGCGTCCGGGCGCGGCCACGGTCTCTCCGCCTTCGCAACCACCGTCGCAGCATCATTCTTCACAGACATGCGGCGTCTCCGGCTCTGTCACGGGTGTGGGTGTGGGTGTGGGTGCGGGTGGTGTGGGCTCGGTGACTTGGACCGGGACGATGTGATTGTCCTGCTCCTCGGTGCGGATGGTGAGGTCGCCAGGGGTCTGGAAGCGCTCGACGCTGTCCGGCAGTTGGTCGCCGAAAAGCGGCCAGGGAATGTTGCCGGCCACCTGGAAGAACCGGCCGTCGGGCGTCATCGGCCCGGTGACGGCGCCGCTGTTGGAGATGAAGATCGCCTGGCCGGCGCTCACGCTGTGGCCGCCGACGATGGCGCTGCCCTCCTCGACGATGCAGGCGAGGCCACCGGCGACGATGAAGCAGTCAACGATTGTGCCGCGCACGCCGATGGTGGCGACCGGAGTCTTGATCGTGTAGTTGTGCGGGTCCTGCGATCCGGTGATGAAGCGGAAGGCGCCCTTGGTCGCCGAGAAGACGACGTTGCCGGCCCCCCGCGACGGATTGAAGACGAAGGTATCGAGCTTGACCTGGGACTTCGGCCCGATCGACAGGCTGGTCTCGTCGAGGAAGAGAAGCTGCGCCAGGCTCTCCGCGCCGGTGGTGACGACCTCGTTCTGAAAGACCTTGCTGCCGACGCCGATCGTCCCGCCGGCGCCCTTGACGTCGTTCTTGACCGCGGCGGCGACCCCGATATTGGTGGCCGCGTGGGCTGATCCTGTCGCAACAGCCAGGGCCAATGCCAGCGGCACCAGCGCCAGACGCAGATATCCGGCAGGCATTGCTTGGTCTCCCCCTGTACCTTCGCCCCCGATGCTATGTCAGTGCTTGCGGCGGCGCCACGGTCTATATGCGAATCCTTCCAACTTGTGTCCTTTGTGCCATAGTCAGCCCGCGCCTCCTCGCATAACGTCAGGGATACGAGCCGCCGGGACAGGCGGCCGACCGACAGGGTGTTGTATGAAGATGGGGCGGGTTGCGGCAGCATTGCTCGCTGTCGGCTTCACGGCATTTGCGTTTCCGGCGGCAGCGGACGAGCTGACCGCCGCCTATCAGCGCGTGCTCGCCAACCCGGCCGACAGCGACCTCAGCCTGCAATACGCAATGATCGCCGAAGGCCGCCACGAATACCGCAAGGCGCTCAGCGCCTACGAGCGCGTGCTGCTCAACGATCCCAACAACGCCGCCGCCAAGCGCGGCCTCGTGCGCGTCCGCCGCATCATCCAGCCACCGTCGACGCAGTTCACCGCCGAGGCGGGCGGCATGTGGCAGTCGAACCCCGAACTCGTCGCCAGCGGCGCCACGGCCGATTACGTGCCCTACACCCAGTTGCGGATAAGGGACGAGCGCCCGATCGCCGGCACCCGCTGGCGCACGCTCGGCAGTCTCTACGGCGAGTACCACACCGAGCACCACGACCTGAACTATGGCTATGCCGGCATCGAGACCGGGCCGCTGGTCGATCTCGGCGCGACCATGCTCACCCTCTACCCGTCGATCGGCGCGGCGGTGTCGTCATCGGACAACAAGTTCTTCTACGACGAGTTTAACGCCAGCGCGATGGTCCAGGGCTATCTCGGCGGCGCCTATCAATGGGTGCGCCTGCGCACCGGCTATCGCGATTTCGCCCCCTCGGCGACCTCGACCAGCGGCTGGTATGTCGACGCGCGTGGCCAGTGGTCGTTCCAGAACGTCATCCACCAGAACGACGTCGCCTCGATCGCGCCCTGGTTCCTGTGGAGCAACGTCGGCGGTTCGATCACCGACACCGCCAATGTCTTCACCTACTCGCCCGGCCGTTACCTCGACGGCGGCACCAGGCTGGAATACAGCAAGAAGCTCACCGACCGCTGGACGCTGGCGCTGAACGTCGGACTGTCGGCGCGCCGCTACATGGTCGACGTGGCGCCCGACGGCGAGAGCCGGCAGGACTATACCGTCTCGCCCGGCGCCACGCTTCGCTTCGCCAATGCCTTCGGGCCCCAGTCCGACTTCCGCCTCACCTATCGCTTCGACCACAACACGTCGAACGACAGCAGCCACCGCTACGACGCGCAGACCGTGATGGCCTCCGTGGTCTTCCGGCGCTAGCAGCCGGTCGCGCCGCCTAGTTGGGCTCCGGCGGCGGCGGCGGAGGAGGAGGAGGCGGTGGCGGCGACGGCGGTGGCGCTGCTGCCGGACTGACGTCCGGGCGAATGTCGCTGTGCGCGGACGGCGGCGGGTCGAAGTTGCGGATCTCGCAGCGCCGCGATGAAACGCGGAACGCACCGAACAGCCGGTTCTGCCGGAAGGCGAACGGGATCTCACGATCGATGAGGTCGGTGCGCTCGTAGACGTTGTTGACCCGGTTGAAGCCATCCCGCGGATCGAGCTGAACGACGGTGCAGGCGCCGGAGATCACCATGCAGTGCCGGCGTGGCGTCGCCTTGTCGCAGACGTTCACCGTGCCATGCCACATGATGAGGGTGGTGGTGCCGTCGCGGGCGACGTGGCCATCGAAGGCGGTGCCGCGCACGCCGATCAACGCCGTCGGCGTCTCGATCGCATAGGCGGTCTTGGCGCTCACCCCGGTGATGAAGCGGAACGAGCCGCGCAGCGCGCCGACCGCGAAGGCGCTCGCCTTCGCCGATCCCTGGAAGACGAAGCTGTCGAGCGTCACCTGCGAATTGGGACCGACGACCATGCGGGTGTTGTCGGCGAACTGGATCTGGGCGGTGCCGCGACGGTCCGTCTTGATGACGTCGCCGGCAAAGACCGGCCCCTGCGTCCGCAGCGCGCGATCGCCACCCGGCCCGTTCGCCGCCGTGTTGCGCAGGACCATGACCGCGTGACCGCTCGCCTCGACTGCCGCCGCCGGATGGGCCGCGGCCACAGCGAGCAACCCAAGCGCCGGCACCACAACTGAACGCATCGACATGATCCGCACCTCCTTCACGGAACCGGATGGCGCACGTCGCACCAGCCGCCGACGACGCTTACGCGCCGGCGGGCGGGCAGGCTCTGCCTACCGTCCGTTCCAGTTAACCAATGGTTTGCGAAGGGGTCAGATCACGCCGGCGAGCAAAGCCGCAATCACGACATAGGTGAGCTGATGGGCTAGCTGGTCGATCCCGTAGATCCGCCAATACCAGGCATCGGTCGTGGTCAGCTTCATCCGCCGGAGCGACTGCTCCTTCGACCAGTCCACATGATAGTGAACGACGAACTCGCCTATGACGACGATCACAGCCATCGGCCAGCCGGGCGGCAGGATGAAGAAGGCTGGGATGGTGCCGAGCGCCTGCAGGCCGGAATGGAGGATGCCGCCCGGGTGGCCGTAGGTGCCCTTGTTGCGGAACTGGAAGGGCGTCTGGACGACGTAATCGAAGATGAAATGCTTGATCTCAAGCCACAGGAAAACCGCGACGACCATGCCGGCCCCTACATGCAGGTCCATGAATTCCCTCGTCCCAGCGCCCAGCCGCTGCTCAATCCTAAGGCAGCGGGGATTAACAGGACTGTGACCAAGGTCACAACGCTTATTTGGACGTCGCCGTGAAGGTGCCGTCCCAGTCGGCCGGCGGCGGGCTCGCGCGCCATTCGGCGATGCGGCCGCGATAGAGCGCATAGAGCGCCGCGAGCCGGCCCACGCCAATCGCCTCGCAGCGCACGATCAGCGCCTCGGCACCGTCCCAGTCCCGCCGTCGATAGGCCTCCAGCATCTCGGCGTGGCGCGGCGACAGGCGTTCGAAGCCATCCTCCGGACCGTCGAGCACGTCGTAGAGGGTATAGATCTTCGCCGGATGCAGCTTGCCCTTGACCCGCATCATGTCGAGCTCGATCGGCTGGCCATCGGGCAACTGCTTCAGCGAGGATTCGCCGACCACGATGGGCACGCCGTAGACCTTCGACTGACCCTCGAGCCGCGAGGCGACGTTAACGTCGTCGCCGATCGCCGAATAGTCGAAGCGCTGCACCGATCCGAGATTGCCGACGCAGCAGTCGCCGGAATTGATGCCGATGCCGATGGCGACGTCCTTGTGCGCGCGACCCGCCGCGGCCGCCGCCGCCCGCCACTCCTCGTTCAGCGTCCGCATGCGCTTGACCATGGCGATCGCCGACTGGCAGGCGTGCGCCGCGTGTTCGGCATCGTCGAGCGGAGCGTTCCAGAACGCCATGATGGCATCGCCCATGTATTTGTCGATGGTGCCGCGGTGGGTGAGGATGATCTCCGACAGCGGCGTCAGCAGGTTGTTGATGAAGGTGGTCAGTTCGTGCGCCGTCATCGTCTCGGAGATCGAGGTGAAGTTGCGCACGTCGCAGAACAGCAGCGTCAGCTCGCGCACGGCGCCGCCGAGCTCCAGCTTCTCCGGGTGGGCGATGATCTCGTTCACCACCATCGGCGAGACGTAGTAGCTGAAGGCGCGGCGCACTTCGCCGCGCTGCTTCTCGGTCTGGCGGAAGACGTAGGTGGACGTCCCGGCAATCAGCAGGAACACGGTCACCGCCGGATAAGTCGGATCGAACAGCAGGCCGAGCTTGTCGAAGGCGAGCCAGCCGCCGACCAGCAGCGAGGCCAGCGCCACCACGCCGAGCACGCCGGAGGTGAAGGCGGTGACCCGGGCGACGATGAAGCCGAAGGCAAGCCCGATCACCAGCGTCAGCACGATCTCGACCGCCATCGCATAGTCCGGCCGGCTGAGCGAGGCGCCGCCCTGCGACCCGAGCAGAATCTGCTCGATCGCCTGGGCATGGATCTCGACCCCGGGAATGGCGGCATCGAGCGGCGTCGCCCTGAGGTCGATGAGGCCGGGGGCGCTGGTGCCGACCAGCATGATGCGCCCGGCGATCTCCTGCGGATCGACGTCGCCGGCGAGCACCTTCCACGCCGGGATGTAGGCGCGCGCCTCGTGCGGCCGGAAGTGCAGCCAGATGCCGCCGTCGGCGTCGGTCGGGATCTCGATGCCGCCGACGCGGATGTGGTTGAGGCCGGTCTGCTGGCCGAAGGCGGTCTCGCCGCTGGCGTTCGATCCCTTGAGCACGTAGCTGCCGGCCTGTTGCGCGACGCGCAACGCCTCGGTGGTGAGCGTCGGCACATACTGGTCGCCGACCCGGTAGATCAGCGGGATGCGGCGCACCACCTGGTCGCGGTCGGGCAGCCAGTTGATCGAGCCGATACCGGCCGCCGCCGCGTCGAGGATGGGCAGGTTGACATTGGCGCCGGCAAAGGCCGGGACGAAGTCCTTGGGATTGTCGCCGACCGTGGCGAAGCCGGCCTTGAGCGGCGGCGGCGGCGACGGGTTCGAGGTCAGCGCCGTGGCCAGGATCGTCGGGTTCTGTCCGATCGCGTCGGCGAAGAGCTGGTCGTGGCTCTTTTTGTCGGCGACCAGTGGCGCCAGCACCGCAGCCTCCTCCGGCGTCATGTGCTTGATCGCCTCTTCCGGCGAGGTGCGGTCGGGCTCGGAGAAGAGGATATCGAAGGCGACCACTGCGGCGCCATCGGCGCCCAGCGTATCGAGAAGCTTGGCCATGGTGGTGCGCGGCCACGGCCACTGGCCGATCTTGGCGAGCGACTCCTCGTCGACGTCGATGATCCTGACCGGCAGGTCCGGGTCATAGCTGGCCGGCGAGAGCTTCTGATAGGAATCGAAGGCGATCAGGCGCAGTGCCTGGACGAAGAACGGATCGGCAATGCGGATCAACGTGGCGCCGGCGAGAATCGCCAGCACCAGCGCCACATAGACATACCTGGCGCGAATGAAGGAAAACACCGCCTTCCCCAACCACCTGCGGCCCGCAGTATCGCGGGGGCGGGGTCAAGCTTCAAGCGGGCATGACACCAGCGAATAGCGAAATAGCGAATAGAAGCGCGGCTCCCTTCGCTATTCGCTATTCCCCACTCGCTGCTCGCTCCCTCACGCGAAGCCCGGGAAGAAGTCGGTCTTGATGCGCGAACGGTGGACGCCCATGGACGTAAGCTCGTGGCGCACCGCCTTCACCATCGCCTGCGGGCCGGAGATATAGAAGGTGCGCTCGCGCCAGTCGGGGATCGCCGCCTTGACCAGGCGGCCGTCGATATAGCCTGGATACTGCCCGCGCTGGGCACCGCGGGCGATGGCATAGACGGTGCGGATGCCGAGCCTGCGCTCGGCCGCGTCGAGCACGTCGCCGTAGGCGATGTCCTCCTGGGTCTCGCTGCCGTAGAGCACGACCACCGGCCGCGCCTCGCCCTGGTCGATGAGGTATTGCAGCATCGAGCGGAACGGCGTGATGCCGATGCCGCCGGCGAGGAAGGCGAGCTTCTTGTCCTGGTTGCGCGGCAGGGTGAAATTGCCGGCGATCTGGGCGGCGTGGATGGTGTCGCCGGGCGCCATGTCGCCGAGCGCCCGCTTGAAGGCGCTGGGCTGCCGGTAGAACTTGACGCCGAGGCGCACCGTATCCTCGGTCGGCGCCGAGGCGACGGTGAAATAGCGCCGGTTGCCGCGATTGTCGCCGTGGTCGAGGCCGAGCGTCCATTCCAGGTACTGGCCGGCCTGGAAGGCCACCCGGTTGGGCGTCGAGAAGACGAAATCGTAGGTATCGGCCGCCGCCTGCTCGATGCGCTCCAGCGTCAGCACGAAGCGCCCCTTGGGGCTGAGCGCCCAGGCGAAGACGTTGCCGATAACCAGCGCCAGTTCCGGCGTGAAATAGAACGAGCCGATATGGACGTCGGGCGCGAACAGGAAGCCGACGAGCGCGGCGAAGGCGAGCCGGGGCCAGCGCGTCGTCGGCTGGGTGAGCGGCTCGGTCAGCATGACGAAGGCGAAGAAGAACAGCGGCGAGTGCTTGAGCGTCTCCGTGATCGTCATGGCGATATGCGCCGGCGCGGTGGTGGCCAGGATCGTGACCAGAACGACCGCCATGAAGGTTGCCACGAGATCGAGGCGCTGGAGCTTGCGCACGATGAGCACGCCGCCGATCAACACCACCGGCAGCAGCGGCAGATTGCCGCCGACCCACCAGGTCGCCGGCTGGCCGAGCAGCAGGCCGGGCAGCAGGACGCCGAAAGCGGCCGGATTGAAGACGTGCTTGCGCCCGACGGCGAAGATGTACTTGGACGCCATCGCCCACACCGAGGCGAAGGTGAGCGCGCCGATGCCATGAATGTCGCCGATGCCGACCGGGCTCATGATCAGCGCCACGATGAGTGCCGTGATGTAGATCGACTCCGTGTTCGCCGGCACCCGGAAGACGCGCGCGAAGACCAGGTTGGTGACCCAGCAGACGGCAAGGATCAGCGCGGTCGAGAAGGCGATCGACAGCGGCGTGTAGGGCACCAGGCCGAAGAAGCTGAACGCCAGCGCGAAGGCGAGAAGCGCGATCAGGTGCCACAGCACCAACCGGTACATGGTGGTGTGATCGAGGAAGCGGTCGATGATCTTCATGTCGTTGTGTAGCCTTCAAAGCCGCCGGTGAACGTCGCGCGGCCGTTGCGGTCGACGAGGTAGCCTTCCAGGCCCGGCGTCTGTTCGACGAAATAGATGCCGTCGCGCCCCATGGCGAAGGCGGCGGTGGCGAAGCGGTCTGCCTCGAGGACGTCCGGGCCGATCACGGTCAGGCTGACGACCTCGTCGAGAACGGCGCCGCGGGCGTGCGGGTCGTAGATGTGCTGGCCGCGCACATAGGTGCCGGAGGTGGCGACGCCATGGCCGCGCGGTTCCACCACCTTGATGATCTGGGCGGGGTCGAACGGATTGCGGATGCCGACCCGCCACTCCTTGCCTTCTCCGTTGCGGCCGGACGACTGGATGTCGCCGCCGGCATCGACGTAGTAGTCGCGGGCGCCGGTGCGTGCGACCAGCGCCGCGGCATTGCGGATCGCCCAGCCCTTGACGATGCCCGAGGGATCGACCGTTCCGGCCGCCGTGCGGATGTCGAAATAGCCCGCGGTCTCGCGCCGCGTCTTCTCGGCCAGCGCCAGCACCTCGCGCATTTCGGCGCTGTAGTCCTTCTCGCCGAGGCGGCCCTGGTTGATCGCCGAGATCTCGCTGTCGTCCCGGTAGGTGCTGAAGCGCCGGTCGACCGCTTCGAAGTAGGCGAAGGCCGCCGCGATCGCCGCACCATCGTCGCCGCTGCCGGCGACATCGATGGTGATCGGCATGCCCATCAGCAGCCGCATTTCGTGCATGACGGCACCGCTCAGGCGTGAGCGCGGTCCAGCGCCGCGCCGAGCGACTGGATGAAGGCGTGGCTCGACAGGGTCGCGCCCGAGATGATGTTGACGTTGGCGCTCTGCGCCTGGATCACCTCGTCGCGCAGCATCGGCAGCGCCTGCCGGTTGATGTAGATCGAGGTGCGCCGGTCGTTCGGATACCGCAGGACGTGGATCGTGGCCAGGTGACCGTTCTGGATCACCGCCTCGATCTGCATGTAGCCGTAATAGGCATCGACCACCGGGCCGGAATAGGTGCCGTCCCTGAGGCTGCTGGTGGCCGCGGCGAGGCGGATGAGCGGCGACGTCGAGACATCGCTGGAAGACTGCGCCGACGCGGGGGCAGGCGTCGGCGCGGCTGCCGCGGCCTGCCGATAGGGCGGGCGCAGGCGCGGCAAGGGAACGGTTGTGGCGACCGCCTGTGGCTGGGCGGGCGCCGGCGGCGCCGCTGGCGCATCGGCCGAGGCGACGGCGACCGGGCCGGTCGGCGCCGGCGGAGCGAAATCGGCCGGCGACGCCGAGGCCGGCGTCGACGAGGGCGACGCCGCAGACGGGCTGGCCGGGGCCGGCAGCGGCGGCAGCGGCTGGGTAGACGGCGCCGGGTCGGCAGCAGGGGCCGCGGCGGTGTCCTGGGTCACGAAGGGCGCCGCGCGCGGCGCCAACTCGGTGCTGGCGCTCGCCGCCAGCGTCTGCGGCTGAATGCTCCCGGTCGTCAGCTCGGCGCTGGCAAGGAGCGGGTCGGGCGTGCCGGCCTGGCTCCACACGTAGGCGCCTGAGGCGGCAAGGACGAGAGCCGAAAGGGCGATCTTCTTCATGGGGCTGCGAACTCAATTGCGCTTCGGATGCGGTCATCTTCGACCGTTGACCCGGATGATCGCAGCACCCAGCTTTCAGCCGGCTGTCAGCCCCGGTTACAAATCATTCATATTTCAGCGGAAAGCCGCCGGGCGAACGCCCGTCCTGGCCGCTCGCCGCCCGCGGACGCGCTTCAGCCGGCCGCCGCCGTCTTGCCCTGGCCGAGCGCCCCCGCATTCGACCACCGGTCGGCCAGGATTTCGATGAAATCGGCCTCGACCGGCTTGGAGAACAGGTAGCCCTGGCCGAGGTCACAGCCGCTCGCCTGCACATGCCTGAGCGTAGCGCCGGTCTCGATGCCCTCGGCGCAGACCTTGAGCCCGAGCTTCCTGCCGAGCAGCGCCAGGATTTCGACGATGATATCGGCCTCGGCGTTGAGGCCGACATCCATGACGAACGACTTGTCGATCTTGAGCTCGTTGAACGGCAGCCGGTAGAGCTGCACCAGGGAGGAGTAGCCGGTGCCGAAATCGTCGAGCGACACGTTGAAATCCTTGAGCCGGAAGCGGGTCAGGATATCCATGGTCGCCTCCGGCGCCTCCATGGCCGCCGACTTGGTGACCTCCAGCGTGATACGCGATTCGGGCAGCCCGTTCTTGCGGGCCAGCCGCGCCAGGTTGTCGGGGAGCAGCCGATCGTCCAGCGTCGTCGCGTCGAGGTTGATGCTGACCGCCAGATCGAGGCCTTTGGCCCGCCACCGGCTGGCGGCGGCGAAGGCCTTGTCGGCGATCACGTCGGTGAGATCGCGCATGAGACCGGCCTCGCGTGCCACCGGGATGAAGTGGTCCGGGTAGATCAGGCCGCCACCGGGAGCTGCCCAGCGCGCCAGTGCCTCGACCCCGGTCATGCGCGTGCCGGAGTTGTCGAGCAGGTCGATCTTGGGCTGGAAATGCACCTGGAACTCATCGTTGGCCAGGCCCCGCTGCACGTCCTCGGTGCGCACCTGCATGCCTGCCCTGACGTGCGTCTTGAGCGCCGCTTCGATGTCGTCGAGCATGAGCGGCTTGGCCAGTGCCCGGCCCATGTCGAGCGAATGCTGCTTGCCGACGGCGTGGGCCGCGGCGAGCGTGCGCGGATCGAGGCCGCTGGCGATGAAGATGGTGGCGCCGCTTTGTTCCTCGCCGAGGAAGCGCAGGAGTTCGACGCCGTCATAGCCGGGCAGCTTGAGGTCGAGGAAGATGACGCTCGGGTCGGTGCGCCGGTAGAGCTCGTGGAAAGCACCGCCATCGTGCGCCACCGTCACCGTGAAGCCCAGCGACTCGGCAACTTCGGCGATCAGGTCCGCGACCGCGGGCTCGTCGTCGACGACGAGGAGATTGTGGTTCTTGATCACCGTCTCGTCTCCAACAGAGAACTGACCCGCCGAAGCAATTCGGCAGCGTCGTATGGTTTGGCGATAAACTTCGAGTTCGGGATCAGCGTTTCGCGGTCCTTGAGGGCCTGCTCGGCGTAGCCCGAGGCGAAAAGGACCGGAATGTCCGGTCGCTGCTTGCGGATGAGCTCCACCATCTGCGGACCGCTCATGCCGCCCGGCATGATGACGTCGGAGAACACCATGTCGATCTCGGGGTGCTCGGCGAACGCCGCCAGGCCCGCCGGCCCGTCGCTCGCCTCGACGATGCGGTGGCCGGCTTCGGCGAGGATCGACACCGCGATGTCGCGCACCCCGGCCTCGTCCTCGACCACCAGGATCGTCGCCTTCCGGCCCCGCTCCGGCGCGGTCGGTCGCGACCGCCGCCTCGCGGTCCGCGTCCTCCGCCCGTTCGGCCTCGGCGACGTAGAGCTTGAAGGTGGTGCCGTGGCCGACCTCGCTGTAGACGCTGATGTGCCCGCCCGACTGCTTCATGAAGCCGAAGATGGTCGACAGACCGAGGCCGGTCCCTTCGCCCTTGGGCTTGGTGGTGAAGAACGGCTCGAAGATCTTGTCGCGGATCTCCGGCGCGATGCCGGTGCCGGTGTCGGAGACCGCGATCTCGATGTAGCGGCCCGGGCTGAACTTCGTTGTGGGCGGCGGCATAGGCCTCGTCGAGGGTGACCGCACGGGTCTCGATGGTCAGCCGGCCGCCGCCCTTCATGGCGTCGCGCGCGTTGACGCAGAGGTTGAGCAGCGCGTGTTCGAGCTGGTTGCGGTCGGTGCGCCCGAGGCTCGGCCTGGCGTTGAGCGCCGTGGCGATGGTGATGGTCTCGCCCATCGTCCGGCGCAGCATCTCCTCGAGGTCGGCGACCAGCTCGTCGATGTCGACTGCCGTCGTCTCGAGCACCTGCTGGCGCGAGAAGGTGAGCAGGCGGCGGGTGAGCTCGGCGCCGCTCTTGGCCGCCCCCATGATCTTGTCGATGCGCGTCGCCGGCGGCCGCGTTGTCGCCGAGCGAGCGGCCGAGGAGCTGCAGGTTGCCCATGATGACGGTGAGCAGATTGTTGAAGTCGTGGGCGACGCCGCCGGTGAGGCGGCCGATGGCTTCCATCTTCTGCGCCTGGCGCAGGCGCGCCTCGAGTTCCTTGTTGTGCGAGAATGTCCTGGAAGCTGACCACCGCGCCGACCAGCTCGCCGTCCTTGAGCACCGGCCGGCTGGACAGCAGCACCGGCAGCAGGCTGCCGTCCTTGCCTGCGCAGCGTCTCCTCGACCGCCTCGCGGGCCTTGCCGGTGCGGATGGTCGCCATGTCGGGCGGCTCGCCGTCCCGCCGCACGCGGCGCTGCGGGCTCGCCGCCGGCCTCGCAACGGCGCAACACCTCCCGGACGCTGCGGCCGAGGAGCTCGTCCTCGGCGAAGCCCAGCATCTGCAGCGCCGATCGGTTCACGAAGGTGATCCGGCCGATCATGTCGAGGCCGTAGACGCCCTCGCCGACCGAATTGAGCAGCAGGTGGATCTGCTCGTCGGCGGCGCGCAGCGCCTCCTCGGCCTGCTGGCGCTCGGTGACGTCGCGGATGATGCCGACGAACAGGTGCTCGTCCTCGGTCTTGAACTCGCTGACCGAGAATTCCGCCGGAAACAGCGCGCCGTCGCCACGCCGTGCGGTGACCTCGCGCGCGCCGTGGCCGACGAATTGCGCGGCTCGCCTGGGTTGGCGAGGTAGCGCGCCGAGAAGCCGTCGTCTTGCGCGGCCACGTCCTCTGGCATGAGGATAGATCACGTTGCGTCCGATCGCATCCTCGGCCGGTCAGCCGAAGATCCGTTCGGCCGCCTTGTTGAAGGTGCGGATCAGGCCGTCCGTGCCGATGGTGACGATGCCGTCGGCGGCATTGTCGAGGATGGCGCGCATGTGCGCCTCGCCATGCGCCCGCTCGCGGATAAGCTCCAGTTCCTTGTCGCGGATCTCGTCCTGGATGCGCTGGTGCTCGTCCTGCAGCATCTTGCGGCGCAGCAGCGCCCTCAGCCGCGCCTTGAGCACGGTCGGGTCGTGCGACTTCTCGACATAGTCGTCGGCGCCGACCTCCAGCGACTCCATCATCTTTTCCTTGGAGCCCTGGGCGGTGACGATGAGCACCGGCAGCGAGCGCCCCGGCTTGCGCATCTTGACCAGCTCGCGGCAGAGCGCGATGCCGTCCATGCCCGGCATCACCAGGTCGATGACGGCGCAGTCGATGTGGTTCTGTCTGGCGACCTGCACGGCTTCCTCGCCGCTCTTGGCGAGGAACAGGCGATAGCCGTCGCGGCCAAGCTCGTCCTCGAGGAAGGCCAGATAGGTCGGGCTGTCGTCGACCAGGAGGACGCGCTGGGCCTTGTAGAACGACATCTCGTCGATTGCCGACGAGCGCTTCTGCGCGCGGCGCAGAAGCAGGTCGATGCGCGCCAGCAGGATGTCGGAATCGCGCGACTTGGCGACGTAGTCGTCGGCGCCGCAGTCGAGCACGTATTTCTCGGCGTCGCGTCTGGGTGTCGTCGGTGAGGATGAGCAGCGGGATGGTTTCGGTGGCGCGGTTGTCGCGGATGGCGCGGCAGAACTCGTTGCCCTGCATTCCCGGCAGGTGATAGTCGACCACGGCCAGCGACGGCCGGTTCGACTGCAGGTATTCGAGCGCCGCCTCGGCGGTGGGCACGCGATGGACCGACATGCCGGCGTCGCTGAGCGTCGCCTCGACCAGCAGGGCCTGGGTGTCGGAATCCTCGATCAGCAGGACCGAGCGGCTGGTGCGGACGGTTTCGTTCATCGCGCCGCGACCCCTCCCGCGTGTCGCTGCCGGCTCGCGGCGCGCCACTCGACCAGGCGCCTGATCCGGGCCCCGATTGCGCCCAGCGGCAGCTCCTCGACCACCGCTCCCATCGCCTTTGCGGCGGCCGGCATGCCGTAGACGGCGCAGGTGGCGCGGTCCTGGCCGATGGTGCGCGCGCCGGCCTGGCGCATGGCGAGCAGCCCGTCGGCGCCGTCCTGCCCCATGCCGGTCAGCAGCACGCCGAGCCCACGCGGCGCCGGCGCTTGCGGCCAGCGAATGGAACAGCTCGTCGCCGGAAGGCACGTGGCCGCGCTCCGTCCAGTCGGCGACCAGGCGCAGCCGACCGGCGCGGTAGGTGAGGTGATAGCGGCCGGGCCCGACATAGACGCGGCCCGGCCACCGGCTCGACGCCGTCCTTGGCCAGGACCACGTCGATGTCGCAGACCGAATTCAGCCAGCTGGCATAGCCTTCCAGGAAGCCGGCGCCCATGTGCTGAACGACCAGAACCGGAGCCGGAAACGCCGCCCCCAGCCCCTGCAGCACGTTGGCGACTGCCGGCGGGCCGCCGGTCGAGGCGACGATGCCGACGACGTCGATGCTGCCGGCCGCGGCACCGGCGGGCGCGGCGGCGGCGGCACCACCGCGCCTCGCGCGCCTGCCTGCGCCGGCAGCGGCGTTGAAGCGCTGGCGCACGACCTTGACCGCGCTCAGGTTGACGAACTGGCTGCACAGCCCGCGCGCCATGGCGGCATAGGCCTCGGCGCTGTCGATGGTCGGCTTCTCGACCACCGACAGCGCGCCGGCGCGCAGCGCCTCCATCGAGTTGTTGACGGTCTCCTTGCTGAGGTCGGCGGCGACCACGACGATCGGCGTCGGGCACTCCTGCCATGATCCGCCGCGTCGCCTCGATGCCGTTCATGCCGGGCAGGCGGACGTCCATCGAGATGACGTCGGGCTTGATGCGCGACACCAGGCGCAGCGCCTTCTCGCCGCTGTCGACGGCGCACACGACGCTGAGGCGCGGATCCGAGTTGAGCGTGTCGACGATCAGCTCGCGCGCGACCGCCAAATCCTCAACCACCATGACCGATATGTTCTTCATCGCTCAGATGATCTGCCTGATGGTCCGCAACAACTCGTTCTGGTCGAACTTCTGCTTGACGACGTAGGCGTCGGCGCCGAGCCTGAGGCCCTTCTCGCGATCCTCGTCGTCGGAGCGCGAGGTGACCAGGATGACCGGGATCTCGGAGAGCGCCTTGTCGCTCTTCATCACCCGCACCAGCTCGAAGCCGTCGACATGCGGCATCTCGATGTCGGAGACGACGATGTCGGGCGGATCGCTGCGTAGGACGGCGAGCGCGTTGCGCCCGTCGACGCTGAGGCGCACCTCGTAGCCGTGCGCTTCCAGGATGCTCTTCTCCAGCGTGCGCGTGGTGATCGAATCGTCGACCACCAGCACCACCTTGGCGCGGTCGGCCTCGCGCTTCTCGCTTGCGGAAGACGATGTCGGCGCTGCCGAATTCCTGCCGGATGAAGGCGCTCGGGTTGAGCACCAGGCAGGGCGAGCCGTCCTCGGTGCCGATGATGCCCGACCACAGGCGGCTGTCGCCTGTGCCGGCATCGACGTTCCTGACGACGAAATCGTTGACGCCGACGAAGCCTTCGACGGCGATGCCGAGATGGGTGGCGAAGCCGGCGCTGCCCGCGGCGCCGGCGCGCACCACCACCACCGAGATGCCCGAGGCGTCGCTGGTGACCACCGGATCGCCGAGGCCGAGGACCTCGCCGATCGACACCAGCGGCAGCGTCGAGTCGGCCCGGCGCACCGCCGGCCGGCCCTCGATGGTGACCAGATCGCCGGGGGCGACGCGCAGCACGCGCGCCACCAACTCGGTCGGCAGCGCATAGATCTGGTCCTTGAACGAGACCAGCAGCAGGCGCCGCGACAGCACGCTCACCGGCAGCGACAGCTCGATACGCGTGCCCTCGCCGGGCTTGCTGCGGACGTCGAAGCCGCCCTGCAGCGCGATCACCGTCTCGCGCGCCACCGACAGGCCGACGCCGCGCCCGGATATCTTGGTGACGCTGGCAGCGGTCGAGAAGCCGGGCTCGAAGACCAGACGGATCAGCGCCTCGTGGCTGGCCACTGCCGCCTCTTCGCGCGTCAGCCGGTTGAGCTCGACCGCCCGCTCGGCGACGCGGCGGAAATCGATGCCGCGGCCGTCGTCCTCGATCACGATCTTCAGGCGATCGTGATCGTTGGAGACGCTGAGCGCCACGCGGCCCTCGCGACGGCTTGCCGTTCCGGCGCGTTCCTTCGGCGGCTCGATGCCGTGACTGACCGCATTACGCAGGATGTGCATGACCGGGTCCTTGACCCGCTGCAGGACGAGGCGGTCGGCCTCGCAATCGAGCCCCTCGACGACCACCTCGACCTGCTTGCCTTCGCTGCCGGCAAGATCGCGGATCATCTTGCGGAATGAGCCGAAGACGCTTTCCGCCGGCATGGTGCGGGCCGAGCGAACGCGGCGCTCGAGATCGTCGAGGTGGTGGTGCAGCGAGCGGGCGCCCTTGCTCTGGCGCTGGGCGGCGGCGCGCAGGCGCTTCGACACGCCCTTATCTCGGAGGCGAAATGTTCGCCGTTGGCCAAGACATGGTGACAGTTGGCGCGATCGCCGCGGCGCAGGGCCGCCTCGATCTGCTTCCACGTCCGGTTCCACTGGCTCTCCAGCGCCGCGATCGTCCTCGCCGAGGCGGCTGACCTCCTGCGAATCAGGTTCTGCAGGAGCATGTCGGCATGCAGCTCGCTCGCCGACTTCGAGCAGCTTGTCGAGATTCTCGGCGTTGACCCGCACGTAGGAATCGCCGCGCCCGCAGCCGTGCCGCGCCCCGCGCCGGCCGGCGCCGGCGCTCGCGGCCGGCTCGGCGGCAGCGGAGTCGCCGTGCCGGGCGTCCGGCGGACCACCGCGCCGGAATGAGGCTTGCGGGTTCGCCGGCCCATCGTGTTGCGCCGGCGATGTAGCCGCCGGCCGGCGCCGAAGCGCCGTCGCCTCGGCATTCTGTCCGGCGACCACCAGATCCTCGATGTGGTCGAGGGCAAATCGACGATGAACCGGTTGAGGTCGTCGTCGTACGGGCTCTCGCCCTTCTCGAGCCTGGATGAACACCAGATTCCAGGCGGTGCGCGCCGTTTCGACCTGCCTCAAGGCCGACCGCCCGCGCCGCGCCCTTGAGGCTGTGGGCGCGCCGCGTCGCTTCGCGAACGTCGAAGTCCGGCTTCTCGCCGCCGAGCGCGGCCCGCGCCAGCATCTGGCGGATGGCTTCGAGATGCTGGCGCGGGCGGCATCGGCGGGTGAGGAGCCGGGATTCGACGTTCGCGAAGCGACGCGGCGCGCCCACAGCCTGAAGGGCGCGGCGCGGGCGGTCGGCCTCGAGGAGGTCGAATCGGCGGCGCACCGCCTGGAATCGCTGTTCATCCAGGTGGAAAAGGGCGAGACCCTGGTCGACGACGATCTCCGTCGCTTCATCATCGATTCGCTCGACGACATCGAGGATCGCGTCGTGGCGGGAAAGGATGCCGAGGCGACGGATTCGGCGCGAAGCCGGCGGCCAGAAGTCCGGCACCGGTGGGCGGCGAACCCGCACCTCACTCCGGCGCGATGCCGGCGGATGCCCAGCCATCCGTCGACGCCGCGAACCGGCGAGGCGGCCGCGAGCGAGCCGGCAAAGCCGGCCGTGGCGGTGCCGGCACGACCCCGGCGGCGCTGCGCCCGATTCCTACGTGCGGGTCAACGCCGACAATCTCGACAAGCTGCTCAGTCGGCGAGCGAGCTTCATGCCGACATGCTCCTGCAGAACCTCAATTCGCAGGAGGTCAGCCGCCTCGGCGCGGAGATCGCGACGCTAGAGAGCCAGTGGAACCGGACGTGGAAGCAGATCGAGACGACCCTGCGCCGCGGCGATCGCGTCAACGGGTCGAACCTGCTGGCGGGCGGCGACCATCTCGCCTCGGAGATCAAGGGCCTGTCGAAGCGCCTGCGCGCGGCTGCCCAACGGCAGATCAAGGGCGCCCGCTCGCTCCACCACCACCTCGACGATCTCGAGCGGCGCGTGCGCTCGGCCCGCACCATGCCGGCGGAAAGCGTCTTCGGCTCCTTCCGCAAGATGATCCGTGACCTTGCCGGCAGCGAGGGCAAGCAGATCGAGGTTGTCATTGAGGGGCTCGATTGCGAGGCCGACCGGCTCGTTCTGCAGCGGGTCAAGGACCCGGTCATGCACATCCTGCGCAACGCGATCAGCCACGGCATCGAGCCGCCGGAGGAGCGCGAGCGGAACGGAAAGCCGGCGCGGGGCCGGGTGGCGCTCCGCGTCTCCAACGATCACGATCGCCTGAATATCCTCATCGAAGACGATGGCCGCGGCATCGATTTCCGCCGCGTCGCCGACCGCGCCGTGGAAACTGGCCGGTTGACGCGCGAGGAGGCGGCGGCGGCCAGCAACGAGTCGCTCATGCGCCTGGTCTTCGAGCCCGGCTTCTCCACCGCCGCCACCGTCACCAAAATCTCCGGCCGCGGCGTCGGACTGTCGGTGGCGCGCGACACGGTGACCGCATTGCAGGGCGGCTTCGATGTCCGCAGCAAGTCCGGCGAGGGCACGCGCATCGAGCTGTCGCTGCCGGTGAGCGTGCTGTCGCGACGGCTGCTGCTGGTCTCGTTCAAGGACCAGATCTATGCGTTGCCGACCGAGTCGGTGGCGCGCGTGCTGCGGGTCGCCCCCGACGATCTGATCACCATCGAAGGACGGCCGGCGGTGCGCCGCGCCGACTCGACGCTGCCGCTGGTGTCGATCGGCGAGGTCCTCGGTCTCGGCGATCCGATGATCACCAGCGACGCCTCGGGCATTTCGGTGGTGGTCGTGCGCGCCGGCGCGGCCGGCAGTGCCGGTGCTGCCACCCATCTCGGCATCGCCGTCGAGGGCTTCGTCGGCGTCAACGATTTCGTGGTCAGGAACGTCGATATCGGCCAGGACGAGGCGCGCCTGTGGTCGGGCATCATCGGCACCGAGGACGGCTCGCCGTGCCTGGTGCTCAACCCGAGCGCCTTCATCCGGCGCGAGTTCGGCAGCGCCGACATCGTCTTCCGCAAGGAGAAGCGCGAGGTCGACCGCGCCAAGGTGGTGCTGGTGGTCGACGATTCGATCACCACGCGCACGCTGGAGAAGAGCATCCTGGAAGCACACGGCTACGAGGTGCGCCTCAGCGTCGACGGGCGCAACGCGCTGACCATCCTGCGCAGCGATCCGCCCGACATCGTCGTCTCCGACATCGAGATGCCGCATGTCGACGGCTTCGAGCTGGTGCGGGTGATGAAGAGCGACAAGGCGCTCTCCGAGATCCCGGTGATCCTGGTCACCTCACGCTCCGACGACGAGGATCGCGAGAAGGGGCTGAAGCTCGGCGCCGACGCCTACGTCGTCAAGCAGAAGTTCGACCAGAACGAGTTGTTACGGACCATCAGGCAGATCATCTGATCCATGAAGAACATATCGGTCATGGTGGTTGAGGATTCGGCGGTCGCGCGCGAGCTGATCGTCGACACGCTCAATTCGGACTCGCGCCTCAGCGTGGTGTGCGCCGTCGACAGCGGCGAGAAGGCGCTGCGCCTGGTGCCGCGCATCAAGCCCGACATCATCTCGATGGACGTCCGCCTGCCGGGCATGAACGGCATCGAGGCGACGCGGCGGATCATGCAGGAGTGGCCGACGCCGATCGTGGTGGTGGCCGCCGACCTCAGCCGCGAAACCGTCAACAACTCGATGGAGGCGGTGCGCGCCGGCGCGCTTTCGGTGGTTGAGAAGCCGACCATAGACAGCGCCGAGGCCTATGCCGCCATGGCGCGCGGGCTGTGCGGCCAGTTCGTCAACCTCAGCACCGTCAAGGTCGTCCGCCAGCGCTTCAACGCCTCTGCCGGTCTCAGGCAGGCGCGCGAGGCGACGGTGGTGCTGCCGCCGCCGCGCCTGCCGGTGCCGGGCGGCAGCATCGACGTCGTCGGCATCGTCGCCTCGACCGGCGGCCCGCCGGCGGTGGCCAACGTGCTGCAGGGGCTGGGGGCGGCGTTTCCCGCGCCGGTGCTGATCGTTCAGCACATGGGCGCCGGCTTCCTGGAAGGCTACTCCAGCTGGCTGAATTCGGTCTGCGATATCGACGTGGTTCTGGCCAAGGACGGGATGGAGCCGGGGCCCGGCCGCGTCTATGTCGGCCCCGGCCGCTACCACCTCACCTACCGCGACGGCGGCTGCGCCTGGTCGCCGACTGGGCCGAGCGCGGCCACGTGCCCTCCGGCGACGAACTGTTCCATTCGCTGGCCGCCAACGCCGGCTCGCGGGCGATCGGCGTGCTGTTGACCGGCATGGGGCAGGACGGTGCCGAAGGGCTGCTCGCCATGCGCCAGGCCGGGGCGCGGACCATCGGCCAGGACGG
>CAWAIR010000011.1:0-10862 GCA_963782045.1 uncultured Alphaproteobacteria bacterium
CGTTCGAAGTGGACGGCCTGGAGTCCGGCGGGACGTCACCTACGGCCATCGCTTCATGGCGCCCGACGGCGATCGCCGTGAAGCGCTTCGACGACTATGTGACCAAGCTGGAGAAGGCGAAGGTCGTGCTCGATGCCGACCGGCGCAAGGAGACGATCCTCGCCGACGCGCGCAATCAGGCGCTGGCGCAGGGCCTCGAACTGGTCGAGGACGAGGCGTTGGTCGAGGAGGTGGCGGGGCTGGTCGAATGGCCGGTGGTGCTGATCGGCGCCTTCGAGGAGGCCTTCCTCGAAATTCCCCCGGAGGTCGTGCGCACCACCATCCGCGCCAACCAGAAATGCTTCGTGCTCAACCGCGGTGCGCGCGAAGGCTATCGCCCGGCATCGACGCAGCGGCGGCTCGCCAACCGTTTCGTCCTGGTCGCCAATATCGAGGCCAGCGACGGCGGCAAGGCGATCATCGCCGGCAACGAGCGTGTCATCCGCGCGCGCCTCTCGGACGCCCGCTATTTCTGGGAGACCGACCTCAAGACGACGCTCGAACGAGCGCCTGCCCAAGCTCGACGCGATCGTCTTCCACGAAAAGCTCGGCACGCAAGGGCAGCGCGTCAAGCGCCTCAAGCGGCTGGCGCGCGAGATCGCCCCGCTGGTGCCGGCCGACCCCGAGCTTGCCGAGCGCGCCGCCGAGCTCGCCAAGACGGATCTCGTCACCGAGATGGTCGGCGAGTTCCCCGAGCTGCAGGGCCTGATGGGGCGCTACTATGCCGCCGCGGCCGATGAGGACCTGTCGGTGGCCACCGCCATCGAGGATCACTACCGGCCGGTCGGACCGTCCGACCGCGTGCCCACCGACCCGGTCGCCATCACCGTGGCGCTCGCCGACAAGCTCGATACGCTGGTCGGCTTCTGGGCGGTCGACGAGAAGCCCACCGGCTCGAAGGATCCCTTTGCGCTCCGCCGCGCCGCGCTCGGCGTCATCCGTCTGGTCCTCGAGCACGGCATCCGCCTGCACCTGGCGCAGGTGTTCGCCGCCCACGCGGAAACCGTCGCCGAGTCGATCCGCGCCGCCGCGGCCAAGGACAGCGAGGCCGGCCAGTTCTTCGTGCGCGAGGAGGTGCTGACCGACCTGCTCGCCTTCTTCGCCGACCGCCTCAAGGTGCAGCTCCGCGAGCAGGGCGCCCGCCACGATCTGGTCGACGCCGTCTTTGGGCTCGGCGACCAGGACGATCTGGTCATGATCGTGCGCCGCATCGAGGCGCTGGCCGCCTTCCTCGACACGGACGACGGCGCCAATCTGCTTGCAGGCTTCCGCCGCGCCGCCAACATCCTGCGCGACGAGGAGCGCAAGTCCGGCGAGCGCTACAGCGGCTCCATCGATGCCCATCTCGTCGTCGAGCCGGAGGAGCGGGCGCTGTTCGAGGCGGTTGCGTCCTCGGGAAGCGAGGCCAGGGCGGCCGTCGAGATCGAGGATTTTCAGGCGGCGATGACGGCGCTGGCGCGCCTGCGCCCCGCGGTCGATGCCTTCTTCGACAAGGTCATGGTCAACGTCGATGACGCCAAGCTGCGCGCCAACCGGCTGAAGCTGCTCGACCGCCTGCGCCAGGCGACGCTGGCGGTTGCCGATTTCTCGCGGGTCGGCGGGTAGATAGGTTATCACTTCACGCGTTTCCGGATTGCGGCCGCCGGCTTGACAAGGCCCGGGCGTGGCGCGCCTGCCTGTTGGCGTATGCGATGCCAACCAAGGAGAATCACCATGCCATGGGCGCAATCGCCATACAGCCGCTTGTCGCACTGATCGCCGGCATCCTCATCCTGATCGTGCCGCGGCTGCTCAACTACATCGTCGCGATCTACCTGATCCTGATCGGCATCTTCGGCCTGTGGCCGGGCCTCATGCACGGCGCCGGCTGAGGGCCAGTGCGGTAGCCGGCATGCAGCGAAGCGAAATGCGGGAGGGAAGGACGGGTTTAGGCTTGCGCTCGATCGGGGCTACGAACGATGAGCCTAGCCGATATCGACCACCAGCCGGCCGCGCACCTTGCCATCGGCGATGTCGCGCGCGGCCGGCATGATGGCGTCGAAGCCAATGGTCCTGGTCATCGCCCTGAGCATGGTGCGGTCGAGATCGCGGGCGAGACGGTCCCACGCCACGATGCGGACGGGCTTCGGCACGGTGACCGAGTTGATACCCAGCAGCGCCACGCCGCGCAGGATGAACGGCGCCACCGAGGTCGGCAGCTCCATGCCGGCGGCGTTGCCGCAGGCGGCGACGGCGCCGTCGGCTTTGGTCATGGAGAGCACGTTGGCGAGGATCGTGCCGCCGACGCAATCGATGCCGGCCGCCCAGCGCTCCTTGCCGAGCAGCCTGGCCGGCGCGGTCAGCTCGTCGCGGGAGACGATCTCGCTGGCGCCAAGCGCCTTCAGATAGTCGATCGTCTCGGTCCGGCCGGTGACCGCATGGACGGTGAAGCCGGCGCCGGCGAGCAGCGCCACGGCGACCGAGCCGACGCCGCCGGCAGCGCCGGTCACCACCACCGGGCCGGCTTCCGGCGTCACGCCGTGCTTCTCCAGCGCCAGCAGGGAGAGCATCGCCGTATAGCCGGCGGTGCCGATCGCCATCGCTTCTGCGCCGCTCAGGCCCTCGGGCAGCGGGATCAGCCAGTCGCCGGAGACCCGCGCCATCTGGCTGTAGCCGCCGTAATGGACCTCGCCGACGCCCCAGCCGTTGAGCACCACCTTGTCGCCCGGCGTGATGCCGTCATGCGTGGAGGCGGTCACCGTGCCGGCGAAATCGATGCCGGGGATCATGGGGAAGCGCCGCACCACCGGCAGCTTGCCGGTGATCGCCAGCCCGTCCTTGTAGTTGACCGTCGAATGCTCGACGCGGACGTCGACGTCGCCCGGCATGAGGTCGTCAAGGCCGAGCTCGGTCACGCGCCACCGACTGCGCCTTGGTCGCCTCGTCGCGGGTGATCAGCAGCGCCTTGAAGCGGTCCACGTCTTCCTCCCCTCATTTCTGCGTTGGCCGCAGCATAGGCGCGTGCGGCCGTGAAAGGCGAGGGGAGGACGCCTCAGCCGACCATCGCCGGGCGCTCGACCGCACGCTCGTCGATCGGCCAGTGCACGATCGCGGCAAAGACGCCGAGCGCCACGCACAGCCACCAGACGATGGTGTAGGAGCCGGTGAGGTCGTAGAGATAGCCGCCGAGCCAGACGCCGAGGAACGAGCCGACCTGGTGCGAGAAGAAGACGAAGCCGAACAGCGTCGCCATGTAGCGCGTGCCGAACATGACGGCGACGATCTGCTGGGTCGGCGGCACCGTCGACAGCCACAGGAAGCCGATCAGCGCCGAGAAGATCAGCGTCGAAGGGATGCTCGGCGGCAACAGGATGAAGGCGGCGATCAGCGCCGAGCGGGCGAGGTAGAGCCAGACCAGGATGATGCGCCGCGCCATGCGGCCGGAGAGCACGCCGGAAGCGATCGAGCCCACAATGTTGGCGAGGCCGATGAGGCCGATCGCAAAGGCGCCGTACATCGCCGGGATGCCGACATCGATGAGATAGGGCGGCAGGTGGACGGTGATGAAGGCGAGCTGGAAGCCGCAGACGAAGAAGCCGGAGACAAGCAGGCGGTAGGAGCGGTGGCCGAAGGCCTCGCGCAGCGCCTCGAGGATCGTCTGATCCGATTGTCCGTGGCTGACCGGCGCCGCCTCCGGCCTGCCGCGCATGACGAAGGCAAGCAGCGGCACCACCATGACGATCCCCGCCATGATGGTGAGCGCCGTCTGCCAGCCATAGGCGCCGATGAAGCCCTGGCCGAGCGGGGCGAAGATGAACTGGCCGACCGAGCCGGCCGCCGTGCCGAGACCGAAGCCGATGGTGCGCATCGAGGCCGGCAGCAGCCGCGCGAAGGCCGCCATCACCAGCAGGAAGGCGGAGCCGGCGATGCCGAGGCCGACCATCACGCCGGCCGTCAGTTGCAGCGCGACCGGGGTTGCCGCTGTGCGCCATCAGCGCCAGACCCAGCGCATAGATGAGCGGCGCCGCCGGAGAGCACCCGCGCCGTGCCGTAGCGGTCGGCCAGCATGCCGACGAAGGGCTGGCCGATGCCCCAGAGGAGGTTCTGGATGGCGATGGCGAGCGCGAACACCTCGCGCCCCCAGCCGTATTCGTTGGTGATCGGGCGTGAGGAAGAAGCCCATCGTCGAGCGCGGCCCGAAGCCGACGGCGGAGATGATGCAGCCGGCCGCAATGACGATCGGGATCGACTGCATGAGACCGTGAGCGGGCCTGGTCCGTTCGCTGGTCATGTCCGCCCTCCTGCTTCCAGTTGCTTTTCGAGTTGCGGCGGCCCATCGACATAGGGCGCCAATGCCGCCACCACAGCGGCGCTCGCCGGCGTCGGAATGCCGAAGCGGGCGCCGAGCGCGACCACCTTGCCGTGCAGCCAGGGAAGTTCGAGTGGCCGGCCCGCCTCCAGGTCGACCAGCATCGAGGCCTTCTGCTCGTAGGGCTGGCTCCGCGAGAGGGCGATCACGCGCTCTCGGTGCGTATCATCGAATTCCTGCCCCATCGCCCGCGCCACCGCGACGGCTTCGTCGACGAGCTGGCGCATGAAGTCGAGCGTTTCCGGCTGGCGGCAGACGGCGCCGATCGGCAGGCGCGAGATGCAGGTCGCGCCGGCAAACGCCGTCAACAGGATGAACTTGTCCCACAGCATGTGTTCGATGTTGTCGGCGGGAAAGGCCTCGACCCCCACCGCCCGCTCGCAGGCGGCCAAGAAAGCCGCCATCACGCGATCGCCATCCATGCGCTCGATCACCATGCGATGCAGGCCGCCTGGATTGATGATGGTGCCGGGCTCCTTGATATAGGCGGCGAGGTAGATGATGCCGGCAGCCACCTGCGCCGGGTCGACATGCCGGCCGATGATCTCCTTGCTATCGATGCCGTTCTGCAACGTGACGATCACGGTTTGCGCGGCGACCAGGGGAACCATGGCGCGGGCGGCCGCATCGGCATCCGTCAGCTTGACGGTGAACAGCACCAGATCGGCCGGACCTACGTCCGCCGGCTCGGCGACGGCGCGGATATCGCGAAGCGTGAGATTGCCATGCGGGCTTTCGATGGTGAGCCCGTTTGTCTTGAGAGCCGCCAGATGCGCTCCGCGCGCAATCAGGCTGACCTCTTCGCCAGCCTCGGCCAGGCGACCGCCGACGTAGCCGCCGATCCCGCCGGCACCCATCACCGCGATCTTCATGCGCGTCGCTCCTTCCCCGCGGAAAATCTAGCGGCTGGCCGGCCCGGCACACAATCAAATGTCCTGATACGTTCCATTCACATTCATCATGGTTGGGAATTTGTCTTTTGCTCAAGCCGTGCTTATATCCTCTGGCGTGAACCCGGCTTTGGCCGGCTATTTTAAGCTCCGATATATGCTCCAATTGAGTATATATCGCCGACCGGAGAGGGTACCGGGATGACGATCGGACTGGAAACCGAGGCATCTGGCACGGCCTGCGGCGACCGCCCGCAGAAGCGATGCGCTGCGCGAACCGCTGCCTATGCCCTCGCTCGAGTACACCGATGAGGTGGCACGCGAGACGGCGCATCTCTACGAGCGCGTCAAGAACGTGATCCCGGCGATCGAGTGGCCGGTGATGGCGCCCTACATCAAGGCGATCAACGATCTCAAGAAGACCCGCAACGCCGTCATCCTGGCGCACAACTACCAGGCGCCCGAGATCTACCATTGCGTCGCCGACATCAAGGGCAACTCGCTGCAGCTCGCCATGGCCGCCGCCAAGACCGACGCCGATGTCATCGTCCAGTGCGGCGTGCACTTCATGGCCGAGACCTCGAAGCTGCTCAATCCCGACAAGACCATCCTGATCCCGGACCGGCGCGCCGGCTGCTCGCTCGCCGCCTCGATCACCGGCGCCGACGTGCGCCTGCTGCGCGAGCGCTATCCGGGCGTGCCGGTCGTCACCTATGTCAACACCTCGGCCGACGTGAAGGCGGAGAGCGACATCTGCTGCACCTCGTCCAATGCGGTCGAGGTGGTCGAGAGCCTCGGCAGCGACCGCGTCATCCTCTTGCCCGACCAGTATCTGGCCAAGTGGGTCGCCTCGCAGACCGAGCGTCAAGATCATCGCCTGGACCGGTGCCTGCGAGGTGCATGAGCGCTTCACCGGCGCTGAGCTTCGCGAATATCGCGAGGCCAATCCCGGCATCCAGATCGTCGCGCATCCCGAGTGCCCGCCTGACGTGCTCGCCGAGGCCGATTTCACCGGCTCGACCGCCAAGATGACCGACTGGATCGAGAAGAACCGGCCGGCCAAGGTGCTGCTGGTCACCGAGTGCTCGATGGCCTCCAACGTCGCCGCCGATCACCCGGACATCGAGTTCATCCGGCCGTGCAATCTCTGCCCGCACATGAAGCGCATCACGCTGCCGCGGATTCTCGACAGCCTGCTGACCATGAGCGACGAGGTCACCGTCGACCCGATGGTCGCGGCCAAGGCACGCCGCGCCGTCGAGCGCATGGTCAATCTGAAGAGCTAGAAGAGGGCCGGCCGGTCGCAAAGCCGAGCCGGCCTTCAGCCGGGGACGAGGGAAATGCTCGATCGAACGGCCGATAGCCGAATTCCCCTCGTGTCCGACGATGTCGTCATCGTCGGCGGCGGTCTCGGCGGCCTGTTCACCGCGCTCCGCCTGGCGCCGCGGCCGGTGACCGTCATCTCCGCCGCGCCGATCGGCGAGGGGGCGTCCTCGGCCTGGGCGCAAGGCGGCATCGCCGCCGCCATGGCCGACGGCGATTCCATCGAGAAGCACCTCGCCGACACCATCGCCGCCGGCGACGGCATCGTGGCGGAGAAGATCGCCCGCCTGATGATCACCGACGCGCCGCAGCGCATCTTCGACCTGCTCGAATATGGCGTGCCCTTCGACCGCGACCTTGCCGGCCAGCTCGCCATGTCGCGCGAGGCGGCCCATTCCGAACGCCGCGTCGTCCATGTCGCCGGCGACATGGCGGGCGCGGCCATCATGGCGGCGCTGATTGCCGCCGTGCACAAGACGCCGTCGATCCGCCTGTTCGAGGGCTATGTCGGCGAGCGCCTGACCACCAAGGGCAGGCGCGTTACCGGCATCGTCGCGCGTGCCGGCGATGACGGGCCGGCGCTGCATTTTCCCACGCGCGCCGTGGTGCTCGCCTCCGGCGGCATCGGCCATCTCTATGCCATCACCACCAACCCCAACGAGGCGGCGGGCGGCGGCATGGCCATGGCCGCCCGGGCCGGCGCGGTGATCGGCGACCCCGAATTCGTGCAGTTCCACCCGACCGTGCTCAATGTCGGCCGCGACCCGGCGCCGCTGGCAACCGAGGCGCTCCGCGGCGAAGGCGCCAAGCTGATCAACAAGGCCGGCGAACGCTTCATGCTTGCCATCCATCCGCTGGCGGAACTCGCGCCGCGCGATGTCGTCGCCCGCGCCGTCTATGCCGAGGTGCAGGCCGGTCGCGGCGCCTTCCTCGATTGCCGCGAGGCGATCGGCGCCGACTTCGTCAAGCACTTCCCGACCGTCTACAATTATTGCCGCGAGGCCGGCATCGATCCGGTGACTGAACCGATCCCGATCGCGCCCGCCGAGCACTATCACATGGGCGGCATCCTCACCGACGGCCAGGGCCGCACCACGCTCGACGGCCTGTGGGCGGCCGGCGAATGCACCTCCTCCGGCGCCCACGGCGCCAACCGCCTGGCCTCCAATTCCCTGCTCGAGGCGGTCGCCTTCGGTGCCCGCATCGCCGACGATCTCGCCGATCATCTGCCGCAGCCCGAGCGCATGACGGTGGAGCCGGCGGACGACGCGGCGCTGGACGAAATGCCGGACGATGCCGCCGTGGCCCGCCTGCGGCGGACCATGACCTCGCTGGTCGGCGTCGTGCGCGAGCGCCAGGGTCTGGTGCAGGCTCTGGCGACCATCGACGACCTCGCCGCTCAATGCCGCTCCGAGCGTTTCCTCAACATGCTCACCGCTGCCCGCATCATCGCCGCGGCGGCGCTTGCCCGCACCGAAAGCCGCGGCGGCCACTTCCGCGCGGACTATCCCGCGCACGACCCGGCCTGGCAGCACCGCACCTACATCACACTCGCCGAGGCCGAGGCCATCAGCGCGGCGGCCATCGGCACACGGCGCGAGGCCGCCCTTGCAGTCTGACCAGGAAGGGCCGCCGAGAACCGGCTGGGCACGGCTGGTGCCCGAGTTGCTCGTCTCAAGCCTCGACGAAAGTCTCGCCTTCTGGCGCGATGCCTTGGGGTTCCGTGCCGCCTATTCGCGCCCCGGCTTCGTCTATCTCGAACGCAGCGAGGGCGCCCAGATCATGCTATGCCAGCGCGATGGCTCCTTCGAGACGGGCGGCATGATGCGTCCCTTCGGCCGCGGCGCGATGTTTCAGATCTATGTCGAAGCACTTGCTCCCATCGTCGATGCGCTGGCGGCGTCCGGCAGGTCGCTCTATGCGCCAATTCGAGAGGTCTGGCGCCGCTGGGGCGACCGCGAGGGTGGCCAGCGGGAGCTCTTCGTGCAGGACCCCGACGGCTATCTCATCATGGTCGCCGAACACATCGGCGAACGACCGCTCGCGGACTAAGGGCCATCATGCGTGAACTCCCCAAGCTGCCCGATCTCATGATCGCCGAGGCCGTGCGCGCCGCGCTGAAGGAGGATCTCGGCCGGGCAGGGGACATCACCTCGGCGGCCACCATCCCCGCCGATGCCACGGCCACCGCCTATCTCGTCACGCGCAAGGCCGGCGTTCTGGCCGGCCTGGACGTTGCTGCCGCCGCCTTTCGCGCGGTCGACCCGGCGATCCGTTTCGACGCGAAAGCTTTCGACGGCCACGCCCTGGAGGACGGTTTCGTCGTGGCGGAAGTGGAAGGGAACGCCCGCGCCATCCTCTCGGCCGAGCGGGTGGCGCTCAACTTCCTCTGCCACCTCTCCGGCATCGCCACGGCGACGGCTGCCTTCGTCGATCGGGTGAAGCATACCCACGCGCGCATCTGCGACACGCGCAAGACCACGCCGGGCCTGCGTGCCTTCGAGAAATATGCGGTGCGCTGCGGCGGCGGCATGAACCACCGCTTCGGCCTCGACGACGCCATCCTCATCAAGGACAACCACATCGCGGTTGCCGGCGGCGTCATCGCCGCCATCCGCGCCGCCCGCGCCGCTGCCGGCCACCTGGTCAAGGTCGAGGTCGAGATCGACACCCTCGACCAGCTCGCCGAGGCGATGGTCGAGGGTCCGGACGCGGTGCTGCTCGACAACATGGCGCCGGCCGCGATGCGCGAGGCGGTGAAGCTTGTCGCCGGCCGCGCCATCACCGAGGCCTCGGGCAATGTCACCCTGGAGACGGTCGGCGCGATCGCCGAGACCGGCGTCGACATGATCTCGTCGGGCTGGATCACGCACTCGGCGCCGATCCTCGATCTGGCGCTCGATGTCGCGGTGAGGACCGCTTAGCCGGCTCGGTTTCGGTCTCGCGCCCGGGTGTGCTACCGATTGGCGCCCTTTCTCCAGCCAAACGGCAACACCAATGACCAAGTCGGCAAGCCCGCAGAAGAACAAGCCGCCGCGCCTTTCCAAGGTCGACCTTTCCAAGACGCTTGACGTGCCGGTCTATGAAAAGGAGCTGGCGGCGGTTCAGCAGCACCTGCGCACGATCCAGCAGGCCTACCTCAAGCTCGGCCACTCCGCGGCGATCGTCTTCGAGGGCTGGGATGCGGCCGGCAAGGGCGGCACCATCCGCTGCATGTCGGCGGTGCTCGATCCCCGCGGCTTCAAGGTGTGGCCGATCTCCGCGCCGCGACCGTACTACCTGCAGCGGCATTATCTGGCGCGCTTCTTCGAGCGCCTGCCGCCGCATGGTGCGATCTCGGTGTTCGATCGCTCCTGGTACGGGCGCGTCCTGGTCGAGCGCATCGAAAACTTCGCCAGCGAGCGCGAATGGAAGCGGGCCTACCGCGAGATCAACGACTTCGAACGCGCCCTCACCGATCACGGCACGCGCGTCATCAAGATCTTCCTGCACATCTCGCCGGCCGAGCAGCTCCGCCGTTTCCAGGACCGTCTGCGCAATCCCCAGAAGCGCTGGAAGCTCAGTTTCGAGGACTTCCGCAACCGCAAGAAATGGGCGGACTACGAGCAAGCCACCAACGACATGTTCGCGAAAACCTCGACCGACTATGCGCCATGGCACGCGATCCCCGCCGAGAACAAGAAATATGCGCGCGTCGCGGCCCTGAAGATCATCGCCAAGCGGCTGGCCGCCGGGATCGATCTGGAGCCGGTGATGCTCGACCCGAAGGTCATCGAGGAAGCCCGGGAGATTCTGGAAATCGACGACGCCCTGCTGGTCGGCGTCCAGAGGCGAGGGGATTAGCGGCGCCTGTCCGCCCTCGTCCTTCGAGGCTCCCCCGGATCAGGTCCGAAGTCGCACCTCAGGATGAGGGCAGAGCGGGGACAGCGGCGCCCGTTCAGCTCCAGCCGCCGCCGCGCGTCTTGTAGAAGATGTGGCGGCCGATCTTGTCGACCTTCTTCATCGCCCGCGCCCAGCGCGGCCGCACGTAGTTGGCGTGATAGTGGGTGGCTGCGCCGACGTCGGACAGGAACATCGTGCGGCCGTCGTCGAGGATCTTGGTCGCCAGCGCCTGCGACGCCGTCCACGCCGCTCTGTCGGTGATGCGGTCGGGGATGCCGTCGCAGGCGAACGAGAACTGACAGCCGTGGCGAATGTTCTTGTTCTGGTAGACGACCCCGCAGATCGTGTTGGGATAGGCGGGGTTCTTGAGGCGGTTGAGG
>CAWAIR010000012.1:0-8754 GCA_963782045.1 uncultured Alphaproteobacteria bacterium
CCCGTTGGCGCGCAATCCGGGGGAGGCCGGCAATGGCGGTGGTGGAAAATCGGCGCCCGCCTCGCAACGGACCTCCACCTCTCCCGTGGGGAGAGAGCCTGCCCCCGACCGGATCGGGGGGCGGCGCGCAGCGCCGGGTGAGGGGGTACGACGCAGCGAGGATACCTCAACCGCCGACGCAGAACTCCAATCCCTCCCTGGAACGGGGAGGGGGGACCGGGCGTAGCCCGGTGGGTTGGGTGCAACGCGCTTCTAAATTGGCTGGAGGGTCCTCTCCCCCCTTGCGGGGGAGAGGCAGAGAGGGGGGTGAGGGCACCGCGTCGAAGGTTCGCAAGAACACCCTCGACGAAATGACTGTCCGCCGCACCGAGATCCCGGTCCAGGGCGCGCGCCCGACGAAACCCTCGCTCGATGTCATGGGGCCGGGCACGGACCGCGAGACGCCGTTGTCCAAGACCCGACCGCATGCGCCCTCGCTCAAGGAGACGCACGAAGTCGACTTCGTCCCCGTCCCCGAAGACCACCGCCCGTCCCCGCGCTCCTTCGGCGGCAAGCCCGGCAGCCCGGTCGGGCGGGGGAAGAGAAGGCGATAGGGATGGGCGCCCTCGGGCTCTTCCTCTTCCTTCTGGTCGTCGCCCTGCTGGGTGGCGTCGTCGTGGGATCGATCGGCGCCGGGTTCGGCGCTCTCGTCTTTCGCAGGGCGAGGGCCGCGAGAATCGGAGGGATCGTCGGGGGCCTATTGGGCTTCCTTCTGGTGGTCTTCTTCTGGTGACTTCTCCTTGCGTAGGCTGCTCGGTCGGCTGAGGGCCGAAGACAGCGACTGGTACCACCGCTGGAATTATGGCTATGAAATAGCTATATTCGCGCCATGAGCGAATACAGCGTTGCCAACGCGAAGAACAACCTCTCCAAGCTGATCGACCACGCGCTGGCCGGTGAGGGCGTGGTCATCACGCGTCACGGCCGCCCGGTGGTTGAGTTGAAGCCGGTCGCTCCGGCGTTGCGACCGATCACCGCCGCCGATGTCGACTGGCTTGCGGCGCGGCGGGTCGGCAAGCCCACTGAGGAAGACGCTGGCACCTTCGTCAGCCGCATGCGCGACGAAGAGTGGGAGCGGTGAGTGTTTACCTCGACGCCAGTGTCCTCGTGCCGATGTTCGTCGCCGACACTTTCAGCGAGCGTGCTGACGCGTTCCTGCGCGGCTCAGGAACTGAAATCGTCGTAAGCGACTTGGCAGCGGCCGAGTTTGCCTCTGCCATCAACCGCCAGGTTCGGATGCATCGCCTCACCGTGGAGGAAGGGCGCAAGGCCTTGGCCAATTTCGATATGTGGACGGCACAAAATGCTGGCGGTGTCGAGGTTGTGGCCGCCGACATCGCATTGGCGGGTGCGTTTCTGCGCCGACTCGACCTCAACCTCAGAACGCCCGATGCGATCCACATCGCGATGGCGCAGCGTCTCGGCGCTGAACTGGCCACCTTCGACGAGCGCATGGCGGAGTGTGCGCTTGCACTTGGCACGAAGGTGCGAGCAACATAGAGACATTTCGTCCCGGCGCCGGAGGACCAGCGCGCCCATCCCCGCTCCTTCGGCGGCAGGCCCGACCACCCGGTCCGGTGGGGGAAGCGGAGGCGATGACAATGCGTCTTGCCATGATCGCGGTACTCGCCGGCACGGCTCTCACGCCGTCCGCCCTGGCGGCCGAGGTTTCGGCGGCGACGTGCGACGCCGATCTTGCCGCCGTCGGCGCCAGCTTCGACGAAACGCAGGCCCGGCTCGAAAAAGCCGCCAGCGCAGATCAGGCGGAGAAGTGCGCGGCGATCCGGCGCCACGTCGAGGTAATGGCCAACGGTGTCAATGTGTTCCAGCGTTGCCTGGCGGACGATCACGACAAGGGCGAGAACATCGCCCAGCTCGTCGGATCGATCGCGGATTTCCTCGATATCAGCGACTCTCTCGGCTGTCCGGTGTTCGATCCGCCGAAGATCGACGGCATGGAATAGGGCGGGCGCTTGGGCGCGGCCCCAGGGCAGGCCGTGCCTGCCGCGGTGTGGCAAGACCGGCGGCGACGCCGGCAAGAGGAGGCGGTAACACCCTGTCCGACATCGGTCCGATCCTGAATTCGCCGCTCGGCTGGGCGATGGTCATCGTCGTGCTGGGATGGCCCGTGCTGCTTGTTGGCGGCGTCGCCGGGCTGATCATCGGTTGGCTGATTTCGCGCAAGACCCGACCCTGGTTCGGGTCGATCGTCGGCGTGCTCGCCGGACTGGCCATCAGCCTGATCGGCGTCTTCGCCTATGCGGATGGCTTGATCGGGCCGTAACGTTCTGTGCCGGCCGGCTACGCTGCGGACGCCGCCGACTGCCGGGCGACGAAGGCCCGTTCCGGTATGCCGGCCTTGAGCAGGCTGGCGAACTGGTGCGGCGGCACCGGCCGGCCAAAATAGTACCCTTGCACCTCGTCGCACTGGCGCTCGCGGAGAAATGCCAGTTCCTCGGCGGTTTCCACACCCTCTGCAACGACCCGCAGCTTGAGACTGCGGGCGAGCGCGATGATGGCGGTGACGATGATCGTGTCGTCGCCGCCGTTGCTGATCTGGCGGACGAAGCTTTGGTCGATCTTGAGGGCGTCGACCGGGAACTTGCGCAGATAGCTCAGGCTGGAATAGCCGGTGCCGAAATCGTCGATCGCCACCTGCACGCCTTTTTCTCTCACGGCGCGGAGAATCGATGCCGCGGATTCGGCTTGCTTCACCAGCACGCTCTCGGTGAGTTCCAGTTCGAGCTGGCGCGGATCGAGCCCGGTTTCCTCGAGTGTCGCGAACACGCCGTCGAGAAAGGCGTCCTCGCGGAACTCCATCGCCGAGACGTTGACCGCCATGGTCAGTGCCGGCAGCCCGGCGTCGGCCCAGGCGCGCGTCTGTCTGCAGGCTTCGCGCAGCACCCACGCGCCGATCGGCCGGATGAGGCCGCTTTCCTCGGCGACCGGAATGAATTGCCCCGGCGGGACGAGGCCGCGCGTCGGATGGTTCCAGCGGATCAGCGCTTCCGCGCCAGTGATCCTTCTGCTGCTCAGCTCGACCTTCGGCTGGTAGTGCACGACAAGTTCGCGCCGTTCCAGAGCGCGGCGCAGGCCCTCCTCGATGGATTGCCGTTCCACCGCGCGCACGTTCATCGCCGGCTTGAAGAACTGGTAGCTCTGGCGGCCCTTTTCCTTCGCCTGGTACATCGCGGTGTCGGCGTTCTTGATGAGCGTCTCCGCGTTCATGCCGTCGTCGGGGTAAACGCTGACGCCGATGCTGGCGGTGATGTGCAGATCCTGCCCGTTGATGGTGTGGGTCTGCATCACCTGTTGCAACATTCTGCGCGCCAGGATCGCGGTGTCTTCCTCCTGTTCGACCTCCGAGAGAAGAACGACGAATTCATCGCCGCCTTGGCGGCTCACGGTGTCGGAGGCGCGGACGCAGCCGATCAGTCGCTCCGCGATGGACTTGAGCAGCTTGTCGCCGATGGGATGTCCGAGCGAATCGTTGATGTGCTTGAACCCGTCGACATCGAGGAACAGGATCGCGACCTTGTATGCGTGGCGCTGCGCGAGCGCGATCGCCTGGCCGACACGGTCGTTCAGAAGCATTCGATTGGGCAGCCCGGTGAGGAAGTCGTGCTCGGCCGAATGGGCCATCTGCAGGGTCATCGCCAGGGCGGCGGCCTCGGCGACCTTGCGCACACTGATATCGCGGATCGCCGCGGTCACCAGGATTTCCTCGGCGCTCTCCAGCGGGCTCAGCATGATCTCGATCGGAAACGCGCTGCCGTCCTTGCGGCGCGCCGTCAGCTCGATGCCGGTGCCGATCTGTTGGGCCAACGCCTCGGCCGCGGTGCGCGTGCTGTCGGCGATCAGCCGCTCGGCGAAGCCGATAGGAATGATGTTGGTGACCTTCTGGCCGAGCAGTTCGTCGCGGCGGTAACCGAACTGCTTCTCCGCCTGAAGATTGAGAATGACGATGTCGCCCTCCTCGTTGACCACGACCATCGCGTCCGGCGCCGCTTCGAGGAGCCCGCGATAGCGGCCCTCCATCTGCGCCAGATGCACCTCGGCCGTCTTGCGCACGCTGATGTCGCGGATCGCCGCGGTCACCAGGATGCCTTCGGGACTCTCCAGCGGGCTCAACATGATCTCGACCGGAAACGCACGGCCGTTCTTGCAGCGCGCCGTCAGCTCGATCCCGGTGCCGATCTGCTGCGCCAGAGCCTCGGCCGCGGTGCGCGTTCTGTCTGAGATCAGCCGCTCGGCAAATCCCTCCGGGATGATATTGGTGACCTTCTGGCCGAGCAGTTCGTCGCGGGGATAGCCGAACTGCTTCTCGGCCTGCAGATTGAGAAGGACGATCTCGCCCTCGTCATTGACCACGACCATCGCGTCGGGCGCCGCTTCGAGGAGCCCGCGGTAGCGGCCCTCCATCTGCGCCAGATGCACCTCGGCGACCTTGCGCACGCTGATGTCGCGGATCGCCGCGGTCACCAGGGTGCCCTCGTCATTCTCCAGTGGGCTCAGCATGATCTCGACCGGAAAGGCGCTGCCGTCCTTGCGGCGCGCCGTCAGCTCGATGCCAGTGCCGATCTGCTGGGCCAGCGCCTCGGCCGCGGTGCGCGTGCTGTCGGCGATCAGCCGCTCGGCAAAGCCTTGCGGGATGATGTTGGTGACCTTCTGCCCGAGAAGCTCATCGCGGGGATAGCCGAACTGCTTCTCGGCCTGCAGATTGAGAAGGACGATTTCGCCCTCCTCGTTGACCACCACCATGGCATCGGGCGCCGCTTCGAGAAGGCCGCGATAGCGGCCCTCCATCTGCGCCAGATGCGCTTCCACCTTCTGGCGCACGCCAACATCGCGGATCGTTTCCGCGGGCCGCGATTGGCGGTTCGGCATACGGCTTCCCTCGGAACGCATGGCTCGGGCCTCCGCGGCCGAAGTGGCCGCGACATACAGCCGACAGCTATGCCCAATAGATTAACCGCTCGTGCCGGATTGCCGGAGATTCCACGGCGATCCCATTGGATTCCGCCTCAGGCGGCTTCGCGCCGCCGCGCCGCGCGGCCGGCGAAGAGCAGGCCGTACATGCCGACGGTGATGGCGACCATGGCGAGCACCTGGGTGAGGGTTACGCCCACGCCGGCGAAGACAAGCGCCACCAGCATGGTCACCGCCGGCGCCGGCACCTCGATCGAGCTTGCCAGCGACACGTCGATGTTGCGGAGGGCCTGGAACCAGAAGATCAGCTCGATGTAATAGGCCAGCCCCATGATGAAGGTCGCCCGCTGCAGGTCGAAATCGGCGAGCCCGGCGAGCACCGCGCCTGGGCTCCCGATGACGAGGACGAGCAGCCCCAGGAAGATGCCCGACACGATCAGCCGCGACAGGGTCACCTGGTTCAGCGTCAGCGTGGTGCGGTTGAGCACCTGCGTCTTGAGCAGCAGATGCGCCGCGGTCCACAGCACCGGAATGCCGAGCGCGAAGACCGACCACCACGAGACGTCGGCGATGAGGAAGGTGCCGTTGGTGGTCAGATAGAAAAGCGCCGCGATCATCAGCGCCGTGAAGGCGAGTTCGGCCGGCGTCTTGCGTTTCTTGAGGAAGATCGCCTCGGCCAGCATGGTCATCAGCGGATAGGCCTGCACCACGATTGCCATGCTCACCGGCCCCGCCTTCTGGGCGGCGACCACATACATGTATGTCGACAGGCCGAACATCACGCCGGTGGAGAGCGCCACGGTGATCGTCCAGGCGCGGGTGCTGCCGGCGCCGGCGGTCTCGAACAGCCCGCGCGTGCCCTGCGCCCGCTCGCGGAGATAGAGCGGCAGCGCCGAGAGGATCTGCCAGACGGTGAGCCAGACGGTGAAGGTCAGCCCGTCGACGCCGCCCGGACGCGCGCTCGCCAGCACGGGCAGGATGCCGAGGATGCCGAGGCAGGAAAAGGCCGACAGGATGCCGAGGCGGGGATTCATGCGAAGCCGCCTTGTGGCGGAGGGAGAATGCGGGCGAGAGCTTTAGCGCCCGGATTGGCGCGGGGGAAGGGTGACGGAATACCGCGCTCTTCCGGTAGCCGGCCGCGGCTTGCGGGGGCAGAGCGATTGCCTTTGGGACAGCGCGGGCACCTCGGGAGAAATTGGCTCCGTGCTTGCGGCATCCTCCGTCCCTCCCCCGCGTGAGCGCGGGGAGGGTGGCCGGCGAGAGCCGGCCGGGTGGGGGCGATGAAGTGAACCGGCGACGCCGCCTCAGCGGCGGCCCATCCGCACCAGCCGCGCAATATCGCTGCGCGCGATCCCGAGGTCGCGCAGCACCGCGTCGTCGGCATTGGCGAGCCAGCGCACCCTTTGCCGGTCACGCCAATAACCGGCGATCGCCACGCCGGCCTGGGCGAGCAGCCGAAGCGCCGCCTCGGCCGCGTGGTACAGCCCGGCCTCGATGCGTGACGGTGTGCCCGGTGCGAAACCGCGCGCGGTGCTGTGGTTGAGTGTGATGAGGGACATGATGGTCTCTGCCTCCGGGCGACGAAGAGCCTGCACCGATCGCGAAGCGCGTTCTTGACGCGAGACTTCGTTCGGGCGCCGTCGTCTCCCAGTTGCGCGTTCCCGCGCCGTCCCGCTCCCGCGGACCAGCTGGCGGAGCCTGCGCACGGGTCCAGCCATAGCACTTCCGGGTAAACCGACCGTTTGCAGGGGGAGGGAGGCCGAACGCGTGGTTTTCCGCGCCTTTCCCGTCATCTGGCGCTCGCGCCTATGGCCGGGCCTTGTCCCGGCCATAGGCCTGCGATTTCCGGGATTTGGTAGCGGGCGCACCAACTGCCGTGATAATGGCGGTTTTCTGCCGGTTTTCTCTACGTTGGGCATTTGCTGTGAGTCGGGGGTAATTCGCGAAATGTCGGCTCCTGACTGTCAAAATAGCGACGGACCCTACAAATAAATGCGTTATCTTTCAGCTATTTAGTTAGGTGCGCACTACCTGTTGACAAATTCGCGGGGTGGCGGCATATCTTGTTGCCATTATGACCGAGAATCGCGCAGTAGATCCCTACGAACTGGCAGACGCGTCGCTGTGTGAGAAGGAGGCGCGCTTGCTGGCAGAATTGGAGGCGGTCCGCAAATCGCGGGCGGCGATCATTGCTGCGCGCGAAGCATCAGGATGGACTTTGCCAGTCTCGGCGCTGTCCCCCACTCTTGCCGCTCAAACTCCACATGGCGAGCCCCACCAGGTCTCCGACGAATTTCGCGGTCTCGGCTTGGAGCGGGCCGCGGCGAAGGTCATTTCCAAGAGCGACCATCTTGAACTAACGGCCAAACAAGTCTGGGCCGTACTAGAGGCGGGTGGTTATAGCCTCCTGTCAGATAAGCCGGAGCAATCTGTGAGCTGGGCGCTTCGCAAGCGCGAAAAGAAGGTCGGAGATGTCATTCTAATCGGCGACGGCAAATGGGGCATGGTTGATTGGTATAGCCAAGCGAGGCTCAAAGAGCTCCGGGCTGGCCGCAACAACGCCAGTACTCGCAACCACGCCGAGCACATCGAAAAGACGAAGGCCGGCATCGCAAATGCGAAACAGACTTGCCTGAGCCATTGGGGCCGAAGGCGTTCCATTACCGCTGAGCAAATGGCCGGCGCTTATTACGCACTAAAGAATGGCGCGAAGTCGAAATTGGCGGCCGCGAAGGCGGGACGCATGACGTGGCCGACGTTCGCCATGTACTGGCAGCAGTTCACGATGGAAGACTGGAAGCCGGGAGATACATTTCCGCCGCCTAGGCGCACTGTCGAAAAGAAAAATTCCGAGATCAAACTTGAGGAGATGTGGCCGCCGGAGAAACAGCAGGCCGACGGCCATATTAATGGTCACGCAAACGAAAGCGACCCGCAGCTTGCGCTACGGGCCGCCAACAGTTCGGACGTGGTGTAAGAAACACGGCTCGGAACTCTAGGAGGCCCCGCCGTCAACGGTGAGCCCGCCGAGATGATGCCGGTATCGAACCCGGTCGTCCGCCCAAATACCTGGCTGCACTCAGGCCGCGATCACTGGTGCAGTCAGCAGCCACCACGAGGGTGGCAGGGTCATCCGCAAGGACCCCATCAGCCTGCGAAATGCCGGGGCGTCACGGTAAGCCCCGGATTGGAGGTGGATCATGCAACCCATATAGGGTGACATGAAACGTGGCGCGTCGTCGGGCTCAATCCGGCGGCGCGTCACGCCATATATATACAACCCATTGAAATAATTGCAAGAGTTATCGCGTTTGCACGCAAAATCAAAGGGTTCTCTTTTTGTAGTCGGAACAAGAAGACGCCATTCCATCGGCTTGCAGTCTTCCGCTCGCTAGGCAGGTCTTAATTCTATCGCCTGCATGTCGGGCGTTCTGGCTCAATGCGTACTTTCCCCCACATGCACCGCCAGCCACACGGTCGGCGCGCTCGTGTCGGTCCAGGTGACGCGGTGGCGCGTGTGGGCGGGCAGGGAGACGTAATCGCCGGGCGCGAGACGCATCTCGGCTTCGCCGTCGATGGCGAGACCGGCACCGCCTGACAGCAAGATCACCCATTCGTCGTGGGCCTGGTCGTACCAGGAGCCGGGCGGCGAGGCCTGTCCGGTGGAGACGATGCGCTCGATGCGCAAGCCTGGCCAGGCGAGGAGGTCGGTCAGCTCTTCTTCGGTCGCGTCGACGGGCAGCTCGGCGAAGATGTTGGGCATCGGTCTTGTTCTCGACGCACGTG
>CAWAIR010000013.1:0-290093 GCA_963782045.1 uncultured Alphaproteobacteria bacterium
TCGGACAGACGACCGAAGACGTTGCGGTCGAGGATCGCCTGCTCGTCGTCGCGGTCCTTGGCGAGACGCTCGATCTCCTCGCGCTCGATCGCCATGGCGCGCTCGTCCTTCTCGACGCCGTGGCGGTTGAACACGCGCACCTCGACGACCGTGCCGGTGACGCCCGGCGGGACGCGCAGCGAGGTATCGCGCACGTCCGACGCCTTCTCGCCGAAGATGGCGCGCAGCAGCTTCTCCTCCGGCGTCATCGGGCTCTCGCCCTTCGGCGTGATCTTGCCGACCAGGATGTCGCCGGCGACGACCTCGGCGCCGATATAGACGATGCCGGCCTCGTCGAGGCTCTTCAGCGCCTCTTCCGAGACGTTGGGAATGTCGCGCGTGATCTCCTCCGGCCCGAGCTTGGTGTCGCGGGCCATGACCTCGAACTCCTCGATATGGATCGAGGTGAAGACGTCATCGCGCACGATGCGCTCGGAGAGGAGGATCGAGTCCTCGAAGTTGTAGCCGTTCCACGGCATGAAGGCGACCAGCACGTTGCGGCCGAGCGCCAGATCGCCGAGATCGGTCGACGGACCGTCGGCGATGATCTCGCCCTTCTCGACCCGGTCGCCGACGCGCACCAGCGGACGCTGGTTGATGCAGGTGTTCTGGTTGGAGCGCTGGAACTTCATCAGCCGGTAGATGTCGACGCCCGAGCGCGACGGCATCGAGCTCTTCGGTGGCGCGGATGACGATACGGGTGGCGTCGACCTGGTCGACCACGCCGGCGCGGCGGGCGCCGATCGCGGCACCCGAATCGCGCGCCACCACCGGCTCCATGCCGGTGCCGACCAGCGGCGCCTCGGCGCGCACCAGCGGCACCGCCTGACGCTGCATGTTGGAGCCCATCAGGGCGCGGTTGGCGTCGTCGTTCTCGAGGAACGGGATGAGCGCCGCGGCGACCGAGACAAGCTGCTTCGGCGACACGTCCATCGCGTCGACGCGCTCGGCCGGCATCAGCATCACCTCGCCCGCCTGACGGCAGGTGACCAGGTCGTTGACGAACTTGCCCTTGGCGTCGAGCGGGGCGTTGGCCTGGGCGATGGTGTACTTCGCCTCCTCCATCGCCGACAGGTACATCACCTCCTCGGTGACGCGGCCGTCCTTGACCTTGCGGTACGGGCTCTCGATGAAGCCGTACTTGTTGACCCGGGCGAAGGTCGCCAGCGAGTTGATCAGGCCGATGTTCGGGCCTTCCGGCGTCTCGATCGGGCAGATGCGGCCGTAATGCGTCGGGTGCACGTCGCGCACCTCGAAGCCGGCGCGCTCGCGCGTCAGACCGCCCGGGCCGAGCGCCGACAGGCGCCGCTTGTGGGTGATCTCCGACAGCGGGTTGGTCTGGTCCATGAACTGCGAGAGCTGCGAGGAGCCGAAGAACTCGCGCACCGCGGCCGCCGCCGGCTTGGCGTTGATCAGGTCCTGCGGCATGACGTTGCCGATCTCGACCGACGACATGCGCTCCTTGATCGCGCGCTCCATGCGCAGCAGGCCGATGCGGTACTGGTTCTCCATCAGTTCGCCGACCGAGCGCACGCGGCGGTTGCCGAGATTGTCGATGTCGTCGATCTCGCCCTTGCCGTCGCGCAGTTCGACCAGCGTCTTGATGACCGCCAGGATGTCGTCCTCGCGCAGCACGCGCACGCTGTCCTCGGCGTCGAGGTCGAGGCGCATGTTCATCTTGACGCGGCCGACCGCGGAAAGGTCGTAGCGCTCGGCGATCGAAGAACAGCGACTTGAACATCGCCTCCGCCGTGTCGATCGTCGGCGGCTCGCCCGGGCGCATCACCCGGTAGATGTCGAACAGCGCTTCCTCGCGCGACTCGTTCTTGTCGACGGCCAGCGTGTTGCGGATGTAGGCGCCGGTATTGACGTGGTCGATGTCGAGGATGGTGATCTCGTCGTTGCCGATCTCGACCAGCATGGCGAGCAGCTTCTCGTTCAGCTCGTCGCCGGCCTCGGCGTAGATCTCGCCGGTCTCCAGGTTGACCATGTCCTGGGCGAGGTAATGGCCGTAGAGGTCCTCGTCGTTGACCTTGAGCGCCTTGAGGCCCTTCTCCGCCGCCTGGCGCGCCGAGCGCGCGGTGAACTTGCGGCCGGCCTCGAGCACGACCTCGCCGGTGTCGGCGTCGATCAGGTCGTTGACCGCCTTGAAGCCGCGCATGCGGTTGGCGTCGAACGGCACGCGCCAGCGCCGTCCTTGGTGCGCTTGTAGGTGACCTTGTCGTAGAAGGTGTCGAGGATCTGCTCGCCGTCCATGCCGAGCGCATAGAGCAGCGACGGTCACCGGAATCTTCCGGCGCCGGTCGATGCGCGCGTAGACGATGTCCTTGGCGTCGAACTCGATGTCGAGCCACGAGCCGCGATAGGGGATGATGCGGGCGGCGAACAGCAGCTTGCCCGACGAGTGGGTCTTGCCCTTGTCGTGGTCGAAGAAGACGCCCGGCGAACGGTGCATCTGCGAGACGATGACGCGCTCGGTGCCGTTGACGATGAAGGTGCCGTTCATCGTCATGAGCGGCATCTCGCCCATGTAGACTTCCTGCTCCTTGATGTCCTTGACCGACTTCGCGCCGGTCTCCTGATCGACGTCGAACACGATCAGGCGCAGCGTCACCTTGAGCGGCGCCGAGAAGGTCATGCCGCGCTGGCGGCACTCGTCGACGTCGTACTTCGGCGGCTCGAAGTCGTAGCGCACGAACTCGAGCAGCGCCGTATTGGAGAAGTCGGAGATCGGGAAGACAGACTTGAACACCGCCTGCAGGCCCTCGTCGGGCCGTCCGCCGTCGGGCTCCTCGACCAGCAGGAACTGGTCATAAGACGCCTTCTGAACCTCGATGAGGTTCGGCATCTCGGCCACTTCCCTGATGGAGCCGAAAAATCGGCGGACCCTTCTGCGACCGGTGAACGTCTGGGTCATGTTCACTCCTCGTCTGATTTCGTGTAGAAACAGCTGTCCGGAACACCGCGTTCGACGCACGCGGGACGGCACTCTGGACAACGGTCTGTTACGCTTCACTTCGCTTATTCGGAGACGCCGGCGAACCGGCGCCTCCGGTATTCCTCGGCTCCGCGCGGCCTGCGCCCGAGCGAGCCGGGCGACCTAAACTCACTTCAGGTCGACCTTCGCGCCGGCGCTTTCGAGCTGCGTCTTGAACTTGTCGGCGTCTTCCTTGCTGACGGCTTCCTTGACCGCCTTCGGCGCCGCCTCGACCAGATCCTTCGCCTCCTTCAGGCCCAGGCCGGTGATGGCGCGGACTTCCTTGATGACGTTGATCTTGTTCGGGCCGATTTCGGCCAGGACGACGTCGAATTCGGTCTTCTCCTCGGCCGGCGCGGCGGCGGCAGCGCCACCGGCGGCGGCCACGGCGACCGGCGCCGCGGCGGAGACGCCCCACTTCTCTTCCAGCATCTTCGACAGCTCGGCCGCCTCGAGGACGGTCAGCTGCGACAGGTCTTCCACGATCTTCGACAGATCAGCCATTTTGCATTCCCTTTACGGTTCGAACCTTGTTGTTCCGAGAACGGCCTACGCCGCCTCGCCCTTTTCGGCATAAGCCCCGACAACGCGGGCGACCTGAGCCGCCGGTGCCGCGACGACCTGCGCGATGCGCGTGGCCGGCGTCTGAAGCATGCCGACCAGCTTGGCGCGCAGTTCGTCGAGCGACGGCAGCGTGGCAAGCGCCTGCACACCGTCGGGCTTGAGGTTGGTCGCTGCCGAATCGCGCCGCCGAGAATGACCAGCTTGTCGTTGGTCTTGGCGAAATCGACAGTGACCTTGGCCGCCGCCACCGGATCGCTTCGAGAAAGCGATCACGGTCGGACCCGTGAACAGGTCCGCGATATGGGCGACGTCCGTGCCTTCCAGGGCGAGTTTGACGAGGCGGTTCTTCGCGACTTTCATTCCGCCACCCGCCTCGCGCATGCGGGCCCGAAGGGCCGTCATGTCGGCGACGGTGAGGCCGGAATAGTGGGCGACAACGACCGTCCCGGTGTCCTTGAACACCTGGTTCAGCGCCGTGACCGCTTCGCGTTTCTCCGCTCTCTCCAACTGCCTCTCTCCATTTGGCGGCCACGATAAGGGGGACCGCCGGTTGCGTTTGCCTCGTCGCCCGAAGAACGATCGGGCGGAGACGCTCACAGCCTGTCCCCCAAGCCGGCGCCCGTTCGAGGGCGCCGCGTGGGCCAAGAGGTTCGAACCGGAAATCCCGGTTCCCTCCCGTCTATTGCAGGCCAGTCGGATTAAGCCGGCAGCCCGGCGCCTGCAGTCTCGGACAGGATCGGGCGGCGGACTCGTCCCTCGCCCATTCCGCCGACCGGGGTCGCCCCCGACCGGAAGCTCATTGACTCAGGAGGCCGCCGGAGCGCCCTCCGACAGCGTCGCCAGGTCGATCTTGAGGCCCGGCCCCATGGTCGACGAAATCGCGACGCGCTGAACGAACGTGCCCTTGGCACCCGCCGGCCGCGCCTTCTGCACGGCGTCGGTGAAAGCCCGGATGTTGGCGACCAGCGCCGGCGTCTCGAAGCTCGCCTTGCCGATGCCGGCGTGGATGATGCCGGCCTTCTCGACGCGGAACTCGACGGCGCCGCCCTTGGCGTCCTTGACCGCCGCGGTGACGTCATTGGTGACGGTGCCGACCTTCGGGTTGGGCATCAGGCCGCGCGGGCCGAGCACCTTACCGAGACGGCCGACCAGCGGCATCATGTCGGGCGTGGCGATGCAGCGGTCGAAATCGATCTTGCCGCCCTGCACTGCCGCCACCAGGTCCTCCGCGCCGACCACGTCGGCGCCGGCGGCCTTGGCTTCCTCGGCCTTGTCGCCCTTGGCGAAGACCGCCACGCGGGCGCTGCGGCCGGTGCCGTTGGGCAGCGAGACCACGCCGCGCACCATCTGGTCGGCATGGCGCGGGTCGACGCCGAGGTTCATCGCCACCTCGATGGTCTCGTCGAACTTGGCGGTGGCCCGCTCCTTGAGCATCTTCACCGCCTCTTCGAGCGGATAAAGCTTCGCCGGGTCAATGCCTTCGCGGACTTTCTTGATTCTCTTTGCGATCTTGGCCATGGCGCTTACTCCACCACCTCGAGGCCCATCGAGCGGGCCGAGCCCTCGACCATCCGCATCGCCGCCTCGATATCGACGGCGTTGAGGTCCTTCATCTTCTTCTCGGCGATCTCGCGCACCTGGTCGCGCTTGACGCTGCCGGCAACGCCGCGACCGGGCGTCGTCGCGCCCTTCTGCAGGCCCGCCGCCTTCTTCAGGAAGAAGCTGACCGGCGGGGTCTTCATCCGGAAGGTGAACGACTTGTCGTGGTAATAGGTGATCTCGACCGGGATCGGCGAGCCCTTCTCCATCTCCTGCGACTGGGCGTTGAACGCCTTGCAGAACTCCATGATGTTGATGCCGCGCTGGCCGAGCGCCGGGCCGATCGGCGGCGACGGCGTCGCGGAGCCCGCCGGCACCTGCAATTTCAGATAGCCGGCAATCTTTTTCGCCATGTCAGTTCCTTCCTGTCAGGCGCCGGCCATGAGAGCCGGCAAGGAATGCCGTGGTCCGGTTCCGCCGGGCATCTGGCGCCGCATGCCCCGAACCTCCCACAGCTCTCGTCGCCCTGCCCGCTTACTGCAGGATCAGAGCTTCTCGACCTGTCCGTATTCCAGTTCGACCGGCGTCGCCCGGCCGAAAATCGACACCGCCACCTTCAGACGCGCGCGCACCTCGTCGACTTCCTCGACCAGGCCGTTGAACGAGGCGAACGGCCCATCGGCGACACGCACCTGTTCGCCAACCTCGAAACTGACGGACGGCTTCGGGCGCTCGACGCCTTCCTGCACCTGACGCAGGATGCGGCTCGCCTCGGCCTCCGAAATGGCCACCGGCTTGTTGTCGGCGCCAAGAAAACCGGTCACTTTCGGCGTGTTCTTGATGAGGTGATAGGCCTCATCGGTCATCGCCATCTTCACCAGCACATAGCCGGGGAAGAACTTGCGCTCGGCGTCCACCTTGCGGCCCCGGCGCACCTCGACCACCTTCTCGGTCGGCACCAGGATTTCCTCGAACAGCTCGTCGAGCCCGGCCGCGTGCGCCTTTTCCTTGATGGAATCGGCCACCTTGCGCTCGAAATTCGAGTAGGCGTGGACGATGTACCACTTCTTATCCATGCGCGCCGCCGCCTCGCCTCATGAACTGCCGGTGCCGGTGCCCAAGCCAAGGAGCAGAGTAATGCCCCGGCTGATGACCTGATCGGCGAGCAGGAACATGATGGCCGCCATAAAGGCCATGGCGATCACCATGACCGTGGACACCATGGTTTCCCGCGCGACTCGGCCAAACGATCTTCGAGGCCTCCGCCCGTACCTGCTGGAGGAACGCAAAAGGATTGATTTTTTCAGCCATTAACCGCTCATGCCAATACGACGCGCGAACCCAAGCCTGGCTCGCGCGTCGCGCGCTTGGAACGGATACATAAAGCTTGGCGGCGGGATTCTCAAGCCCGACGCGGCATGAATTTTGCCGTCCGGGGAAATGCCGGGAAACGGCCGCTCGCCCTGTTCAGGGGGGCATCCTGCGTCGACGCCCCGCCTTCCGCGACGGAAGGCGCCGCAGGAAGGTCCGGTAATCCACGCGATTGCCGAACCAGGCGCCGGGCGCCTACAACTCCGGAAAGTGAGAGGGCGGCTGCCGACCTCAAGAGGTCGCGCAACCTGGCACGATCAGAGCCTGGCGATCAGGCTGCACAGAATCCGCGTCTCCTTGCTGAAGGCTCCGGGATTGCGGAAGACCTGGGCGCAGGTCAGGCGGACCATGCGCCGGCGGGCGGTCGATTGGGACAGGAACGCGCTCCGCACCCGTTCGGCGACGCTGTTGCGCGGGCCGATGCCGTCGAGCGCCGTGTTGAGGTCGACGGTGTCGAGCGGGGCGTTGGGGGCGGTCAGGAACCCGTTCAGCGCGCTGCCGAGGTTGACGGCTGCCGTGGTCGCGCCGCCATTCTGCCGGATGCCGATCAGGCTGCCGTCGTTGCCGGTGATGCTGGCGCTGCCGCTGGTTCCGCCCGCGCTGCCGCCGACGCTGGCATAGCTGCCGCCAAGGCCGCCGCCACCGCCGCCAAGGCTGGCACCGGCCGAGGTACCGCCGGACCCCGCCGAGGCCGAAACCCCGCCGCCACTGGTGCTGACGCTGGCCGAGGTGCTCCCAGCCGAAACCGAGACCCCGCCACTGCCGACGCTGGCGCTGATGCCGCCCACGCTGACATCGAGCGCCGCGGCCGGGTCGACGGTGGCCAGGAGCGCAACGGAAACGATTGCAACAGCAAGACGCACGGCTTTTCCCTCCGTGTCTTCTCATCGGAATAGATTGGAGCCGTTACAAGTTTCCGCCCGATTAAGTCATTCGTACAAATGAGACACAAACGATGCCGCATTCGATTGGCGAGGGCTGGCCGGTATCATTGGTGAAATTCGGAATCGCCCATGCCGTCTGTCTTCTTTTCCGCCACCATCCGCATTCATGACAGGGGCGAATACCAGCGCTATCTCGACGCCTACGACGAGGCCTTCGCCGGAACCGGCGGCGAAGTGCTCGCCGTCGGCGACGCGCCGCTGACGCTGGAAGGCGCGCCGCTTGCGGGGCGCGTCGTCCTCATCCGCTTCCCCGACGAGGCGGCCTTCCGCCGCTGGTACGATTCGCAGGCCTGCGAGCGCATCGTCGTCCACCGCCATGGGGCAGCCGAAACCGACGCGCTCCTCGTCCATGGGCGCTGAAAACGGGAGGCTCGGGGGGCTGGCAGGGGCAGTAGGACTCGAACCTACGACCTGCGGTTTTGGAGACCGCCGCTCTACCAACTGAGCTATACCCCTACGCGGCGTTCAGATAGCAGAAGTCTCCCGCAGAACGCCAGAGCCTAGATGCCGCTGAGAAGCGGACGGCTGGAGCGGGTGAAGGGAATCGAACCCTCGTCATCAGCTTGGAAGGCTGTTGCTCTACCATTGAGCTACACCCGCACGCCGCAGCAGGAACCATAGCCGTTGTCATGTGGCTGCGCCACGCGAAGCAGGATGGTGGGAGAGGTAGGACTCGAACCTACGAAGGCGTAAGCCAGCGGATTTACAGTCCGCCCCCTTTGCCGCTCGGGACACTCTCCCAGAAGTCTTCGCGGGGGCCTGGCGGCCCCAGCGGGCGGGCATCCCGCGGCGCGCTTTATGGCGATGGCCTCCCACCCTGTCAACGTCTCCACCCAAGCGAAACGTCGCGCCGGCATGCATTCCGCCCGCATTGTCGCACAGGCAGCACCCGGCCTATAAGCCGGCCATGACCCGACCCCCACATCGCCCGCGAGCGGGCGCCCGCAAGCCGTTCCGTCCGCGCTCGCCGGCCGAACGCCGGCCGGAATCGCTGTGGATCTACGGCATCCACCCGGTGCTGGCGGCGCTCGCCAACCCGCGTCGCCAGGTGCTGCGCATGCTTGCCACCCCCAATGCACTCGGCCGATTGAGCAGTGCCGGTGCAACGCTGCCGGCAACGGCGGAGGAGACGACGCCGAAGCTGCTCGACCGCCTGCTCGGTGGCGAGGCCGTGCATCAGGGTGTCGCCATCGAGGTCGCTCCCCTGCCCCCGACCAAGCTCGATGATCTCAAGGACGCCCGCCTCGTCGTCGTCCTCGACCAAGTCACCGACCCGCACAACGTCGGCGCCATCCTGCGCTCCTCGCTCGCCTTCGCCGCCGATGCGGTGATCACCACCGGCCGCCATGCGCCGGCCGAGACCGGCGTGCTCGCCAAGGCCGCCTCCGGCGCCCTCGACGGCATCCAACTGGTCGAGGTGCAGAATTTGGCCCGCGCCCTGGAGGAGCTCGGCGGCATGGGCTTCACCCGCGTCGGCCTCGACAGCGAGGCGGAAAGCCCGATCGAGGAGGCGATGACCGGCACGCGCATCGCGCTGGTGCTGGGTGCCGAGGGCAAGGGCCTCAGGCGCCTCACGCGCGACACCTGCGACAGCCTCGCACGGCTCACCGTGCCCGGCGCCATCGCCAGCCTCAACGTCTCCAATGCGGCCGTGCTTGCCCTCTATCTCGCCCGTCGCGCCCTTTCGGCCGCGCCGCCGTGATGGAACTTTCGCGCCCTGCCCGGCTTGTTTCGCCGGGTATCAACAAGACGATGGAGCGTGAAACGCCATGCTCAAATGGGCACTTTTCTTCCTCATCATTGCGCTGGTTGCCGGCGCTTTCGGGTTCACCGGCATTGCCGCCGGCGCGGCAACCATCGCCAAGATCCTGTTCGGGATCTTCCTGGTGATCTTCCTGGCCCTTCTGGTCTTCGGCCTCGCCGCCGGCGCGACGCTGTTCTAGCCCCCGAACAGGAAGCTGCCGTCGAAGGGGACCTGCACCTCGCCTCCGTCCCCCTTGAGCACCAGCGCGTCGCCGGTCTGTGCGATGCCGGTGACGTGGCTCCAACCGTCGGGCAGCGGCACGCCGCCGATGACGTGGCGCACGGCAACGCTGCCGTCGGGAGCGAGCGTGAGCGACGTCGGGATGCCGGCCTCCGACAGCGGATTGGGCGCGATCGAGGCGGCATGTCCGTAGGCGGAATAGGCCCGCCCGTCCTCGATGCCGAGCACGCCGAGATGGCGCCCGTTCCATGGCGCATAGAAGCGTCCGCCATTGCTGAACCACAGGAACGTCACCGGGACGTCTTCCGGGTTTTTCAGGCTCAGCATGATATCGCCGGCATCGGGCCTGACCGCCGCCGTCCAGCCCAGCGCCGAGCCCGGCGCCTCCACCAGCATGACGAAATCCTCGTGCCGCTCGGCCAGCGGATAGCGGTGCAGGTCCACCGTGCCGCCGTCGGCAAGCGGCAGCTTGCCGAGGTCGGTGAAGCGCTTGTCCCGAGCAAACAACGAGCGGCCTCTGGCCGGGTCGGTTTCCTGGGGCGTCTTCGGCAGTTCGCCGAAGGCCTTCGGCGAGAAGGACAGACGCCCCTCGCCGGCGAAATCGGTCATGGCATGGTTCGACACCGACACCGCTCCCGAGCCGCCGGTGAAGACGTGCCGCTCGTAGAGGAAGGGATGGCCGTCGCGCAGCGTGAATTCCTTGGTAAGCCGGGCGCCCATCACCCGCTTCTCCAGCTCGAAGCGCGCCGTCACCGCCTCGCCGCTCCGCTCCTCGCCGAGGAAGCGCCAAGGCGAATTGGCCGGCCAGCCGTGTCCGGGCGAGCCCGACTCGACATCGCTGCCGCCGAAGGGAGCGCAGAAGAAATCGCCCGAGAGGAACTTCAGGTTCGGCGCGATCTCCGGGTCCTCGGTGACGGCGGGATCGTCCAACCATGGCGCCGTGTGCAGCGGCGTCAGTTTCCGGCCTGCCCTCTCCACGGTGAGGTTGCGGATATGGCCGACGGCGAGATCGACGGTGAGCCCGATGCCCGCCGCCTGCATGTGATGGAATCGTTCTGTCATGGAATTACCCTCCGCCGCATCGTATCCCGCATTCACCAAGCCGCAATCAAGCTGCGCTAGCGAGGATACCGCAGGAGCGCTTGTCGGCACCGGATGGCGCTGCTACCCCTGTTTGCTGGCCGGCATAGCTCAGTTGGTAGAGCACCTGATTTGTAATCAGGGGGTCGCGGGTTCGAATCCTGCTGCCGGCACCAACACTTAGCGCAAAATCCTTATGCTGAAATTCGGATCGGGGTAACGCTGGGGGTAACAGTTGGGTGCTGCCTTGCGCTCTTTCCTGGACGCTTGGGTCCTTCAGCCGACGTTGCTCCCGGCGTGGCTCTCGTCTGCCGCGGCCGTCGTGGCTATCGTCATCAGCGTCTGGGCATCGTTCCGGGCCGGTGCGATCGAGAGGAGGCGCTATCGACTGCAGGCACGCGGCATCGCCGTGGCGATCTACCCGGCGATCTTGAAGCTCCCGGCGGAGCTGGAGAACGCGCGATCGGTCGTGAGCAAGTTGAGACAGCAGGAGGTGCGACACGTCGGTTCGCATCTGGCAAGTGATCTTGAAGTCGTGACCCGCATAGGGTTGCCAGCGATGATCGAGCGGAACATGGATCAGCTCTTCATGCTCGGGCCAGTCGCGGGACCCACCGTGCTCCAGCTCGTGACCGTGATCGAGCAACACAACGAGGTGGTAGACAGAATCGCGTCCCACATCGTCATGGCTGGTCCCGGCCAGTGGGCCGGGGCCCTTGATCAGGTGGAAGAGAGCCTGAACCTAATAGGTGCTGTGGTCGCGAAAAGCGCACACGAGATCGGCCCGATCCACGACAAAGTGCGCGGCTGAAGAAATGGTGAGCCGCCCGTTCATTTCGCGGGCGAGGTTGGTACCGGGCCGATGCAGCCAATTCGGTCGCCGCCAGCCCCGCACACATAGACATCGCCGGTCCAGTGATCGATCTTCCAGACCGCTCCTCCAGACGTGTTGGCCGCGACTGTCGTGTAGTGGTTGCTGATCGCGATGCTCGCGGCAACGACGATTGCCGCAAGAAGCAACGCGACGGTTCTCAGTTCGCTCACTTCGTCCAATCCTGTCTTTTGGTGCCTTCCGAATCGAGGATAGGCTATGAGCAAGTAGCCGGTACCGAGGCGGCCCTCGTCGTCTGCGCAGCGGCCTCAGGGCGCGTTTACGTAGATGATGTAGAGGTTAGGGTCCGACCAACCCGACCTCGTCCCGTCCGTCATAAGGAGCTCCCCCGCGACGAACTTGACCGGCTTGAGCCTCGAAGAGGTCACGAAGATGCACCCGTTCTTCGCGGCGACCCTCTCGTCGACCCAGGTCAGGCGGAAGCGACGGCCGTCGATGAGCTGATCGGAGACGAAGTCGAGCGACCGGCGGTCGTTGGGTTGGAGTGGCAGGGTGATTGGTGCCCGCATCCCCATCGCTCAACGCGGCTGGGCCCAGCAACCGGCGCGCCTCACCCGCTGCAGCCAACAACACATTTCCCAGGCATCGCCTCGCTCGTGCCGACCCGGGGCAGAAGTGGCAACTCGGCGCTGCGAGCGCATCCACGGTGCAGTGCCCCGACACCAGAGCGACCGAGGCTGTCACGGCATCGGCAAACTCTGGCCGCCTCAAGATCAGAGGAGGGTAGAAGGCAGGAAGGTCACGATCTGCGGCAAGAACACCATCGCCAGGACGATCAACAACATCACGAACACGAAGGGCCAGACGACAACCTTGTCTATCGAGACTTTTGCAATCGACGACGCGATGTAGAGCTGCAGACCCACGGGCGGCGTCACCGTGCCGATGAGAATCGTCACAATCACGATCAGCGCGAACTGCAGCTCGTTGAGATGGTAGAGCTTCACAAGCGGCATGAAGACCGGCACGAAAATGAGCATCGCTGCCGTGCCTTCGACGAACAGGCCAACGATCATGAGCAGGACGACGACGATCAGGAGCAGGATCGTCGGGCTCGTCGTAATGCCCTGCAAGAAGCCCCCGACGATGAAACCGAACCCGTTGATGGTGAGCACAAATCCGAAGATCGCCGCCGACGCGAGGATGAAGACCGGCACCGCCGTCACTTCCGCCGTTTCGATGAGAAGTGGCAGCAGGTCGCTCAGCTTCAGCTCGCGATAGACGAAGAGCCCGATGATGAGCCCGTAGACGCAGGCAATCACACCGGCCTCCGTTGCCGTCGCCGCGCCGGAGAATATCCCTCCGAGAATGATCACGGGAGCAAGCAGCGCCGGCAACGCCGGCAGGATGATCGCCGGGCCTTCGCGCCAGGGAATGCGCTCCTGGCGCGGATAGTCCTTGCGGCGCGCAATGACGGCAACCACAGCCATCAGGGCAAGGCCGATGAGGATGCCGGGAACGACGCCGGCGATGAATAGCGCGCCAATCGACAGGTTGGTAAGCGCGCCGTAGATGACCATGACAATCGACGGCGGTATGATCGGCCCAATCGTCGCGGCGGCAGCGGTGATGCCCGCGGCAAAGCCCGGATCGTAGCCCTCCTTCTTCATGGTCGGGATGATCATCGCGCCAAGCGCCGCCGCATCGGCCGAGGCGGAGCCGGATATCCCGGAGAAGAACATGCTGGCGACGACATTCACCTGTGCCGTCCCTCCGTGGAAATGTCCCACGAAGAACTGGGCGACCCTGACCAGACGGCTGGTCAGCCCTGCCCGGTTCATGATCACGCCGGCGAAAATAAAGAACGGCACCGCAAGCAGCGTGAACGAATTCACCGCCCCGAGCATCCGTTCGGCCATGACGTTGATCGGCAGACCGGACATGAAGATGCTGAGGATTGAGGAAAGCATCATGGAGCTGGCAACCGGGACACCCAGCAGCAGCAGCAGCATGAAGCTTCCAAAGAGAATGAGGATACCCATGGCAGCCGAACCTCATTGATGACGAACGGCCGCTAACGGCGTCGCAAGAAGCCGAGAATGAAGATGATTATCAAGATGCTGCCGACTGGCACCGCAAGGTAGAATACGACCTGGGGCGCCCCTTCGATTGTGTAGAAATGCGAAAAGCGGTTTCGCCATGTGACGATGACGCCCGACCACAGCAGAAAGGCAAAGCAGATCAGGTCGACCAGGTGCCGAAAAACTTTGAGATACCGCTGGGTCCGCGGCGAGAACCTCAGAATCACCGCATCGACGCGAATGTGGCTGTCGTGTGCAACGGCAACCACGGCACCAAGAAAGGTCAGCCAGACAAAGAGATAACGTCCGACCTCCTCCGCCCACGCCTTCGGATTGTCGAAGACGAACCGCAGGACCACTTGCGTGAACGCGAGGATAACGGCCGCCGCCAGGCAGGCAGCGGCGAGAATGGAGAGGATGCGAACGCTTCTTCCGCTGGAAAGAGACCGCTCTGCATCCTCGTTCATTGTCGGATCAGCGCTCACTTAGTGTCGACGAGCATCTTGATCAGCTTGTCGGAGCCCGGCGCGCTCGTTGCGATTTCATCCCACAGCGGACGCATGGCAGTCGACCACGCGTTGATGTCCTGCGCGGCAACGACCTTGATGCCGTCCTTCTCCAGCGCTTTGTAAGCCGTGTCCTCGCCAGGGATCGAAATCGTGGTTTCCGCCCAGTCCGTGGCCTCCTTCGCCGCGTCCTTGATCACCTTCTTGTCGGCGTCGGATAGCGCGTTGAACTTGTCCTTATTCATGTCGATCAGCATCGAACCAAACATGTGACTGGTGCGGACGAGCGACTTCGTGACCTCCTGGAACTTCATGTCGAGCGCCGCCTGGGCAGGGCTGTCGAGACCATCGGCCACGCCGGTCTGCATCGCCGTGTAGACTTCGCCCCAGGTGACGGGGGTCGGCTTGGCACCAAGCAGCTGGAACATGCGAATCCAGACCTTGTCCTCGGGCGAGCGCATCCTCAAGCCCTTCATGCCGGCAACCGTGGTGACCGGATCGCCGCGGAACAACATGTCACGGAAGCCAAGGCCAACAAAGGCCAGCACCTCGGTATTGCTATTGGCGCGGACGCCATCGGTGAGCGCTTGGCCGAACGCACCGTGGAAAGCGTGCCGGGCCTGATCCCAGCTGTGGAAGATGAACGGCAGCGACGTCACTGCCATCGGGGGGTAGACCTTGTCGAGAATGCCGGTCGAGGTGACCGTCATGTCGATCGCCCCCTGGTTCAAAAGGTCGTAGGCCTCGCGTTCCTGGCCAAGCTGGGCGGCCGGAAAGACCTGGATCGTGATACGGCCGTTCGTCTTTTCCTTCACCAGGTCGGCGAGCTTGTGGGCCATGAGATCCACTTCGCCGCCGACGGCGTGGTGATGCCCCAGACGGAACGTTTCGGCATTCGCCGGGGTGGCCGCCAGCATGCCGGCGACCGTAGCGGAAATCATGGTTGCGCAGATCGCGCTGACTATCTTCATGGCTTTTGTCCCCTTCTCGTCACTTCAAATCGGTGCGGCGCGGCTCCCCCGCAAAACCATTGTCTAGTAGTTGAGGACCTGTCCCATCACCGGCATTTCCCTGGGCGCCAGGCCGAGTGTCAGCAACCGGTATCCGGTGTCCGTGATCACCAGCAGATCCTCGGTATGGTAGGCGTTGCCCTCGTCCTTCACGGAAGGCTCGATGTTGATGACCATGCCCGGGACGAGAGGCGTCTTGTCGCCCGGCCGGATCATCGGATTCTCGTGCAGTTCAACACCGAAGCTGTGCCCGATGTGCGGCATGTGGAACGGCAGCTTGTGCCGCTCAAACTCCTTCTTGCAGAAGAAGAAGACATCCTCGGCGAGCACGCCGGGCTTCATCATGTCGATCGTCGCCGCCTGAATGTCGACGAGCGAGGTATAGACTTCTTTCTGACGCTTGGTCGGATCACCGGCTGAATAGGTGCGGGCGAAATCACTCGCCCAGGCGCCATAGGTCCCGCCGACATCGAAGCGGATGACATCGCCGGGTTTCGGCACAACCGTCGGCGAGGCCATCGTGTGAGGATGCCCGGTGCGCGATCCGCTCGCGAAGCAGATGAACAGCGTTCCGTCAGCGCCATTTTCGATGATGTTGGTCGCGATCCTGTTGGCGATATCGCGCTCGCTGTCCCCTAGCTTGCTCGTCGCCATCGCATCCAGGATCGCACGGTGCGTCTGCTTTGTAGTCGCCTCCAGCAAAGCGACCTCGGAATCGTTCTTGACCACCCGCACCTTGGCGATCGCGTCCGTCGTGTCGACGAGCGTGACATCCGGAAGCGCCACTCGCAGCCGCTCGAACGAAGCAGCCGGGATGTACTGCATATCGATGCCGATCTTGCCCTTGTTGAGGCCGGCACTTTTCATCGCAGCGACCAGCGCATCGATCGGATTGTCAACGAACTCCGTATAGGTCCGCACGTCGCCAATCCAGCTTTCCTCGCGCGTCAGCGTTTCTTCGATGCTGCAGACGACGATGAACGGCTCGCCACTCTTGGGAAGGACGGCAAACGCTTGCCGTGGTCGGATCTGCTTCACCGTCAGGACAAACGCGCCGCTAACATAGGCGAAGTTCTCCGGGCTCACGGCGACGATTCCGTCGAGATCCAATTTCGCCGGGAGCTTCTGCAAGGCGGAGTTCGTGGTTCTTTGCGGCATGAAATTCACTGGCGTCTCCTTGGCGTGCGGGCCCCCGCTAAGCATGCGTCACAAGAAGGTTGCAATCGCACGCAGCCTGCGAGGCCGAACGAAGCGGGAAATAAAATATTTACAGCATTTCGCCATGACGTCACGCATAAATTATCGGCGATATGTGCAAAATTTTCTGGCTTTCTGCGTGACGGCTTGCGTCGCAATGCACGCGCGGATAATTGACGGATTGCAGCGACAGGCGAGAAACGATGAAGAAAGCCGACCAGAAGACCCGCGGTCAATGGGAGAGCATCTACGACGCCCGCGCCGGGGCAATGACCCAGTTCGAGCTCAGCCTCATCGTCGCCAAGAATGCCTTCGAGCAGTGGGTCATGCGGTGCGGTGCGGCCGCTGGCGCCAATGGCCTGTCGCCACTGGACCTGCTCGTCCTTCACATGATCAAGCTCAAGGATCGGAAGAAGCGCGTTTCCGACATCTGCTTCGCTCTGAAGGTCGAGGACACCCACACCGTGTCATACGCGATCAAGAAGATGACAAAGGCCAAGCTAGTCGAAAGCGAGAAGATCGGGACCGAGACTTTCTTCTCGGTCACGCCGGCCGGTCTCGACTTGATCGAGTGCTATGCCGATGTACGAAGGCGCTGCCTGATCCAGTCGCTGACGGTATTGGCCGACACCGAGCCCGATCTGGCGGCTCTCGCCGATATGCTGCGGGCACTTTCCGGCTTCTACGAGCAGGCCGCACGGCGGGCTGAGACAACCCTATGACGCCAGACGGGCCAGTCCCGCGAGGTCGGCCGCCGGCGATCGGAGAAAGAGGCGGTCGGCTCTCGCATGCAAACGCGAGGATGCCTCGGGCAGGGCCACCCAACATTTGGACGGGCAAACCGACGCGCGGGTTTTCGACGCCGTTATCTCCAAACCGCACTTTTGTCCGCGCAGCGCAGGAGTGAGCAATGGACGTGCCGTATGGTGAGGTCTTTTCGACATTTGCGATTGCCGGGCGTTGTCCGGATACCGGCAAATTCGGCGTGGCGATCGCAACCAATCCGATCGGTGTCGGCGCTCGCTGCCCCTTTGTGCGTTCCAACCTCGGTGTGGTCGTCACCATGGCGGTCACCGATCCGCGCCTCGGCCCGTTCGGACTGAGGCTTCTCGAACTCGGCTACTCAGCGCATCGTGTGCTCGACGAGATCATCGCCAGCGATCCGCACATTGCCCATCGCCAGATCTGCGTCATCGACGTTGACGGCAATGCGGTCGCCAATACCGGCGACGCCAATATGAACTGGTCGGGGCATTTCACTGCCCCCAACATGGTCGCGATGGGCAACTACCTGACATCCGAGCGGACAGCCGCCGACATGGCAGGCTTATTTCAGGCAAGCGCGGGCGAAGACCTCGAGGCGCGCCTGATGCGGGCCCTCGAGGCCGGCCGCGATGCCGGTGGCCAGCATGGCGGGCAGCACTCCGCCGCACTGATCGTCTACGGCAAATACCCCTACCCGCTTGTCGATCTCCGCGTCGACGAGCATGCGGAGCCGATCGGCGAGCTGCGGCGCATCTTCGATCTATATCGCCCGCAGATCGACTATTACGCGACACGACCAGCAGACCCCGCCGGTCTCGGGCGCCTCGATGACTGGCTTGCCGCCCGCCCGGCACCGGAGGCTGCGGCATGACGATCATGGTCGTCGCACGCTTGCCCGCGGACGAAGATGAGCGGCTCGGCCCTGCCCATCCCGGCGACCTCGAACTGGGCAGCTTTCTGCTCGAGGAACGGCGCCCCGGTAGGGGGCAGTTTCTGAATATTCGCGCTAGCGCGGCTCGGCTGCATCCGGCAGCGTCAGACCGACGCCGAGGCCGGTCATGCACTAACAACCAAACTGGACCAGTCAGATCGGGCCGCTCAGAACAATTCGTCGCCGGTCTCAAGTCCGCAACCACCTAGTTCAAACCCACGCTTGCAAGACTGGAGCAAACGCCATGGTTGATCGCCACGAAACCAACGCGCGGATGAGCGCCGCCGTCGTCCACGCCGGCACGGTCTATCTGGCCGGGCAGGTGGCCGATGATCCCGGCGCCGAAATCGCCACGCAGACCAGCCAGGTGCTAGCCAAGATCGAGCGCCTGCTCAAACTTGCCGGCTCCGACAAGTCGAAGCTGCTCTCGGCCACCATCTGGCTGACCGACATGCGCTACTTCGCGGATATGAACGCGGTGTGGGATGCGTGGGTGCCAAGCGGACAAGCGCCAGCGCGGGCCTGCATCGGAACACCGCTGGCCAACCCGAACTTCAAAATCGAGATTGGCATCATCGCGGCCGTGTAGCCGGTTTGTCCGTCAGGCGAGGATCGCCTCGGCCTTCCTGGCGAAATCGAGCAGCATGCGGTCATTTCCGCGGGCAGCAACAATCTGCAGCCCGACCGGCAGGTTGTCGCGTCCGCGGCCGCATGGGATCGACAGAGCGGGCGTTCGCGCGTGGTTGCTTCCCGGGGCCCGCGGGAGGCTGGGACCAATCCCGCCCACCTCCGCTTGAAAGGTGCCCACCGCCGAGAGTGGTTGTTCAGCGATGCCGAGGTCGGCCGGCTGCTCAGTGCCGGCGATTGCTCAATTCCTGCCCACAAACAAATGGCCCCGGCCTTGCGACCGGGGCCAAAGTATAAGGACGAGGTTCCCACGAAAGCCGACATTTAGACGGAAACCTCAATGTGTTTCGTAAGCTTCGGCGCCTCGTCCGTACACCACCCCAATTGGGGGGGTTGACACCCCTTCCGGCTCCTTCCGCGCCAAGCCGTTCAAAGCTGCACGATCCGCTTAACCCCCCGTCAAACCCAACCGGACTTCGCCCGCCACGAAAACACGCGATGGGCGTTTGATGTCGTGGGGCTAACAGAGAAGTGGAAGGAGCAAACGATGAAGACTTCCCGGCGCTTTGTACTTGCGACTGCGGCGATGCTCGCCGGCGCCGCCGCGCCGGCTATGGCGCTCGACCTCAATGTCGGCGGCGTCGGCGTCAGCGCCGGCAGCAGCGGCAACGGCGGCACATCGGTTTCGACCGGCACCGGCGGCACGTCTGCCAGCGCCACGGTCGGCGGCGGCAACAACGTCGGCAGCGTCAGCGTCGGCTCGGGCGGCACCAGCGCCAACGCCCAGGTCGATACCAACAGCGGCAACCTGGCAAACGTCACCACCAACAACGGCTCGCCCAGCGCCACCGTCAATCTCGGCGGCACCGGTGTCGGCGGCGCCAACGGCACCATCAACGGCGTGACCGGTCCGCTCGGCAACCTACTCGATGGCGTCAACGTCGGTGCCCTGCCCGGCGCCGGTGGTGGTGCCGGTGGCGGAGCTGGCGGCGGTGGCGCTGCCGGCGCCAGGGCCGGCGCCCGGGTGGCCGCGGCCTATTCCGGCCTGTCCGGGGGCGACCAGCAGCAGATCCGGATCAAGTGCAGGACGGTTCTGAGCAGCCCGCACCGGTTCAACGCGCAGACGATCGCGCTCTGCCGGCTGATCTCCAACATGTAGCCCGTCGAAGAGACCGATGGCAAAAGAGCCGCCGCACGCCAATTGCGGCGGCTCTTTCATGGGCGGACCAAGGCCCACCACACCGTCACAAAACTGGCACGTGTGCGCACGCAACGATTTCGCGTGGTTAACGTTTCCTTCCGGGGGTGATTTCAAGAGCGGAAGGAGCAATCTATGAAGACCATGCGATTACTAGCATTTGCGTCTGCCGCACTTTTGCTCGGCGCGTCCATTCCAGCGACGGCCCTCGATATCAACGCTGGCGGCGCCAATATCAGCGCCGGAACCGGGAGTAACGGCGGCGTGTCGGCCTCTGCCGAAGCCGGCGGCGTCTCGGCCACAGCGACCGTTGGCGGTGGCTCGAACGTCGCCGCGGCGAGCGTGCAGACCGGCGGCAATGGTATCCGTGCTCAGGTCGACACCAGAGGCGGCGATCTGCTGAACCTCAATTCGACCGGCACCTCGACCGGCGCCAATGCCCATCTCGGCGGCCTGCTCGGCAGTGGCGGCACGCCCGGTGGCGGGGGCACGCCCGGCGGTGGCGGCGCGCGCGGCGTGACCGGAAGCGGCGGTGGCTCGAGCATCGCCGCGTCCTATTTGAGCCTGTCCGGAGCCGATCAGCGGCGCATCAAGCTGCAATGCCGGACGGTTCTCAACAATCCGGCCCACTACAACAGGCAGACGATCAGGCTCTGCGGGATCATCAGGAATCTCGGAGCCTGAGCCACAGATAGAGGCGGAAAGGGCCGTCGCGAGGCATCGCGGCGGCCCAATCGTCGAACTCTAGAACTGCGGCAGCGGCTGCCCCAGCGCGCGGCAAGCGGCGGTCAGCGTATTGGCCATCAGCATGGCGATGGTCATCGGCCCGACCCCGCCCGGCACCGGCGTGATCGCGCCGGCAACCGCGGCCACCTCCGCATAGGCAACGTCGCCGGTGAGCCGCGTCTTGCCCTCCCCGCGCTCCGGCGCCGGAATGCGGTTCATGCCGACGTCGATGACCGCCGCACCGGGCTTGATCCATGACCCGCGCACCAGCTCCGGCCGCCCGACGGCCGCCACCACGATGTCCGCCTGGCGCACTGTCCCGGCGAGATCGCGGGTGCGCGAATGGGCGATGGTGACCGTGCAGTTCTCGGCAAGCAGGAGTTGCGCCATCGGCTTGCCGACGAGGTTGGAGCGGCCGACCACCACCGCCGTCATGCCGGACAGCGTATCGCCGATCGCCCGCTTGAGCAGGATCATGCAGCCGGCCGGCGTGCACGGCAGCATGGCGCGCTTGTCGCCGCCGGAAAGCCGCCCGGCATTGACCGGGTGCAGCCCGTCGACATCCTTTTCCGGACGGACCGCCTCGATCGCCGGGGTCTTGTCGAGATGGCCGGGCAGCGGCAGTTGCACCAGGATGCCGTGGATCGCCGGGTCGGCGTTGAGCCCCTCGACCACCGCCATCAGCTCCGCCTGGCTGGTCTCCTCGGGCAGCGTCTTCTGCACCGAATGGAAACCGAGCTCGGCCGCCTTCTTGCCCTTGCCGCCGACGTAGACGGCGCTTGCCGGATCGTCGCCGACCAGCACTACGGCGAGACCGGGGACGGCGCCCGTCGCCTGCTTCAGGCGTTGGGTCTCGAGCGCGACCCTGGTGGTGACCTCTTCGGCCACCGCGCGCCCGTCGATGCGTGTTGCGCCCTCACCGGAAGACAACGGTACGTCCGCCATTGATCAGAACCCTGTGTTCGAGGTGGAAGCGCACGGCGCGGGCCAGCACCGTCGCCTCGATGTCGCGGCCGATGGCAATCATCTCTTCCACCGACATGGCATGGTCGACGCGGCCGACGTCCTGCTCGATGATCGGCCCGCCGTCGAGCTCAGGGGTGACGTAGTGCGCGGTGGCGCCGATCAGCTTGACCCCGCGTTCGTGCGCCTTGTGATAGGGCCGCGCTCCGACGAAGCTCGGCAGGAATGAGTGGTGGATGTTGATTACCCGGCCCGCCAGTTTCTCGGCAAGCCCCTCCGACAGGACCTGCATGTAGCGGGCGAGGATGACCAGGTCGATGCCTTTTTCGGCCACCAGTGCCGCGACCTGGGCGTCCTTGCCGCCCTCCCCGATTGGCAGATGGATGTAGTCGATGCCCTCCGCCTCGACCCGGCGGCGCATGTCCGGGTGGTTGGAGACCACCGCGGCGAGTTCCATCGGCAGGTGGCCGATGGAATTGCGGTAGAGCAGGTCGTTGAGGCAGTGGCCGAGCCTGGAAACGAGGATCAGCACGCGCGGCTTGACCGCGAGGTCGTGCAGCCGCCAGTCGAAATCGAAGGCGATCGCCACCGGCAGGAAGCCGCGGGTGAAGCGCTCCTCGGTCATCTCGCTGGGCGCCGAGAATGACATCCGCATGAAGAAGCGCTCGGTCTCCGGGTCGCCGTACTGGGCGCTTTCGACGATGTTGCAGTCCTGCGAGGCGATGCAATTGGCCACCGCCGCGACGATGCCGCGCCGGTCGCCGCAGGACAGGGTGAGGACGAAACGCGCCGGTTCGGCGGGCATGGAGACTTCCGTTCGGGCAGAGAGGCGGACGGGCAGTCGTGTAACCCCCGCGCGGCGGCCCTGCAACCGGGCGTTTACGCCGCGTTTTTGCCACGTCCGTGGCTACGAATTGGAAATCGCCGTGCGGCATGCTACTGGCGTCGCGCCTTTTGATTGGAAATCGGCATGGACGGGCGACTGAAGACCGGAGCGATCGCTTTCATCGCCTCGAGCGGCGACGAGGCACGCGGGGCGCTGACGCGCCTGACCGAACGCTATGGCGGCACGCCGCCGGAACAGGCCGACGTCATCGTCGCGCTTGGCGGCGACGGGCTGATGCTGCAGACGCTGCACGCCTTCATGAACACCGGCAAACCGATCTACGGCATGAACTGCGGCTCGGTCGGCTTCCTGATGAACGAATTCCGCGAGGACGACCTGCCCGAGCGGGTTTCCCGGGCGATCCCCAACGTGGTCAATCCGCTCGCCATGGACGCGGTCGACGACGCCGGCACCCAGTACCACGCCTATGCCATCAACGAGGTCTCGCTGTTCCGCCAGTCCTATCAGGCGGTCAAGCTGAAGATCACCATCGACGGCAAGGTCAGGATCGACGACCTCACCGCCGACGGCATCCTGGTCGCCACGCCCGCCGGCAGCACGGCCTACAACATGGCGGCGCGCGGGCCGATCCTGCCCATCTACGCGCCGCTGCTGGCGCTCACCCCGCTCTGCGCCTTCCGCCCGCGCACCTGGCGCGGCGCCCTGCTCCCCGACCGCGCCAAGGTGCGCATCGACGCGCTGGAGACCGACAAGCGGCCGATCAACGCGGTCGCCGACAACGTCGAGTTCAAGTCGATCGTTTCCGTCACCGTCCAGCAGGACAAGACGGCGGAGAGCCTGATCCTGTTCGACCCCGACCACTCGTGGGACGACCGCATCGTCGCCGAGCAGTTCCGCTACTAGATGTGGAGCCTCAATAGGTTGTTCTCGGTGAGAGCGAGCCTGCTGATGGGCGGTTTGGAGTTAAGACTGCCATGTGGGCGATGCCAGTTGTATCGGTGGAGCCAGCGCGGCAGCTCGTCGCCGCGGTGGTCGGAGGTCGGGTAGGCCTGGGCATAGGCCCATTCCCTCAATGCCGTCTGGATGAAGCGCTCGGCCTTGCCGTTGGTCTTGGGCGTGTATGGCCTGGTCCTGATGTGCCTGAGGCCGAGGTCGCGACAGGCATCGCGGAAGGCGTGAGCATTGTAGCAGGCGCCATTGTCGGTCATGACGCGAGCGACGGTGATGCCGAGGCTTGCGTAGTAGGCGACGGCCGCACGCAGGAAGGCGATGGCGCTCCCCTTCTTCTCGTCGGGCAGGATCTGGGAGAAGGCCAGGCGGGAAGCGTCGTCGATCGAGACGTGGACAAACTCCCAGCCGACGCCACGGCTGTTGCTCTGTCCCCGACGGTCACCGGTGATGCGGTGGCCGATCCGGTCGAAACGGCCGAGCTTCTTGATGTCGATATGGATGAGCTCGCCGGGATGCTCGCGTTCGTAGCGGCGCACCGGCTCGGCCGGCTCCAGCGCGCTGATGCGGTTCAAGCCAAGGCGCCGGAGGATGCGGCTGACGGTGGCCGGCGAGATGTCGAGTTCGGCCGCGATCTGCTTGCCGGTCCAGCGTTGCCGGCGCAGCCGCTCCACTTCGGAGACGACTGCCTCCGGCGTTGGCTGGCAAAGCGTGTGGGGCCGCGATGAGCGGTCCTTCAGGCCCTCCGGCCCCGCGCGGCGGAAACGATCGACCCATTTGCGCACCGTGCGGATCGACACGCCGAAAGCCGCGGCAACCGCTGCCGTCGGCTGCCCGGTCTCTACGCGCCGCACCAGATCGGCTCGACTATGCGGCGTCAGACGGGCATTCTTGTGGATGTTCATCCGGTCCTCCGGGAAATCGGCTGCAGCTTCGCAACTCCAGCTTCCGCCCTCAGGACCGGATGGACAACCTGCTGAAAGCTCACAGCTAGAGCGCTTCTTGATCAGATAGAATCGTTCCGACGGAGCGATTTTGCGACAGGATCAAGCCGACGGGCGTACCCGGGGTACGGCCGAGACCGGCGGCGACGATAATGGCGCAAAAGCGCCCGTCCCTTCGGGTTTCCGACCGGCGGGCGCCCAACGCCGATCCCGGCTCGACCGATGCCCGGCATCGCCCTTCGCCGGTCTCGACGCCGGATCGCCTCCCCGGTCGAGAAACGGAACTGCTTCTATCTGACCAACAAGCGCACTAGCTTCAGGCTCCTGACGGTGGGGCGCACTGATCGTCGCAGGCGCCGATCCTGAGTTGCAGGCGGGGCAGAAAACGGCACTGAATACCGCGACCGGCGTATGACGCCGCCGGAGGGGTGGGGGCAGCGTGAGCGTCTCGATCGGAACGGACTATCCATTCCGCCAGCAGATCCTCGACGAGGTTCATGCGCGCCCGGTCGAACCGGTACCGGCGCGCGCCCGTGTCCGCCGTCTGGTTCTTGTCGTGCCGGCCGAGACCGGCGGCGTCGGCGCGGCGCTGGCGCGGTTCTGCGACTGGTGCGACCGCTCCGGACTCGTCCGGCCGCGCAACAAGGACTCACGTCAGCACAGTTTCGCCGCCGGCTCGCGCCAGGTCACCTGGGAGTTCCACACCGAGTTCGTCACCGTCACCTGGAGCGCCGCACCGGACGATGCCGACTGCGCGCCGGAGCGGATCGGACTGGAATCGATCGGCGGGCTGCAGCTCCTCGGTGCCATGCGCATCGACCTCATCGAAGACACGACGCTGCCCGAAGCGCTGTTGCCCGGATTCAACCCGCACAGCCTGTGCGTGATCGGCGTGGAGGGAGGCGCGGGACAGCTCGCGACCGACTTCATGCCCGACAAGGAGCGGTTCACCCGCTTCGAATTCGCCGTCGGCGGGCTCCAGCCGCTCCGCCGCGCCATCCTGGTGCGCCGCATTCTCGAGATCGAGACCTACCGCACGATGGCGCTTATCGGCTTGCCGCTCGCGCGGCAGCACGCGGCCGAGCTGGGCGCCCTCGAGACCGAACTGACCGACAAGGTCAACTCGCTTGCGGAGGCGACCGAGACCAGCCGGGCGCAGACAGCGCTGGAGGCGCTGCACGGCCTGATGGTCAGAGCGGGCCGGCTCTCCGAACAGCTCAGCTACCGCTTCGCGGCCTGCCAGGCCTATGGCGATATCCTGCAAGCCCGACTAGGCGCCATCGGCGAGCGCCCAACACTTTTGGGTTCGTCGCTGTCGCGCTTCATCCTCAACCGGGTCGAACCGGCGCTCGGCACCTATGCGGCAATGGAGAAGCGCCTTGACGTGCTCTTTGCCAAGATCGAGCGCGCCATCGAATTGCTCAATGTGCGCATCGGCCTCGACGTGCAGGTCCAGAACAAGGAGCTGCTCAGAACCATCGCCGAGACAAGCCACAGCCAATACCTGCTCCAGCGCACGGTCGAGGGGCTGTCGACGATCGCCATCTCCTATTACACCATCGGCATCCTGGGTTACGTGCTGGCGACGCCGCTCGAAATGCTCGCCATCGAGAAGACGCTCGCCCTGTCGATTGCCGCGCCTTTCGTGTTCCTCGGCGTGTGGCTGATGGTCCGCGCCGTCCGCAAGCGCCATTTCCCGGATTAGGGCGCGCCCGCTTGCAATGGCTTGCAAGGCACCGGCGCCGACATTGACGAGGACTTGCCATGAAAGCCGTGCTCTACGAGGCGTTCGGTGAAACCCCCAAGCTGACCGACGTGCCCGAGCCGGCGCCGGAACCGCACGGCGTCGTCATCAAGGTCGCGGCGACCGGCATCTGCCGCAGCGACTGGCACGGCTGGATGGGCCACGATCCGGACATCCGGCTGCCGCATGTTCCCGGGCATGAACTGGCCGGCACCGTCGCGGCCATCGGCCGGGACGTGACCCGCTGGCGCGTCGGCGACCGGGTGACCGTGCCCTTCGTCTGCGGCTGCGGTGCCTGCCCGGAATGCCACGCCGGGCACCAGCAGGTCTGCGAGCACCAGACCCAGCCCGGCTTCACCCATTGGGGCTCGTTTGCCGAATACGTTGCCCTCCATCAGGCCGACCTCAACCTGGTTGCCCTGCCCGAGACGATGGACTTCGCCACCGCCGCCAGCCTCGGATGCCGCTTCGCGACCTCGTTCCGCGCCATCGTCGACCAGGCAAGGACGTCTGCCGGCCAGTGGGTGGCGGTCCATGGCTGCGGCGGCGTCGGTCTCTCCGCGGTGATGATTGCCGATGCAATCGGCGCCAATGTCGTGGCCATCGACATCGCCGACGATAAGCTCGCTTTGGCCGAGGCGTTGGGCGCGGTCGCCACGATCAACGCGAAGCGCGCGGCGAGCGTGCCCGAGGCGGTGATCGAGATCACCGGCGGCGGTGCGCACGTCTCGATCGATGCCCTCGGAAGCCCGGAAACCTGCTTCAACTCGATTGCCAGCCTGCGCCGGCGCGGCAAGCACATTCAGGTCGGCCTCATGCTGGCCGAGCACAGCACGCCGCAGGTGCCGATGGCCAAGGTGATTGCCAACGAGCTGGAGATCCTCGGCAGCCACGGCATCCAGGATCACCGCTATCCGGCGATGTTCGCCATGATCGAGAGCGGCAAGCTCAGCCCCGAGCGCCTGATCGGCGAGCGCATCGGCCTGGCGCAATCGATCGAGGCGCTGACCGGGATGGACGCGTTCAAGGCGACCGGCGTGACGGTGGTCACCAGCTTCTGACGGGCGTCGCCTGACGCAGGCTACTTGGTGATCGTGCCGCTGAATACGCTGCGGTCGATGCAATGGGCCAAGATGAGATCGCTCGCCCGCACGCCGAGCTTGGTGCACAGCGCCTGCGAGGAAGCGTTATCGGCGCGGATGCCGGTCATGAACCCGCGCGCGCCATGGCCCTCCCACATGGTGACGATCGCCTGTGCGCCAAGCACGAGGCCGATCCTCTCGCCGCGCCGGTCTGGATGAGTCGCCAGCGCGCCCCAGAAGACGGTTGTGGCGTTCGGATTCGCCGGATGATGGTGGAAATAGGAGGACGCGGTGGCGACCGCTCGCCCCCGACGATCGGTGACCACCAGACAGATGCCGCGGCGCAGCAGCCCGCGCATGATCATGCCCGGCACCGGCATGACGTCGCAGGATTGGCTGAGCTCGGCGATCGCCCGCACCAGCTCCGCCGGCGTGCGGCTGTCGACCGTGGCGACCACAAGGTCGTCGGGCAGCGCGTGGCGATCGAGCACGCCGCAGGCCGCCGCGTAGGCCTCCTCGCCACCGAAATAGTGCTCGTGGCGGTCGGTAGCGAAGCCCTGCGCCTGAAGCGTTGCAAACAGACCCTCCGCCTGCGCGGCCGGATAGAAATAGCCGACTGCCGCACCCTGCAACCGGGCGAGCGCGACCATGACGTCGGCTGTGTCTTCGGCCGGATCGCTGAGCGAGACAGTCCGCCCGTAATAGGCGAACCGAGGATTGTCGCCGACGAGCCGCCAGAGGCTCAGGCTGCGCCGCGATAGGGCGACCCGCATGGGATCGCCGAAGAATTCATCGTCGATGGACACCGGTGTCTTCCCCACCCACGCCCCACCGCGACCATACAACGGCGGGAGAGCGGGGAGCTAGGCCGCCTTGGTGATGCGGGCGTAGTCGCGCGCGGCCTCGCGTGCCTGGTCGGCGGCGAAGCGGCGGAGCATTGTCGCCAGCTCGTACATCTCGCCGTCGCTGATCTGGCTGTAGCGGGAGAGCACCGCCTCCACCATGCGCCGCGTGGCGTGATAGCGGTCGTCGCTACCGCCCTCCTCGGCGATCTTGCGCCAGGTGTCGAGCGCCACGGCGAAGGCATCGAAGGCCCGCGTCGGCAGTCCGGCCTTGCCGTAGATGGCGCGGAGAACGCTGACCCGGCCGGCCCTCACCAGGCTCGCCACCCGCTCCACCGGCGTGCGGGCAAGCACCGCCAGCGCCGTCTCGAACAGGGCGACGTTGCCGGCGCACACGGTCCGCAGGAGCAGGCCGGTGGTGAGCTGGCCGGTGACGCGCAGGTGCTCGACCAGTTCCGGCAGTTCGTCGGATTCGGTTTCCGCCGCCAGCGCCACCGTCGCCCGGTCGCAGGCATCGCGGGTGACCGCGATGGCGCGGTCCTCCTCGGCCCACCACTTCGCTACCATCATGGTGCCGAGCGCGTCGCCCAGGCGGCGGATCAGCATCTGGTGGACGTTGGCCGGCAGGTCCGGCCGCGCCAGGATCGCATCGCGCATGCCGGCATCGTCGCCGAAGCGTTCGGCGATGCGCCGGAAGCTGATGCGGGCGATGGTGGCGGCGGGATTGCGCAACAGCGCCAGGCAGGCGCGGCGCTCGCCGACCTCGGCCAGCGCCGCGGCGACGGCGCCCGAGAGGGCCTTCCGCCCGGCAATGGCGGTCTGCAGCGCCGGCGTGCCGGCGGCCGCGATATCGACCAGTTCGGCATCGATGAGGAGCGGCGACTGGGCAACCACCGTGACGGCGATGTCCGGCAGGTCGACGGCCAGCGATATGATGATGTGGTGCGGCGCCGCCGGGCTCGGCCCGAGCACGTCGGCGAGCGCCCGACGGACCTCCGGCGCCGGATCGTCGAGCAGGATGGTGAGCGCCGCCTCGACGGCATCGCTGACCTCGGCACGGACCTCGCCCTGGAGGTAAAATCGGCAGAGCGCGCGGGCGGCGCTGGCCCGGTGGCCGGTGGGGGCGCGGTCGATCCAGTCGAGGAACTCACGGGCAAGCATGCTGACCAAACTCCGATCCTCCGGCATCTTGTCCTCAAACTGATTAATGCTTCGTTCACCATGAACCGGGCCCGAATCCGCGATTTTCCATGACGCCCCGCACGCTTCTCATCGTTACGCCGTCGAACGAGAGCGCCCTCGCCCTGGCCGCCGCCAGCCGTGCCGACGCGCTAATCGTGGACGTGGCCGATGCGGACGCGGCAGCGCTGAAACGTACTGCGGCGCTGCTCGCCGGCGCGCCCACGGTCGCGGTCTGGCTGCGCCTCGGGCCGGCCGCCGCGCTGGCAACCACGACGACACTGGATGCGCTGATGCGGTGGAAGCCGGCCGGCATCGTGCTCGCTCGCGCGGAGGGTGGCGCCGACGTGACGCGGCTCTCGGCCCTCCTCCGCCCGCGCGAGGCCATGGCCGGCATCGCCGACGGCGCCACACGGATCATCGCGATGGCGACCGACACGCCGGCCGGATTGCTGGCGCTTGCCACCTATCGCGGCGCATCGCGCCGGCTCATGGCGCTCGCCTGGGACGACGCCCCGCTGGCCCGGGCGCTGGGCGCCGATGACACCACCGACGTCGAGCGCCTGGCGCGGACGGGGACGCTGCTCGCTGCTGCCGCCGCCGGTGTGGCGGCGCTCGACCGGCCCTGCCGCGGCAGCGATGCGGACGCACTCCGAACCGAGGCCGCGGCGGCGCACCGAGCCGGCTTCCACGGCAAGCTGGCGATCGCCTCGGATCAGGTCGCCATCATCAATGCGGTGTTCAGCCGGAGCGCGGCGACCAGTAGGTAACCGCATCGACCAGCGCCGGGCGCGGCCGGTCGCCCGCCGGCGCCGCCGGCGTGCCGATATGGACGAATGCGACGAAGCGCTCGCCCGGCAGCAGGCCGAGGATGTGCCCGGCGTCCGGGTCGGTGGCAATCCAGCCGGTCGTCCATTGCGCCGCATAGCCGAGTGCGTGCGAGGCCAGCACGATGTTGAAGGCGGCATTGCCCGCCGACAGCATCTGCTCCCATTCCGGCACCTTGGGATGCGGCATCGGCTTCGACACCACGCCGATGACCAGCGGTGCCCGGGCGAGGCGCTTGCGCTCCTCCTCGATGACCTTGGGATCGGCATCGGGATTCTTGCGGGCGAAGAGCTCCGCCAGCGCCGTGCTCGCCTGGACGCGGGCATCGCCGGCGAAGACGACGAAGCGCCATGGCGCCAGCTTGCCGTGGTCCGGCACGCGCGAGGCGATGGTGAGGATTTCGGCCACCTCATCCTGGTTCGGTCCCGGCGGTGCCAGGAAGACGGCGGAGATGGATTTGCGGGTTTTCAGCAGTTCGAGAGCGTCGGGCATGGCACTTCTGTTCGGGGGGAGGATGGCGGTCGCCAGAGGGTTGGCCAAATCGGCGGCGAATGCAATCCGCCGCCCGCGACAGAATGGCCTTGAAATCGCCACGGAACCGGCGATTTTGGGCGGCGGGAGAAACATCGACGGACGCATGATGAAACCGGCGACGGGTATGGCAGCCTGGAAGGCTCTGGCAGGTGGTTTGCTAGTAGCGGCCGCGTTGATCGCCCTTTCGACCGTGGCCACCCCGGCCTCGGCCAAAAGCGCCAGTCAACCGGCCACGGCCATCGCAGCGGCGGCAGACCAGTCTAGCGGCGATTCCCTTGGCGCCGACAGCGGCGGCGACACCCTGGGCGCCGACGGCGACGGCGGCGATTTCGACAACGGCGATGCCATCGACACCCCGGATCCCGGCTATATCGGCCAGGCCCCGCCGGATACGCCCGATCCCGGCCCGCCCAAGGACATTCGCCAGGGCTCGTTCACCCTCGAAGCGCGTCTGACGGCCGACGGCCCCGCCCTCAAGGACGGCGTCGACTGGCGCATCTTCGGCGACAAGGCGGGCAGCGACGGCAACCTGCCCGTGCTCGGACAGGCGACGGGCGGCACCATCTACGTCCGCCTCGATCCCGGCACCTACTACATCCACGCCGCCCTCGGCCGCGCCGGGCTCGCCCGCAAGATCGAGGTCAAGCAGCCGACCGGGGGCGCCGTGTTCGTGCTCAACGCCGGCGGCATGCGCCTGAACGCCATGAACGGCAAGGACACGCCGCTTTCCGGCAGCGACATCAGCTTCGACATCTACGCGCCCGACGAGGGCGGCGCCGGCGACCGCTACCTGCTGATGCCCAACGCACCGCCGGGCAAGATCATCGCGCTCACCGCCGGCATCTACCACGTCGTCAGCCATTACGGCGACGCCAACGCGGTGGTGCGCGCCGATATCAAGGTCGATCCCGGCAAGCTGACCGAGGCCACCGTCTACCAGTTGGCCGCGCGCCTCACTCTCAAGCTGGTCGAGGTGCATGGCGGCGAGGCGATCGCCAACACCGAATGGTCGGTGCAGACCCCCAACGGCGACAACGTGGTTGAAAGCGTCGGCGCCTTCCCCTCGGTGGTGCTCGCCGCCGGCCCGTACAAGGCGATCGCCCGCCATGACGGCCAGACCTATCAGTCGGAATTCGTCGTCCAGCCCGGCGTCAACCGTGACGTCGAGGTTCTGCTGAAGTAATAGCCGCACCACGCGGTGGCCGGGCCGCAGTGGCACGCCCGCCATGTCGTCGCCACCATTGCCGGTCCCTAACTGGCCCCGAACGGATCATTCGTGACCGGCGACGCCGACATCAACTGGAGCTGCACGGCCTGGTATTCGCCGCTGCCGCTGGTGATGCCGGTCCCCGGCACCGCGAAGGCGCAATGAGCCAGTACCTGCCGATGACCGGGGCACCGGTGGTGCCGGTGCCCCAAGTCAAATCGGTTAAGCCGACCTAGGCGGCCGCCTGATCGGCGAGCGCCAGCCGCTTGAGGTCGGGCGCCTCGGCCTCCTGCTGGAGCGCGGTAAGCGCATCGGCAAGCGTCAGCGAGGTCTGCTCCTTGACGCCCAGGCGGCGCATGTTGACGGTCCCCTCCTCCGCCTCGCGCTTGCCGCACACAAGGATCACCGGGACCTTGGCCAGCGAATGCTCGCGGACCTTGTAGTTGATCTTCTCGTTGCGGAGATCGACCTCGGCCCGGAGCCCCGCGCGGATGAGCTGCGCGTGCACCTTCTTCGCGTAGTCGTCGGCATCCTGCGTGATGGTCGCCACGACCACCTGCACCGGCGCGAACCACAGCGGGAAGTGGCCGGCATAGTTCTCGATGAGGATGCCGAGGAAGCGCTCCATCGAGCCGCAGATGGCGCGGTGGATCATCACCGGCGTCTTCTTCTCGCCGTCCGAGTCGACATAGAAGGCGCCGAGGCGGCCCGGCATGTTGAAGTCGACCTGGGTGGTGCCGCACTGCCATTCGCGGCCAATGGCGTCGCGCAGCGTGTATTCGAACTTCGGCCCGTAGAAGGCGCCCTCACCCGGATTGATTCCCGTCTTGATGCGCCCGCCCGACTGCTCCTCGATCTGCTTGAGGACCTTCATCATGACGTCTTCGGCATGATCCCAGGCGGCGTCCGAACCGACGCGGTGGTCCGGCCGGGTCGACAGCTTCACCACGAATTCCTCAAAACCGAAATCACCATAGGTCGACAGGATCAGCTCGTTGATCCGCAGGCACTCGGCCGCCATCTGCGCCTCGGTGCAGAAGACATGGGCATCGTCCTGGGTGAAGCCCCGCACGCGCATCAGGCCCTGCAGAGCACCTGAAGGCTCGTAGCGATGAACCGCGCCGAATTCGGCCAGCCGGAACGGCAGGTCGCGATAGCTCTTCAGCCCGTGCTTGAAGATCTGGATGTGGCCGGGGCAGTTCATCGGCTTCAGCGCATAGAGGCGCTCGTTGTCATCGGCCTCGTCACCGGCCGGCCGCACCGTAAACATGTTCTCCCGGAACGTCGCCCAGTGGCCGGAGTTCTCCCACAGCACCTTGTCGAGCACCTGCGGCGCGTTGACCTCCCGATAGGTGCCGGAAAGCCGCCGTCGCATGTAGCTGGTCAGGTTCTGGAACATCGTCCAGCCCTTGGCGTGCCAGAAGACGACGCCCGGCCCCTCCTCCTGGAAGTGAAAGAGGTCCATCTCGCGGCCGAGCCGGCGATGGTCGCGCTTCTCCGCCTCCTCCAGCATGTGGAGATAGGCGTCGAGCTCGGCCTTGTTGTGCCAGGCGGTGCCGTAGATGCGGGTCAGCATCGGGTTCTTGGAATCGCCGCGCCAGTAGGCACCGGCCACCTTCATCAGCCTGAAGGCATCGCCGATCTGCCCGGTCGAGGTCATGTGCGGACCGCGGCAGAGGTCGAACCAGTCGCCCTGCTTGTAGATCTTGATCTGCTGGTCTTCCGGAATCGCGTCGACCAGCTCGACCTTGAACGCCTCGCCCTTGGTCTCGAAGACGTTCTGCGCCTTCTCGCGCGTCCACACCTCCTTGGTGAAGGGGGCGTTGCGCTGGACGATCTCGCGCATCTTCTTCTCGATCGCCGGCAGGTCGTCGGTGGTGAAGGGCTCGTTGCGGAAGAAATCGTAATAGAAGCCGTTCTCGATCACCGGCCCGATGGTGACCTGGGTGCCGGGATAGAGCTCCTGCACGGCCTCGGCCATCACATGGGCGGCGTCGTGGCGGATAAGCTCGAGCGCGCGCGGGTCGTCGCGGGTGACGATCTCTATTCTTGCGTCGGCCTCGATGGTGTCGGAAAGGTCGGCGAGCTTGCCGTCGAGCGCCATCGCCACCGCCTTCTTGGCGAGCGACTTGGAAATGCCTTCGGCGACCGCGCGGCCGGTGATGCCGGGGGCGAAGTCGCGAACCGAATTGTCGGGGAAAGTCAGATGGATCATGTCTGTCTCCGGCTCACTCCCGCTGACGAGCGCGGGTAAGCATTGATGGGACGTCGCGCGGACGCGCGACGGCAGGTTAGGTGCCTTGAAGCACGGTTTCAGTCAAGGGCGGAAGACTCGTGCGAGCCTGTTATCCCAGACGCTGCATTGACACAATCGTCTTTCTGTCACTTGTTCGCAAGCAGCCAACCAGGAGCCCCGCCATGATCACCCGCACCCTCGGCAAGACCGGACCCGCCGTTTCCGCCATCGGCCTCGGCTGTATGGGCATGTCCGGCATGTATGGCCCCGCCGACCGGTCCGAGAGCATCGCCACCATCCACGCGGCGCTCGACGCCGGCATCGATCTGCTCGACACCGGCGATTTCTACGGCATGGGCCACAACGAGCTGCTCATCGCCGAAGCCCTCAAGGGACGCGACCGCAGCACAGTCGCAATCAGCGTCAAGTTCGGCGCCCAGCGCGGACCGGACGAATCCTGGCTCGGCTACGACGCCCGCCCGGAAGCGGTGAAAACATGGCTGGCCTATTCGCTGAAGCGCCTGAACACCGACTACATCGACGTCTATCGGCCCGCCCGGCTCGATGCCAAGGTGCCGATCGAGGAGACGGTGGGCGCCATCGCCGAGATGGTGAAGGCCGGCTATGTCCGCCATATCGGTCTCTCCGAAGTCGGCGCCGAGACCATCCGCCGGGCGGCCGCGGTCCATCCGATTGTCGATCTCCAGATCGAATATTCGCTGATCTCGCGCGGCATCGAAGACGATATCCTGCCGACCTGCCGGGAGCTCGGCATCGCCGTCACCGCCTACGGGGTGCTGTCGCGCGGACTGATCAGCGGCCACTGGTCGAAGGACCGCGACCAGGGCGGTGATTTCCGCCACCACTCGCCACGCTTCAGCGGCGAGAACCTGGAGCACAATCTCGCTCTGGTCGAAGCGTTGCGCGCCGTCGCCGCGGCCAAGGGCGCCTCGGTGGCGCAGATCGCCATCGCCTGGGTTCTCGCCCGCGGCCCTGATATCGTGCCGCTCATCGGCGCCCGGCGCCGCGACCGGCTGGACGAGGCTCTGGGGGCGCTCGATATCGACCTCACTGGCCACGACATGAGCGAAATCGAGAAGGCGGTGCCCAGGGACGCTGCCGCCGGTTCCCGCTATGCGGCCGCGCAGATGGCCCATCTCGACAGCGAACGGGGCCGCCACACGGCGTCATGAGCGAAACCGGCCTGACCCCCGACCGCATCCTCGATGCGACCGAAGAGACGCTCACCCGCTTCGGGCCGGCCAAGACCACCGTGGTCGACGTCGCCCGGGCGCTCGGTGTCAGCCACGGCTCGGTCTACCGGCATTTCGCCAGCAAGGCGGCGCTGCGCGATGCGGTCACCGGGCGCTGGCTGGCGCGCGTGACCGCCCCGCTCGAAAAGATCGTCGCGGAGGACGGACCGGCGCCCGGCCGGCTTCGTCGCTGGTTCGACGGGCTGATTGCCACCAAGCGCAAGAAAGCACAGGTCGAGCCGGAGCTGTTTGCCACCTATCAGGCGATCCTCGGCGAATCCCGCGATGTGATCCGCGATCACGTCGATACGTTGATCAGCCAGGTCAGCCGGATCATCGCCGACGGCGTCCGGCGCGGCGAATTCGCCAAGGTCGATCCGGAAAGCACCGCGCGGGCGCTGTTTTACGCAACCGCCCGTTTCCACGACCCCACCTATACCGGGGAATGGAGCGATCCCGGCCTTGACGTCGCCTTCGACGACCTGTGGGGGCTGATCCTGCGCGGACTTGCCCCCTCGACCACCGGCCGGCAGGCGCGCAACAACCGTACCGGGGGAAAGAAAGGCGGGCCGGCGCGCATCTGACACAGTTGATCAGGCTGCCCCGCGGGCCCATGATGTTTTAGAACGATTCCAGATTGGTGATCCCATGCCTTTCCTGCCCTTCTCGCCCCAGCGCTCCTTCTCCGACCTCAGCGACCGCGAGGTCCTCGCACTTGCCATCCAGAACGAGGAGGAGGACGGACGCATCTATCGCGACTTCGTCGAGCGGCTGCGCGACGATTTCCCCGCCTCCGCCAAGATATTCGAGGAGATGGCCGATGAGGAGAACGGCCACCGGCAGATGCTCATCGACCTCTATCGCGAGCGCTTCGGCGAGCACATCCCGCTCATCCGCCGCGAGGACATCCGCGGCTTCATCCGCCGCAAGCCGGTGTGGATGAGCGAGACCTTCGACATCGACGCCATGCGCGAGCGCGCCGAATCAATGGAGGAAGAAACCACCAACTTCTATCGCCGCGCCGCCGCCCGCACCTCCGACGCCGGCGTGCGCAAGCTTCTCGGCGACCTCGCCGACATCGAGGCGGGCCACGAGGCCCACGCCCGCGCGCTGACCGAAGGGGTGCCGCAGCAGTCGCTCGACGAGGAACGCGAGACCGCCCGCCGCAATTTCGTCCTGCGCATCGTCCAGCCCGGCCTCGTCGGCCTCATGGACGGCTCGGTTTCGACGCTGGCGCCGGTCTTCGCCGCCGCCTTTGCCACGCACAACAGCGGGGACACCTTCCTGGTCGGCATGGCGGCTTCCCTCGGCGCCGGCATTTCCATGGGCTTTGCCGAGGCGCTCTCCGACGACGGCACGCTCTCCGGCCGCGGCCAGCCCTGGCTGCGCGGCCTGGTGACCGGGTTGATGACCACCGTCGGCGGCGTCGGGCATACCCTGCCCTATCTGATCGGCGATTTCTGGACGGCCACCATCCTCGCCGTGGTCGTGGTGATCGTCGAGCTGTGGGCGATCGCCTGGGTGAGGGCGCGCTACATGGACACGCCCTTCCTGCGCGCCGCCTACCAGATCGTCATCGGCGGCCTGCTGGTCTTCCTGACCGGCATATTGATCGGCAGCGCCTGACGCCGGCCCCTTTCATCGGCGGCGACGGGCCGCTCCACATCGTCCCCTTCCCAGCGGAGAGGTGATGGCGCGGAAATAAGTGAGCCGGCCCCGGGGCAGGGGCCGGCTCTTTTGGACCTGATCTTGGGGACGGGGGGTGGGACGCGACCAGGTCCAGATGCGATTCAATTGCGTTTCGTCCCCTCGCCTTCTTCAGCGCACGCTGCCCACCGCGATCCCACTGGCGTCGTCGATGCCGACCCACTGGCCGCTGTCGTATTCCGACTGCCGCTTGACGTAGTCGTAGTCCGTCGCGTTCCACACCAGGACGCGCGGGTTGAGGTTGTCGAGCACCAGATCGCCGCGATCGGTGAGCACGGTCAGCACCGCATGGCCGTCGCCGTTCCGCTGCCGCACGACCGTGATCAGCAACGCCCCGGTCGGCCAGCCGTCCTTGATCAGGTCGCGCCGCTTGAGCAGCACCAGGTCCTCACAGTCTCCCTCGCCGATCTTGTCCGGATAGGCCCACCATTCGGGAACGCCGTAGACCTGCTCGTCGGTCGCCGGCTTGATGTCCTGGTTGACCTCGGCATTGATCTTGACCAACTGGTTCCACTTCTGCGCCGTCAGGTGCACGCGCGCGTCGCGCCGGCTCCTCACGTCGCACTCCGCCACATGGCTCTGGCAGAACTCGTAGTGACCGATCGGTTGCGACGTCTTGCCGGTGATTTCCATCATGGGCGCCCTGGACGCTGCCGAGGCCGGTCCGGCCACGGCGATGACCCCACCAAGTATTGCTACAGTCAACGCCAGTCGTAGAAACGATACTTTACGCATAACGCTCCCCCTATCCCGGAAAGCATCATGCCATCTACAAATTGCGGTCAGTATAAGAATACAATTACGATGTAATTCAAGTACACGACAAATTCAATTCGAATTGAATCGATCGCGTTAGCCATCCCACAAGCACCGCGCACGAAAAACGCAGCCGAAAATGAATCGGCCGCCCGGGGGCGGCCGTTCGGCAGATGCGGGATAACCGGTCGGTCTAGAGATTCTGCTCGAGCGAGGCGACGGTCTGCTGCGTTACGAATTCGACGGCGACGCCTTCCTCGAAGTGACGCACGACCCGGGCGCGGATCTTACCGGTCACAACCGGCGATCCGATCGGCGGCTTGACCTCCATGTTGAGGGCCAGCCCCGACAGCGACACATCGACGATGCGGGCGCGGTATTCGCGCCCGTCCGGCAAGGTCACCGTGGTCGTTGGCGTCTTCGGCGTCACCCGGTCGTGACGCCGGTCCTCCGGCAGGTTCAGTTCGTGCCGGTTGGCCAGCCAGGTCAGCTTTGCCGCCAGTTTGTCCTTCTTGCGCGCCGTGGCGTTGATCGACATGGCGAAGCCGCCATTGAAGGTGCGGACGATCTTGCCTTCAATGCGGCCGATGTGATCGACGTAGGCGACAACGCGCTCGCCGAGACGGCCGACGACCGGCGTCATCACGGCCACGCTGCCCGGCGAAACGTTCTGCGTCTGGCAGGGATATTCGTGCCGGTCCTCAAGCATGAAGCGGCCGAGCAGGTTCACGTTGACGCGCTGATAGCGCCGGCGGTCGTGCTGACGAGCCGGCATACGCGGTCGTGCGGATTGTACTGCGGAGGATTCCATGGGGGGCGGCCGCTGCCTCTGGACACAACCCGATCTTCGGCCTCTTCGGTTAACATGCCGTAACAGTCGCCGCTGCAGCGTTTACCAACGACGCCGGGCCTTCCGGAGGCGCCCGGGGCGGCGCCAGCCTCTACGAAACCGGCTCGATGCGGCGCAAAAAAGCGCCCTAGCTCTTGCCGCCGTCGACCACGAACAGGTGACCGCGCCGGCGGGAACCGGCGACCGGCAGGTGGATCGGCGGCACGGTGGCGGCGAGCGAGCTTTCTGGCCGATCCGAGCGGCGGCGCATGAACGACGGCGCCTCGTCCGGCCAGATGAGCCTGAGGCTGGCGATGCTCTGGCGCACGATCGGCTCGGAGCCCAGCCAATAGGGGCGCTCCATCGCGGCGAAACTTCCCAGCACCCGGTCGAACCGCGGCCCGCCATGGCGCAGCGGCAGGAGGATCAGCTCGCACGGCACCTGCTGGTCGCGGGCGGTCTCGGCGGTGATGGTCACCACCGCTGCCGCCCCGTCTTCGCTGACCGCGACGGCGAGCGTCGCCATCGCGTGGCGATCCTCTCCCGACCACAGGTCGAGCAGGTTGGTCCCCTTGATTTCGCGGCAATAGAGGGCGCAGACGCGCGTGCCGGCCAGGCGCACGAAATAGTTGTCCCGCTCCAGCACCTCGAGAATGAACATCTCGCCGAGGATCCGCCGGATGTCGCTCGGCTCGATCGCACTGCGCAACGGTGCCCGCTCGTTGCCGCGGACGCGGTTCCAGTATTCGTAGAGTTCCCGCGTAGTCGCGTGTTTCATGCCATGCCGCCCCGTCTCATTGTGGCGCCCCGCGCGGGCTCCGGGCGTCCCAGCGCCGAATTCCGCGTGCAGGAACGGGACGGACTTTGTGCCCTTTTCCAGTTCCCGCGCTGAGGCTGCAGGCGCCATGCCAGCGGGGCTGGCGGAACGCCGGATCGGGCGTGGATTCCGTGGAAAACCGGGCGGGCCCTCGCGGCAGCCCGTGGAAGGGATGCGCCGGCGGCCGCGGCCGGCCTTTTTGACGCAAGGGCCCTAGCATCCTTGGCGTGCCGGGTTATGTTCCCGCGCCATGCTCGATCCCTCCCCCCGCGGACGTCCGCCCGCGCGTCAGCCGATCTTCAACCTGCCCCCGGTCATCGTCGGTGTGCTGGTCGTCCTCCTTGGCATCCAGGCGCTCGAATCGTTTGTGCTCGCCCCCGAAGCCTATGTCCGGGTGATCCTGGATTTCGCCTTCATCCCGGTGCGTGAGACGGCGCCGGCCACCCTGCCGGCGATGGTGCCGACCGGGCTGGCGCGCGTATGGACGTTCGTGACCTACGCCCTGCTCCACGGCGGCTGGACCCATGTCGGCTTCAACGCGCTCTGGCTCGCCGCCTTCGGCAGCCCGCTCGCCTGGCGCTTCGGGACGTCCCGTTTCCTGCTCTTCTCCGCCGCCGGCGCCATCGCCGGGGCGCTGGTGCACCTGGCCATCTATCCCTTCGACCAGACGCCGCTGGTCGGCGCCTCGGCGGCCATATCGGCCCACATGGCCGGGGCCGCCCGCTTCGTCTTCGCCTCCGGGGGCCCCATGTGGCGGCCGGCGGGCACCGCCGCCTACCGGCTTCCGGCGCCGCCGCTGACGGAGGTCCTGCGCGACCGGCGCGTCCTCGTCTTTCTCGGCGCCTGGTTCGGGCTCAACCTGATCTTCGGCATCAGCGCCATCAGCCAGGCGCTCGCCTCCAGCGCCATCGCCTGGGACGCCCATATCGGCGGCTTCCTCGCCGGCCTGCTGCTCTTCCCCCTGTTCGACCCCGTCCGCCGCCAGAGCTAGCCGCCGGCCGAAATCGGCCATTTCGCGCCCCGGTCTTGCCATCTGCGTCAGAACGTCGCATCATTTTGGCACCGGTCGGGTTCCGGGGGGGCTTCTGGAGGAAGATCATGACCGTGGCAACCATGCTGAGTGGGAAGGGACGCAGCGTCGTCACGACCTCGGCGGCGGCCAGCATCGCCGGCGCCGTTGACGCGCTCGCCCGGCACAAGATCGGCGCCTTGGTCGTCATCGACGATCACGACCACATCGCCGGCATCATCTCGGAACGGGATATCGTCCGCGCCATCGCCGAGCATGGCGAGAAGGTGCTCATCAAGCCACTGGCGTCGGTGATGACGCGCTCGGTGGTCACCTGCGGCGAGAACGAGACGATCGACGAAGTGATGGCGCGGATGACGCGCGGCCGCTTCCGCCACCTGCCGGTGGTCGAGGACGGCCGACTGATCGGCATCATTTCCATCGGCGACGTCGTCAAGGCGCGCATCGAGCAGGTCGAGCGCGAGGCCGAGGACATGCGGGCCTACATCGCGGCCGTGTAGCGGTGAACGGCTATTTTGCCGGCGGCACGCGCTTCATGGCGCGGTCGAAGGCAAGCTCGGTCGCGGGCGATGGCGTCCGCCCAAGCGGCACCGAGCGGTAGAAGCAGGAGCGATAGCCCTGGTGGCAGGCGACGCCGTCGCCGGCAATGGCGACCTTGACGAGGATCGCATCCTGGTCGCAGTCGACGCGGAGCTCGGCGACGGTGAGCGTGTTGCCGCTCGCCTCGCCCTTGCGCCAGAGCTTTTCCCGAGACCGGCTCCAGAACCACGCCTCGCCGGTCGCGATGGTCCGGGCGAGCGCCTCGGCGTTCATGTGGGCGACCATCAGCACCTCGCCGGTCGCGGCATCGACCGCAATGGCGGCGATCAGCCCGTCGCGGTCGAATTTCGGCATCAAAACCGTGCCGGTCTCGACCGCCTCTTCGTCCATGCGCTCGGCGAAAACCGGCGAAGTCATGGTCGCCCTCGTGATGTCGGTGGTCCGCCCGCGGCAGGCCGGCGGGGCGCTATGCCCGCTGCCCGCCCCGGACCAGCGTCATGAACCGCATCTGTTCGGCCGGGTCGTCGCGGAAGACGCCGGTGAACTGCGTCGTCGTGGTCATGGCGCCGTGCGCCCGCGTCCCCCGCCGGGTGACGCAGTGGTGCTCGGCCTCGATCATGATGGCGACGCCGCGCGGGTGGATGGCGTCATCGACGGCGCCGATCACCTCCGCGGTCATGCGCTCCTGCGACTGCAGGCGGCGGGCGAAGATGTCGACGACGCGGGCGAGCTTCGACAGGCCGACCACCTTGTCGCCGGGGTAATAGGCGATGTGGGCCGTGCCGGTGACCGGCATCATGTGGTGCTCGCAATGCGAATAGAACGGGATGTCCTTGACCAGGACCATGTCGTCGTAGCCGCCGTCCTCGTCGAAGGTGCGCTCGAGCACTTCGGCCGGATCGAGCCGGTAGCCCTCGTAGAGCTCCTCCAGCGCGGCGGCGACGCGCCGCGGCGTCTCGCGGACGCCCTCGCGGTCGGGATTGTCGCCCACCCAGGCGATGAGCACCCGCACGGCCTGCTCCACCTCGGCGCGGCTCGGCCGGGTCGGGGCCGGCGTTTCGCCGGCGGGCGCCTCGGGCACTGCGGGTTTGCGCGTCACGGCATCCATTCGAATAGTCTCCGGGCGCCGCAGGGCGCCATTGGCGGTTTCGGCCGTCTATATAGTCGCCGCCGGCCGACTTGCGAAGCACCCGCTTCGGCAGGCCAGCCATGCCGGCTGTGGCGGGGCCGCCGGCCCTCCCCTATATTCGGCCAAGCCATGCTCGACGATATCTATAACAAGCAAATCCTGACATTTGCCGGAACGATCCCGCGCCTCGGCCGGCTCGACCATCCGGACGCCAGCGCCACCGCCCATTCACGTCTGTGCGGCTCGACCGTAACCATCGACCTGAAGATGGACGGCGACGTGGTTACCGACTTCGCCCATGACGTGAAGGCCTGCGCGCTGGGCCAGGCCTCGTCCTCGATCATGGCGGCCAACATCGTCGGCGCCCGCGCCGGCGAGCTGCGCGCGGTGCGAGAAACCATGCGCAAGATGCTGAAGGAGAACGGAGCGCCGCCGGAGGGCCGCTTCGGCGACCTGAAGTTCCTCGAGCCGGTGCGCGACTACAAGGCGCGGCACGCCTCGACCATGCTGACCTTCGACGCCGTCGTCGACGCGCTCGACCAGATCGAGTCGCGTCGCTCCGAGGCTTCGCAGGAAACCGCTAGCGGCCGATGACTTGCACCGTCCGGCCGCTGCTGCTCACCAGCCACGCGTAGTGCAACGCAGCCGCGCGGCCGAAGCCGACCCGGCGGTACTGGAAATAGCGCTTGAGAAACCGGACCATGGTGGCCACCTCTTCGAATCTAGCACCCCCCAACGCCGGACGCGCTGCCCAGGTTCCCACGAAGCTGCGCCAAACATGGTGAACAAAGCGTTGACGAGCGCATCGCAGCAATCCGCGTCTTGCGATCATCGCTCACGGACATGACAGGCATTCTGTCAACAGCGGCGCGCGTGCCGCGCCTCGTCGGCATCGGCCTGATCCAGGCTTACCGGCTGGTGCTGTCGCCGTGGCTCGGCAGCCAGTGCCGTTATCTGCCGACCTGCTCGGCCTATACCGAGGAGGCGCTCCGCCGCTATGGCCTGTGGGCCGGCTTCTGGATCGGGCTTTCCCGGTTCCAGCGCTGCGGCCCCCTCGGGGCGTCCGGCTACGACCCGGTGCCGGAGACGCTGCCGGAGCGCGCCCGCTGGTACCTGCCCTGGCGCTACGGCCACTGGACCGGCGCCCATATCGACCCGAAGACGCGGCTCGATCACCGCCACCACGCCCACGACTGACCGGCGGCTGCCGGCGCGCGTCACAGGATGGCGATCGTCCTCGGCGAGGCGTCGGCGATCGGCGTGCAACGCTTCCAGACCTCGGCTTCGCCGCTGGTGGCGCCCATCCACAAATCGACCGTCTGCTCGTTGACGAGCCGCATATTGACCGTCGCCCCTGCCGACGGCTCGGAGGCCGGCACGGTGTAGCTGAAGGAATGGCGGAAATAGAGCCCCTGCAGCGTGTTGCCGCCAGGGGTAACGATGGTCGGGCCGTTGATCTGCATGTGGCGGCCATCCGCCTGACACCAGTCGCCATCGATCACGTCGGCGAGCGCGATGCCGCCGAAGGCAAGCCAGATCGCGGCCGCAAGGCCAAGAGAGATCCCCTTCATCGCATCCTCCATTCGCGCCCCGCCCGCTCACCATGCCACCACCGCCCGGACCGCACACCTCACATCGCGGTGTAGACGGCGCCGGGCAGGCGTTCCCGGCGCCGCCGTTCGCCCTGCCAACCCTCGGGTTTGGGTGCGCGGTTTTGTCGTGTAACCTGGCCTGGGCGGCAACAGCAGCCACCGGGATCGACCATGACGTCGCCCCGGCAGGCCTCCATGCGACCGATCAAGGCTCGTCATGCCGACCAAGGCCGACCATGCTCGACGCGAGCTGTTGACGCTCGCTTCTCTGGCGATCGTTGCGGGAGCGGCAACCGGCGTTCTCGTTTCGATCTTCCGGTTGACGCTGGCACTGGCGAGCGACGGACGCGCCACGCTGATCGCCCAGGCCCATCGGCTTCACGTCGCCGGGTTCCTGCTGGTGGTGGTCGGATGCGCAGCCGCCGTCACCGTCGCGGCATGGCTGGTTCGGCGCTTTTCGGTCTACGCTTCGGGGAGCGGCGTTCCCGAAGTCGAGGCGGCCCTGGTCAGAGTGCTTCCGCCTGCACCCTTGCGCCGCATATTGCTGATCAAGTTTGTCGGTGGCGTCTTGTCGATCGGCAGCGGCATGGCGCTCGGACCGGAAGGACCCGGCGTACAGATGGGCGCGGTGAGCGCCCGACTGATCGGCACGGTCTTTCGTCGCGCCTGGGTGGATGTTCACGCTCTCATCGCAGCCGGTGCCGGCGCCGGCATCGCGGTTGCGTTCAACGCGCCGATCGCCGGAGCCATCTTCGTGCTCGAAGAACTGGTGCGCCGATTTGAGGTGCGGATCGCGATCGCCGGGCTCGGCGCCTCGTCAGCCGCGGTTCTGGTTTCACATCTGTTTCTCGGAGACCAGCCGTATTTCCACGTCGCTCTGTCCACGCACGTTTCGACGGTTGCACCGTCGCCTTATGCCGCCGCAGCCAGTTGGCTGCTCTATCTCGGGCTTGGCGCCGTGGTGGGCATCGCGGCCGCCTTCTACAACTGGGTGATTATTGCCGCCCTTGCGCTGTCGAAGCGCCTCGGCAAGTGGCCCATCGAGGCGAAGGCGGCGATCATCGGAGCGACGGTCGGTGTTGTCGGTTGGTTCGCTCCAGAGCTGATTGGAGCCGGCAACACCATCGCGCAGCGTATCTTTGCCGGCGCGGCGCTCGCCGGCGAAATACCGATCGCGCTTGCGGTGCGGTTCTTCCTCGGGCCGGCCTCCTACGCGGCACGAACGCCCGGCGGATTGTTCGCGCCGCTGCTGGTGCTCGGCGCCGTGATGGGATTTCTCGTGGGCAGTGTGTGCCACGCGGTATTTCCCGGCCTGCCGATCGACCCGCAGGCGTGCGCCGTCGTGGGCATGGCAGCGTTCTTCACGGGGGTCGTGCGGGCGCCGGTGACGGGCATCGTGCTGGTGATCGAGATGACCGTCGCCGTCACCACCCTGCTGCCCATGCTCGTCGCCTGTTTTGCGGCCATGCTCGCCGCCTATCTGCTTCAAAGTCCGCCGATTTACGATTCGTTGCGCGAGCGCCTGGCGAAGGAAATCGAAGACGGCAGGGCGCACGGCCCCGGCCGCGGGCGCTAAAGCGCGGGCCCCAGCCCCTTGGCAAATCGCCGCCAGTTGGCGACGTAGTGGATGGCGGCGTCGCGATTGGCCTCGATCTCGTCCGCGCTGAGCTGGCGCACCGGCTTGCCGGGCACGCCCATGACCAGCGACCCCGAGGGAACATGGCGGCCCTCCGGGATGAGCGAGCCCGCCGCGATGAGGCAGTTGTTGCCAATGGTGGCGCCGTTCATCACCGTGGCGCCCATGCCGATCAGCGTGTTGTCGCCGATGGTGCAACCGTGGACGATCGCCCGGTGGCCGATGGTGCAGCCGGCGCCGATGGTGAGCGGGAAGCCCATGTCGGTGTGAAACACGGAGAATTCCTGGACGTTGGTATCGGCGCCCACCGTGATGCGCTCGTTGTCGCCGCGCATCACCACGCCGAACCAAACGCCCACCCCCTTGCCGAGCGTCACCTTGCCGATGATCGTCGCGTTCGGCGCCACCCAGAATTCGCCGGGATCCGGCAATTCCGGGCGAACGCCGTCAAGCTCGTGGATCGCCATTGTTCTTCGCTCCCCAGCCCCCCAGCCGGTGCCGGTCGCCCGCCCCCTTTCGGCCGGGCGGTATCAGGCGAGGCCGCCTTGCAGCGACAGCACCAGTCCGAGGACGATGATACCCGAGCAAACGCTCCACAGGCCAGCCACCACCGCGCTCGCCACCATCCAGCCGGCGACGTTGCCGTTGCTGCCGCGCCGTCTCAACGCCGCCTCCATGATGATCGCCGGACCCGACACGGCGAAGAACAGGAAGGTGGAAACCGCGGCGAGCCAGCCCTGGCCGAGGAGCGCGAAGCGCGCGGTCTCGGAGGTGACCATCTTGTAGAAGCTGGCGGCAATGCCCGCGGCGACGAAGCCGATGGCGCCGCAATAGATGATCAGTAGCCCGTCGTGCAGCACGTGACCCCCGCCTGATGTCCCGATTTCGGGCACTTGCACCCGCCCGGATCATCAGGTTGCAATCGGCATACCGCCGGGGCCGCATTCGGCGAATCGCCTAAGCGACTGGAATCATGGTACTTCCCGCGAAACCCTCGTCGCGGGAATTATGGTGAATGTTTCGTTAAGGGACAAACTCGCGGTCAGGGAAGGCGCACGACGCCTGCCCTCGCCATTCGTCGCCCCGGCGAAGGCCGGAGCCCAGACAATGGATGCCTGCGGCGCTGATAACGCCCACTGGATTCCGGCTTTCGCCGGGATGACGCATGAGCCGGTAACCCGCATGGGAGCGGAGCGGCATGCGGAACGAGCGACCCGGATTGCGCTTCGCTCCATCCGGGCTACGAACCGAGAAACGGGCTGGGCCCTAATCCAGATCGATGTCGAGGATCGCCATGGTGAAGTTGTAGGAGAGGTCGCCCTCCTCGTCGTCGCGGAAGATCACGCCGACGAACTCGTCGCCGATGTAGAGTTCGGCCGAATCGTCCTTCTGCGGGCGGGCCCTGATGGAGATGGTCGACATGTTGAAACGGCGACGGAAAAAGGCTTCGAGCTTTTGAAGCTCCTGGCGATTCACTGGCTGCCCCCAATCGTTGAGTTCGCGTCGCGCCGGACTTCTCAGTCGTCGGCGCATTCGTCGAGAAGCTGATCCATCAGCCGCGACGGGTCGTCCCGGCCGGTCTGGCCGACCAGTTTGGCCGGCACGCCGGCGACGGTGGAATGGGCCGGCACCGGCTTGAGCACCACCGAGCCTGAGGCGATCTTGGACGACACGCCGATCTCGATGTTGCCGAGGATCTTGGCACCGGCGCCGATGAGCACGCCGTGACGGATCTTGGGATGGCGATCACCGGACTGCTTGCCGGTGCCGCCGAGCGTCACGTCCTGCAGGATCGACACGTTGTCCTCGATGACTGCGGTCGAGCCGACGACCAGGCCGGTGGCGTGGTCGAGGAAGATGCCGCGCCCCACCGGCACCGCCGGATGGATGTCGGTCTGGAAGACCGCCGACGAACGGCTCTGCAGGTAGAGCGCGAAGTCGCGCCGTCCCTCGTTCCACAGCCAGTGCGCCAGACGGTGCGTCTGGATGGCGTGGAAGCCCTTGAAGTAGAGCAGCGGCTCGATGTGCCGTTCGCAGGCCGGATCGCGGTCGAAGACGGCCGCGATGTCGGAGCGCATGATCTCGCCGAGCTCCTGATCGACGGCGAGCGCATCGTCGAAGGCGCAGCGGATGACGTCGGCGCCCATGACGTTGGAATCGAGGCGCTGGGAGACGCGGTTGACCACCGCGTCCTCGAGCCGGCTGTGGTTGAGGACCGTGGCGAAGACGAAGCTCGCCATCGCCGGATCGCCGGCGACGATCTCTTCGGCCTCGCGCCGGATGTTGAACCAGATCGGATCGACCTGGCCGAGCGGATCGCCGGCCTGCTGAGAAACCTGAACGGACATCTGCGCTTACCTTCAGTCTTCGCCCTCGGGCGAAGCGGGGGCGGACCGTATCACAGCCTCCCGACCGGGACCAACCCGCCGGAGCTTGCGCCGGTTCCGGTTAAGAAACGGTCCCTCCGACCTATGGCGTCGGTTCGCTTTTGCAAGGCTTGCGGCAACCAGCCCGGCCGATTCGGCTGTCGCCGTGGCTCATGGGCGACGGGCGAGGAAATCGAGCACGCCCGCCTTGAACGCCTTGTCGCCGGTGGCAAGCATGTGGTCGCGGCCGGGGATGTCGAGCACTTCGGCCCCCGGAATGAGCGCCGCCAGCCCGGCTGCCGATCCGGCAACTTCATCGCGCGTGCCGACCGCCACCAGGACCGGCAGCGACAGCTCGGCCAGGCGCGCGCGCGGGACCACCTCGCGCTGGACCCGCATGCAGGCGGCGAGCGCCGGCAGGTCGCTGCGGGTCAGTTCAGCGAACTTGCGATAGCCGCGCCCCACCTCGCTCACCACGTCATCGAGGCTGTCGGCCTCGAGCGCGGCGACGATGTCGTCCTCGCCGCCGATCCCCTCGACGAGGCCGAGGCCCATGCCGCCGACGACCAGCGAGCGCACTTTGTCGGGATGGTCGAGCGCCAGCATGACGCCGATGCGCGCGCCCATCGAGTAACCCATGACGTCGACGCGGCCGAGACCCAGATGGTCGACGAGGGCGGCGGCATCGGCGGCCAGCACCGGCAGGCGGTAGGCAGCCGGGCTCGCTGAGCTTGGCGCTGGCGCCGTGGCCGCGCACGTCCATGCTGATCGCGCGATAGCCGGCGTCATTGAGCGTATCAATCCAGCCGGTCGAGGCCCAGTTGACCGGGCTGTTGGAGGCGAAGCCGTGGATGAGCAGGACGGGCGCGCCGTCGCCGTCTATTGCGTAGGCGATGTCGACGCCGTGGGACGAAAAATGCTGCACTCGGCGGACTCCGCTCGGTGTGGCGCGGACCCTACCCAATCGCGGCCGACACCGCTATTGTCCGCGCCGACAAATCCAGGACTTCCGGACCGAGCGCCATGGCAGATCATATCGTCCCGCACTTCCACAACGATGCCGGCGTGCCGGCGATCGCCATCGGCGTCAAGGAATTCATGTGCGTTGGGGCCAGGCCGCCCTTCGACCACCCGCACGTCTTCCTCGACATGGGCGACGACGACGAGAAGATCTGCCCCTATTGCTCGACGCTTTACCGCTACCGGGCGAGCCTCGCCGCCACCGAAACCGAGCCGCCCGGCCACCTCTACCGCAACCTCGCCGCCTGAACGGGCCCATGCCGTGCCGGCCGCACCGTCAAGGCGGCAGCGAACGGCACCCGATCGTCGTCGCCGGCGCCGGCATCGGCGGACTGACGGCGGCGCTGGCGCTGGCGGCCACCGGTTTCCGCGTCGTCATCGCCGAGCGCAAGGCGGAACTCAGCAAGATCGGCGCCGGCATCCAGATCGGCCCCAATGCCGGCCGCGTGCTGGCCCGCCTCGGCCTCGACAAGGCCATGGCGCAGGCGGCCATCGAGCCCGCAGGCCATCGACATCTTGAACGGCGTCAGCGGCCGCCGGCTGACCGCGGTGCCGGGCAGCGCCTTCCGCCGGCGCTACGGCTTCCCCTATCGCGTCATCCACCGCACCGACCTGCAATCGGTGCTCGCCGCCGCGGTCGCGCGCGTGCCGGCGATCCGCCTCCAACTCGGCACGACCGTCGACGGACTCGAAGCTGCGGATCCGACAGCCTGCTGGTCCGCCTCAAGCGGCTGGACGGCGGCGAGGTCGTGCAGGCGGCGGCGCTGATCGGCGCCGACGGCGTGTGGTCGACGCAGCGCCAGCGCATAGCAGGCAGCGCCGCGCCGAAGCCGATCGGCCGCACCGCCTGGCGCGCGCTCGATCCCCGCCGACACGGCGCCGGCCTTCATCGACATGGCGCGCGTCGGCCTGTGGCTCGGCCCCGACGCCCATCTCGTCCACTATCCCGGTCGCGCAGGGCTCGGCGGTCAACCTCGTCGCCGTGGTCGCGGAGGCATGGGAGCAACCGGGCTGGAACGTCCCCGGCGAGGCGGCCGAGATCAACGCCCGCTTCGCCGGCTGGTGCGGCGCGGCGCGCCGGCTGATCGCCGCGACCGCTCTCCTGGCAGAAATACGCGCTGGCCCCGGTCGACCCGACCGGGCCGTGGGTGAACGGGCGCACGGCGCTTCTCGGCGACGCCGCCCACGCCATGGTGCCCTTCCTGGCGCAGGGCGCGGCCATGGCGATCGAGGATGCGGCGGTGCTCGCCGCTTCGCTCTACGGCGCCAGCGACGTGCCGGCGGCGCTCCGCGCCTATGAGGCGGCGCGCAAGCCGCGCGTCACCAGCGTCTGGCAGGCGGCGCGGCAGACCGGCGAGACCTATCACTTCGGCGCCGCCATGGGCGCGCTGCGCAACGCTGCGCTCACCGTGGGCGGCGCGCGCCTCGTGCTCGGCCGGACCGACTGGATCTACCGCTGGCTGCCGCCGGAAGCGGGCGCGGCCATGCGCGCGGCAAGCGTCGGCAAATAGGCGCCGAGCGCGACGGCGCGCGCCACGTAGAAGATCAGGAAGGCGAGCCACACGCCGCTGTTGCCGAAGCGCGGCGCCAGCACGAAATCGGCGGCGATATAGACGAGCACCGCGGCGATGCCGGCATTGCGCAGCATGGCGCCGCGGGTGGCGCCGATGAAGATGCCATCGAGCATCCAGGCCGGCGCACCGATCAGCGGCACCACCGCGCCATAGGGCAGATAGGCGATGGCCGCGTCGCGGGCCTGCTGGTCGGCGATAGCTCGGTCAGCACCCACGGTCCGAAGAGGAAGGTGAGGACGGCGAAGGCCGCACCGGCCGCGAGCGCCGGCTCGGCGGTCAGCCAGCAGGCGCGGCGGAAATCGGCAAGCGAGCCGCGGCCGAAGGCGCGGCCGGCCTCCGCCTCGGCGACGAAGGCGAAGGCATCGAGCACGAACGCCCAGATGGCGATGATCTGCTGGAGGATCTGGTTGCCGGCAAGCGGCGCCACGCCCTGTCTGGCGCCGGCATTGACGAACCAGGTGAAGCCGAGGATCAGCGTCCAGGTGCGGATCATCAGGTTGATGTTGACGTCGAACAGGCGGCGCATGGCGGCGATGTCGAGCAGCGCGGAGGGGCGGAACGCCCCCTCCACCCAGCCGCCGCGGAGCTGACCTCACGCGCGACCAGCACGAGGCCGACGGCGAAGCTCACCCAGTCGGCGATCGCGGTGGCGTTGCCGACGCCGGCCGGCCCGAGATGGAGGCCGAGCACGAACCACAGGTCGAGCGCGATGTTGACGAGGCTGAAGACGACGGTGACGGCCAGCGTCAGCCCGGTACGGCGGACGCCGATCAGCCAGCCGGTGAGCGCGTAGACGGCGAGCGCCCCCGGCGCGCCGAGCGCGCGCGCCGTCAGGTAAGCGGCGCCCTTGACGTTGACCGAGGGCTCGCCCTGCATGATGGCGAGGCCTGCCGCGGCAATCGGCCCGCGCAGAACGGCGACGGCGACGCCGAGAACGACGGCGATGACCAGCGCCCGCACCAGGATGCGCTGCCCCTCGCCTTCCTCGCCCATGCCGGCCGCCTGCGCCACCAGCCCGGTCGATCCCATGCGCAGGAAATAGAAGCTCCACAGGAAGATGGAGATGATCGCACCGCCGAGCGCGACGCCGCCGAGGTCGGTAGTGTCGCCGGAGAGGCCGAGCACGAAGGTGTCGGCGGCGGCGGCCAGCGGCACCGCCGCGTTGGCGAAGACCAGCGGCCAGGCGCGGCGGAGGACCTGGAGGCGCGTGAGGGATTCGGACGGCATGGCGAGGCGTTAGCCCACGGCGCCAGCCGCGGCAAGCATCACGTCGTTGTGGCCGAGCGGGTGGCGCGGGCGTCGGCGAGGCCGACCGCCGTGTTGACCGAAGCTCGACCGCAGATCCGTCGGGTGCGACGCGCAAGGCGAACAGGCGGCGGGCGCGGTCTTCAGTGGCGGGCGAGCGCCGCCGTCACCGCGCCCATGCCGATCAGGCAGGAGGCGCCGGCGCGGTTCATCCATTTCAGCACGGCCGGCCGGCGGATGCTGCGGCGCAAGCGGTCGGCAGCCAGCGCATAGGCCAGCGCATTGATTGCGGCGAAGCCGACGAAGGTCGCCTCCACGACGACGAGCTGCGGCAGCAGCGCCGCGTCGTGGACGATGAACTGCGGCACGAAGGCAACGAAGAAGGCGATGCTCTTCGGGTTGAGCGCCGTGACCACGAAGGCGTGGCCGAAGATGCCGCGGGCGGCGCCGTCGCCCGGCTCCGGCGTCACCTCGGGCAGCACCGGCGGCGCCCGCCACAGCCTGATGCCGAGATAGACAAGATAGGCCGCGCCGACCCATTTCAGAGCCGTGAACAGCGCGGCCGACGCCGCCAGCAGCGCGCCGAGCCCGGCCAGAGACAGGGTCATGGCGGTGAAATCGCCGAGCGCCACCCCGGCAGCAGTGGCGATCGCCACCTTGCGCCCTTGGGTCAGCGCGTAGCTGACGACGAGGAGCACCGTCGGCCCGGGAATCAGCAGGAGCACGGTTGAGGCAAGAGCGAAGGCGAACCAAGTGGCAAGGGTCATGGCAAGTCACCGCTGCGGACGGAAAGGCGAGCAAGCGCCCGGGCGGGGCCGCCGTCAAGTATGACTGGTGGTGGCGCTCGCCTTGATGGCGGTGGGCCGCTACGTTTGATCCGGGGCGGCGCCAAGCCGCCGAGAAGGAGGTCCACCAGATGAAGATCGGCATTCTCGGAACCGGCACGGTCGCCAAGACACTGGCCGGCAAGCTCGCCGCCCTGGGTGACGACGTCATGATGGGCACGCGCGATCCCGACGCGACCCTGGCGCGGAGCGAATCCGACCGCTTCGGCAATCCGCCCTTCAGGGCGTGGAAGGAAGCGCATGCGACCGTCGCCCTCGGCAGCTTCGCCGCCGCCGCCCGCCATGGCGACCTTATCGTCAACGCCACCAACGGCACCGGCACGCTTGCCGCCCTCGACGCCGCCGGCGCCGACGCGCTCGGCAACAAGGTGCTGATCGACGTCTCCAACCCGCTCGATTTCTCCCGCGGGATGCCGCCGTCGCTATCGGTTTGCAACACCGATTCGCTCGCCGAGCAGATCCAGCGCGCCTTCCCCCGCGCCCGGGTGGTCAAGACGCTGAACACCGTCAACGCCAACGTCATGATCGAGCCGAAGGCGCTTGCCGGCGGCGACCACACCATGTTCGTCTGCGGCAACGATGCCGACGCCAAGCGGGCAGCCATCGCCCTCCTCGGCGCGTTTGGCTGGACCGACATTCTCGACCTCGGCGACCTCTCCGCCGCCCGCGGCTGCGAGATGTATCTGCCACTGTGGCTGCGCATGTTCGGCGCGGTCGGCGGGCCGTCCTTCTCGATCAAGGTCGTGCGCTAGCCGCCGATCGACGCCGCAAGAGGCCGTGGCATTTTTTACAATAACCGAGCAGTAATTCGTCTACTTTTAGAGATCATCCGAAAGAGTCACAAAACCTTAATCCTGTTATTTTTAGGCGATTTAGCCGGGCCAATTCTACCCTTCCTTAATACCTGTGTCTTATCGATAGCATTTTAATGACTTCGGGTAGGAAGAGGGTGGGTTGTGACTGATCAAAACGCCAAGGATCCCCGGGGGGAGCGCGACCGGGATTCCCGTCGGCAGACCGAACAATCGTTCGACCAGGCAAGCGTCATTGCTCTGGCCAGAACCGCTGGCGAAGCCCATGAGACCATCGTCGGCGCCAAGGACAGCGCGTTCAACGCGCTGGAGGCGGACATCGAGCGCTACGCGCTGGCCATCGAGCATCTGTCGGAAGGTGTCTCGTGCTTCAGCGCCGACCAGCGGCTGACGCTCCGCAACGATCGCTATGCCGACCTCTATCGGCTGAACCCGGCGGACGTGAAGCCGGGGATGGCGCTGCGCCAGATCATCGACCTGCGGGTGGCGGCCGGAACGTCGCCGACTGACGTCGACCACTATCTGGCGAGGCATGAGGCGATCAACGCCGGCAAGGCGCCGCAGCGCTGGACCTCGGTGCTTGCCGACGGTCGCCGCATCGAAATCCGCCACCACGCCTTGCCGGGCGGCGGTTGGATATCGACCCACGAGGACATCACCGAGGCCAGCCGCACGGTCGCCAACGAGCGCATCACACTGCAGACGCTGGTCGACCGCGTGCCCGACAACCTGTGGGTCAAGGACGCCGAGAGCCGCTTCGTCATCGCCAACCAGGCGACGGCGCGGCGCATGGGCAAATCTGTGGATGAGCTCATCGGCAAGTCGGACCTGGAGCTGACCGCGCCCGAGCTGGCGCAGGGCTTCTACGCCGACGAGCAGCGCATCGTCGAGACCGGCCAGCCGATGATCGACAAGGAGGAGTACATCGTCGACGGCGGCGGCCAGACGACCTGGATCCTGACGTCCAAGGTGCCGCTGCGCAACGAGGAGGACAAGATCATCGGCCTGATCGGCGTCTCGCGCGACATCTCCGATCGCCGGCGCGCCGACATCCTGCGCGACAGCCAGGCGCGGATCCTGGAGAACATCGCGATCAACGCCCCGCTCGAGACGGTGCTCGAAGATCTGATCCGCCTAGTCGAGATGCAGATCCCCGGCTCGTGCGGCACCATCCAGCTTGCCGATCACAACGGAACGCTGCTGCGCCACGGGGCTGCGCCGCACGTCGCGCCCGCCTTCGTCAAGGCCATGGACGGCATCCACATCGGTCCCAGCTCCGGACCGGCCGGCGCCGCCGTCCATCGCCGTGAAGCCGTGGTCGTGACCGACATGCTGGCCGACCCGGTGCTGGACGATTTCCGCAACCTGGTCGCCGCGCACCCTTACCGCTCGTGCTGGTCGGTGCCCATCGCCTCGCCCGCCGGCGAGGCGCTCGGCGTCTTTACCCTCTATTACCAGAGCCCGCACGTTCCCGCCGACGAGGAACTGCACATCGGCGAAGCCGCCTGTCACATCGCCGGCATTGCCATCGAGCGCAAGCTCAACGAGGAGCGCATTCGCTTCATGGCGAACCACGACGCCCTCACCGGCCTGCCCAACCGCGCGCTGCTGCAGGACCGCCTCGAACAGGCGCTGCGCTACGCTCAGCGCTCCGACCACTGGGTGACCGTCGCCTTCATCGACCTCGACCACTTCAAGATCATCAACGACACGCTGGGCCACAACGCCGGCGACGAGCTGCTCAAGAACGTCGCCAACCGCATGGTATCCTGCCTGCGCGCCGTCGATACCGTCGTGCGGCTCGGCGGCGACGAGTTCGTCATCCTGCTGGTCGACCAGCAGAAGAACGTCGACGCCATCGCCACCACGGTGGCCAAGATCCGGGCGGCGATCAGCGCGCCGCTGGAGATCGGCGGACAGGTTCTGCGCGTCGGCAACAGCGTCGGCCTGGCCAACTATCCCGCCGACGGCAAGGACGCCGACACGCTGCTCGCCAACGCCGACGCGGCCATGTACCGGGCCAAGGAGCTCGGCCGCGACAACTACCAGTTCTACACGCCCGAGCTGAACGTCAAGGTCCGCGGCGAGCTGCTGCTTCAGGAGGCGCTGCGCGGCGCCGTCGAGCGGCACGAGTTCGTGCTGCTCTACCAGCCGCAGGTCGACATGCTCACCGGCCACGTCTTCGCGGTCGAGGCACTCATCCGCTGGAACCATCCCACCCAGGGCCAGCTCGCGCCCAACCACTTCATCCCGATCGCCGACCAGACCGGCCTGATCGTGCCGATCGGCGATTGGGTGCTGATGGAGGCCTGCCGTCAGAACAAGGCCTGGCAGGACGCCGGGATGCTGCCGATCAAGGTGTGCGTCAACGTTTCGGCGCGCCAGTTCGCCGAGAAGAACTTCGTCGGCCGGGTGGTCAACGCGCTCGAGAAGAGCGGCCTCGCCGCGCGCTACCTCGAACTCGAGCTGACCGAAAGCCTGATCATGCGCGACATCGGCCAGGCCATCGGCACCATGAACGATCTGCAGCGCCTCGGCGTGCAGATCGCCATCGACGACTTCGGCACCGGCTATTCGAGCCTCAGCGCGCTGAAGACGTTCCCGGTCGCCCGTCTCAAGATCGACAAGTCGTTCATCAAGGGGCTGCCGGCCAACGTCGACGACCGTGCGGTGACCACCGCGGTCATCTCGCTCGGCAAGAAGCTGAATCTGCGCATCGTCGCCGAGGGCGTCGAGAGACAGATCGCCTTCCTGCGCAAGAACAAGTGCGACGAGCTGCAGGGCTTCCGCTTCTCGCGGCCCATCCCGCCGGACCAGGTCGGAGCGTACCTGGCCAAGCAGAACACCGCCACCCACGCCTGAAACCGGGCGGGCCGCCACCTCCAGCGGCGGCACCACGCCTCAGCCGGCGGACGACGCCAACCTCGGCGGCATCCCCGGCCTCGACGCGGGGGCCGGGCTTCGCCGGGTCAGCGGGCGATGGAAGCTCTATCGCAGGCTCGTCGACCGCTTTGCCAAAGGCCAGCGCGCAGAGCTCGCGCAGCCGCCCGCCGGCGCCAGACGCCCCGCCGGCGGCACCGGCTGAACGGCGCCGCTGCGCCGCTCCCGCAAGCGCGGGGTCTCCTCAATCGACCGGCGGCTTGCCGCGCATCACCTTGGTGCCGGAGCGCCGCGCCTTGCCCTCCAGGCGACGGCGCTTGCTGGCGAGCGTCGGCCGCGTCGGCTTGCGCCGTTTCGGCGGCTCCGCCGCCCGGGCGATCAGGCCGATCAGCCGGTCGAGCGCATCGCGCCGGTTGGCCTCCTGGGTGCGGAAACGCTGGGCGGTGATGACGATGACGCCATCCTGGGTCAGGCGTGATCCCGCCATCCGCTGCAAGCGCTGACGAACCGCCTCCCGCAGGGACGCCGACCGGCGGGCGTCGAAGCGCAACTGCACCGCCGTCGACACCTTGTTGACGTTCTGCCCGCCCGGCCCCGAGGCGCGGATGAAGCTTTCCTCGATCTCGCGCTCGTCGATCTCAATGGTGGCGGTGACCGGGATCATGCGGGTGGTTTCGCCCGGTGGGGGCGGCCGGTCAACGATCCTCTGCTTCTGCCGGCGTTTGAGCGGAAGGCCGCGTCGCCCCACCGACGGGATTGAATGGGCGAGGCCCGCGTCTCCATCAGAGCGTGCTGAACGGCCGGTGAATGACGGGTTCAGCCCTAGTTCCGGACGCCGCCCATAGAAATCGAACCGTCAAGGACACGCGGCTTGCGGCCGCACAAAGCCCAGGAGACGGAGACATGATCAGCAAGCTTTTGGTCGCCGGCGCACTCGCCACCACAATCGGTCTCTCGACTGCGCCCGCCATGGCGGCCGGCGTCTGGATCCAGCAATTCGGCTGGGAGAACTCCGCCGGAGGTGTGCAATACGGCTGGCAGAACCGGTTTGGCGTCTATCAGGACGGACGGACCAACAGCGCCCTGGGCCGCCAGCACGGCAACAGCAACACGATCGCCATCGGTCAGCAGGGCAACTGGAACCACGTCGAAGCCCGGCAGACCGGCAACCAGAACGCCGCCGGCGTCGGCCAGTTCGGCACCAACCACACCGCCATCCTGACCCAGGACGGCAACGGCAACATCGCAGCCGGTGTCCAGGTCGGCGACGGATGCAGTGCCAACATCGTGCAGGCCGGCAGCGGCAACATCGCGGCCTTCGTGCAGACCTGTCCATAGCCTCGGGCCACGCTCCGAGGAAGCACGTTTCTCGCCCGCGCCTCTGGCAACGATGACGAACGATGGAGAACAACGATGATCCGGTTACGCAATCCGATCTCGACCGTGGCTGTACCGCTTGTTGTCGGCCTCGTTATTGCCGGCGCCGCTGCCGTCGGCATGGGCCGTGCCGACCCATCAGACGGCGGCACGAAGACATCGGGCCCGATCCAGTGTGAGGTCCGGGTCACACCGATCGGCGGCACGGTCGAACTTGCAGGGGTCGCCCGCGTCGATGCGGCTGTCAGGGGCACCTACAGTTTCCGCGTCGTCGGTTCTGGCGGCGCTGGTGGCACCTCGATCGAACAGGGCGGCAGCTTCGCCGCGGCTCCGGACGCTCCCGCCATTCTGGGCAGGGTCGTGCTTGGAAGCCAAGGCGCGTCCTACGATGTGCGCCTGGAACTGGTCGCCGGCAGCGGCAGCGTCGAATGCACCCGGCACATCGGCAAGGCGTTGCAACGCACCCGCGCCGTCGCGCCAATACCCCATCAGCCCACGTCGATCGAAGCGGTTCTGGCCGCTCGCCCCAGCCTGGTCGAACAGGCCTGGTCGCCGATTAACGACGGCTGAACACCGGGTTCCGGCACAGTTCAGAGCCTATCGCAGATAGTCGCCACCATACCCACCGGGGTCACGGATTGACCGCCCTGGACTTCAAGGAGACCTTCGATGCCCAAGACTCTCGCCCTCACCTCGGTTGCATTGGCAGCTCTCATCGGATCCGCGGCTGTGGCGCCCGCCTCTGCCGGCGGATCGCTCTCCTTCACCTACGTGCCCACCAATTCCCGGGACGCCCAGGATCTCAGGGTCGGACTCGCCCTCTACTCGCTGTTCAGCGGAATTCAGAAGAGCGGGTCGATCAGCCAGCATGGCGTCGACAACCGCGCCGGCCTCGCTCAGCACGGGACCGGCAACACCGGCGTCATTCATCAGGAGGGGCGCGGCCACGCGGCCACGCTGAGCCAGAACGGCAATAACAACGCCTATGGCATCTTCGAGTTCGGCAAGAACACGAGCGCGGACGTCGCCCAGTACGGCTACGGCCAGACGGGCGCCACGTTCCAGTTCGGCTGGTAGGCGAGAGGGTCGTGGGGCTTCTGGGATAGTGCGGATGGCCAGCGTCGAACCGGCGCCGGGTCACCTCCGCGCCATCCAGAGCCCAACCCTTCTTGGCGAACGAGTACTGTCGGCGGTCTTCAATGGTCGACAACGTTGACGAGATTGCCCGCCGGATCGCGGAAAAAGAACCGGCGAAGGCCCCAGGGCTCTGCAACCGGGCCGTAGACCACCTCCGCCCCGGCGGCACGCACGGCCAGTTCGGCGGCGCCGATATCTTCCACACCAATCGAAATCACCGGCAGTTCGGTGCCGGAGCCCCCTTCAGAGGCGGCGTGCAGCTCTATCTTCTGGGTCGCGTTGACATCAAGAAACGCGATCCAGCCCATGTCGAAAGGTATGTCGAGGTCGAAGACCTCTGCATAGAACTTGGCAAGCGCCATGGGGTCAGGCGCGGCGAGATTGGCAACGATCCTCGTGACGGCCATCGGCCCACAAGCTCCCTGCAGTCGGTCTCGCCCGTGCGTGGCCGAAGCAACCGAACGTCGGGCCGGCCGTGCCGGCGGCAGCCTGACCGGCCTCAGCCGTTGCCGGCGGCCCGCCTCTGTCCGGCCGTCTCAGCGGGCTCGCCGACATCATACCCGAACAATTCAATCCATCGCGCCAGCGGCCGCGCCTCTTCGCCTTCGAACAGGCGCGGGTAGTTTTGCCAGTGCGACTGGACGCCGAGCTTGAGGCCCCTGCGCACCTTCTCGTAGCTCGGCGTCGCCGATCCCCGCTTCTGGGCCGCTTCGGCAAAGGCAAGCACGGCCGGGTGCCATTGCGCGCCAACAAACGCGAGCACGCGCCTCACTTCAGGTGCGAATTGCGTGACCAGGTTCTCATAGCGCACGTAGCACACGCGCTCGTCTTCCAGAGCGAAATGGGCGAACCAGCGCGACATCGTGAAGTCGTACAGACGACAGGCGCTGGCAAACGTGCGGAAGTGCTCCATGGCATCGTTCGGCAGGAAGCTGGTGCGGAAGCAACTGAAGACGACATCGCGCGGATCGCGGATCGAGAATATGTACCGCTTGCCCGGGAAGAACTTGACCAGATGCGGCGCTTCCGCCGATTCCAGCGGCATCTTGTCGACGACAATCGTGGCCTGCCGCTTGGTGCGATGCGCTTCGATACTCTTGTAGTAGTCGTCGCGGGCAGCCAAGCCGGCGGCCTGCGAAACCGGTCGCTGACCGCTGGCTTCCAGATGGCTGAGCGCCGTCAGGGACGACGGCACTTCCTCCAGCGTCTCAATGTCCGGATGGGTCGCCAGCGCATTCTCCAGCAGCGTCGTGCCCGAACGCGGAAAGCCGACCATGGCGAAATAGGTGCGGTTCGGATCGTCCGGCAGCGGTTCCGCCAGCAGCTTGTCGCTGTCGACCACCCGTCGCAGGTAGCGCGCCGGATCGACATTGGGCTGGACAACGCCCGACCGCACGAAGCGCCGCTCCTCGTTCATCCGCACGAAGTAGCCATAGGCGTCCTCGTACTTGCCGCAGGCTTCGGAGGCCTCCGCACGCAGCATCTCGATGAAGGCCTGGACGCGGTTATCGGGCGCCCGCTGGCGCTGCGCGCCAAGGATGGCCAGCGTAACCGTCGGCTGGCCTTCGGCCAGCCGCAGGGCCGCCGTGAAGATCGCCTGCATCGGCGGAAACCGCCCCGTCGCCTGGAACGCCGCGAGCGTGGTTCTCATGAGCGCGAGCTGGTTGAACTGCTTGAGCAGATCGAGCAACCCGAAGGCGCCCGATTCATCGGGCGCCAGCATGAGCCGGCGCACCGCCCACGGCAGCGCCATGCGCCATCCGCCGATCGCCTCCGCCAGACCGATCGCGGCGCTCAGGTGATCGAGGCGACCGTCTTCGATGAAGGTGGCAACCTCCAGCCTGAGTTGCAGGGGGAAATCGAAGTCCAGGCGCGATTGCCGGAGGTCCTCGCGCAAGGTGCCGACGACCTCGCGCGGCACGGCCAGCACCCTGCGCGCCCAATCGTGCTCGTCGCTGCGCAGAAAGAAATCGAACGCGCGCGACCTCACGGCGCCATGGCGTGACAGTGCGACAGCACTCTCCCACAGGCCGCGCGGCAGCACGCCGAGCCCAAGCAGTTGCGACAGGCCGCCGATCCTCAAGACCTCGTCCCGGCTCCCGGCCAATTTCTCAAAGTAGCCCGGGACCGCAGCATGATTCATCGGCAGCTGTTGAAGTTGCCGCACGACAACGTCCGCCGGCTGCCGGTCGAGATACCAGCCCTTCCAACCCCGAGACTCAGCCAATCGGATTGGTCCTCAGCCAGATGAGAACAGAAGAAAACAAGTGTTCCTTCCGTGGCCAAAGGAGGCAAATGAACAAGATTTAATGCGAAGGACGCGACGGAACCGGAAAAGCACGTTTCGTTCAAGCAACCCCGGCCGGGCAACTGGCGAATCGGGCCGGAGAGGCCCACGCGTGAGTGACCGTTCCCCGGGGCCTGGGAGCGACAGCCGGCCACGCCGAAGAACGGCGACCATCCGACCGGAACGGCCGTCATTCCGTTTATGCCGATGGACACGCCAATGTGGTGCGGACGGCCGGGGTCGAACCGGCACGGAGTTACCTCCGAGGGATTTTAAGTCCCTTGCGTCTACCAATTCCGCCACGTCCGCGCTGTCGCCTCGGTAGGCCGCATCGCCGCCGATGGCAAGGCGATCACGGCAAACATGCCGTTTCCGCTATCATTTCGCGTTATCTCGTAAGATATATCTTGACCGACCCCGATCCGGCGCCTATCTATATCGCACGATATAGACACCGGAGACTCATTCCATGCATCATGACTTCAATCGCGAAGAGCGCGTCTACTGGCACTTCGCCGGCCGCCGTGGCGGGCCGGAGGACTGGGGCCGCGGCGCCCGCGGCGGACGCGGCGGCTGGGGCGGCGGCGCCTTCCGCGTCGGCAAGATGCTCGCCGACGGCGATCTGCGCCTGATCGTGCTCGTTCTGCTCAACGAGAGCCCCCGCCACGGCTACGAGATCATCAAGGCGCTCGAGGAGAAATCGAGCGGCGTCTACAGCCCCTCCCCCGGCGTCGTCTATCCGACGCTGACCTATCTCGAGGAGGTCGGCTATGCCACCGCCAGCGCCGAGGGATCGAAGAAGGTCTATTCGATCACCGACGCCGGCCGCGCCTACTACCGCGAGAACCGCGACGTCGCCGACATGGCGATGTCCGGCATCGAGAAGTTCGGCAAGAAGATGTCCCAGGCGCGTGCCTGGTGGGAAGGCCAGCGGCGCGACGAGGAGCACACCCCGCCCGACCGTGACATTCCCGGCGTCATCCCCGAGGTCAACGAGGCCCGGCGGGCGCTGAAGGAAGCCATTGCCGAGAAGCTCGAGGCCTCGGAGGCGGAACAGCGCCGCGTCGCCGACGTCCTGCGCAAGGCCGCCGAGGAAATCCGCAAGCCGGCCGCCAATCCCACCGACGATATCGATCTCGGCTGACCTCCGCTCTCCTCCCAGCCGAGCCCTCGCGAGCCCGCCGCCTTCCCCGAGGCGGCGGGCTTGACGTTTGCGACTGGCGCCACACGCTTAGCTTCCATGCGCACGGCGGATGGCTGGACCGCCGATCTGGGTGCATAGTCCGCACCCCACCGCGGGCCTGCGGCGGGCCCAGCCTCCGGAGGAAGTTGCGTGAACGCGCCGGTTCAAGGCAGCAGCGTCAGCGATCACGGCACCGAGACGACCGCCTTCGCGGTCCTCATCGGGCTCAGCGTGTCGCACCTCCTGAACGACACCATCCAGTCGCTGTTGCCGGCGATCTACCCGCTGATCAAGCAGTCCTTCGCGCTCGACTACGGCCAGATCGGCTTCATCACCTTCACCTTCCAGCTCACCGCCTCGCTGCTCCAGCCCTTCGTCGGCATCTACACCGACCGCCATCCGCAGCCCTATTCGCTACCGATCGGCATGGGCTTCAGCTTCCTCGGCCTGCTGCTCCTCTCGGTGGCACCGACCTACGGCATCATCCTTGTCGCCGCCGGGCTGGTTGGCACCGGCTCGTCGGTCTTTCACCCGGAATCCTCGCGGCTGGCACGGCTGGCCTCCGGCGGCCGCCACGGCTTCGCCCAGTCGATCTTCCAGGTCGGCGGCAATGCTGGCCAGGCGCTGGGGCCGCTGCTCGCCGCGGCAATCGTGGTGCCGCACGGCCGCGGCAGCGTCGCCTGGTTCTCGATCGTGGCAATGGCCGCCATCGTGGTCCTGTCGATGGTTTCCACCTGGTACCGCCGCAACCACTTCGACGGCGCCCGCAAGCCGCGCAAGACCGCCCCGCCGCTGCGTTCAGACCTCAGCCGCGCGCGCGTGGTGGTCTCGCTGCTCGTGCTGGGCGTTCTGGTGTTCTCCAAGTTCTTCTATCTGGAGAGCATCCGCAGCTACTACATCTTCTTCCTGATCGACCGCTATCACCTGTCGGTGCAGGCGGGCCAGGTGCTGCTCTTCGTCTTCCTCATCTCGTTCGCCGCCGGCACGCTGATCGGCGGGCCGCTCGGCGACCGCTTCGGCCGCAAATACGTCATCTGGGCCTCGATCCTCGGCATCCTGCCCTTCACGCTGGTGCTGCCGCACGTCAACCTGCTGTGGACGGTCATCCTCACCGTCCCCATCGGCATCGGCCTCGCCTCCGCCTTTCCAGCGATCATCGTCTTCGCGCAGGAACTGGTGCCGGGCCGCACTGGCATGATCTCGGGCATGTTCTTCGGGCTCGCCTTCGGCCTGGCAGCGGTCGGTGCCGCCACCCTCGGCGAGCTTGCCGACCGCACCTCGATCGAGTTCGTCTACCGCCTCTGCGCCTTCCTGCCGGCGATCGGGCTCGTCACCGTCTTCCTGCCCAACATCGAGGGCCAGGCGAAGAAGCCGAAGGGGGCGTAGGGGCCGCCAGCGGCCGACCTCCGACCAGCGAAGCGGATCGCGGGCTACACGCCCGAGCGGGCGGCTACCCCTTGAGGAATTCGGCGAACGCGTCCCTGTAGTCCGGGTGCCAGCGCGACAGCGGCGGGCGGTTCTCGGTGATGTCGCCCATCGCCCAGGCCATGCGCTTGTTGTCGACCGCGCGGGTGACCTCGTTGTCCGGGCAGATGATGTAGAACTCGCCCTTGCCCATCGCCTCGACCATGAGATCGACCACCTGGTCCGGCCACCAGGCGCCGTCCGGCTTCTCCTTCTGGCGCGCGGTCAGCCCGGTGTGCGTCCAACCCGGCACCAGCAGGAAGGCGTCGACCTTGCAGCCGTCGGTGTTGCGCAGCCCGTGCTGGAGGCCCTCGGTCAACACCTTGATGCCGGCCTTGGAGACATTGTAGGCGGTGTCGCCGGGCGGACAGGTGATGCCCTGCTTGGAGCCGGTGTTGATGATCGCGGCCGGCGTGCCCTGCGCGATCATCGCGGGCGCGAAGGTCTGCACGCCGTTGATGACGCCCCAAAGATTGGTGCCGAGCACCGCCTGCCAGCCCTCGTAGTTCTCGAAGGGCCCGCCGCCGCCGCCGCGGCCGGCATTGTTCATCAGCACGTCGACCGCGCCGAAGGCGCCGAAGGCACGCTCCTTCAGCACCTCGACCGCCTCTTTCTTCGAGACGTCGGTGAGCACCGCGATCACCTCGCCCTTGCCGTCCGGCGCGGCCGCGGCAATCTCCTTCGCCGCGACGTTGAGCTGGCCGGAATCGAGGTCGGCGATGGCGACTTTCATGCCGAGCGAGGCGAAGCGCCGGGCGGCGGCGAGGCCGATGCCGTTGGCGCCACCGGTAACGACGGCGCTCTTGCCGGCGCCGAGAGCGGGATGAGCGGACATGAAGAAACTCCTCCAAGGCTTGGAACGGACTCGGGACCTTACGCTCTCGCCGGCGTCACAATAACCCCCGAGGCTTGAAGGAAGCGCGGCGATAAGCGCAAATGCCGCAAGGCCGTCGCAACCGGCGATCGGCCAGGGGAGGAACAGAAAATGGCCGATTTCGCCGCCACCGTCGCCGGCTCGCTGCCGAAGCCCTTCTGGCTGGCCGAACCCAACACGCTGTGGGCGCCCTGGCGCATGGCGGGCGACGAGCTGGTCCGGGCCAAGCGCGATGCCACCATCCTGGTGGTCAAGCTCCAGGAGGACGCCGGCATCTCCATCGTCAGCGACGGCGAGCAGTCGCGCCGCCACTTCGTCCATGGCTTCCTCGAATTCGTCGACGGCATCGACTTCGCCCACCAGGTGCCGATGGGCATCCGCAACAACCGCTACACCGCCATGGTGCCGACGGTGACCGGTCCGGTGAGCCTCACCGGGCGCGTCCACGCCGACGAGGCGAAGACGGCGCGGGCGCATACCAGGGGCAGGCTCAAGATCACCATGCCGGGGCCGATGACCATCGTCGACACCATCGCCGACCAGCACTATGGCGACCGCGCCGCGATGGCGATGGCCTTCGCCGAACTCCTCAACCAGGAGGCCCGCGCGCTCGAGGCCGACGGCGTCGACACCATCCAGTTCGACGAGCCGGCCTTCAATGTCTACATGGACGCGGTCAAGGAGTGGGGCATCGAAGCGCTGCATCGCGCCATCGACGGGCTCTCCTGCACCACCGCCGTCCACATCTGCTACGGCTACGGCATCAAGGCCAATCTCGAATGGAAAGAATTGCTCGGCGGCAAGTGGACGCAATACGAGCAGATATTCCCGGCGCTCGCCGAAAGCCGCATCCAGCAGGTCTCGGTCGAGGCACGCAATTCTAAGGTGCCGATCGAGCTGCTCGGCCTGCTCAAGGGCAAGGACGTCCTGCTCGGCTGCATCGACGTCGCCAACGATACGCCCGAGACGGCGGAAGACGTCTTCCGTACCATCGAGCAGGCGGCGGCGTATGTGCCGGTCGAGCGCATCTTCCCCTGCACCAATTGCGGCATGGCGCCGATGCAATGGGACCTCGCCTGGGCGAAGCTAGCAGCACTTGGCGCCGGTGCCGCACTGGCGCGCCAACGGCTCGGCTGAGCTTCAGGCGACGGCGACCTTGGCCGCGAGATGGTCGCGGATGAAGTCGCGCTGGATGTCGAGCGCGGCCCATTCCTCATCGCTCGGGCCCGAATAGATCAGCGTATAGGGTCCGGTGAAGCCAGCCTCGACGGCGATATCGAGGCAGCGGCCGAACTCGGCCTCGTCGAGGGTCAGCGCGGCGCTGAACGGTCCGTGGGCGTGGCAATAGCCGGCACGGCGGAAGATCGCTGCGAGCCCGGCATATTTCGTCGGCCCCTTCCAATTGCCGGTATCGGCGAGGAAGCCGAGATCGTCGCCGACATGGTCAAGCACATAGGCGACCTCGTCCGGACCCGAGAGCAGGTCGTGCCAGTTCTCGGTGATGACCGGCACGCCGAAGGACTGTCCGTGGCGGAGCGCCGCGGAGAGGCCGGCGACCGAGCGGCGGAGCAATTCCGGCGTGGCCTTGCGCTTGCCGGCGATCACCCGCGTCTGCTCGGCGCCAAGGTCCGCGGCGGCGTCGATCCAGCCACAGACCCAGGCAAGGTCGCGCGCCCCGATCTCCGGATCGCTCACATCGCCGTCGTCGATCAGAAGCGATTGCAGCGTGACGCCGGCATCGGCGAGCGCCGCCTTGACCTCGCCGAGATAGACGGCATCGCGGCTCTTCAGATGGAAATGGCAGATTTCGATACGGTCCATTCCGTGGTCGCGGATGGCCGCCGGCAGATCGAGGAGATCGGCCTTGGCCGGGCCGTAGGTCTCGGCCGCGGCGACCGGGCCATCGAGGCCCGGCTTGTCCCACCAGGTGAGGCCGAGGAGCCGGTGCAGGCTCCAGGTCGAGACGGCCAGTCGCGGCATCGTGGCAGGCATGCGCATCCTCCTCTGACACCGTCGGACCGGCCGCGGCGCTTCTCAAAGCGTAGCCCAGTTTCGGCGGAACAGGAAAAGTCGTCCGCAAGGCTTGCTGACCGACCGATCGGTCAGTATATGGGGTAGATGCCCGCCCGCCGCGACACCCGCTCCGCCATCATCGCAGCCGCCATCCGCCTGCTCGGCCGCGATGGCTCCGACGGCTTCAGCGCCGCAGCGCTCGCCCGCGAGGTCGGCATCAGCAAGGCCAACATCTTCCATCATTTCGCCAGCCTCGACGAGATTCCGCTGGCCGCGCTCGCCCAGCTCGGCGCCGCCATGCTGGCGCCGACCGGCAAGGCGCCGCCGAAGACGCCGCGCGAGCTGCTGCTCCGCCTCGGCGAGGCGACGCTGCACGTCGCGGTCGAGGAGCGCGCCTTCTTCCGGGCCTATTTCGTGTTCTTCGCGCGCGCCCTCTTCGACGAGCGCATGCGGGCCCAGCTTGCCGCGAGTGCCGAGCCGACGCTTGCCGGCATGATCGCGCAGTTCGGCGCCTTCATGCCGAAGGCGGAAGCGGAAGTCACCGCCCGCCTCGCCTTGATGGCGCTCGACGGGCTCGGGCTGCATCTCCTCGCCCTCGGCGAGGAGCGCAAGACCCGTCAGGCATGGCGACGGTTCGTCGACGCCATCTTCCCCAAGCAGCCGAGGGAGACCCGATGAAAGCGATCATCTGCGGCGCCGGCATCGCCGGCCTGACGCTGGCCTGCTGCCTCGGGCGTGACGGCTGGGATGTGGTGCTGGTCGAACGCTCCCAACAGCTGCGCGACGAGGGCTACATGATCGATTTCATGGGCTCCGGCTACGACGTCGCCGAGCGCATGGGGCTGATCGACGGGTTGAGGGCGGCCACCTACGACATCCCGTCTGTCGACTGGCTGAACGGCCGCGGGCACGTCAGCGCTCGGCTCGACTACCACCGTTTCGCGCGCCTGCTCGACGGCAAGCTGTTCAGCCTGATGCGCGGCGACCTCGAGCGCGTGCTGTTCGAGGCGCTGCCCGACACGGTCGATCTCCGCTTCGGCGAGACCATCGCCTCCATCGAGCGGTCGACAAGCGGCGTCAGGGCGATGCTGGCGAACGGCACCGTCGAGACCGCCGACCTGCTGGTCGGCGCCGACGGCATCCATTCGCGCGTCCGCGCCATGGCGTTCGGCGACGAGGTGCGGTTCTCGCGCTATCTCGGCTACCACACCGCTGCGTTCGTCTATGAGGACGGTGCCGCCGCCGAGGCGCTCGGCAACCGCTTCCGCATCATGGCGCTGCCTGGTCGCCAAGCCGGCTTCTACCCGATCCGCGGCGGCAAGGTGGCGGCGTTCTTCGCCCATGTGGCGAAGGACCCGGCGCTGCCTGCCGATCCGGTGGCCGAGCTCCGCCGCGTCTATGGCGACATGGGCTGGATGGTGCCGGGCGGCCTCGACCATGCGGCGCGGCTGCGTGGCATCTACTACGACCAAATCGCACAGATCGAGATGGACGGCTGGAGCAAGGGCCGCGTCACGCTGATCGGCGACGCCGCCGATGCGGTCTCGCTGCTCGCCGGCCAGGGGGCGTCGCTGGCCATGGCCACGGCCTGGGTTCTCGCCGAGGAACTGCGCAAGCAGCCGGCCATCGACGCCGCGCTCGACGGCTATGAGCGGCGGCTGCTTGCCGAGGTGCGCAAGAAGCAGGAATCCGGCCGCAAGACCGCACGCTGGATCGTGCCGCACACGCGCTTCGACATCGCCTTCCGCAACCTGACGCTCCACGCCGCCACCCTCCCCGGCCTGAGCTGGGTGCTGGCACCGTTCCTCGTCGCCGGCACCGAGAGCGTTATCGACAAGGCCGCCTAGGCGAGATTCGCCTGGCACCAGCGCCAGGCATCGACGATCTCGGCGACCAGGAGATCGGCATCGGCTTCGTGCATGGCATAGCCGATGACGGACATCCGGATGATCTTCCGGCCCATCCAAACGCCGTGGGACGGATAGACCCTCGCCCGCTGATGGACCCTGTCGAGCACGCGCATCGTCCGCGCATCGCCTTCTTCGCCGCCATCGCCGCAGGCGATGGCGACCTGGTTCGAATGGATCTGGTTGAGCACCCGCAGACCGGGCTCCGCGGCCAGTGCCGCCGCGATCCGCTCGGCCAGCCGGCAGTGCCGGGTGACCAGCTCGCGCACGCCGGAACGGCCGAGATGGCGCAGGATGGCGTAGCTCGGCACGCCCCGCGCCCGCCGCGACAGCTCAGGCGCCGAATCGGACGGCTCCCAGTGGCTCGTCACCCCGGGGAGATAGGCACCGCGCGCCGACATCGCGGCGACCAGCGCCGGACGGTCGCGCACGATCACCATGCCGGCGTCGTAGGGCGCGTTGAGCCACTTGTGGAGGTCGACCGCCCAGCTATCGGCGTCCGATACGCCGGCAAGCCGAGGCGCAAGTTCGGGCACCGCCGCGAGCCACAGGCCGAAAGCACCGTCGACGTGCACCCACCCGCCGCGCGCACGGACCAGCGGGATCAGCGCCGCGAACGGATCGAAGGCGCCGGTGTTGATCTGGCCGGCCTGAAGCACGACGAGCGGCGGCGCGGTGCAGGCATCGAGCGCCGCGCGGAAGGCGTCGATTTTGATCCGCCCTTCGCCGTCGGTCTCGATCCTCACCGGATATTCGGCGCCAAGGCCGGCATAGCGCAGCGCGGCGAAGGGCGCCGAATGCGCCTCCGCGCCGATCAGGACGGGAAAGGCCGGCGCGCCGAAGAGGCCGCGTTTCTCGACGTCCCAGCCCTGGGCGGCAAGCAGCCCATGCCGCCCGGCCATAATGCCGGCCATATTGGCCACGGTACCGCCCGTGACCAAGCCTGCGCCGCTGTCGGGCGGGAGCCTGAGGAGATCGATGACCCAGTCGCTGACGGCCCGCTCGATCCCCGCGGTCGACGGCGTCTCGAACGCGGTCGCGGCATTCTGCCCCCAGGCGGAGACCAGGAAATCCGCGGCGACGCCAACCGGATGCGAGGCGCCCAGCACGTAGCCGAAGAAAGTTGGCGCCGCCATCTGGTGCAGGCCGTCATCGGCCTGGCGGACCATCTCGTCGATGACCGCGCGCGCCGCCATGCCCTCTTCCGGCAGGGGCTTGCGGAAGCGCTCCTCGGCTTCGTCGGGACCGATGACCGGCCGCGCCGGACGCCCGGGAATCGACTGCCGATAGTCCAGCGCGGCACGGCTCGCCGCTACCAATGCCGCCGCTTCATCGGGGGTCAAACCCTGTGCGTCCGCGATCTTCCGGTCCATTGCATGCCTCCTCCCGCCAGCGGCGCAACCGAAGCCAACACACCGGACCTGGTCCGGGCCAGTGACGGGACTGTATCGCAAGCGGTGCACTTCTTGGACTGGATTGCCGTGCCCCCGGGGGACACTTGGGGCGGCAACTGGCGGAAGGCACGCAGCCGAGAGCCTTTCATAGCCAGATGGAAGCAATTCCGTTTCTCGACCGGCGGAGCGATCCGGCGTCGAGACCGGCGAAGGGCGATGTGGGGCATCGATCGAGCCGGGATCGGCGTCGGGCGCCTGCCGGTCGGAAACCCGGAGGGACGAGCGCTCTTGCGCCATTATCATCGTCGTCGGTCTCGGCCGTACCCCCGGTACGACCTTCGCCCGCCGGCTTGATCCTGTCGCAAAATCGCTCCGTCGGAATGGGGCCATCTGGCTATGAAAGGCTCTAGATCAGCCAGCCGAAGGCCTTGCGCACGAAGGCGGCGCCGTCGGCCCTCACCATCTCGCCGTGCGCCATGATGACGCCTTCGATCGGCCAGGCGAGGATGCGGGCGAGGCAGGCGCGCGCCTGAGCGCGGCGGAAGAGAAAGCTCCAGCGCAGTTCGCGCGGCGCCCCGGTGTGCGGCTGCACGATGCCGTCAAGGCGGGCGACGAAGCCCTTCCAGCCCGCGAACCAGTCCGGCCGAAAATTCTCGATGAGGTCGGTGAAGATCGCCGTGCCACTGGCACGATGGAAGAAGACCACTTCGGTGATCCACGGGCTGCCCCTGACCGCGACCTGGTCGATGTCGGCGCCCCAAGCCGGATCGGGCGTATCGCCAAGATCGGCGTCGAAGGCGAGGTCCTTGCGCCGCCTGCGCAGGCCCGGCGAGGCATAGAGCTTGGCGCCCGGATAGGCCTCCTGCCACGCACCGAGGAAGAGATGATGCAGCAGGTTGGGCGAGACCAGGAAGCGCACCGGCCCGAGCGCGTCCACCGCCGCCTTGAGGTCGGCCGACAGCGCGATCGGCGACCATACGAAGAGGCCGCCATCAGCAAGGCGCATCACCACCATGCGGGTTGGATAGGGAAAGCCGTAGAACGACACCACCGGCCCCTCGCCCACCCAGATGTCCCGGCCGAACGGGCTGAGCGGAGCCATCAGCTATGCCTCCTCGTCCTTGGAGGTGTCCCCCGCCTTCTTGAAATCGTTGGGGAGGTGCCGTTCAGCCAGCCGCAACACCACCAGCACGATGACCCCGAGGGCAGTCGCGATCGCCGCGATCGCCAGCACACCGATGCCGCAGGCCATGCCCACCGCGCCGGCGAGCCACAGGCCCGCTCCGGTGGTCAGTCCATGCACGCGGCCGCGCGACTGGATGATGGTGCCGGCGGCCAGGAAGGCGACGCCGGCGGTGATCGCCCCGACCACGCGCGTCGGGTCGAGCGACAGCCAGTTACCGCTGCCGGCGCCGCGGTCGACCAGCTCGAGCGCGACGATGGTGAAGGTGGCGGCGGCGAGCGCCACCATGATGTGCGTACGCAGGCCCGCCGGCCGCGCCATGTATTCGCGGTCGAAACCGATGATGGCGCCCAGCACCACCGCGGCGACCATGCGCACGGTGACCGCGACGAGGCCCAGCTCGGCTTCGAAGCCGCCGCCCGCCATCAGCCGCTGGAGCCCTCGCCGATCGGCGGCTGGAAGGTGTAGCCCATGTCCCACGGGAAGTAGATCCAGGTGTCCTGGCTGACCTCGGTGATGAAGGTGTCGACCAGCGGCCGCCCGGCCGGCTTGGCGTACATGGTGGCGTAGTGGCACTTCGGCACCATCTCGCGCACCACGCGGGCGGTCTTGCCGGTATCGACCAGGTCGTCGATCACCAGCACCCCGGCGCCCTTGCCATCGGCGAGATCGACGATGTCCTTGCCGACCGACTTCAGCACCTGCAGGCCGCCCTGGTCCCGGTAATCGTGGTAGGAGGCGACGCAGACCGTCTCGATCAGGCGGATGCCGAGCTCGCGGGCGATGATCGCCGCCGGCACCAGTCCGCCGCGGGTGACGCAGACGATCGCCTCCCACTTGCCCTGTCCCGACAGCCGCCACGACAGCGCCCGCGCGTCGCGATGGAACTGGTCCCACGAGACCGGAAACGCCTTATCCGGCGTCCGTGCGTCAGACATGTCTCTCTTTCCCCATATTTCACCGGGCGCTCTGCGCGCCCCGCACCGTTTCCAGCATCGCCTTCACCGCCGCTTCCGCCGCATCAAGCCGTGCTTCGTCGCGCGAACGCAAGACCAGCGTGGTGGTGTAGCCCACCCCCTCCTGGAAATTGGGGTAGCTGCCCATGCTCACGTCGGGGAACTGGCTCTGCACGACGCCGAAGGGCGCCGCGATGTCGCCCTCCTTGAGGCCGGCGGCGAGCGAACGCGAGAGCATCGCCCTGCCCGTCTTCAGCCGCGGCGCCAGCGCATCGAGCATGGCCTGCATGACGTTGGGCACACCCGCCATGACATGGACGTTGCCGATCGAGAAGCCGGGCGCCTTGGAGACGGAATTCTCGATCAGGGCCGCGCCAGCGGGAATGCGCGCCATGCGCAGCCGCGCCTCGTTGAGGTCAGCCTTGGCAATGCGCTCAAGCAGCAGCGCGACGGCGCGCTCGTCGACGTCGATGGAAACGCCGAAGGCCTTGGCGACGGCATCCGCCGTGATGTCGTCGTGGGTGGGGCCGATGCCGCCGGTGGTGAAGACGTGGGTGTAGCGGGCGCGCAGCGCATTCAGCGCGGCGACGATCTCCGCCTCGATGTCGGGCACCACCCGCACCTCGCGCACGTCGATGCCGATGGCAGTCATGTATTCGGCGATGTAGCCGATATTCTTGTCCTTGGTCCGGCCGGACAGAATCTCGTCGCCGATGACCAGAATGGCGGCGGTGACGATGTCGCCGGCCGATGCCTCAGCCATGCCTGCTCCTTTCCAGAAGGAGCGCCCGTTTACACCCGCCGCGCCGCCCCCTCAAGCACGCGCCCAGCGGCAATGCGACAAATTGCGCTAGCGCAAGGCGGTTCACCTCCAATCCGGGCATGAGCGCTCGGATGCGACCAGACCTCATCGCCCGCTACGCCGACCAGCGCCTGCCGCGCTACACCAGCTACCCGACCGCGCCCCATTTCGGGCCGGCCGTGGGGCCCGAAACCTATGGCCAATGGCTGGCGGCGACGCCCGCCGGCACGCCGGCCTCGCTCTATGTCCACATCCCCTATTGCCGGCGCATGTGCTGGTACTGCGGCTGCAACACTTCGGTAACCCTGCGCGACGAGCCGATCGCCGCCTATGCCGAGATGCTGAAGGCCGAGATCGGGCTGGTCCGCCGCTCCCTCGGCAAGAGGCTGCCGGTCGTCCACCTCCACTTTGGCGGCGGCACGCCGACCATCATGGCGCCGGAGCTATTCCGCGAACTGATGGCCCCGTTGCGCGACACCTTCGCCTTCGCCCCGAAGGCGGAGATCGCCATCGAAATCGATCCGCGCACGCTGACCCGCGAGATGGTCGAGGTGCTGGCGGATTGCGGCATCAACCGCGCCAGCCTCGGCGTGCAGAGCCTCGATCCCGCCGTGCAGGTGGCGATCAACCGGGTGCAGAGCTACAAGCAGACCGCCGACGCGGTCGCCTGGCTGCGCGCCGCCGACATCGGCGGCATCAACCTCGACCTGATCTACGGCCTGCCGCACCAGACCGTCGCCTCGGCGATCGAGACGGTGAACCAGTGCCTGGCGCTGGATGCCGACCGCGTCGCCGTCTTCGGTTACGCCCATGTGCCGGATTTCAAGAAGCACCAGCGCCGCATCGATGCTGCGACGCTGCCTGGGGGGGCCGAGCGCAACGCCCAGGCCGAGGCCATCGCCGCGACGCTCACCGCCGCCGGCTACCGGACCATCGGCATCGACCACTTTGCCCGCACCGACGACAACCTCGTGGTGGCCCAGGCCGAGGGCACCCTTCACCGCAACTTCCAGGGCTATACGACCGATCCCGCCGACGTATTGATTGCCCTCGGCGCCTCGGCCATCAGCCGCCTGCCGCAGGGCTACGTGCAGAACGATCCCGTCGTGCGCAGCTATTCCGAGGCGATCGCCGCCGATCGCTTCGCCACGATCAAGGGGTACGCCCTCACCGACGACGACCGGCTGCGCGCCGACCTGATCGAGCGGTTGATGTGCGATTTCCGCGTCGACCTCGAAGCGGTCTGCCAGCGGCACGGCAGTCGGCCGGACCAGCTCGGCGACGCGCTCGACCGCATCAACCAGATGGCCATGGACGGCATCGTCTACCGCCATAACGGCGTCATTGAGATCGCGCCCGATGCGCTCGGGTTGACGCGGGCGGTGGCGGCGAGCTTCGACGCCTATCTCGCCAACTCGAAGCGCACCCACAGCCCCGCGCTTTAGCCGCACTATTGACAAGCTTCCCGCCATGCATGGTCGTGCTAGGTATGCGTCAGCGATATGTCACGGGGGAAACAACGCAATGTCGGGAACCAATTGGGCGGGGAACCTGACCTACGGGTCGGCGCGAACCGTCGCGCCGGCGACGATGGCCGAGGCGCAGGAGGCGGTGCGGAGCGCCGACCAGCTGCGCGTCGTCGGCGCGCGCCATTGCTTCAACGACATCGCCGACACCAGCGGGCTTCACCTGTCGCTCGACCGCATGCGGGGCGTCCGGTCGCTGGACACCGTTCACCACCGGGTCACCGTCGAGGGGGGCGCCCGCTATAGCGACGTCTGTCCCTGGCTGCATGAACGGGGCTATGCCCTGGCCAACCTGGCTTCGCTGCCGCACATCACCATCGCCGGCGCCTGCGCCACCGCCACCCACGGCTCCGGCCCCAAGCTCGGCAACCTGGCGACGGCTGTCGCGGCCATCGAGTTCATCGACGCGCGGGGCGAACTCGTCGGCCTGTCGCGCGAGGCGAACGGCGACGTCTTTCCCGGCGCGCCGGTCAGTCTTGGCGCGCTCGGCGTCATCACCGCGCTCACCCTTGATCTCAGACCGTCCTTCGCCGTCCGCCAGGACGTCTATTGCGACCTGCCGATCGGCACGCTCACCGCCAACTTCGACGAGATCATGGGCGCCGGCTACAGCGTCAGCCTGTTCACCGGCTGGCAGGGCGACGCCATCGAGCAGGTGTGGATCAAGAGCCGCGCCGAGACCGGTTCGCCCTTCTCCGGGATCAGGCCATTCTTCGGCGCCGTGCCGGCGACCGACAAGCTCAATCCGGTGCCGACCGCCAGCCCGATCAACAGCACCGAGCAGATGGGCTCCATCGGTCCGTCCTACGACCGCCTGCCCCACTTCCGCATCGATGCCGTCCCTTCCGCCGACGGCGAGGTCCAGGCCGAGTACTTCGTCGCCAGCGACCATGCCGTCGCCGCGATCGAAGCGCTGCATGACTGGGGCAGGAATCTGGCGCCGCTGCTCGTGATCTCGGAAATCCGCACCATCGCCGCCGACGATCTCTGGCTCAGCCCCTGTTTCGGGCAGGCGTGCGTCGGCTTCCACTTCACCTTCAAGCTCGACCCGCCAGCCGTCATGGCGCGGCTGGCCGCCATGGAAGAGGTGCTGGCGCCGTTCGCGCCGGTGCCCCATTGGGGCAAGCTGTTCGCCATGGACCCGGCGACGGTGCGCTCGCGCTACGCTGAGCTCGCGCCTTTCAAGGCCCTGCTCGACCGCCACGATCCGGCCGGCAAGTTCCGCAACCCCTATGTCGAACGCATGATCTTCGGCCATAACTAGGGGCCATGCGCTTTCCCGCTCCGCTGATCGAGGCCCGGCTGATCCGCCGCTACAAGCGCTTCCTCGCCGACGTCGAGCTGGCTGACGGCTCGGTCGCCACCATCCACTGCGCCAATCCCGGCGCCATGACGGGACTGGCCGAACCAGGGATGCGGGTGCTGCTGTCGCGCTCCGCCAGCCCGACGCGCAAGCTGCCGCTGTCCTGGGAGCTGGTCGAGGCCGACGGCGGCTGGGTCGGCATCAACACCGCCCATCCGAACAATCTCGTGGCCGAGGCGATCGCCGCCGGCGCTATTGGCGAGCTTGCCGGCTACGCCGCGATCCGCCGCGAGGTGAACTACGGCCGCAATTCACGCATCGACCTGCTGCTTTCGGCCGAGGGCCGCCCTGACGCTTATGTCGAGGTCAAGAACGTCCACCTGTCGCGGAAACCGCCGCTCGCCGAGTTTCCCGATTCGCCGACGGCACGCGGCACCAAGCATCTCGGCGAGCTGGCCGACATGGTCGCGGCCGGCCATCGCGCCGTGATGGTCTATCTCGTCCAGCGCGGCGACTGCACCAGCTTCCGGCTCGCCGCCGACATCGACCCCACTTATGCCGCGGCCTTCGCTATGGCGCGGGCCGCCGGTGTCGAGGCCCTCGCCTATGACTGCCGGATCAGCCCGCAGGCTATCCTCGTGGACCGGCCGATCCCGGTGATCGACTGAGGGCGCTACCCCGGGCTTATGCAGCCTCCTGGCGTTCGCTGAGGATGCGGTCGATCAGGCCCCATTCCAGCGCCTGTTCGGCCGACATGAAGTGGTCGCGGTCGAGCGTGCGTTCCACCTCTTCGTAAGTGTGCCCGCAATGCTTGGCGTAGAGGCTGATGATGCGGTGTTTGGTCTGCCGCATATCCTCGGCATGGATGAGCACGTCCGATGCCTGCCCCTGGAAGCCGCCAAGCGGCTGATGGACGTGCAGGCTGGCATTGGGCAGCGCCGCGCGCTCACCCGGCTCACCCGCCATCAGCAGGAACGATCCCATGGACCGGGCCGTTCCCATGCACAGCGTGTGAACCGGCGCCTTGATGAATTGCATCGTGTCGTACATTGCGAAGCCGCTGGTCACCACGCCACCATAGGAGTTGATGTAGAGATAGATCGGCTTCTTCGGATTCTCCGCTTCCAGGAACAGCAGTTGCGCGCAGACCAGGGCCGAGGCCGAATCGTTGACCTCGCCGTTGAGGAAGATGATCCGCTCGCGCAGAAGGCGCGAATAGATGTCGAAGGAACGTTCTCCCCGGCTCGATTGCTCGACGACCATGGGGACGAGCTGAAGCGCTTCGCTCATCGGCGAACTCCTTGTGTTCCGGATTGCTGGACGGTGTGCGGGCGTCAGGCGGCGCGCATGAGGCAGGTCCGGTTGTCGTTTGCGGCCGTCGGCGCCAGCCGATGGACGATCCTCAGTCGCGTGCCGCCGTCCTGCCGCGGCCTGACCTCGAACGTCACGATGCCGGCCCGGAACGGCGCCTCGTCCTCGCGCATCCTGTAGTCGATCTTCTCACCAGGGACGGAAGCGATCGGCTCGGCGTCCGCCAGATGCTCCTCCGGCAACCACCTCTCGCGAAGCGCCGGCGTGCTCAGCGCCCGCCAGACCTTTTCGGGCGGCTCATCGAACTCGTAGTCGAGCACCAGGGCCTGCTCTTCGTTCGCATCGCTCATTGGTCCATCTCCTTCAGCAGGCTCTTCAGGGCGTTCATGCGCGCCGGCCAGAAGGCGCGATACTTCGCCAGCCACTCGGCGATGTGCACCAGACCCTCGGAATTGACCTGGTAGCTCACGAAGCGCCCCTGCCGCTCCTCGCGGACCAGCTTGGCGCTGCGCAGCACCGCCAGGTGCTGCGACATGGCCGGCTGGCTGATCACCATGCCCTCCCGCAACGCCGTGGCGTTCATGGCACCGCCGGCCAGCTTCTCGAAGATCGCACGGCGCGTCGGGTCGGCCAGAGCCTTGAAGATGTCGGTCTCGACCATGTCAAGACATAAGCACACACTTATGTGATTCGCAAGCGGCGCGGCCGCTGCCGGCGCCGGTGGCAATCTGCCCGTCGGCACCGCACCGCCCGTGCTTGCGCGCTCCGGCGAAAATGGCCATATGCTCGGTACCATGACCAGCTACGTCGACGCCGCCGTCGGACCTCTCCGGAACGACGGTCAGGTCAAATTGTACAGTGCCGAGGATTTCGCCGGCATGCACCGTGCCGGGCGGCTCGTCGCCGAGTGCCTCGACGCCATCGAGGACATCATGCGGCCGGGCCTGGCCACCGACGAGATCGACCGCTTTGTCTACGATTTCGCGGCAAGCCACGGCGCCCTGCCCGCCACGCTCGGTTACAAGGGCTACATGAAGTCGACCTGCGTCTCGGTCAATCACGTCGTCTGCCACGGCATTCCCAGCGACAAGCCGCTCAAGGACGGCGACATCGCCAATATCGACGTGACCCTGATCCTCGACGGCTGGCACGGCGATTCCAGCCGCATGTACCCGGTCGGCAACGTCAAGCGCGCCGCCCGCCGGCTGATGGAAGTGACCCACGAATCGATGATGCGTGGCATCGCCGCCATCCGGCCGGGCGCCACCACCGGCGATATCGGCTATGCCATCCAGGAGTACGCCGAGGGCGAGCGCTGCTCGGTGGTGCGCGATTTCTGCGGCCACGGCGTTGGCCGCCTGTTCCACGACGCCCCCAACATCCTGCATTACGGCAGCCCCGGCGAGGGCGTCGAGCTGAAGCCCGGCATGATCTTCACCGTCGAGCCGATGATCAATCTCGGCCGGCCGCACGTGAAGGTGCTCTCCGACGGCTGGACGGCGGTGACCCGCGACCGCTCGCTCTCCGCCCAGTACGAGCATTCGGTGGGCGTGACCGAGACCGGCTACGAGATCTTCACCGTCTCGCCGAAGCACGGGCTGGCCTTCGCTGAAGGTGCATGAGCACTTCGCCTGCACGGGATGGGGAGAAGCCCCACTTCCATGGCCACCGCGAACGTCTGAAGAAGCGGTTCCACGACGGCGGCGGCGCCGCGCTCGCCGACTACGAGCTGCTTGAGCTGATCCTCTTCCAGTCGGTGCCGCGCCGCGACACCAAGCCGATCGCCAAGGCGCTGCTCAACCGCTTCGGCTCGTTCTCCGAGGTGCTGAGCGCGCCGGCCGGCGAACTGCGCAAGATTTCCGGCGTCGGCGATGCCGTCATCCATCATCTCAAGCTCACCCAGGCGGCGGCCCAGCGCTTCGCCCGCGATCCTGTCCGCGATCGCCCCCTGCTCGCCTCATGGTCGGCGGTGATCGACTACTGCAAGGCGGCGATGGCCTACGAGAAAATCGAGCAGTTCCGGGTGCTGTTCCTCGACAAGAAGAACATGCTGATCGCCGACGAGGTGCAGCAGACCGGCACCATCGACCACACCCCGGTCTATCCGCGCGAGGTCGTCAAGCGGGCGCTGGAGCTCTCCGCCGCCGCCCTCATCCTCGTCCACAACCACCCCTCCGGCGATCCCACGCCCTCCACCGCCGACATCCAGATGACCAAGCAGGTGGTCGACATCGCCAAGCCGCTCGGCATCGCCGTCCACGACCACATCGTCATCGGCAAGACCGGCCACGTCAGCCTCAAGGGGCTTCGGCTCATGTGACGTCGCGCCTGGCGGCCGCTCAGCCGCCCTGCGTCCCCGTTTCCATCTCCCCGGCCGTCCGCCTCTCGTACCGGCGCAGCCACACGGCGACCACGATCGCCAGCGCCGAGACCGCCGCCAGCGACAGGTAGAGAAAGGTGAGGCCGAGGCGCGTCGCAATCTCGATGCCGGCCATCGGCCCGATGGTGCCGCCGACGTCGCCGCACCACTGGAAGACCGCGACCGCCGGACCGTACTGGCGTTCGCCGGTGGCGTCGCCGAGCAGGGCCATCATCGGCAGCGTCACGCTGTTATAGGAGAGCCCGGTGATCGCTGCGCCGATGAGAACGATCGGCAGTGTGTTCGCCAGCGCGAGGATGGCGAACCCGGCTGCAAGCCCCACCAGCGACGGCACCAGCGGCGTCGACCGCAGAGGAAGCGCGTCGATGATCCGGCCGACGGCGAACGCGCTCACCGCCGCCACCCCGACCATCACCGCCATGACGATGCCCGACGTGCCCTCGGCTTCCATGCCGAAGATCGACACGTGACGCTTCTCCACCACCAGCACCAGGGTGGCGAGCAAGGCGCCCTGGACCGTCAGGAATATGAGAAAGTTGAAGGTCCACGCCGATGCCAGGGCGGGCAGGCCCGGCGACCGGAAGAGGGCAAGGAAACCATGCTCGGCCTCCGCTGCCGGCAGGTCCGCGCCCGGCGTCTTTGGCGCCGCGTGGTCTGCGTCCTTGGGATCGGCTGAGACGCCCGAGGGCAACAGGGCCGCGGCGAGAATCGCGCCGGCGAAGCTGACCAGGGCCCCGGCCAGGAAAGCGGCGTTGTCGGAGTAGAGATCGGCGAGAATGCCACCGAGGATCAATCCGCCGGGGACGGCCGTGTTCATCGCGACGCGAACCGCCGCGGTCTGCCGGCCCCGGTTGGACTTGTCAGAACCGACCAGCACCGCCGCCTGGGCCCCGACCAGCAGGAACGCCATGCCGATGCCATAGACGAAGCGTCCGCCCAGCAGCCACGCCGCCGGGACGTCGGAACTCAGCGCCACGCTGAAGGCGAGCATGCCGACGGTCTCGACCAAGAGGGCGCCCGTCAGGCTGAGCCGCGGTCCCAGCCGGTGGTAGAGATGACCGGCCGGCAGATTGAAGATCAGCCGCGCGATCCGGTTCGACGACAGGATGAGCCCGACCATGAAGCCTGGAATGCCAAGCTCGAGGCCGAGCGCCGGCAGGATCGGGAAGACCAGGCCTCCGCCGACCCCACCGATGAAGGCGATGATCGCGACAAGCGTGCCGAGCGGGAGAAGGTTCAAGGCCGCCACCCCGGCGGGGCGCCGCCGTTCACCCGCCCGAACTCCCATGCGCAGAAAACAGCCAGCACCAACATGCCGAGCCCGACGGCTGCCGCATCGGCCGTGCTGCGCATGTCGAGCGCCCCGACGCGACAAAGGAGCGCGTAGGCGACGACCAGATTGAAGAGGCCCCAGAGGACATTGACGATCGCCGAAGAGAGTCCTCGCCCGGGCGGTTTGGCAAAGGGACTTGGGAAGGGTCGTCCCATCACCCCGCTGACGAAATGCGGAATGGCGTTGGCGAGAAAGGCGCCGCCGAAGAACCAGGAGACGAAGGGAAGCCACGCCATGGGTCAGCCTCTGGTCTTGTCCAGCATGTCGAGGATCTCGGCGGTCGTGCCGGTCTCGCCCAGCCGCGGAAACACCTTGGCGATGCTGTATTCGTGCGCCTCCACCCGCATGTCGGTCATCGCGTCGGTGGCCAGCGTGACGTTGAAGCCGGCCTCATAGGCCTGGCGGGCGGTGGCCTCGACCCCAGTGCCCGTCGCCACGCCGGTGACGATGACCTGGGTGACGCCGAGCGCCTTGAGCCGCTGTTCGAGGTCGGTGTTGGCGAAGGCGCCCCAGCTCCGCTTGGTGACGGCGATGTCGCCCGGCTGCCGACCGAGTTCGGGCACGATCTCGGCGAAGTCGGGCGGAAACGCTCCCCGTCTTGGCGAGGGTTGCTCGGTACGGCCGGGCGCCATGCCGGTGACGTTGACGATGACGACCGGCAGACCGTGGCGACGGCAGGCCTCGGCCAGTTGGCGAGACCGCGCGACGACGCCGGCGATCGGGTGGGTCGCCGGCATTGCCGCAACCCCCTTCTGGAGATCGACGATGATGAGGGCGGTCTTCGCATCGAGAGTCGTCAATGCCATGGTGGCGGCCTTTCTTAAGACATGAGGCAGATGGCCCGGCAGCATGCCGGGAGAATTGTCGGGTGCGTTGGTTGCCGGCCACGAGCCGGTCAGGGGTCGACGAGGCGCTTGAGGAGTTCGATGGCCCGCTCGAGCTCGCGCTGTTCGTCGGCGCCAAGCCGCGTCGCGATCGTCCGGCTCAGCCAGTCGTGGCGCGCGGCGCGCCCTTCTGCGACCCACCGGCGGCAGGCCTCCGTCAGCGAGATGATCGTCTGCCGTCCGTCGCCGGGGTCGGACTCGCCGCTCACCAGTCCCGCCGCTTCCAGCGCGGCGATCGTGGCGCCCATCGACTGGGAGCGCACGCCTTCCGACCGCGACAGGGCGGATATGGTGGCCGGCCCCTCCTTCTCCAGTCGCAGGAGAACCGCCGCCTGGCTCGGCGTCAGGTCGCCGGTATCTGCCTGCTCCCGCACGCGGCGCCTCAACTGGGCGACCAGCGCCCTCAGCTCGGTCGCCATGGCGCCGATGCGCGCGCGCGGCAGCGCGCCTGTCGTCCTGTCCATGGCTGCAATATGGGATACGAAGTTAGGCTGTCAAGTTTTCCTTCGTATACCGGCCGACTGGTCCAGTGCGGCATGAAGGCCGGGCGCGCCGCCCTTCGCCGGTCTCGACGCCGGATCGCTCCGCCGGTCGAGAAACGGAATTGATCCCATCTGGCTATGAAAGGCTCTAGTCATCGCCGCGCGTGCCCTATATGTGCCGGCACCATGCAGATCGATCTCAAGGACAGGCGCGTTCTGGTAACCGGGGCCAATTCCGGTCTGGGCGAGGCCATGGCGCGGGGCTTTGCCGCCGCCGGCGCCAGGGTGGCGGTGAACTACGTGGCCCACCCCGAGGAGGCCGAGGCGCTCGTCGCCGACCTCAAGCACGAGGGCGAGGCCATCGGCATCGAGGCCGACGTCAGCGACCCGGCCGCCGTCGAGGCGATGTTCGCGGCGATGGACAAGGCCTGGGGCGGCATCGACGTGCTCGTCAACAACGCCGGCATCGACGGGCCGCGGGCGCTCGCCTGGGAAGCCGACGTCGCCAACTGGAAGCGCGTGCTCGACATCAATCTCACCGGCGCCTTCATGTGCGCTCGCCAGGCGCTGAAGCGCATGGTGCCGCAGAAATCAGGCGTCATCCTCAACACCTCGAGCGTCCACCAGATCATCGCCTGGAGTGGCTACAGCGCCTATGCGGCGTCGAAATCGGGCCTGATCATGATGGCCAACACGCTCGCCCAGGAGGCGGCGCCGCATGGCGTGCGCGTGCTGTGCATCGCGCCGGGCGCCATTGCCACGCGCATCAACGCCGAGGTCTGGCAGGACCCGAAGGGGCTGAAGGACCTGCTCACCAAGATCCCCATGAACCGCATCGGCAAGCCCGAGGACATCGCCAACATGGCGGTGGTGCTGGCCTCTGACGTTGCAAGCTACATGACGGCGACCACCGTCTATGTCGACGGCGGCATGACCGATTACCCCGGCTTCGCCCACGGCGGCTGAGGCGACGGCCCGACCTCTACTCTCCGTTCTCCAGCCAGCGCACCTCGTCCGGCGTCAGGTCGAGGTCGAGGGCACGCAGCGAATCGTCGAGCTCCACCATGGCCAGCGGACCGATCAGCGGCACCACCGGCAAATCCAGCGCCAGCATATAGGCGAGCGCCACCTGATTGGCGTTCATGCCGTGCCGCGCACCGAGTTCGGCCGCGCGCTCCCGCCGGGCGAAGTTGCGCCTCGCTGTACCAGCAGCGCACCATCTCCGGGTCGCCGGTCTTGCCGCGCCCGGCACGATCGGTGAAGAAGCCTTGCGCCTGGCTCGACCAGGCGAAGTTGGGCAAGGCGCGCGCCTTGAGCCATGCCCGCCAGGCCTCATCCGAGGCCGCGCAGCATCCGGCCCACGGGGCCTCGATCATCTCGGCCAGCGAGAAGTTGTTGGAGAGCGCCGCCGGCGGCGGTCCTGCCGGCGCGCCTGGCGTAGGCGGCCGCCTCGTCCATGCGCTCGCGTGTCCAGTTGGACCCGCCACAGGCGCGGATGCGGCCAGCGCGGATCTCCGCATCCATCGCGTCGACGAACTCGCCGACGGGGATGTCGCGGGTTGTCGCGGTGCATGAAATAGAGGTCGACGATGGTCGGTGTTCAGCCGATCGAGCGACTGGGTGAGTTGGCGGCCGATGACGTCCGGGTAGGTCAGCGGCGAATGCGCGCCCTTGCCGATGAGCGACACCTGCTCGCGCACGCCGCGCGCCTGTCAGCCATTGGCCGAGCAGCGCCTCCGCACGGCCGAGGCCATAGATCCAGGCGGTGTCGAAGAGGTTGCCGCCGCGCTCGTAGAAGGCGTCGAGCAGGATGGCGGCCTGGGTAAAGGTCTGCAGATTGCCGGTGCCGAGGGCGACGACCGAGATGTCCTTGGCCAGCGCCGGCAGCCGGCGGCGCCGCATGGGGCTTGTCGGCGCGGCCAGCGGCCGGCCATCGATCGTGTTGGCGCGGCGTTCGGGGCTCTCGAAACCATATTGCAGGCCGATGTCGGCCCGCCACGTGTCGAGCACGCGCATGTTGCCGAGCGTATCGGCCCAGGTCATGCCCGGCGGCTCGAACTGCTGGCGGCCGGCGCGGATCGCCTCGGCGGCGGCATCGGTCTCGAAGGTATAGAGCCAGCCCGGCTCCTCGATGGTCGACGGTCTCGTCGGTGGCCGTCAGGCCGGATGGATGACGATCTCTGCCGCGCCGCCCTCACGGCCGGCGGCAGAACCAGTGGCGAGCGCACCTCCAGCCGGCCGGTCGATCCGAAGACGCGGAGCACTGGTTGTCCTGGGCGACCATGACGCTGCCGGAGACTTCGGCGACTGATCCCGTTGGGGAAGCGCAGCACCGCCGAGGCCCACGCGTCGACCCCGGTGGCGCCGAGACGGCCGACGCCCGACACCTTGTCCGGATCGAGGAAGGGCATGCCCGCCGCGGCGCCCGCGACGGCTCGCGCCATCGCCACCGGATAGCAGGCGATGTCGAGGATGCGCGCCGCCGGCCGTATCGTCGGCGAGCAGCCGGTGACCGGGGTCGAGATTGGCCATGCGAAGCCGAAGATCCGACTTGATCGATCGTGATCTCGCCGATCGTCCCCGATCCGATCAGCTCGATCAGGCGGGCGGTATGGGGGTGCAGCAGATACATGAAGGCTTCGCCGAGAAGACTCCGGCCGTGCGAGCGGCGTGGATGACCGCCTCGGCCTCGTAGGCGGATACCGCCATCGGTTTCTCGACCAGGACGTGCTTGCCGGCCTCAGCGGCCTTGATCGACCACTCGGCATGGAAGGGATGCGGGGTGGCGATGTAGACCGCCTCGACCTCGGGATCGTCGATCAGCGCCTGATAGCCGGCGAGGATGCGGGCTCCCGGGAAGCCCTCGGCGAGGCCGGCCTTGCCCGGGTTGCGGGTGCCGATGGCGACGAGCCGGCCGCTCGAGGTCCTCGCCAGGTTCTCGGCGAAGCGCCGGGCGATCGTGCCGGGGCCGATGATGCCCCAGCGGGTGACGGACGGATCGGTCATGATTCCCGTTGGATCAGGAGCGTGGAAAAGCCGAAGTTAGCCGCAGGCCCTGGCGACCACCAGCCTTGGCCACCGATTCCGCGTTGCCGGCATGCGCCTCAGGGGGGACGAAATGGCTTGCCTGTGCCGACCGCTTTGATTACCCACTGGGCCCGCAGCCGACGAACCCGTGCCGGCGACCGATCGTGTCAGCCAAATGACAGGCGTCCTGGTCATGAATTGGACCGATGCAGGGGGTGAAATCGTTCGGTATTCCCATATCTACGGGGCACAGGAACCGCGTCCATATGTAACCCCCGGTTTCCGGCGATATCGCTGGTCTACGCCAGCGGTAGCATTTACCGTAACGAGGGTGTCATAATTGGTTGATTCCGGCGTCACACTTGATTGGCACTGTCCGCCGCAATGATTCTCCAGATGTTGATTTTCGCCGCCGTGGGAGTTGCCGCTCTGGTGCATTTCGGTGGCATCGCATTGCTGTTCGCGCGCACCCGTGCCTCGGCCAAGCGGGCCTCGCATGGGCGCCCGCCGGTCACCGTCCTGCGGCCGGCCTGCGGCATCGAGAACCACGTCGAGGAGACGCTGGCTTCGGCCTTCGCGCTCGACTACCGGGATTACGAGATCGTGTTCTGCGTCGCCGATCAGCGCGATCCGGTGATCCCGCTGATCCGCCGCCTGATGGATGCACATCCCGAGACGCCAACCCGGCTGCTCGTCGGCGACGACCGCATCAGCATCAATCCGAAGCTCAACAACCTGGTCAAGGGCTGGCACGCCGCTGCGCACGAGTGGATCGTGATGACCAATTCGAACGTGCTGATGCCGCCGGATTATCTCGATCGCATCCTCGAGCGGTGGAAGCCGGACACCGGGCTCGTCTGCTCGCCGCCGGTCGGCTCGCGGCCGGACGGGCGTGGGCGCCGATCTCGAATGCGCCTTCCTCAACACCTATCAGGCCCGCTGGCAGCTCATCGCCGATGCGCTCGGCACCGCCTTCGCCCAGGGCAAGACGATGTTCTGGCGGCGCGACTATCTCGACGAGGGCGGCAGCATCGAGGCGCTGGCCTCCGAGCCGGCCGAGGACGCCGCCTCGACCAAGCTGATCCGCGCCGCCGGCCGCAAGGTGCGTCTGGTCGTCCGTCCCTTCCCGCAGCCGCTCGGCACCCGCGCCGTCGCCGACGTATGGCGCCGCCAGGTGCGCTGGGCGCGCCTGCGCCGCTCGTCCTTCCCGCTGGTCTATGCGCCCGAGGCGGTCTCCGGCGGCTTCTTTCCGATCCTTGGCGCCGCGGTTCTGGTCGCCATGGGGGCGCTGCCGATCGGCTGGTTCATTGGCCTGGTGGTTGCATGGTACGCGGCCGAGCTGGCTCTGGCCCAGCGCTATGACTGGCCGGTGTCGCCACGCATCCTGGGGCTGATCGTCGTGCGCGACCTGCTGCTGTTTCCGCTGTGGATCGTGGGGTGGACCGGGAAACACGTTCGTGTGGCGCGGCAACGCCATGGACATCAAGACCGAGGAGACGCCCGTGCGACGGCTTGTCGAGCGGTGGACGACCTCTCGCATGGTACGTTCGGCCGTGGCGCTTGCCACCGGCAGGCGCACCATGGCCAACATGGAGCGGGGCAATGGCGCGCCGCCGGGCGGATGATGGAGAAACCTGAATGACTGTGATCGCGGCGCCACAGCGGTTTCGCACGCTGTTCCTGTCGGACTTCCATCTCGGCACTCGCGGGTGCCAGGTCCGTCCGTTGCTCAATTTCCTGCAGAACCACGATGCCGAGACCATCTACCTGGTCGGCGACATCATCGACGGCTGGCGGCTGCAGGCCCGCTGGTACTGGCCGGACTCGCACAACGACGTGCTGCGCTGCCTGATGAACAAGGCCCGCCGCGGCACCCGCCTGGTCTATGTCCCCGGCAACCACGACGAGTTCGCCCGCGCCTATTGCGGCGGCGAATCCTCCGGCGACCTCGAATTCGCCAATGAGACCATCCACGAGGCGGCCGACGGCAAGAGCTACCTCATCCTGCACGGCGACGTCTTCGATCCGGTGCAGAGCAAGGCGCGTTGGCTGGCCTTCCTCGGCGACAACGCCTATGTCGCCGCGCTCGGCATCAACATCGCCCTCAATCGCATCGGCCGCGCCCTCGGCCTGCCCTACTGGTCGTTCTCCAACTGGGCCAAGATGCGGGTGAAGAGCGCCGTCAATTTCATCGGCCACTACGAGCAGGCCGTGGCCAATGCCGCCCGCGAGCACGACGTCGACGGCGTCGTTTGCGGCCACATCCACCGCGCCGCCCTGCACGAGGATTTCGGCATCGTCTACGTCAACTGCGGCGACTGGGTGGAGAGCTGCACGGCGATCGCCGAGCATTCCGACGGCCACTTCGAGCTGTTGAGCTTCGTCGATGCCAGCGAGCCGGCCGCGCTCGAGCCGTTCTTCGAGGGCGACGCCGACGATCTCGGCGAGGACGAGGGCGAGAGCGCCATCGCCTGATTTCCCCCAGGCGTGACTGACTGAGGGTTGGCGTTTTTCTTGCAACACGGTCTAGGATAGCCCCCGCCGGGATGTCCTTGACCGGGTTCGCATGACGGAACGCCCCATGGCGGTTGCCTTTAACGAGATGTTCGTCCGCGATGGCGAGTGCCGCCGCGGCTATGAGTTCCTCCAGCAGTGGCTTGCAATCGACCGCGCCTGACGTGCTGGCCCATCGCCGGGCCGAGGCGGAGCTGCTCTTCCGCCGCATCGGCATCACCTTCTCGGTCTATGGCAGGCCGAAGCGGAAGAGCGCATCATCCCCTTCGACATCATCCCGCGGGTGCTGACCAAGCCGGAATGGGATCGGCTGGCCCAGCGGCCTCGAACAGCGCGTGCGCGCGCTCAACCTGTTCCTCGCCGACATCTATAGCGAATGCGAGATCCTCAAGGCCGGGTCTGATCCCGCCCGAGCTGGTCTACTGCAATCCCAATTTCCGCCCGGAGATGGCCGGGCTGAAGCTGCCCCACGGCATCTACGTGCAGATCGCCGGCATCGACATCGTGCGCGTCGACGACGCCGATTTCTACGTGCTGGAGGACAACGCGCGGACGCCCTCCGGCGTCTCCTACATGCTCGAGAACCGCGAGGTGATGATGCGGCTCTTCCCCGACCTCTTCGCCTTCAACCGCATCGCCCCGGTCGAGAACTACCCGGAGGAGCTGCTGGCGACGCTGAAATCGGTGGCGCCGCACTCCGCGCCGGAGGAGCCGACGGTCGCCCTGCTCACCCCCGGGCCGTTCAACAGCGCCTACTACGAGCACTCTTTCCTCGCCGACAAGCTCGGCGTCGAGCTGGTCGAGGGGCGCGATCTCCTCGTGCGCGACGATGTCGTCTACATGCGCACCACCGAGGGGCCGAAGCGGGTCGACGTGATCTATCGCCGGCTCGACGACGACTTTCTCGACCCCCTCACCTTCCGGCCGGATTCGGCGCTCGGCGTGCCGGGACTGATGAATGCCTATCGTGCCGGCAACATCACGCTCGCCAACGCGGTCGGCACCGGCGTTGCCGACGACAAGGCGGTCTACTCCTACATGCCGGAGATCGTCCGCTTCTATCTCGACGAGGAGCAGATCCTGAAGAACGTGCCGACCTGGCGCTGCCGCGAGCCCGACGCGCTGGCCTATGTGCTCGACCACATGGCCGAGATGGTGGTCAAGGAGGTCGCCGGCTCCGGCGGCTACGGCATGCTTGTCGGCCCGGCTGCCGACAAGGCGACGGTCGCCGCCTTCGCCGCGAAGGTGAAGGCCGATCCCGAGAACTTCATCGCCCAGCCCACCCTGGCGCTGTCGACCTCGCCGACCTTCGTCGAGTCCGGCGTCGCCCCGCGCCACGTCGATCTGCGGCCGTTCGTCCTGTCGGGCGCCGACCGCGTGCGCATCGTTCCCGGCGGCCTCACCCGCGTCGCCCTCAAGCAGGGCTCGCTGGTCGTCAATTCGAGCCAGGGCGGCGGCACCAAGGACACCTGGGTGCTCGACGCATGAGCAACGCATCGACCTGCACCCAGTCGGTTGTCTTGCATCCTCTCTCCCCGCGCGGGGGAGACGGCACAGCTTATGGATCGCGCAGCGAGCCGTTAGCGAAGCCAGAGAGGGGTGATGCCACGTCGCCGGCAACCAGCCCGTACCCCTCTGCGCGTTTCTCTAGGGCTCGCCACGGCTCGCCAAGAGAAACGCCCCTCCCCGCAAGGGCGGAGGGTTCGCACCTGCCGCGGGTGGGCGCCATGCTGAGCCGCGCCGCCGACAGCCTGTTCTGGCTGGCCCGCTACGTCGAGCGGGCCGACGACACCGCCCGCATCATCGACGCCACCAGCCGCCTCGCCGCCACGCCGATCACCTATATCGGCGAGGCCAACGAGTGGGAATCGGCGCTCGCCGCCGCCGGCGCGCTCGCCGCCTACAAGGCCACGCACACGCCGTCGATCGCGACCCGGTCATCGACTTCCTCGCCTTCTCGGCCGACAACCCGTCGAGCATCAAGAGCTGCATCGCGGTTGCCCGCCACAACGCCCGCGCCGAGCGCACCGCGCTGACCATGGAGATGTGGGAGGCGATCAACAGCGCCTGGCTCGACCTCAAGCGCTTCGACGGCGCCCACATGGACCGCGATACGCTCAACGAGTTCCTGACCAACGTGAAGGAGGCATGCCTGCGCTTCGACGGCGCCGCCTATCGCGCCATGCTGCGCAGCGACGCCTATTTCTTCCTGCGCCTCGGCGTCTATCTCGAACGCGCCGATTCCACCGCCCGCATCCTCGACGTGAAGTATCACCTGCTGCTGCCCGAAGGGGCGCGGGTCGGCGGCGGCCTCGACTATTTCCAGTGGGCCTCGATCCTGCGCTCGGTGTCCTCGCTCACCGCCTATCGCTGGGTCTATCACGAGAGCCTCAAGCCGTGGCTCATCGCCGACCTGCTGGTGCTCAACCAGCAGATGCCGCGCTCGCTGGCGAGCTGCTACAACAACCTCACCGACTTTCTCGACGAGCTGTCGCTCGCCTACGGCCGCCAGGGGCCGGCGCAGCGCACCGCGCGCTCGATCGCGCACGCGCCTGCAGAACGCCGAGATCGGCGAAATCTTCCAGCGCCCCGGCCTGCACGAGTTCCTGACCGCGTTCATCGCCGACAATGCCCGCCTCGGCGCCGCCATCACCGAGCAATACCTGACCTGACGCCCCGGTCCGCCCATGCGCCTCAACATCCGCCACGAAACGGCCTACCGCTACGCCACCCCGGCGAGCCGCGCGATCGAGGTGCTGCGCCTGCTGCCGCGCGGCCATAACGGGCAGTACATCGCCGCCTGGCGCATCGACATCGATCGCGATTGCCGCCTGGAGCCGTCCAGCGACGCCTTCGGCAACCTGATGCACGAATTCACGCTCGACGGGCCGATTGCGAGCTGACCATCGTCGCCGAGGGCAGCGTCGAGACCATCGACACCGCCGGCGTGCTCAGCGGTCAGGTGGAGCGCTTTCCGCCCGTGCTTTATCTGCGCGACACCGCACTCACCGCCTCCGATCCGCTGATCCGCGATTTCGCCAGCGACGTCACCGCTCGCGCCGGCGGCGACCGGCTCGGCCTGATGCATGCCCTGATGGACGGCGATGCGCGAGCGCATGCGCTTCGAGATCGACGCCACCAACACCGGCACCAGCGCCGTCGAGGCCTTCGCCCTGGGCCACGGCGTCTGCCAGGACTTCGCCCATGTCTTCATCGCCGCCTGCCGCCGTCTCGGCATCCCCGCCCGCTACGCCAGCGGCTACATGCTGCGTTCGACGGCGAGAACCGCAAGCAGACGGCCGGACATGCCTGGGCGGAGGTGTTCATCGACGACCTCGGCTGGGTCGGCTTCGACCCGGTCAACGGCATGTGCCCGACCGACGCCTATGTGCGGCTGGCCGTCGCGCTGGACTATCTCGGCGCCGCGCCGATTCGCGGCGTCACCTTCGGCGGCGACGGGGAAACGCTCTCGGTCGAAGTGCACGTTGCGGCCGACAGCCGCGGCCATTGACGCCGGAGGGCGCGGTCAACCCAGGCGTGGAAAACGCCGCGTTTCCGCCCTCCGCGCCCCGGTGACAAGGGCCCGGGATTTGGAGCATGGTCGGCGGCCGCATAACCGGGAAACCCAGAGGCTGGAAATGACCTACTGCGTGGGCATCCTTGTCCGCGAAGGTCTGGTGATGATCGCCGATACCCGCACCAATGCGGGCATCGACAACATCGCCACGTTTCGCAAGCTGCATCTGTTCGAGAAGCCGGGCGAGGTGGTGATGGCCATCGCCACCGCCGGCAACCTGGCGATCAGCCAGTCGGTGCTCACGCTCGTCAGCGAGGGCATGGAGGACCCCGACAGCCACGAGGTCCACACCATCACCGACATGCCGAGCATGTTCAAGGCGGCGCAATTCGTCGGCCGCGCCATCCGCGAGGTGCACCGCACCGTCGGCCAGCAGCTCGAACAGGCGATGCCCGGCTCCTTCGACGTGTCGATGCTGCTTGGCGGCCAGGTGAAGGGCGGGCGGCTGCGCCTGTTCATGATCTACGCCGCCGGCAACTTCATCGAGGCGACGGCGGACACGCCTTACCTGCAGATCGGCGAGCACAAATACGGCAAACCCATTCTCGACCGCTCGGTCACTGACGCGACCAGCCTCGACGAGGCTCTGAAGATCGGTCTGATCTCGATGGATTCGACCATCCGCTCCAATCTCGGCGTCGGTCTGCCGATCGACCTGGTGGTCGCCAAGCGCGATGGGCTGAAGTCCGACCTCACCTACCGCATCGATGCGGCCGAGCCCTATTTCCACGATCTGCGCGAACGCTGGTCGGAGGCGCTGCGCGCCGCCCACATGGCGATCCCGCTGCCGCCATATAAGTAGCGCAGGCAGCCAAGACAAAGCGGAGCGCAATCCACGGGCGCCTGCCCCGCATTCCGCTTCGCTGCACGCGGGCCATACGTCTTGGCAGCATTCCGTCAGACCGCGGGCGCTGGTCGGCTGATGCTACCGCGGCAGCTCCGTGTAGCACGCGAACGATACCACGCCGTTCACGTCCGCCGCGAAGCACGCCTTCCCGGTGAACGGGCAATAGATACTGCTAACCGGCAGAATTTTGCCGTGCAGACCGTCGCACTCGGCCTTCGTGATTTTCACGCGAAACTGCTTCATCGTCGGCGTCACGCGCTGAACCCCAATCTTTGGCGCCGCGATGGCCGCGCAGTCCACCAGAACAAATGCCGCCAGAAGCAATAAGCGAAAAACACCCATCGGAATGTCTCCAAAATGGAAGCCGTCCTAGTGGCTAATTCTGTTTCTTGACGCAGACGGCATACCATTCGCCGTTTTGGTCTTGCCTGGCACAGATCAGACCGCTCTTGCACACGACACTCGCCTGAACGATGCCCCGCATTTGCCCGCATTCGTCGATGCTGAGCCGCGACAATTTTCCGGCATTGGGAATAGCTGCCGCTCCCCCGGTCCGTACAGAAGCCGCCAGGGCAGCCGAACCAAGGCACGAACCGCACAAAATTACTACAGCAGCAGCCAGTAACCGCGCCCGTAAAAACATCGCATTCACCTCTGGATACAGCAGGGTGCGACATCTCGCCGCCCGATACGCTTAACAGGAAAAAGTATCGGTGGCTACGGTCTTAGTTTAGTGCTAGCCGGAACTCGGCGGTGACGGTGCGCACCTCGCGCGCCGCGATCAGCCGGCGGTGGGCGACCTGCACCGAATGCAGCGGCCCCTCCAACTCGCGGCTCCAGAAATCGAGGAACTTGCGCAGTTCCGGAAACAGCGGCGCCAGATCGTAGGCCTGCCAGACGTAGCTCTGCAGCACCGTCGGATGATCGGGCATGCGATAGAGGATGTTGGCGGTGGTCAGGCCGAAGCCCTGGAGCTGCTTGCGGAACTCGCCGGTGTTCATCGCCTCTCTCCGCTGCCGTTGCCCTTGCGGGTGGACACGACAAGGGTCTCGCGACGCGCCGCGATTGGCAAGCCGGAAAATGCTGAAAGTATCGATGAATCAAGAGATTAGCAGCAAGCTTGGAAAGGTGCTAACAGCCGCTTTTTGAGGCTCTCTGCCGCCTATTCCTGAAGCTCGGTGCCCGAATGGGCGGCAGCCACGTTCGACCGGTTGAGCTTTTCGCGGAGGCTCCGTTCGACGGCGAGTTCGATGGCATCCTGCAAATGGACATGGCTGTCGAGCAGGCGATAGAGCCGCTTCGCCTCGAAGGCGAGATAGCGCACCGGCGTCGCGCAGATCGCCGTCGCGGTCGCGGGTTCGCCGGTGGAAATGCCGACCTCGCCGACCATCTCGCCGGCTCCGCATTCGCCGACGCGCTTGCCGTCGACGAGGATATCGACCTGGCCACGGGTGACGAAGCAGAGTTCGGTCACCGGCTGCTCCGCCGCGCGTCAGCGTCGTGCCCGCCACCACGTCGCGCCAGCGGCCGACGGCCAGCAGCTGCCGTGCCTGACTGATGCTGAGTTCGGGAACCACCCTGTCGTGGAAGAGCTGCTCCTCGGCATTGAGGTGACCGCCGAAGCCGCGCCCGCGCGAGACCAGCATGCGGATCACGATGACGATAGCCAGCACCGACCACCAGAACGCCCCGACCGGGTCGCCGGCATAGGCGGCCGCCAGCACAAGCGCGATGGCAGCACCGATGAGTGCGACGATGCGCGTGAGCACGATGGTCGGCATGGCGAGCGCCACGACGACGCCGAACAGGCCGACCTCCAGGCCAATTGCTGCGGCGAAAAGAAGAATTGGTACAGCCACATCGACATCGGCACGGATTCCCGCTCGCTGCCGCCACCGGCAGTTCGGGCGCAGAGAATAGGCGCTTCCGCCGCTCTCGGCGACCTTCAGGTGAGCCCGCTTCAGGCCGGGGTTCCACCGGCTTCCGCCAGTGCCTCGAGGGTGTCGACGTCGCGGATGACGGCCGCACCCAGTGTCGATCTCCACCAGCCAATTCGGGGCTCGCCGCGATCAGCTGCGCGCCCGCCGGCTGTCGCCCTGGAAACCGCGGCAAGCTCGGCAAAGAAGCGCGCCCCCCACAGCACCGGGTTGCCGCGCCGGCTTTCGGCAGACGGGCACCACGATTTCGGCATGGTTTGCGGGCGAGAAGGCGTCGATCAGCCGGTCGATCATCGCCGCGCCGACCTCCGGCATGTCGGCGAGCATCACCACGACGCCGTCGACGTCAGCCGGCAGCGCCGCAAGGCCGGTGCGCAGCGAGGCGGACAGGCCGTCCGCGTAGTCCGGGATTGTGCGCGAAGCTGACGGCGAGCCCGGCAAGCGCCGCGCGGACGGCGTCCGCCTCGTAACCGGTGACGACGGTGACCGACGTGGCGCGGCTCGCCAGTGCCGCTTCCGCCGCGATGCGCACCAGCGGCTTGCCGCCGATGGTCGCCAGTGAGCTTGTTGGTCGCCGCCCATGCGGCGCGACTGGCCGGCGGCAAGGATCAGCGCCGCGATCGCGCGGACGCTCGCCTTCGTGGACGTCACGCGGCGGCCTCGCTGGCCGCCGCGCCGCGATGGCGGAGCGCCAGGATGACCTCCGCCAGAACGGAGACGGCGATCTCGGCCGGCGACTGGGCGCCGATGCCAAGGCCGATCGGGGCATGGATGCGGTTGAGCATCGCCTCGTCGAGGCCGAGCGCGGCCAGGCGCTCGATGCGCTTGGCGTGGGTCTTCCGGCTGCCGAGCGCGCCGACATAGAAGCAGCCGGCCTTCAGCGCCGCGGCGAGCGGCGTAATCGTCGATCCTGGGATCGTGGGTGAGCGCGGCAACAGCCGTGAAAGCATCGAGGCCGAGCCTGGGGATCGCCGCCTCCGGCCATTCCGCGACCATCGTCACATCGGGAAAGCGTTCCGGCGTGGCAAAAGCCGTGCGCGGATCGACGATAGTCATGTCGAAGCCGGCGATCCTGGCCATCGGCGCCAGCGCCTGGCTGATGTGGACGGCGCCGATGACGATGAGCCGCGGCGGCGGCAGATGCACGGTGAGGAACCGGTTGCCGCCGTCGGCCATGGCGACGGTGCCCGAGGCGCCCGAGCGGAAGCGCTGAGCCAGCTCGCTCCCAGCGGGTCGCCGGCATAGCCGTCCTTCTCGACGACCAGCCGCACGCCGCCGCTCGTCCGTGTCGGTGATCAGGATCGCCGCTTCGCGCCGGGCGCGCGCCGCGTTCAGCTTCTCGAGCAGCGCAAGGTCCATCAGACGAGCTTTTCGACGTAGACGCGGATGCGCCCGCCGCAGGACAGGCCGACCCGCCAGGCGGTCTCGTCGGCGACGCCGAATTCCAGCAGTCTTCGCCCTGCCCGCGCCGATCACGTCGAGCGCCTCGGTGACCACCGCGCCCTCGACGCAGCCGCCCGACACCGAGCCCTCGAAGTTGCCGTCACCATCGACGACGAGGTGGCTGCCGACCGGCCGCGGCGCCGAGCCCCAGGTCTCGACCACCGTGGCGATGGCAACCGCGCGGCCGGCCTTGCGCCAGGCTTCGGCCGTGGCGAGGACGTCATCGGTCTGCATGGACATGGCAGGAAACCTTGCTTCGCTTGCGATATGTGCAGGCGAATATAACGCGCCGCCGCGCGCCGCCAAACCGGCAGGCCGTTGGTGCCCGCCGGCCCTACGATGGCGCTTCCCCGTAGGCGATCCGCCAGATGGTGCCGGAGCCATCCTCGCTGACGATCAGCGAGCCGTCCTTGGCCACCAGCAGGCCGACCGGGCGGCCCCACACCTTGTCGGCGGAAAGCACGAAGCCGGTGACAAAGTCCTCGTAGGCGCCGGTCGGCAGGCCGTTCTCGAATTTCAGGCGCACCACCTTGTAGCCAGTGCGGTTTCCCCGGTTCCACGAGCCGTGCATGGTGACGAAGGCATCGCCCTTGTACTCGGCCGGGAACTGGCTGCCCTGGTAGAAGACGATGTTGAGCGGCGCCGAATGGGCCTGGAGCAGACACGTCGGGCACGGTGACCTGGTCGGCGAGGTCGGGCCGCTGGCCCTGGAGCGGCTTGCGCGGGTCCTCATTGGCGCCGATGTAGTACCACGGCCAGCCGTAGAAATTGCCCTCGCGCACGCGCGTGGCATAGTCGAACGGCACGTTGTCGCCGAGGCCGTCGCGCTCGTTGACCACGCACCACGGGCTGTCGACCATCGGCTCGATCGCCAGGCCCGAGCAGTTGCGCAGACCGGTCGCCACGATGCGCCGGTTGGAGCCGTCGGGATCGAAGGCAAGCACCACGGCGCGTCCCTTCTCCGCCCCCCACATCTCGCCGAGCGGTTGGGAATTGGCCCAGGCGGCGATGCCGCCGGGCGGCGGCCCGGTCACCTCGGAGCCGATGTTCGAGCCCGAGCCGACGGCGACGTAGAGGGTCGAAATCGTCCGACGAGAAGACGATGTCGCGCGTCCAGTGCCCGCCGGTCGGCAGGTCGCCAATCACCGTCTTGGCGGCGCCCGAAGCCTTGATGTCGCCATCGTGATAGGGGAAGCGGACGACGCTGCCGGTGTTGCCGACATAGACCCACTTGGGATTGTCGTGAGGATAGAAGGCGATGCCGTAGGGCTGGTCGAGGCCGCTGCTGGCGAAGACCGACTGCGCCGCGGGCTTGGCCTTGCCGCCGGCCATGCGCAGCACGACGATCTGGTTGGCGGTGCTGTCGGCGACGAAGATGTCGCCGTTCGGCGCCAGCGCCATGTCGCGTGGACCGGAGAGGCCGGAGGCGACCAGCGCCGCGGTGAACCCCGGCGCCACTTCGGGCACCGCGTCGGCCGGCCGCTCGACCAGGCCGGGCGCATTGCTGGCCGACTTGCTGGCGTAGGGCTGCGGCAGGTCGCCGGCGCCGAACTTGCGCCAGACGCCGGGCTTGTTGTCCTGCCAGTTGCCGAAGGCGTCCTGGCCGATGAGCATGTTGGCCATGCCGGTATCGGGGCCGCTGTCGGTGACCGGGGTGTCCTGCGCATTGGCAAGCGCCGGGAACGCCAGCAGGACCGCCACCGTCGCCCAATACCGTTTCATCATCGTGATCTCCTCCGTCGCCGCGCTCTTCGCTCCACAACCCCGTCGGTGTGCCGGGACAAGGGGGGAGAAATAGGCTAGCGTCCGCCTGTCCCTGAGCACGCCGCGCACGAACGTTACCTAGACAATGCCCGCCGACCGACAAGCCGCCGCCGAGATTCTCGCCTGGTATGCCGAGATGGGCGTCGACGTGGCGCTCGAGGAAACGCCGGTCGACCGCCTGTCGGCGCCCGTCGAGATGCCGGCCGGGCCGCCACCGCCTGCGCTCGCCGAAACCGTGCCTTTGCCCGAGCCGCGCCGCCCGCTGGCGCCGCCGGCCGCCCCCGCACGCTGATCGCCCCGGCCGATGCCGCCCCGCCAGACGACACGGCACGGGCCGCCCGCGCCACCGCCCGCGCCGCCGCCACCCTCGACGAGCTGCGCGCCGCGCTCGACCGCTTCGACGGCTGCAAGCTCAAGCAGACGGCCACCCAGCTCGTCTTCGCCGACGGCAACCCGGCGCCCGGGTGATGCTCGTCGGCGAGGCGCCGGGACGCGAGGAGGACCGCCAGGGCCTCCCCTTCGTCGGCCGCTCCGGCCACCTGCTCGATCGCATGCTCGCCGCCATCGGCCTCGACCGCACCTCCGTCTACATCGCCAACGTCGTCCCCTGGCGGCCGCCGGGCAACCGCACGCCCACGCCGCAGGAGACCGCCGCCTGCCGGCCGTTCATCGAGCGGCAGATCGAGTTGTGCGATCCCGATTTCCTGGTCTGCATGGGCGCGCCGGCCGCCGCCGAACTGATGGGCAACCGCGAAGGCATCCTCAAATTCCGCGGGCGCTGGCACAGCTTCGATACCGGCACCCGCCAGATCCGCGCCATGGCGACGCTGCACCCGGCCTATCTGCTGCGCCAGCCGCTGCAGAAGCGCCTGGCCTGGCGCGATTTCATCACCCTCAAGGAAGCCCTCGACGAGAGCGCGTCCCAAGAGCCGACGCCATGAACGACACTGCCCTCTTCGCCATCCTCCGCCACCACCTGTTCACTGCCGCCGTCGGCGACGTGATGGACAGGGCCGGCCTCCGCCGCCAGTTCCTGCCGCCGGAGATCCGTCCGATAACGCCAGAGACCGTGCTGGTCGGCCGGGCGATGCCGGTTGCCGTCGCCGATGTCGACTTCGATGCGGTGGAGGCCGACCCGTTCGGCCTGATGTTCCGCGCCCTCGACGAGCTCAAGCCGGGCGAGGTCTACATCGCCGCCGGCGCGTCGCCGTCCTATGCCCTGTGGGGCGGGCTGATGAGCACCCGCGCCGCGCAAGCTCGGCGGCACCGGCGGCGTGTTCGACGGCTTCCACCGCGACACCCGCGAGATCCTGCGGCTGGGCTTCCCCGTCTTCTCCCGCGGCGCCTATGCTCAGGACCAGCGCGGCCGCGGCCGTGTCGCCGATTTCCGCACCGCCGTCGCCCTGTCCAACGGCGTCCGCGTCGCCCCGGGCGACATCGTCTTCGGCGACATCGATGGCGTTGTCGTCATCCCCTCGGCTGAGGCGGCCGACATCGTCCAGGCGGCGCTCGCCAAGGTCGCGGGGGAGAAGGACGTGCGCGGAATGATCGAGGCCGGCGAGACCACCGAGACCATCTTCACCCGCACCGGCATCATGTAGCCGCGAATCGAAAGGCAGCCTTGAAATCGGCGGCACGACAGCGGACAAGGTGACCTGGGATTCGTCTCCAGCCCGCCGGTCAAGATGGCCAAACAGCTCGTCGCCGTAGCCTCGCTCCTTCTGGGGTTCGCGTTTCTTCAGGTGGCCGGCGCCATGCACGGCCTGCTGCTGGCCATCACCGGCACCGTCTCGGGCTTTTCCACCACAGAGCTGGGTCTGCTCGGCACCGGCTGGGCAACCGGCTTCGTCGCCGGCTGCGTTCTCATCCCGCACATCGTGCGCCGTGTCGGGCACGTCCGCGCCTATGGCGCGCTCGCCTCGGTGGCCGCGGTCACCATCCTGCTCAACCTGCTGATCGTCTCGCCGCTCGCCTGGATCCTGCTGCGCGCGCTCTCCGGCTTCACCTATGCCGGCGCCTCGATGGTCGTGGAAAGCTGGCTCAACGAGCGCGCCTCCAGCGAGAAGCGCGGCGTCACCTTCGCGATCTACCAGATGGTCAGCTTCGCGGCCTCGACCACCGGTCAGTTCCTGCTCGCCTTCAGCCCGCCGACCCCATACTTCTTCTTCGCCCTCGGTGCGATCTTCTATTGCCTCGCCATCCTGCCCACGGCGCTCTCCGCCGCCGCCACGCCGCGGCCGCTCAAGACGACGCAGTTCGACATCAAGCGGCTCTTTGCGCTGTCGCCGGTGGCCGTGGTGGTTTGCTTCTGCATCGGCCTGGCCAACGGCGCCTTCGGCACGCTCGGCCCCGTCTACGCCCAGCGCATCGGCCTGCCCATCCGCGAGGTGGCTACGCTGACCGCCGGCGCCCTGCTCGGCGGCGCCCTCATCCAGTTTCCCATCGGCTGGCTGTCCGACCGCATGGACCGCCGCCGCGTGCTGGTCGCCGTCGGCATCGGCGCGGTGGCGATCGGCGTCGCCATGGTGTCGCTGCGCCCGCGCGACGCCACGCTGATCATCAGCCTCATCGTCGTCTATGGCGCCATGGCCTATCCGATGTACGCGCTGTCGGTGGCCCACGCCAACGACTTCGCCGCCCCCGACGAGTTCGTCAAGACCGCCAGCGGGCTGCTGCTCCTCTATGGCTTCGGCACCGTGATCGGCCCGGCGGTCGCCGCCTACGCCATGCAGCACTGGATCCCCGAGGCGCTGTTCGCCTTCACCGCCACCATCCACGCGGCGGCCGTCGGCTACGCCCTGTTCCGCATGACCAGGCGCGCACCGCCCAGCATCGCGGCGCGCGAGACCTTCCACAGCCTGCCGCTGCCCAAGACCGTCACCCCGGAAAGCGCGGTGCTCGATCCGCGCGCCGGCGACCCCTTTCCCGTGGCGGAGCCGAACGCCCCCCCGCCGCCCGACGATCCGCCGCCGCCGGATGAACCGGCGCCGCGAGGCGAGGACCTTTCCGACCGGACGGACGAGCGTCCGACAGCTTGATCCTGCGCAAAATCGTCTCCTCGGAATGGGGCTATCTGACTGGGAAAGGCTTCGGGCCCGCCGTCGCGACCGTGCAGTTGTCATGCCGGCGCCGCCTTGCTAAGCCAAGTTCAGGGGGCAACGGGGAGTTCAGCCCAGCGTATGGCTCAGGCGCCAGCAGAGAGTGGGCCGGCGGCAGTGGGCGCTGACCTGGCATCCGATGTGCTCATCGAGGCCGTGGCCGTCAACAAGTCGTTCGGGGGCGTTCGGGCGGTAACCAACTGCTCGCTGGGCGTCGCCCGGCGATCGGTGACCGGCCTCATCGGCCCCAATGGCGCCGGCAAGACCACCCTCTTCGACACCATCGCCGGAACGCTGACGCCCGACAGCGGACAGATCATCTTCGACGGCGCCGACATCACCGGCCTGAGGCCGCATGAGCTGTTCACCCGGGGCCTGCTGCGCACCTTCCAGATCGCCCACGAATTCTCCAACCTGACCACCACCGAGAACCTGATGATGGTTCCCGACAACCAGCCGGGCGAGAGCCTGTTCGATGTCTGGTTGAGGCCCATCTCGGTCAGCCGGGTGGAAGCGGCGGTGCGCCAGAAGGCCACCGACGTCATCGACTTCCTCGGCCTCGGGGCGGTGCGCCACGAGCTCGCCGGCAACCTTTCCGGCGGCCAGAAGAAGCTGCTCGAACTCGGCCGCACGATGATGGTCGATGCCAAGCTGGTTCTGCTCGACGAGGTCGCCGCCGGCGTCAACCGCACCCTGCTCAAGGACCTCGCGGCCAACATCCAGCGCATGAACCGGGAACTCGGCTACACGTTCTTCGTCATCGAGCACGACATGGACCTGATCAGCCAGCTCTGCGATCCGGTCATCGTCATGGCCGAGGGCACCGTGATCGCGGAGGGGCCGATGGAGGCGATCCGGGCGATGCCCGAAATCATCGATGCCTATTTCGGCTCGCCGGCGGGGGGCCCAACGTGAACCTGATCGAGATCAGCGGCCTGGAAGCCGGCTACGGCGGGGCGCCCATCCTCAACGGCGTCGACATCGCCATCGAGCAGAGCGACATCGCCGTCATCGTCGGCCCCAACGGCGCCGGCAAGTCGACGATCCTCAAGGCGATCTTCGGCCTGGTCGGCGTCAGCAAGGGCACCATCGCCTTCCACGGCCGGGACATCACCAACGCCGAGCCCGATCGGCTGGTGCCGATGGGGCTGGGCTTCGTTCCGCAGGAATTCAACGTCTTCACCTCGATGACGGTCGAGGAGAACCTGCAGATGGGCGCCTATATCCGTCGCGACGATTTCGGCGCCACCCTGCAATCGATCTACGCCATGTTTCCGGCGCTGAAGGAGAAGCGCCGCCAGCGCGCCGGCGAACTTTCCGGCGGACAGCGCCAGATGGTGGCGATGGGACGGGCGCTGATGAGCGAGCCGAAGCTGCTGCTGCTCGACGAGCCCTCGGCCGGCCTCAGCCCCATCCACACCACCCAGGTCTTCGAACACGTCAGAACGGTCAATGCCAACGGTGTCGCGATTCTGATGGTCGAGCAGAACGCGCGCCACGCGCTTGCTTTCGCCACCAAGGGATTCGTCATCGCCAACGGGCGCAACCGGTTCACCGGCACGGGCCAGGACCTGCTCGACGATCCCGACGTGGCAAGAAGCTTTCTCGGCGGATGAAAGGGCCGACGTGAACGAACTCGTCTTCTTCATCAATACTGTGCTGGTGAACGGCACGGTCCTTGGCAGCGTCTATGCGCTCGGCGCGATCGGCGTGACGCTGATCTTCGGCATTCTGCGCTTCGCCCATTTCGCCCATGGCGACATGATGACCCTCGGCGCCTTCGTCACCTTTCTGCTCACCCTCGCCGCCGCCGCGCTCGGCCTGCACACCTTCTGGCCGCTGGGCTTCGTCGTCCTGCCCCTGGCGATGCCGATCACCGCCCTCATCGCGCTCGGCATCGACTGGCTGATCTATCGGCCGCTGAGGGACCGCCAGGCCAAGCCGGTGACGCTGCTGATCGCCTCGATCGGCGTGACCCTGATGCTGCAAGGGCTGATCCGGCTGATCTTCGGCGTCGGCGACCGCACCTTCTACGTCGACGGGTTCAAGCACATCTTCCGCCTGAAGCCGACGTTCATCGGCGCCACCCGGCCGCTCATCGTCTCGCAGCCGCAGATCCTGCTCATCGCCGTGACCATCCTTGTGGTGGTCGCCCTGCACCTGTTCCTGACCCGCTCGCGGCTGGGCAAGGGCATGCGCGCCATGGCCGACAATCCCAACCTCGCCCGGGTAAGCGGCATCAACACGCGCGAGGTCATCCGCGCCACCTGGATCATCGGCGGCGGCCTCGCCTGCCTTGCCGGCACCATGCTGGCCCTCGACGTCAGCCTCAAGCCGGACCTCGCCTTCAATATCGTTCTGCCGATCTTCGCCGCCGCCGTCGTCGGCGGCCTCGGACAGGCCTATGGCGCCATTGCCGGCGGCTTCCTGGTCGGCTTCGCCGAGACCCTTGCGGTGTTCAACTGGTCGACGGTGCTGCGCCCGTTCCAGGGCCTCTTGCCGGCCGGCTGGACGCTGCCCGCCGACCTGTCGCTGGTCTCCACCGACTACAAGCTGACCGTCGCCTTCGCCATCCTCGTCATCGTCCTGCTGGTCCGCCCGACCGGCATCTTCCGCGGAGCCGTAACATGACCCGCTCGGCCAATCTGCGCGACGGGCTGCTGGTGGCTGCTCTCGGCCTCATCATCGTCGCCGTCTTCCTCTACCAGGGACCGGCCAGCACCATGCAGCTCATGGTCAGCGCGGTCATCTACGCGCTGGTCGCCCTCGGTCTCAACGTGCACTGGGGCTATGGCGGCCAGTTCAATTTCGCCGTCATGGGCTTCGTCATGCTCGGTGGCTATGCGGTGGTGGCGACCTCCTACCCGCTCAACATGGAGTTCTGGCATTCGGCCGGGCCGGCGCTGCTCGGCAGGGCGATCGTCGCTGCGATCGCCGGCGCGGTGCTCATCATCGCGGCTTCCAACGCGCACCGGGTCGGCATCAGGGGCAAGGCCAGGGTGGCGCTGATAATCCTCGCCTGGGCGATCGCCTATATCGGCTACCGTTCGCAGATCGACCCCGCCGCCACGTTCATCGAGGCCAATGCGGGATTCATCGGCGGGCTGGGCCTGCCGGTCGAGCTGTCGTGGCTGGTCGGCGGCATTCTCGCCGGCGGCGTCGCCTGGCTGATCGGCAATGTCTGCCTCGGCCTGAGGTCCGACTATCTGGCCATCGCCACCATCGGCATCGCCGAGATCATCCGCGCCTTCCTCAAGAACATGGACTGGCTGACGCGCGGCACGCTGACCGTCTCGCCGCTGCCGTGGCCGGTCCCCACCGCGCTTGAGACCGGCATCGGTGACAGGACGCTGGCCCTGATCGTCTCGCGCTCGCTCTTCCTCGCCGTGACCATCGCGATCACCGCCATCCTGTTCTACCTTCTGCAGCGCGCCTATGGCGGCGCCTGGGGCCGCATGATGCGCGCCATCCGCGACAACCACGTCGCCGCCGAATCGATGGGCAAGAACGTCAAGGCGCGGCAGGTCCAGCTCTTCGTGCTCGGCGCCGTGCTGATCGGCATCGGCGGCGCCCTGATGACCACCTACGTGCAGCTCTACGACCCATCGAGCTACCAGCCGATCAACTACACCTTCATCGTCTGGGTGATGGTCATCGTCGGCGGCGCCGGCAACAATCTCGGCGCCATCTTCGGCGGCGTGCTGATCATCATCGCCTGGAACATGTCGGCGCCGGTGTCGCTGCTCGTCTTCGGCTGGATCAACGACGGCCTCCAGGCGTTGCACCTGCCCGGCATCTCCGATGTCGACACGCGCGCCCTGCAGATGCGCGTGTTCATCCTTGGGCTGGTGATCGTTCTGGCGCTCCGCTATGCGCCGCGGGGCCTGATCCCGGAGCGCATTCGTCGGCACGAGGCCCAAACGAAATAGCAAAACGCCAAAAAAGAAGAGCCCGGGATCGCTCCCGGGCCCTTCGCATCCGTCACGCAAGGTCGAGGCGCTACTTCGCCTGGCCCTCGGCGACCCATTTGCCGTCCTTGACCGTCTCGGCAAGGATGTAGCCGGCCACGTCGCCGTTCTTGTCGAACTCGAGCGGTCCGGTGGCCCCGTCGTAGTTCACGTCGCCACCGGCATCGATGATGTCCTTGGCCTTCTTCCACTCGCCGGGCAGGATCGTCTCGCCCGGACCGGAGGCCACCTCGCGCAGCGCCTTGGACAGGCCGTCGCGCTTGGCGCCGTTCTTCTCGATGGCAAGCGCCAGCAGGAAGGCAGCGTCATAGGCTTCCGGCTCGTAGATCTGCGAGGGATCGAGGCCGGCACCCTTGGCCAGGTCGGCGAAGATCTTGGCACCGGGGATTTCCGGCGTGCCGGGCTTGGTGCCGATCATGCCCTCGAGCGCGCTCGGATCCATGCCCTTGAACAGATCGTCGGAGATCATGCCGTCGGCACCGACGAACTGGGTGAAGCTGCCGCCTTCCAGCGCCTGGCGCAGCATGGTCTGGCCAGAGCCCTGGGCATAGGCGATCAGAACGAGGGTCTGCGATCCGGAAGCCGCCAGGTTGCCGAGGTCGGCGCGATAGTCGGCCTTGCCTTCCTCGTGCGGCGCCACCGCCGCCACCGTTCCGCCAGCGGCCTTGTAGGCTGCGGTGAAGGTGTCGGCGAGACCCTTGCCGTAGTCGTTGTTGACGTAGGCCACGGCCACGTCCTTGATGCCCTTGGCGATCAACAGCCGCGCCAGCACCTGGCCCTGATAGGCGTCCGACGGAGCGGTGCGGAAGACGAGGTCGTTGTCCTTCAGATCGCTGATCGACGGCGCCGTCGAAGACGGCGAGATCATGATCGTATTGGTCGGGATGCCGACCGTGTTCGCCCCCGAAATCGTCTCGCCGCTGCACATGCCGCCGACGATGGCGAGCACATGCTTGGCGTTGATCAATCGGTCGGCAGCGTTGGCCCCGGCGGTTGCGTCGCAGCCGGTGTCGTCGCGCACCGCAACCAGATTCCCGTCCTTGGTGCCGCCCTGCTCGTCAACCTCCTTGAGCGCCAGCTCCGCGCCAGCGGCGATCGGCGGCGTCAGTTTTTCCAGGGGCCCGGTGAAAGCCAGAAGCACCCCGATGTTGATGTCGGCGGCAGAGGCCGACACAGTTCCCAACGCGACCACGGCGGCAGCCGAAGCCAGCACAATTCCAAGCTTACGCATGTTTACCTCCATCCGGTCCCCCGGCTGCCTCGGTCGTGCCCGTGAGATCGAGGGAATCCCGGCCCTTGTGGGAACGCCCGTACAGCGCCCCGTCATTGTGACAATACTGACTTTGCCGGCCGAGTGACAGCCCGCCGCCCGCCAGCGACAGAGGGTCGCTGGCGGGGAGGCGCCACGCACGATGCCGTGGCCGCCACCATTCCGGCCAAGCCATGACGGTCGGCATGCGTCATATTGTCAGTCAACCGCCGGCGATCGGTCCCCGCCGGCAAAAGCGGCGCGAATCCTGCAAGCTCGCAGCCCGGGCGCCGGATCGTGCCAGATGATTGTGCGTGCCTGTTGTCTTGGCAAGACAGCTAAGCCAAGATGACTAGAGTTCAAAAAAGGAGCCGGCACGACCTCCTAGTCGCAGCCGCAGGGGACCAGGGGTATATGGCGTATTTCGTCCAGCAATTGATCAACGGGCTCACCCTCGGCTCGATCTATGGCCTGATCGCCATAGGCTACACGATGGTCTACGGCATCATCGGCATGATCAATTTCGCTCACGGCGACATCTTCATGGTCGGAGCGTTCATCGCCTTGATCGCCCTCATCATCGTCGGCGCCACCGCGGGCATGCCGGTGCTGGTACTGCTGGCGGCGCTGATCGTGGTGCTGGCCGTCGCCATGGCGCTGACGGCGGTGTGGGGCTGGGCGGTGGAGCGCGTCGCCTACCGCCCGCTGCGCGGCTCGTTCCGGCTCGCCCCGCTGATCACCGCCATCGGCATGTCGATCGTGCTGGAGAACTACATCCAGGTCGTCCAGGGCGCCCGCGTCAAACCGCTGCCGCCCATCGTCAGCGGCGGCTATTCGATCATGCAGAGCGGCGACTTCAGCGTGCACCTCTCCAACATCCAGATCATCATCATGGTGACCACCGTGGTGCTGATGATCGCCTTCACGCTGCTCATCGCGCGCACCGCGCTTGGCCGCTCCCAGCGCGCCTGCGAACAGGATGCGCGCATGGCCGCCCTGCTCGGCGTCAACGTCGACCGCACCATCTCGATCACCTTCGTGGTCGGCGCGGCGCTGGCCGCCGTCGCCGGCATGATGTTCCTGCTCTATTACGGCGTGATCGATTTCTACATCGGCTTCAACGCCGGCATCAAAGCCTTCACCGCCGCCGTGCTCGGCGGCATCGGCTCGTTGCCCGGCGCCATGCTCGGCGGCCTGCTCATCGGCCTGATCGAGACCTTCTGGTCGGCCTATTTCTCGGTCGAATACAAGGACGTCGCCGCCTTCTCGATCCTTGCCATCACGCTCATCTTCCTTCCGTCCGGGTTGCTCGGCCGGCCGGAAGTGGAGAAGGTCTGACATGGCCGCCAGCATGTCCCGCGATCCGACCGCCGATTTCACGCCGGAAGGCGCGGAGATCCAGGAAGAGGCACGCCGTCGGGCCTATGCCGGGGAGCCGCCTCAGGCGGAGACCCCAAAACGCAATCATCTGCTTGCCCGTTCGCTCAAGGACTCCTTCCTCGCCGCGCTCGTCACCTTCGCGCTCGCGGCGCCCACCATCGGCCTGCAGACGGTGGCCGTCGGCGCCAGATCGAACCTCGGCCTCTCCCAGCACTGGGATACGGTGGCCGTCGTCGTCGGTATCGTCTTCGTCGGCCGTCTCCTGCTCGACCTGTTCGTCTGGAAGGCGAAGCGGCCGCTCTTCGCCGGCATGGGCAAAGGCATTGCCTCGGCGATCCCCGCCATCCCCAATGCCGGGCCGGTCGCCGCGGGCCTGTTCCTGCTCGCCGCCGTCGCCATTCCGGTCTTCACCATCGTCTACTACCCGAGCCAGAGCCGCTACATCATCGACCTCGGCACGCTGATCCTCACCTATGTGATGCTCGGCTGGGGCCTCAACATCGTCGTCGGCCTCGCCGGCCTGCTCGATCTCGGCTACGTCGCCTTCTATGCGGTCGGCGCCTATTCCTACGCGCTGCTGGCCGAGCACTTCGGCTGGTCGTTCTGGATCTGCCTGCCGCTCGCCGGCATGCTCGCCGCCTGCTGGGGCCTCATCCTCGGCTTTCCGGTGCTCCGGCTGCGCGGCGACTACCTGGCCATCGTGACCCTCGCCTTCGGCGAGATCATCCGCCTGGTGCTGATCAACTGGTACTCGTTCACCCACGGCCCCGACGGCATCAACCACGTTCCGCGGCCGAGCTTCTTCGGCCTCGATTTCACCCGCGGCGATCATGGCTTCGCCGCGTTCTTCGGGCTCAAATACTCGCCCAACCACAGGATCGTCTTCCTCTACTACCTGATCCTGGTCCTTGCTCTCATCACCAATATCGTGGTGCTGCGCATCCGCAAGCTGCCGGTCGGCCGCGCCTGGGAGGCGCTGCGTGAGGACGAGATCGCCTGCCGCTCGCTCGGCATCAACACCACCAACACCAAGCTCACCGCCTTCGCCATGGGGGCCATGTTCGGCGGCTTCGCCGGATCGTTCTTCGCCACCCGCCAGGGCTTCATCTCGCCGGAGAGCTTCAACTTTATGGAGTTGGCGACGATCCTGGCGATCGTCGTGCTCGGCGGCCTCGGCAGCCAGATCGGCGTGGCGGTGGCCGCGGTGGTGATGATCGGCGGCATCGAGATGCTGCGCAATCTCACCTTCCTCAAGGCGGTCTTCGGTCCCGATTTCGATCCCAGCCAGTACCGCCTGCTGATCTTCGGCGTGCTCATGGTGGCGATCATGGTGTGGCGACCGCGTGGTCTCGTCTCGACACGAAGACCGACGGTGTTCCTCAAGAAAGCCAAGGCCGTGTCGGGCGCACTGGTCGGAGAGGGTCAGGGATGAACCGCTGGCAGGAAGATCCCATCCTGGCGGTCGAGCATCTGTCGATGCGCTTCGGCGGGCTGGTTGCGGTGGACGACCTTTCATTCATGGTCGGCCGCGGCGACATCACCGCGTTGATCGGCCCCAACGGCGCCGGCAAGACCACGGTGTTCAACTGCATCACCGGCTTCTACAAGCCGACCGAGGGCCGCATCGCGCTCGCCCAGAAGTCCGGCATGTTCGACAACCTGGTTGCGGCCACCGAACACGGCACACGGAGCGGAACCGGCGCCGGCCTCTACCTGCTCGAGCGCATGCCCGAGAACGAGATCGCCAAGCATGCGCGCGTCGCCCGCACCTTCCAGAACATCCGCCTGTTCGGCGGCATGACGGTTCTCGAGAACCTCATGGTCGCTCAGCACAACAAGCTGATGGTTGCCTCCGGTTACTCGATCGCCGGCATTCTGGGGCTGTCGTCCTATCGCGCCGGCCACGAGGCCGCCATCGAAAAGGCGACCTACTGGCTCGAGCAGATCAACCTCATCGACCGCGCCGACGACCCTGCCGCGAGCCTCCCCTACGGTGCGCAGCGGCGGCTGGAGATCATCCGCGCCATGTGCACCGATCCGCTGTTGCTCTGTCTCGACGAGCCGGCCGCCGGCCTCAATCCGCGCGAGTTCGGCTGAGCTCAACGAGCTGCTGCGCTTCATCCGCGACAAGCACGCCATCTCGGTTCTGCTCATCGAGCACGACATGGGCGTGGTCATGGAGATATCCGACCACATCGTCGTGCTCGACTACGGCGAGAAGATCTCCGACGGGCCGGCCGAATTCGTCCGCAACGATCCCAAGGTCATCGCCGCCTATCTCGGCGTCGACGACGAGGAAGTGGACCAGGTCGCGGCGGAGGTTTCGGTATGACCAACCCCCTGCTCTCCGTCCGCGACGTGACCACCTATTACGGCAACATCGTCGCGCTGCGCGGCGTCGACGTCGAGGTCAACGAGGGCGAGATCGTCACCCTCATCGGCGCCAACGGCGCCGGCAAGTCGACGCTGATGATGACCATCTGCGGCAATCCGCGGGCGCGCACCGGCGAGATCGTCTTCGACGGCATCGATATCACCCAGCGCCCGACCCACGAGATCATGCGCATGGCCATTTCGCAGGCGCCCGAGGGCCGTCACATCTTCCCGCGCATGACGGTGCTGGAGAACCTGCAGATGGGCGCCGTTGCCTCGGGCATCGCGCACTTCGACGAGGACCTCGAGCGCGTCTACGAGATCTTCCCGGTACTCAAGAAGCGCGCCAGCCAGCGCGGCGGCACGCTCTCCGGCGGCGAGCAGCAGATGCTGGCGATCGCCCGCGCGCTGATGAGCCGGCCGCGCCTGCTGCTGCTCGACGAGCCCTCGCTCGGCCTGGCGCCGTTGATCGTGCGCCAGATCTTCGCCGTGCTGCGCGAGCTCAACGAGCGCGACGGGCTGACCGTGTTCCTGGTCGAGCAGAACGCCTATCACGCGCTGCGTCTGGCGCACCGCGGCTATGTCATGGTCAACGGCGCCATCTCGCTGACCGGCACCGGCAAGGAACTGCTCGCCCGCGAGGAGGTGCGCCGCGCCTATCTCGAAGGCGGCCACCACTAGGGCCCGAGAAACCAGGGCCGGAGAACGGACATGGGTGTATTCTACCAGACCAACATCATCGACTTCCTGCTGGTCACCGTGTTCCTTGGTGGCGGCGCCGCCTACCTGGTCGGCCGCGCCATGGCCTCCACCTGGGCGCCGAAGCCGCTGTTGGTCCTCTACACGGCGCTGTTGACGGCAGCCGTCAGGTTCATCCACTACGCCCTGTTCCACGGCACGCTTCTTTCTTGGCATTACTTCGTCGTCGACATCGTCATCCTCGGCGTGCTGGCCGCCCTCGGCTACCGCATCACCCGCGCCGGCCAGATGGCCAGCCAGTATGGCTGGCTCTACCGGCGCGTGGGGCCGCTTTCCTGGCGGCGCCGTCCGCCTGTGGAAGGTGCTGCGCCGGAAGGCACCTGACGGCGGAAACGCCTGAAATTTTCGCTGTTTAGGCCGCTGGCAGGCCGATTGGAATTAGGATATTTTGAATTTAGTGGGGGAAAAACGGACCCTGCTAAATACTTGGTGCTTGCAGGCACCAGCTACAGAAGGGACCAGAGTATGAGAAAGATCTTGAAGGCCGGGATTGCCCTGTCATTCACCTTGGCAATGGCCGGTGTTGCTCGCGCTGACATCTCCATTGCGACCGTCGGGCCGATCACCGGCCAGTACGCTACGTTCGGCGCCCAGCTCAAGGCTGGCGCGGAGCAGGCGGTCGCCGACATCAATGCCGCCGGCGGCGTTCTCGGGCAGAAGCTCGTCCTCGAGGTGGGTGACGACGCTTGCGATCCGAAGCAGGCCGTTGCCGTCGCCAACCAGCTCGTCGCCAAGGGTGTCGTCTTCGTCGCCGGCCATTTCTGCTCCGGCTCGTCGATCCCGGCATCGTCGGTCTATTCCGACGCCAACGTCATCCAGATCTCGCCGGCTTCGACCAACCCGGCCTATACCGATGACCGCCCCGGCCCGGGCACCTTCCGCGTCTGCGGCCGTGACGACCAGCAGGGCGCCGTCGCGGGCAAGTTCCTTGCCGATCATTTTAAGGACAAGAACATCGCGATCATCGACGACAAGAGCACCTACGGTAAGGGCCTTGCCGACCAGACCCGCAAGTTCATGAACGAGGCGGGCAAGAAGGAAGTCCTCGACGAATCCTACAACGCCGGTGAAAAGGACTACAGCGCCCTCGTCTCCAAGCTGAAGGCCAACAACATCGACGTGCTCTATGTCGGCGGCTACCACACCGAAGCCGGACTGATTAAGCGCCAGATGGTCGAGCAGGGCATGAAGACGGTTCTCGTCTCCGGTGACGCCCTGGTCACCGACGAGTACTGGCAGATCACCGGCGACGCCGGCAACGGCACCTACATGACCTTCTCGCCGGATCCGCGCAAGAACCCGGAAGCCAAGCCGATCGTCGACGAGCTGCAGGCTGCCGGCCGCACGGCCGAGGGCTATTCGCTCTACACCTATGCCGCCGTGAAGATCTGGGCCGACGCGGTCACCGCCGCCGGCTCGACGGACTTCGACAAGGTCACGGCGGAAATGTACAAGACGACCTTCAACACCGTCCTTGGCAAGCTGAACTTCGACAAGAAGGGCGACGTCACCCTGCCCGGCTATGTCGTCTACGAATGGAAGGACGGCAAGTACGACTACCTGCAGATGTAGTCACCTTGCATTGATCGCCTTCTTGAGGCGGTGCGGGAACCCCGGCGGCAACGCCGGGGTTTTTGTTTGCCTTCGCGCGATTGCGGTTGCAGTTTGGCCGGCAAAGAACCGGAGGAACCGCCGCCCGTGCCCGACCGCGCCTGTGTTACCGCCTGCCTGATCGTGGCCGCCGGCCTGCTTGCCGCCGGCGCCGCGCGGGCGGATACGGTGATCGGCGTCGCCGGCCCGATGACCGGCAGCCTGGCCGTGTTTGGCGACGAAATGCGCGACGGTGCCGCACGCGCCATCGCCGACGTCAACCGCGCCGGAGGGGTGAACGGCGCCCCCCTCACCCTTCAGGCGATGGACGACAAGTGCGACCCCAAGACCGCCGACGCGGTCGCCAACCAGCTCGCCGGCAAGGGCGCCGCCATGGTGGTCGGCCACCTGTGCCTCGGCGCCTCTCTGGCGGCGGCCTCGGTCTATGTCGCCAACGCCATCATCGAGATTTCGCCGGGCACCACCTGGCCGGACTACACCGACAAGCGCCCGGGCCCCGGCATCTACCGGCTGGCCGGCCGCGACGATGAACAGGGCGTCGTCGCCGGCGAAGCCATCGCCAGGCGCTTTCCCGGCAAGGCGGTCGCCGTCATCGACGACCGCAGCCCCTACGGCAAGGCGCTCGCCGACGCCACCCGCCGCGCCATGAACGCGGCGGGCAAGCGCGAGGCCTTCACCGAGGAATACGATCAGGGCCAGCGCGACTTCACCGCGCTCGCCGAACGTCTCCAGGCGGCCGCCATCGGCGTGGTCTACATCGGCGGTTATCCGACCGAGGCCGGCCTGATCGCCCGCCAGATCCGCGCCGACGGCCTCGACACCGTGATCGTCGGTCCCGATACGCTGGTCACCAACGAGTACCGCGACGCCGCGGGCGATGCCGGCGAAGGCACGCTGGTCACCTTCACCCCCGACGCGCGGGCGAACCCCGGCGCCGCCGGGGTGGTGGCGGCCTTCCGCGCCGATGGCATCGAGCCGGAGGGTTATGTGCTGCCGAGCTATGCGGCGGTGCAGGTGTGGGCCGCGGCGGCGAAGGCAGCCGGCTCCAACGCGCACGATGCCGTCGTCAAGACGATGGACGGCGGCCGCTTCTCGACCGTGCTCGGCGATCTCACCTTCGACGCCAAGGGCGACATGTCGCTGCCGGGCTTCGTCCTCTACCGGTGGCACGACGGCCGGCTCGTCCCGGCCGGCGGCGACTGACGGCAATAGGACGATGGCGCGCGCACCGTTGCGGAACCTGATCACCGACGTTGCCGGCCTCCGCGTCGGCAACGCCGAGGATGCCCGTCTCAAGTCCGGCGTCACGGTCGTCGTCTGCGACGAACCGGCGACCGCCTCCTGCGACGTCATGGGCGGTTATCCAGGCACCCGCGAGACCGACCTGCTGACTCCGGAAGACACGGTCGGCGCCGTCGATGCGATTGTCCTCTCCGGCGGCTCGGCCTTCGGCCTCGACGCCGCCACCGGCGTCATGCCGGCTCTGGCCGCGCTCGGCCGCGGCTATGCCATCGGCAGCGCGCGCGTGCCGATCGTGCCGGCGGCGATCCTCTTCGATCTCCTGAACGGCGGCGACAAGGACTGGGGCGACACGCCGCCCTACGCGGCGCTCGGCCGCACCGCCTTCGCCGCCGCCGCCGCCGATTTCGCGCTGGGCACCGCCGGCGCCGGCACCGGCGCCACCACGGTCAACCTCAAGGGCGGCCTCGGCTCCGCCTCCATGCGCCTCGACAGCGGCATCACGGTGGGGGCGCTGGTCGCCGTCAATGCCGTCGGCCAGGCGACCGTGGGCGACACGCCGCACTTCTGGGCCGCCGCCTTCGAGCGCGACGGCGAGTTCGGCGGCCTCGGCCCGCCCTTCCCGCTGCCGGCCAACGCGACCGCACTCCGCCACAAGGGCCAGGTGGCGCGCACCGCCACTACCATCGCGGTGGTCGCCACCGACGCACCGCTCGACAAGCCGCAGGCCAAGCGCTTCGCCATGATGGCGCACGACGGCTTCGCCCGCGCCCTGTGGCCGTCGCACACGCCCTATGACGGCGACATCATCTTCGCGCTGGCGACCGCCAAGGCAACGGCGCCCATCGACATGGTTGCGATTGGCGCCGCCGGTGCAACCTGCATGGCCCGCGCCATCGCCCGCGCGGTCTACGCGGCAACGCCGGCGCCGGGCGATCTGTTGCCCACCTGGCGCCAAAAATTCGGCTGAGCGCCGCCGCCCCGCAACCCGCATACGAGACCGCCCCGGCCGTTGCCGGCCGGGGCGGTGAAACCAGTGCGGTACGCAGTACCTATCCGCGAGGATGACTATGCCGCCACATAGTTAGCGGACGATTAATGCGGACGCGAAAATCGCTCACATCAGTCCGAACACGGCGAACAGCAGCACTGCCTCGGCGACGAAGCCGACCAGGAAGGCCAGCGTGCGCACGACCGGAATGCCCATCGTGTAGACCACGAGGTGCACGAGCCGCGCCCAGAAGTAGGTTGCCGCCGCCGCCACCGTCGCCGCCGTCGAGATGTTGAGCGCGTGCAGCATCAGGACAAGGGGCGCAAACACCATCAGGTTCTCGACCGCGTTGTAATGCGCGGCCTTCATCCGTTCGGCCCAGTCCGATTGCCGCGGCAAGTCCGGACTGGGGTTGGCGAAGGTCCCCATCAGCCCGCGCGTGGCGAATTCGATCGAGAATGTACGGAACCCAGATGAGCCCCGTCATCGCGATCGTCAGCGCCAGCCAGAAGAATTCTTGACTCATGACGATTCTCCCCGTTCGGGCGGCGCTTGGCCTTTTCCCCCGGCCTACGGGCCGCTTCCCTGCCGGGCGCGTGTTGGCCTCAAGCCACTGCCAGGGACGCCGCCGCCCATGTGATTGCACCCGGCGGACTGGCATGATACCGCCGAACGCATGGACCGCCGAGTTCTCATCGCACCGTCGATTCTGTCTGCCGATTTCGCCAAACTTGGCGAAGAAGTCCGCGCCGTCGATGCCGCCGGCGCCGACTGGATCCATGTCGACGTCATGGACGGCCACTTCGTCCCCAACATCACCATCGGGCCGGGCGTGGTGAAGGCGATCAGGCCGCACACCAGGAAGACGCTCGACGTCCACCTGATGATCGCTCCCGCCGACCCCTATCTCGCCGCCTTCGCCGAGGCCGGGGCCGATCGCATGACGGTGCATGTCGAGGCGGGCCCGCATCTTCACCGCTCGCTCCAGGCGATCCGCGCGCTCGGCAAGAAGGCCGGCGTCACCCTCAATCCGGGCACGCCGGCAAGCGCGCTCGCCTATGTCCTCGACCTCGCCGACCTCGTTCTGGTGATGAGCGTCAACCCGGGCTTCGGCGGCCAGTCGTTCATCCCCAAATCGCTCGCCAAGATCGCTGAGATCCGCGCCATGATCGGCGGCCGCGACATCGTCATCGAGGTTGATGGCGGCATCACGGCGGAAAACGCCCGCTCGGTCGCCGAGGCCGGCGCCGACGTTCTGGTTACCGGCACCGCCGTCTTCGAGGACGGCCCCGGCGCCTACCAGAAGAACATCGCGGCCCTCCGCCGCGCCGCCGAGAGCATCGCGGTCTAGTGGCGCGGCGCGCGATCATCGCCACCGGCGCCTGCTTCGCCATGATGCTCGCCGCGACGGCGGCCCTTGCCGGCGACTATGCCGAGCGCGCCATCCTCGGCTTCTCGCCCGACGGCGGCACCTTCGCCTTCGAGGAATACGGTGTCCAGGACGGCTCCGGCTTTCCCTATGCCGCCATCTACGTCATCGACACCGCCAGCGACGACTGGGTCGCCGGCACGCCGGTCCGCGTGCTCGCCAAGGACGAGCAGGCATCGCTGAGGGAGACGCGCGCCGCGGCCCGGGCCGAGGCGCAATTGATCCTCGCCGCCCACCAGGTCGGCGAGCCCGGCAATCTGGTCGCCAGCAATCCGCCGACCGAGCTCTCCGCCGACCCCCACCATGTCGCCTTCCTGCCGCGCATCGTCGTGCCGCCGTCGACCGACGGCTACGATCTGGCGCTGAGCGAGATCGCGCTTCCGGCCCCCGGTTGTCCCGATATGGGCGAGGCCTTCCACGGCTTCCGCCTCGTCCTGACCGCGCCCGGCGGCGCCACCCGGACACTCGCCGCCGACAACCGCATCCCGTCGAGCCGCCACTGCCCGCTGCGCTATGCCATCTCCGACGTCCTCACCGACTATCCCGATGGCGGCGCGCCGGTGCTGGTCGTCCTGCTGTCGATGTTCACGGTCGGCTTCGAGGGGCCGGACCGCCGCTTCCTGGCGGTGACCGCGCCGCTGCCGCAGTAGCCTGGCGGACAATCCGCACCGGCGTTGATTGTGAACCCCGCCGGCCTCTGCTAGACCGCGCCGTAACCCCGACAACGGCAGGCCGAGCTCATGATCCCGCGCTATTCGCGCCCCGCCATGACGGCGATCTGGTCGCCGGAGACCAAGTTCCGCATCTGGTTCGAGATCGAGGCGCATGCGCTCGACGCCATGGCCGAGATCGGCGTGGTGCCGAAATCAGCCGCCGAGACGGTCTGGGCCAAGGGCCGCGACGCCACCTTCGACATCGCCCGCATCGACGCCATCGAGGCCGAGACCCGCCACGACGTCATCGCCTTCCTCACCCATCTCGCCGAGATCGTCGGGCCGGACGCGCGCTTCATCCACCAGGGCCTGACCTCGTCGGACATCCTCGATACCTGCCTGAACGTGCAGCTCATGCGAGCCGCCGACCTGCTGCTCGCCGACATCGACGCGCTGCTCACCGCGCTGCGCCGCCGTGCCTTCGAGCACAAGAACACGGTCACCATCGGCCGCAGCCACGGCATCCATGCCGAGCCCACCACGTTCGGCGTCAAGCTCGCCACCTTCTATGCCGCGTTCGCCCGCGCCCGCCGCCGCCTGCATGCAGCCCGCGAGGAGGTGTCGACGGCGGCGCTCTCCGGCGCGGTCGGCACGTTCGCCAACGTCGACCCGCGCGTCGAGGAATATGTCGCCCACGCCATGGGCTTGCGACCCGAGCCGGTCTCCACCCAGGTGATCCCGCGCGACCGCCACGCCATGTATTTCGCCACGCTCGGCGTGGTTGCTTCCTCGGTCGAGCATCTGGCGACCGAGATCCGTCACCTCCAGCGTACCGAAGTGCGCGAGGCGGAGGAGTATTTCTCGCCGGGCCAGAAGGGCTCCTCGGCGATGCCGCACAAGCGCAACCCGGTGCTTTCGGAGAACCTGACCGGGCTCGCCCGCCTTGTGCGCTCGGCGGTGGTGCCGGCGATGGAGAACGTGGCGCTGTGGCATGAGCGCGACATCTCGCATTCCTCGGTCGAGCGGGTAATCGGCCCCGACGCAACAATAGCGCTCGATTTTGCGTTGGCCCGCCTCGCCGGGCTGGTCGACAGGCTGGTCGTCTATCCCGATCGCATGAAGGCCAACCTCGACAGCCTCGGCGGGCTCGTCCATTCGCAGCGCGTCATGCTGGCACTCACCCAGCACGGGGTGAGCCGCGAGGACGCCTATGCCATGGTCCAGCGCCACGCCATGCAGGCGTGGCAGGAGGGCGGCGACTTCCTGGGGCTGTTGAAGAACGACGCGGAGGTCGCACGCGCAATTCCGCAATCGGAGCTGGAGGCGCTGTTCGACCTCGGCTACCACCTGAAACACGTCGACGCGATCTTCCACCGCGTCTTCGGCGAGGCGACGGGATAGGCCGGCTGACGCCTACGGCGCCCGCGCGGCCGTGAGCAGTTCGCTGGCGCCAAGCGTCAGATAGGCCTGGTCGGCGCCGATCGCGATCAGACGATAGCCGAAACCGCGGAAGGCGCGTGCCCGCTCCGGCGTCGCCGCGTAGATGCCGGCGATCTTGCCCGCCGCCGCGGCGCGTTCGGCGATCTGCCTGATCGGCCCCTCGACGGCGCTGCCTTCCGGAGCCAGTTGCCCTCCGGACAGCGACACCGACAGGTCGAATGGGCCGACGAAGACGCCGTCGATGCCGTCGACGCCGAGGATCGCGTCGAGCGCGTCGAGCGCCCGCCGCGTTTCGATCATGGCGAAGGTGACGTTGGTCCGGTTGGCGCTGGCCAGATAGTCCTGCGGCTGCTCGATGTCCTCCAGGGTCATCGCCCGCGTCGGGCCCCAGCTTCGCTCCCCCAGTGGCGGGTATTTGGTCGCCGCGGCCAGCCCACGCGCCTCCTCGACCGAGTTGACCATCGGCGCGATGATCGCCTTGGCCCCCATGTCGAGCGCGCGGCTGGCGGTGGCATGGTCGCCGAGCGGGACGCGCACGATCGCCGGCTTGCCGGCCAGCGCCACCGCGCCGATGCTCCGCATCACCGCGCTGGTGTCGATCAGCCCGTGCTGCATGTCGATGATGACGCTATCGAATCCGGAGCGGGCGATGATTTCCGCGACCAGCGGCTCGGGCAGGCTCGCCCAGCCGCAGTAGATGGTCTCGCCGTTGCTGAGCCGCGCGGCGAGGGCAGGCACGGACATTACTGGCGACGCCTCCTCAGACTTTCTCGGTGCGCACTTGCTGTATCGCCTTCGCCATCAGCTCATCCATGGTCCGGCGGATCTGATGGTCGGACTGGTCCACGCCGGCGCTGTCGAAATCCTCGCGGATCTTGCGGAACACGTCCTCATGGCCCGCATGCTCGAGGTCGGCAGCGACCACCGTCTTGGCGTAGTCCACGGCGTCATCGCCCGTCTTGCCGAGGAGCGCCGCCGCCCACAGGCCGAGCAGCCTGTTGCGGCGCGCATAGGCTTTGAACTGCACATCGGCATCGTGCACGAACTTATTCTCGAAGGCATCCTCGCGCTTGTCGAAAGTCGTCATCTTGCGGCTCCGGCTTACCGGTAAGGGCGGACTTGCATATCGTCAGGCATAGCCTAAATCAACGCCGTCGGCGACCCCTTCGTCCGTGCCGGAATCCCGTGGTTCGGGAAGGCTCATTGTGGTTTCGGGGCCGATCGCCTAAGGTCCGCCACGCGGCATCGTTCGGCCGCTTGAGTCGGGCGCAGGCTGTTGTCGCAAAACACTTTTTAGCCTGGGATCCCGTCTGATGGATTTTCACAAACCGCGGTACGTGCCCATGAACCGGCGTCGGCGCATCTACGAAGGCAAGAGCAAGATTCTGTTCGAGGGGCCGGAGCCGGGAACCCTCGTCCAGTTCTTCAAGGACGACGCCACCGCCTTCAATAAAAAGAAGCACGAGGTCGTCGACGGCAAGGGCGTGCTCAACAACCGCATTTCAGAGCACATTTTCACCCATCTCAACCGCATGGGCATCCCGACGCACTTCGTGCGCCGGCTGAACATGCGCGAGCAGCTCATCCGCGAGGTCGAGATCATTCCGCTCGAGGTGGTGGTCAGGAACATCGCCGCCGGCTCGCTGTCGAAGCGCCTCGGCATTGACGAAGGCACCGTGCTGCCGCGCTCGATCATCGAGTTCTATTACAAGAGCAACGAGCTCGAGGACCCGATGGTATCGGAGGAGCACATCACCGCCTTCGGCTGGGCGAGCCCGCAGGAGATCGACGACATCATGGCGCTCGCCATCCGCGTCAACGACTTTCTCTCCGGCCTCTTCCTCGGTGCCGGCATCCAGCTGGTCGATTTCAAGATCGAGTGCGGCCGGCTGTGGGAGAACGAAATGATGCGGATCGTCGTCGCCGACGAGATCTCGCCCAACTCCTGCCGCCTGTGGGACGTGCAGACCAAGGACAAGCTCGACAAGGACCGCTTCCGCCGCGACATGGGCGGTCTGGTCGAGGCCTATCAGGAGGTTGCCCGCCGCCTCGGCATCCTCATCGAGCAGGACCGCCCGAAGGGCAGCGGCCCGGTGCTGGTGCAATAGCCGCCGGGCGCGCCCCATGAAGGCCCGTCTCACCGTCACGCTGAAATCCGGCGTCCTCGACCCGCAGGGCAAGGCCATAGAACACGCCCTGGCCGCGCTCGGCTTCACCGACGTCAACGGCGTGCGCCAGGGCAAGGTCTTCGACATCGAACTGGCCGAGGCCGATCCGGCCAAGGCCGAGGCGATCCTCAATGCCATGGGCGAGAAGCTCCTCGCCAACACCGTGATCGAGGACTACCGCGTCGAGTTTACCTGAGGGCCGCCCTGCCCCGGCTTTCGCCGCAATCGTCGGCCATGAACCGGACTGCGGCATCTGAAACGACTTGAAACAAGACGATGCGTCCGCTCGCCTTCATCTCTGCCTTCCTGTTCCTCGTTCCCCTCGCCCACGCCAAGCCGCCGCCCGTCAATGGCGTCGCCTGGATCGGCGGTCTCGAACTCCATTTCAACGCCAGCCGCTGGGACGTGAACGGCGCCGACAACGCCTACGATATCTATTGCAAAACCTCCGGCTGCGCCCCGACCACCATCGCCGTCACCGTCGCCGATGGGACCGATGCCTGCGCACCGGCGGCGCTGGCGTTCGACGACAGGCCGTCCGCCGACGCCGCACCTCCGGTTGCGCCGGGACGCGTCGACCGCTTCAGCCACGCCGGCCTGAGCTTCCTCGTCACCGAGGGTAGCTTCGGCTGCCGCACGCCGGCCGGCGGCCCGGTGCGCGCCTGCACCGCCCATGGCGGCAAGACCTATCTGTTCGACGCGCCCGGCCAGGGCTGCAAGACCGATATCCGCGCCAGCCGCTCGGTCGACGAGATCCTGCGGGGCCTCAAGCCGCGATGAAGCGCCGTCGCCACCCCGGAGGCGATCGGAACGGGCGGCGCCGCGGCCGACAGCGGTTCAGCGTCACCCTGCCCCTTCCCATCCGTGCCGAATCGGCTAAGCGTCTTGTTGCAGGTGCTGTGCAGTGCAGCATCCGGATTTCGGAAAGGCTCCCATGAAATCCGCCGTCATCGTCTTTCCCGGCTCCAACCGCGACCGCGACATGATCGCGGCGCTGGAGAAGATCACCGGCAGCCGGCCGGCCGTCGTTTGGCATGCCGACAGCGACATGCCGCCCGCCGACCTGATCGTGCTTCCCGGCGGCTTCTCCTATGGCGACTACCTGCGCTCCGGCGCGATTGCCGCGCGCGCTCCGATCATGCGCGCCGTCGCCGAGCGGGCCCAGGCTGGCGTACCGGTGCTCGGCATCTGCAACGGCTTCCAGATCCTCTGCGAGGCGGGGCTCTTGCCCGGTGTGCTGATGCGCAATGCCAGCCTGCGCTTCGTCTGCCGCGAGGTGCACCTGAGGGTGGAGACCGCCGACACGCTGTTCACCGACCGCTATGCCAAAGGCCAAGTGCTGCGCTGCCCGGTCGCCCACGGCGACGGCAACTACCGCTGCGACGACGACACCCTCGCCCGCCTGACCGGCAACGACCGGGTCGCCTTCCGCTATGTCGATGCCGCGGGCGCGCGCACGGCGGACGCCAATCCCAACGGTTCCATCGACGATATCGCCGGCATCCTCAACGACAAGCGCAACGTGCTTGGCATGATGCCTCATCCGGAAGACCTGATCGAAGACGCACAGGGCGGCACCGACGGCCGCGGCCTCTTCGAGAGCGTCCTCGGCGCATTGGAGACAGCCGCATGACCCCACGCCGCGCCCTGTTTGCCGGCCTCGCCCTCACCGCCCTCGCCGCGGCCCTCTCCGGCTGCATGTCGTCGGGCGGCAGCGGCGGCAGCGTCGATGTCTCCAACGCGGCCTACGACCTCTCGGTCAAGCTCGCCGATTCCATCGGCCGCTGCTGGTTCGCCCCCGGCGAAACCGCGTTCGCCGGTTACGTCTACACGCCGGAGCGCAACGCCGCCGTGTCGCGCATCCTGATCGTCAGGAAGGACAATCCCACCGGCCTGCCGGCCCTCGTCATCCAGGCGACCGGCGGCTCCAGCGCCACCGTCTACGGTCCGTTGGCCGATTCATCCAATGGCGCCCGCATTCGCGCCGACATCGGCCGCTGGGCCAAGGGCGGCACGGGGTGCACATGAACGCTCCCGTCCAGATCACCCCGGACCTCGTCGCCGCCCATGGGCTGAAGCCCGACGAATACGACCGCATCCTCGCCCTCATCGGCCGCGAGCCGAGCCTGACCGAGCTCGGCATCTTCTCGGCCATGTGGAACGAGCACTGCTCGTACAAGTCCTCCAAGAATCTGGCTGCGGCGCCTGCCGACGACGGGTGAGCGCGTCATCTGCGGCCCCGGCGAGAATGCCGGCGTCGTCGACATCGGCGACGGCGAGGCGGTGATCTTCAAGATGGAGAGCCACAACCACCCCTCCTTCATCGAGCCCTATCAGGGCGCGGCGACCGGGGTCGGCGGCATCCTGCGCGATGTCTTCACCATGGGCGCCCGGCCGATCGCCGCGATGAATGCGCTGCGCTTCGGCGCGCCCGACCATCCCAAGACGCGCCATCTGGTCGCCGGCGTGGTCGCCGGCATCGGCGGTTACGGCAATTCCTTTGGCGTGCCTACGGTCGGCGGCGAGATCGGCTTCGACCGCGGCTACAACGGCAACATCCTGGTCAACGCTTTTGCCGCCGGCATCGCCAGGACCGACGCGATCTTCTATTCCAAGGCCTCCGGCGTCGGCCTGCCGGTGGTCTATCTCGGCTCCAAGACCGGCCGTGACGGCATCCACGGCGCCTCGATGGCCTCCGCCGTCTTCGACGACGACAGCCACGGGAAGCGCCCAACCGTGCAGGTCGGCGATCCGTTCTCGGAAAAGCTGCTGCTGGAAGCCTGCCTCGAGCTGATGGCCTCCGGCGCCGTGGTCGCCATCCAGGACATGGGCGCCGCCGGCCTCACCTCCTCCGCCGTTGAGATGGGCGCCAAGGGCGACCTCGGCATCGCGCTCGACCTCGATCACGTGCCCTGCCGCGAGACCGGCATGACCGCCTACGAGATGATGCTGTCGGAGAGCCAGGAGCGCATGCTGATGGTGCTCCGCCCGGACAAGGAGCCGGAGGCCGAGGCGATCTTCCGCAAGTGGGGACTCGACTTCGCCATCGTCGGCAGGACCACCGCCGACCTCCGCTTCCGCGTCGTCCACAGGGGCGAGGTGAAGGCCGACCTGCCGATCAAGGAGCTCGGCGACCAGGCGCCGAAGTATGACCGGCCGCATGTCGCGCCCGCGGCGCCCGCGCCGCTCGATGCGAAATCGATTCCCGCCTCAACGGATTGTGGCGAGGACCTGATTCGGATTCTCGAAGTCGCCGGACATGAGCTCGCGCCGCTGGGTGTGGGAGCAATACGACACGCTGATCGGCGGCGACACGATGGAGCGGCCCGGCGGCGACGCCGGCGTCGTGCGCGTCGGCGGCAGCGGCAAAGCCCTCGCCTTTTCCGTCGACGTGACGCCACGCTACTGCGCCGCCGATCCACGCGAGGGCGGCAAGCAGGCGGTGGCCGAATGCTGGCGCAACCTGACCGCCGTCGGCGCCGAGCCGCTCGCCGTCACCGACAACCTCAATTTCGGCAATCCCGAGAAGCCCGAGATCATGGGCGAGCTGATCGCCGCCATCGAGGGCATCGCCGCGGCGTGCAAGGCGCTTGCCTTCCCGGTCGTCTCCGGCAACGTGTCGCTCTATAACGAGACCAACGGCACCGCGATCCCGCCCACCCCGACGATCGGCGGCGTCGGCCTGATCGCCGACGTTTCCCGCATCGCCCGCATCGCCTTCGCCCATCAGGGCGACGACATCCTGCTGGTCGGGGCGGCGGCCGCCTGGGGCAGCCATCTCGGCCAGTCGGTGTGGCTGCGCGAGATCGCCGGCCGCGAGGACGGGCCGCCGCCTCCGGTCGACCTCGACCACGAGAGGCGTGTCGGCGACCTCGTCCGCGGGCTGATCCGCGATGGCCTGGCCACCGCCGTCCACGACTGCTCCGATGGCGGGCTGGCCGTGGCGCTCGCCGAGATGGCCATGGCCTCGGGCATCGGCGCCACCGTCAACCAGCCGGCCGACGTCTCGCCGGTCGCGACCTTCTTCGGCGAGGACCAGGGCCGCTATGTCGTCACCGTCCATCCCGACACTCTCGAGCGCGTCTGGGAGCGTGCCGGCAAGGCGATCTTCGCCCCGTGGATCGGCACCACCGGCGGCGGCGAACTGAAGCTCGGCGCCGCCGCTGGCATTGCTATTGCAAAGCTCGTCCAAGCCTATGAGACTTGGTTCCCGGACTACATGGCCGGCGGCGCCGCGTAACCCGGCGGCCGGCAAGGAGGTCGACCATGGCGATGAACGCCAGCGACATCGAGACCCTGATCAAGACGGCACTGCCCGACGCGCGGGTCGTCATCCGCGACCTTGCCGGCGACGGGGACCATTATGCCGCCGAGGTCGTCTCCGAAATCGTTCCGCGGCAAGAGCCGCGTGCAGCAGCACCAGCTTGTCTATGACGCGCTGAAGGGGAAGATGGGCGGCGTTCTGCACGCGCTGGCGCTGCAGACCAGCGCCCCGGAGTGATCCGTCTCGACCGTCATGGTTGCGCCGGCAACCGGCATCCGCATCGTTCTGCCCCTGCTCCTTCTCGCGGCCTTCCTGATCGCGTGGCTGTGCCCGTTCAGCCTCGGCCTGGCTGAGCTGCCGCGCCGGGCCGGCGGCGGCGCCGTCATCATCGTCACGCTCGCCGCCATCCCTCATGCCACGCTGGAAGCCGCGTTCGGGAGGACTACCGCCAGTACAAGGCCCGCGTCCGCCGCTGGCTCTGACCGGTCATCCGCCCACCAGGCCCCGGCCGGAGCATGGATTTCCGCTCGCAGGCCCTCGCACAGAACGGCCTTTCGCAGTGCTGCATTGCGAAAACCCCGCCTCCTCCCTATCCTTATTCCAAATCGGGCCGCCCATGGCCCGCGAAAACCGGAGATTTCGCATGAGCGACGTCAACGCCTGGATCGACAACGAGGTGAAGACCAACGATGTCGTGCTGTTCATGAAGGGGACGCCGACCTTCCCGCAGTGCGGCTTTTCCAGCCAGGTCGTGCAGATCCTCGATTACCTTGGCGTCGACTACAAGGGCGTCAACGTGCTCGAGAACGCCGACGTCCGCCAGGGCATCAAGGACTATTCCAACTGGCCGACCATCCCGCAGCTCTACGTCAAGGGCGAGTTCGTCGGCGGTTGCGACATCGTCCGTGAGATGTTCCAGGCCGGCGAGCTGCAGCCGATGTTCGCCGAGAAGGGCATCGCCGCCGCCGTGCCTCAGGGCCAGACGGCCTGAGCCGCCGGCGGCCTGCCTTTGGTCGCCGTCCTCGTCGTCGCCACGCTGATCGACTGGGCACTGGCAACGCTGCTCGTTGCCGTGTCCGGTTTCATCCTCGAGGGCGTCAACAACACCGGGCCTGAGATGCCGGCGGCGGCGCTGCTCGTCGCATTCATCGCCTTCGCACTGGTCGCGCCAGTCGCCGCCTGGATGATGCGGCGTCGCGCCCTCGCTCCTGCCCTGTCCCTGACCCTCGCCCTCGCGCCAATCGTCATTGCCGGCGCCACGCTGCTGCTCGAGCCGGCTTTCGCGCCGCCCTGACCAAACCAAAAAGGCCGCCCGCAGGCGGCCTTTCCCATCTCTGAAACGATGGCGCGGGCTTAGCGCGAGTAGAACTCGACCACCAGGCTCGGCTCCATGTGCACCGCATAGGGCACGTCGGCGAGGCCGGGCACGCGGACGAAGGTCGCCGCCATCTTGTTGTGGTCGGCGGCGACGTATTCCGGCACGTCGCGCTCAGGCAACTGGGTGGCTTCCAGGACCAGCGCGAGCTGCTTGGAGGCGTCCTTGACCTCGATCACGTCGCCCGGCTTGCAGCGGTAGCTCGGAATGTTCACCCGCTTGCCGTTCACCCGGATATGTCCGTGGTTGACGAACTGGCGGGCGGCGAAGACGGTGGGCACGAACTTGGCGCGGTAGATGATCGCGTCCAGCCGGCTCTCGAGCAGGCCGACGAGGTGCTCCGAGGTGTCGCCGGTGCGGCGGATGGCCTCGTAGTAGATGTTCTTGAACTGCTTCTCGGAGATGTTGCCGTAGTAGCCCTTGAGCTTCTGCTTGGCGCGGAGCTGGGTGCCGAAGTCGGAAACCTTGCCCTTGCGCCGCTGGCCGTGCTGGCCGGGGCCGTATTCGCGGCGATTGACCGGGCTCTTGGCCCGCCCCCAGATGTTCTCGCCGTGGCGGCGGTCGATCTTGTATTTCGCCGAAGCGCGCTTCGTCATCGCGTAGTCCCTTCTCAGTGCGGTTGGGCGCCCTCCTTTGCCGCCTCTCGCGAGGCCGGCCGACAGGGATCAAAGGGGTAAGGGTCCCTCAATTCCCGCGGGTCGCATGGAAAGCGCGTCCGGCCGCAAGGCGCACGCGCGGGCAGCGTCTTAGCCGGCCGCCCGCCTCCTGTCAAACCGGCGCCAGCCCGTCCTCCAGGCCGATCTGCCTGAGAACCGGCGCCAGCCCTGCCGGCCAGGGCTTGCCCGAAGTCAGCCACGCGCGGCCGCCGCCCGGCCCCGCGTGGGCCGCTGCCCCCAGCACCACGGCGGCGCGGCGGGCAATCGCCGGCGCCGGGTCGATCCAGGTGACCGGCCACGGCGCCAGGCGCGCGAAATGACCGGCGAGGAACGGATAGTGGGTGCAGGCGAGCACGACGACATCGGTCCGCGCTCCCGCGCTGTCGACGAAGGCCGGTGCGATCTCGGCGCTGATCGCCGCGTCGTCCACCGTTTCGCCGCGCATGTGCGCCTCGGCGATCGGCGCCAGCCGCGCCGAGCCGGCGAGCGCCACCGTGCAGTGGCCGGCGAACGTGCGGATGAGGTCGCGGGTGTAGTCGCGTCTGATGGTGCCGGGCGTCGCCAATACCCCGATGAGCCCCGACCGGGTTTGCTCCGCCGCCGGCTTGATCGCCGGCACGGTGCCGACGATGGGCAGGGCGTGGCGGGCACGCAGCGGCGCCAGGACCAGCGTCGAGGCGGTGTTGCAGGCGATCACCACCGCATCCGGCGCATGGCGCGTGATGAGGTCGCCGACCAGCCCGACGACGTGTTCGGTGAGCGCCGCCTCCTCCCAGTCGCCATAGGGAAAGCCGGCATCGTCGGCGACATAGTCGATGGTCGCGCCGGGCAGCACGCGGCGGATCTCGCGGGCGACCGACAGCCCGCCGATGCCGGAATCGAACACCAGCAGCTTCACGGGCCGTCCTCGTCGTCGGCCGCGCGAACGGTGCTTACCGAGCCGTCGTCCAACACGTGCGGCCGCGTCGGCCGCCGGTCGAGCGCCGCGATCATGCCGCGGAGCGTGCGCACCTCCTGCTCCGACAGGCCGGCCCGTTGCAGCATGGCCCGGAGCGCCAGCACCATGTGGCCACGCTTCTCCGGCGGGCGGAAGAAGCCGGCGCGGTCGAGCGCCCCCTCCAGATGCTCGAACATCCGCACGAGATCCTCCTTGGCGGCCGGCGGCGCCACCTCGCCGGCGAACGGCAGGCCGGCCGCTTCCCCGGCGAAGCCGGCGAGCCGCCACTCATAGGCGACCACGATCACCGCCTGGGCGATGTTGAGCGAAGAGAAGGACGGGTCGACCGGCAGCGTCAGGATGGCGTCGGCGAGCGCCACCTCCTCGTTGGTGAGGCCGCTGCGCTCGCGCCCGAAGAGCACGCCAACGCGGGTGCCGGCGGCGATGTGCCCCCGCATGACCTCGGCGGCGGCGCGCGGGCCCACCACCTCCTTGGCGACCTCGCGCGAGCGGGCGGTGGTTGCCAGCAGATAGCCGAGATCGGCGACCGCCTCCTCGACCGTGGCGAAGACCTGCGCCGTCTCTATCACCGGCGCCCGGCTCGATGCCGCCACCGCCTTGTCGTTCGGCCAGCCCTCGCGCGGATTGACGATTCTGAGGTCGCGCAAGCCGAAATTGGCCATGGCGCGGGCCGCCGTGCCGACGTTCTCGCCAAGCTGCGGCTCGACCAGCACGATGGCCGGTCCGGCGGATTCGGAGGGACTCTGAGGATGGTCAGGCATGGTGGGCGCGTACCTAGCGCATTCCACGCCCAAGCGGAATTGCGCCGTTTCCGCTTTAGCAAGGGCGGTCCGGGCCGCTTCGTTGTAGAATGCCCGAGTCCGGGGAAAAGAGGCCCATCATGACCAACACATCCATGTCCCTGCCTGGCATCACCCAGGTGCGCGAGCACTGGGGCTGGTTTCTGGCGCTCGGCATCGTCTTCGTCGTCGGCGGCATCTTCGCCATCTTCGCGCCGGTGGTCGCCAGCTTGGCCGTCGCCATCGCCGTCGGCTGGGCCTTCATCTTCGTCGGTGCGGTCCAGACCTTCCACGCCTGGCGCATGCGCTCCTGGGGCGGCTTCATCTGGCAACTGGTCATCGGCCTCGTCGTTCTGGTCGGCGGCATTGCCGCGCTCATCAATCCGATCGTCGCCGCCGTCACCCTCGGCCTGCTGATCGGCGCCATGTTCCTAGCCAAGGGCGTCATGCAGATCATGTTCTCCCTGCGCTACCGGCCGCACAGCGGCTGGGGCTGGATCATGGCCTCCGGCGTTCTTGCCATCGTGCTGGCGCTGATGATCATCTTCTCCTGGCCGTTCTCCGGCCTGTGGGTGCCCGGCACGCTCGCCGGCATCTCGCTGATCTTCAGCGGCTGGAGCTACGTCATGATCGCCATGACCGGCCGGCGGCTGGCATCGCTGTAGTGCCCGGCATCTGCTAGCCTGCGTCGCGATCGGGGCCGCCGTCGTCGGTCCCGCGGGGTGTGGGGGAAGACCAATGACCGCCTTCAATGTGGTGCGCTTCCGGGTGAAGCCCGGCCGCGAGAAGGAATTCGTCGATCATCATCGCGTGTTCCACGCCAGCAACTTGCCTGGATTCCGCCGGGCGTCGCTGATCCAGACAGGCGAGCGCAGCTATTGCCTGATCGGCCAGTGGGGCACGATGGAGGACATCGTCAACGCGCGTCCTCAGATGATCGCCAGCCTCGACCAGATCCGCGACATGCTGGAGGACCTCGGCGGCGGGCTGGGCATCACCGACGCGGTGTCCGGCGAGGCAATTCTCGAACTGACCTGACCACTTCGGTGAAGTTGCTGACGTTGACGGCCGCGGCGGAGGGAGCCACGGCACCGCCAGTGGCTTGGCGGGCGCGGCGACGGCTGATATGAGACGCCCCAATTCCCCCGCCGCTTCCAGCCAATGATCGAAGGTTCCCCGCCCATGGCCAAAATCAAGGTTGCCAACCCCGTCGTCGAGATGGACGGCGACGAGATGACCCGCATCATCTGGCAGCTGATCAAGGACAAGCTGATCCGCCCGTATCTCGATGTCGACCTGCTTTACTACGACCTCTCGATCGAGAACCGGGATGCCACCGACGATCAGGTGACCATCGACGCGGCCGAGGCGATGAAGAAGCACGGGGTCGGCGTCAAGTGCGCCACCATCACGCCCGACGAGGCGCGGGTGAAGGAATTCGGCCTCAAGAAGATGTGGAAGTCGCCGAACGGCACCATCCGCAACATCCTCGGCGGCGTCATCTTCCGCGAACCGATCATCTGCAAGAACGTTCCGCGCCTGGTGCCCGGCTGGACCCAGCCCATCGTCGTCGGCCGTCACGCCTTCGGCGACCAGTACCGCGCCACCGATTTCCGCTATCCCGGCAAGGGCAAGCTGACCATCAAGTTCGTCGGCGACGACGGCACCGTCATCGAGCATGAGGTCTTCGACGCCCCCGGCTCCGGCGTCGCCATGGCCATGTACAATCTCGACGCGTCGATCCGCGATTTCGCCCGCGCCTCGATGAACTACGCCCTGACGCGCAAGTATCCGCTCTACCTCTCGACCAAGAACACCATCCTCAAGGCCTATGACGGCCGCTTCAAGGACCTCTTCCAGGAGGTCTTCGAGGCGGAATTCGCCGACAAGTTCAAGGCCGCCGGCATCACCTACGAGCACCGGCTGATCGACGACATGGTCGCCGCGTCGCTGAAATGGTCGGGCGGCTACGTCTGGGCCTGCAAGAACTACGACGGCGACGTCCAGTCCGACACCGTGGCGCAGGGCTTCGGATCGCTCGGCCTGATGACCTCGGTGCTGATCACGCCGGACGGCAGGACGGTGGAGGCCGAGGCCGCCCACGGCACCGTCACCCGTCACTATCGCCAGCACCAGAAGGGCAACGCGACCTCGACCAACTCCATCGCCTCGATCTTCGCCTGGACGCGCGGCCTCGCCCACCGCGCCAAGCTCGACGACAACGCAGCGCTGGCCAAGTTCGCCGACACGCTGGAGAAGGTGTGCGTCGCCACCGTCGAGGCGGGCTTCATGACCAAGGACCTCGCTCTGCTCGTCGGCCCCGACCAGAAGTGGCTGACCACCGAGGGCTTCCTCGACAAGGTCGACGAGAACCTCAGGAAGGCGATGGCCTGAGCACCGCACCGGTCCGAGCTTGACGCGGGGCGGGTGCCGATGGGCATCCGCCCTTTTCCTTTGCGGCTGACCGGCGCGACACTATTGCCGGCTTCCCACTCTTGCGGAGCGGCCCATCAGTGCCGAGCTACATGCCGTCAGCGAAAGCGGGGAGACGGGATGCTCAAGACAGCAATCGCCGCGGCGGCGGCGCTCACGGTCACAGCGGGGGCAGCCATGGCTGAATCCAGAACCTACGACCTCGAACCCTTCCACCGGATCGATATCGCCACCGGCCTCAATGCCGTGGTCAAGCACGGCGACAGCCAGTCGGTGCGGGTCGAGACCAGCCGCAAGGACGTGCTCGACAAGCTCGATATCTCGGTCGCGGATGGCCAGTTGCGCGCCAGGCTGCACACCAACCTGCTTGACGTCATCCTGGGCGGCGGCCTGCTCAACGTGATCGGCCGCGACCGCAGCGCCACCGTCTACATCACCGTTCCCGAGCTCACCGGCGTCGAATCCGCCTCGGGCGCCCATGTCACCGCCGACAGGCTCTCCGGCAAGCAGGCCGACGTCAGCGTGTCGTCCGGCGGCGATGCCGAACTCGCCGCCGTCGACCCCGGCAGGCTCACGGTCAACGCCAGCAGCGGCGGCAGGGTGTCGCTGGCCGGCACATGCGACCGGCTGGAGGTCAACGTGTCGAGCGGCGGCGACGTTCGCGCGCGCGACCTCAAATGCGTCGGCCTCGATGTTTCCGGTTCCAGCGGCGGCTCGCTCGAGGTGGCCGCCACCGGCGCAGTCACCGGCTCGCTCTCCAGCGGCGCCAGCGTCCGCCTCACCGGCACGCCGGGCTCGATCAAGGTCGAGACCAGCAGCGGCGGCAGTGTGCGGACCAGATAGCCGGCGCCTCTCCCCACGGCGGCGCCCGGCCCGCCTCCGGTCTGCGGCACAACCGCCGGGACCATTTGCGCCTTGCCGTCAGGGGATCGCGTCCTAGAATGTCGGTGACAGGCCCCTTCCCTCCACGCCTGCGCTCCCTCACCACGGACACTGCCATGCGCTACCAGCCTCTCGGCCGTACGGGCCTTCTCGTTTCTGAAATCTGCCTCGGCACCATGACCTTCGGCGGCCGCGGCGGCATCTGGACCCACATCGGCGACGTCGACCAGGCGGCCGCCGACCGCATCGTCGCCCGCGCCGCCGACGCCGGCGTCAACTTCATCGACACCGCCGACGTCTATTCCGAAGGCTGGTCGGAGGAAATCACCGGCCGGGCGATGACCAATTCCGGTCGCCCGCGCACCGATTTCGTGCTGGCCACCAAGGTCCACGGCGCCACCGGCAAGGGGCCCAACGACCGCGGCTCGTCGCGCGGCCACATCATGGACGCGGTCAAGGCGAGCCTGAAGCGCCTCGGCACCGACCATATCGACCTCTACCAGATCCACGGTCAGGACCTTGTCGCGCCCGTCGAGGAAACGGTCCGCGCCCTCGACGACCTCGTGCGCCAGGGCCACGTGCGCTATGTCGGCTGCTCCAACTGGGCGGCCTGGAAGATCATGCAGGCGCTGGGCATCGCCGACAGCCATGGCTGGGCCCGCTTCGCCTCGCTGCAGGCCTACTACACCATCGCCGGCCGCGACCTCGAACGCGATATCGCGCCGCTGCTGAAGGACCAGGGCGTCGGCCTGATGGTGTGGAGCCCGCTCGCCGGCGGCCTGCTCTCCGGCAAGTTCGACCGCGACGGCAACGGGCCGCAGGGCTCGCGCCGTGTCACCTTCGATTTTCCGCCGGTCGACAGGGACCGCGCCTTCGCCTGCATCGACGCCATCCGGCCGATGGCGGAGGCGCGCGGCGTCTCGGTGGCCCGCATCGCCATCGCCTGGCTGCTCCATCAGCCCTTCGTCACCACCGTCATCATCGGCGCGCGCAGCGTCGAGCAGCTCGACGACAACATCGCCGCCGCCGATGTCACGCTCACCGACGAGGAGCTGGCGACGCTCGACAAGGTCAGTGCGCTGCCGCCGGAATATCCGGGCTGGATGGTGGCGCGGCAGAACGACGGCCGGCGGCCGAACTGAGCCCTGCCCTTCTTTCGGCGGCTTTCGGCGCCACGCAAAGGTCCTCCACTGGAGCCTTCCCGTGCGCCGTCTCGTCCGCATCGCCGGCCTCTTTGCGCTTCTGCTCCTCGGGCTGGCGATCGCCGTCTTCGCACTCAACACCAGCCTGCTGGCCCCTCAGCCAGCGGGCAAGCCGCTGATCATCGCCCATCGCGGCCTCGGCCAGACCTTCCATCGCGAAGGGCTGACCGGCGAGACCTGCACGGCGAAGCGCATCTTCCCACCGCAGCATCCCTATCTGGAAAACACGCTGGCCGGCTTCGCCGCCGCCTTCGCGGCCGGTGCCGACATCATCGAGTTCGACGTCCACCCGACCACCGACGGCGATTTCGTGGTGTTCCATGACTGGACGCTCGACTGCCGCACCGACGGGCACGGCGTCACGCGCGACCACACGCTGGCCGAACTGAAAGCACTCGACATCGGCTACGGCTACACCGCCGACGGCGGCAGGACCTTCCCGTTCCGTGGCAGGGGCGTGGGCGCGATGCCGACACTCGACGAGGTGCTGACTGCCTTTCCGGATCGGCGCATCCTCATCAACATCAAGAGCGACGACGCCGAGGAGGGTCGCCGGCTCGCAACCCAACTCGCGCCTCTGCCAGCCGGACGCCGCGCCCTCATCTGGGTCTATGGCGGCGGCGAGGCGATTGCTGCGTTCGCCGCCGCCGCACCAGACATGACGGTGCTCGGCACCGACGCCGCGAAGCGCTGCCTCGTCCGCTACCTGCTTCTCGGCTGGCTCGGGGTCGTGCCAAGCGAATGCCGCAACACGCTCTTCATGCTGCCGGTGAACTACGCCCGCTTCGCCTGGGGCTTCCCCAACCGGCTGACGGCACGCCTCGCCGCCGACGGCACGCGGGTCGTCCTCCTCGGTGCCTATGACGGCAGCAGCTTCTCTTCAGGCATCGACACGCTTGCCGAGCTCGGCACCGTGCCAGCCCGCTTCGACGGACTGATCTGGACCAACCGCGTCGATCTGGTCGGCCCGGCGCTCACCGCCCGCTAGGCGTCGCCGGAGAGCTCCGCCCCGATGATGTCGCCGCGCGGGGTGACCAGGTCTTCGCCGACGCGGCTGCGCGCGACCTCGCGCACCCGCTCGGCGAAGCGCGTGTCGCGCTCCATCAGCTCGTGCAGGTCGGCAGCATCGAGCACCAAGAGATTGGTGCGCGTCACCGCGGTGACCGTGGCCGAGCGCCGGGCGCGCTTGAGCACGGCGATCTCGCCGAAGAAATGGCCGACGCCGAGGCGCACCTTCTCCGCCGGAAGGTCGATCTCGACCTCGCCGGCGGCGAGGAAATACATGGCGCTGGCGGTGCTGCCCTTGCGCACGATGATGCCGCCCGGCTCGACCGACTGCGCGGAAAGCAGGCCGGCGACATCGGCGATCTCGCTTGCCGTGAGCCCGGCGAAGATCGGCACGCGCGCCACCATGCCCCAGGTCACGACGAAATCGCGCCGGTGGATGACGTTGGCGAACGAGGTGGCGACGATGCCGACCGGCAGCGCCAGCATGAGGATGCCCAAGAGCACCGCCAGACCGCCAAAGACGCGGCCGAGCGGCGTTACCGGCACGACGTCGCCGTAGCCGGTCGTCGTCAGCGTCACGATCGCCCACCACATGGCCTCCGGGATCGTGCCGAACTTGTCGGGCTGCGCCGCCCCCTCGATGACGTGCATGACCGAGGCGGCGAGCACCGTCGTGCCGAGCAGGATGATGACGCAGCCGAAGAGCGCCCGGCGTTCGGCATAGAGCGCGTCGAGCAGAGAGCGCATGGCCGGCGAATAGCGCGCCAGCTTGAGGAAGCGGACGATGCGGAAGACGAGCAGCACGCGGAGGTCGGCAGCGAAGAACAGCGCCAGCCAGAACGGCACCACCGCCAGCAGGTCGATGAGACCGGGACCGCTGGTGACGTAGCCCAGCCACGGCGGCAGGTGGCGCCGCCGGCGCAGCGGCTGGTCGCTCGCCGCCCAGATACGGGCCACGTATTCGACCGTGAAGACGACCAGCGAGACACCCTCGATGACCACGAAAACGAGGTGGTACTCGCTCGCCAGCGCCGGCACTGACTCCAGCACGACCGCGACCAGATTGACGGTAATGAGGCCGATCAGGCTCCAGTTGACGAGGCGGCTGAGCCGATCGTCGCGCGGCGCATCCTCGAGGATCTGGAAGACGCGACGGCGGAGCCGCGCCAGCGCCACGATTGCCGGCCCGGCCCTGGCAATGCCGACAACGGGGCGCCTTACCGCTGCCTTGCGGTGCGCCCCTGCCTCGCTCTGGTTCGTCGCCCCAACCTCATCGCGCTCACTCGCCTGCGAGTGCCGCCGCAATCACATCGAGAGCCTCGTCCGCCTTGCTGCCGTCCGGCCCGCCGGCCTGCGCCAGATCCGGCCGGCCGCCGCCGCCCTTGCCGCCAAGCGCCGCAGCTCCCTTGCGGACAAGATCGACAGCATTGAAGCGATTCGTCAAATCGGCGGTGACGCCGACCACGAGGCTGCCCTTGCCCTCGGCATTGCGGTTGGCGATCGCCACCACGCCGGAGCCGACGTTGGCCTTGCCCTCGTCGGCGAGCGCCTTGAGGTCGTTCATGCCGATGTCGGCGACCGACAGGCGGAAGAACTTGACGCCGCCGACATCGGCGACCGCGCTGCCGTCCGCCCCGCCGGCAGCGGCGCCGCCGCCCATGGCGAGCTTGCGGCGCGCCTCGGCGAGCTCGCGCTCCAGCTTGTGGCGCTCGTCCATCAGCACCTGAACGCGCTCGGCCGCCTCGTCCGGGCGCGACTTCAGCGTCGCAGCGACCGCCTTCAGCCGCTTCTCCTGATCGGCGAGATGCTTGCGCGCCGCCTGGCCGGTGAGCGCCTCGATGCGCCGGACACCGGCAGCGACCGCGCCTTCGTTGACCAGCGTGATCAGCCCGATCTCGCCCGTGCGCCCGACATGGGTGCCGCCGCAGAGCTCCGTCGAATAGGTCTTGGCCGTCGGATCGTCCGGCATGGTACCCATCGACACCACCCGCACCTCATCGCCGTATTTCTCGCCGAACAGCGCCATGGCGCCGGAGTGCATCGCCTCCTCGCGGTCCATCAGCCGGGTGACCACCGGCGCGTCCTCCAGCACCACCGCATTGGCGAGATCCTCGACCGCCTCGATCTCCGCCGCGTCCATCGGCTTCTGGTGCGAGAAGTCGAAGCGCAGCCGGTCGGGGGCGACCAGCGAGCCCTTTTGCGCGACATGGGTGCCGAGCACGTTGCGCAGCGCCGCGTGCAGCAGGTGGGTGGCAGAATGGTTGGCGCGGATCATCGCCCGCCGCGGCTTGTCGATGGTGAGCCGCGCGGCATCGCCGACCGCGACCTTTCCCGCCTCGACCTTGCCATAGTGGACGAAAAGCCCGTCGGCGCGCTTCTGCACGTTGTCGACGCGCACGCGCCCGCCATCGGCATTCTCGATCGTTCCGCTATCGGCAATCTGGCCGCCGGATTCGGCGTAGAACGGCGTCTGGTTGAGGACGACCGCGACCTCCTCGCCCGCCTTCGCCTCGGGCATCGCCTCGCCGGCCTCGACCAGCGCGAGGATCTCGCCCTCGGCGGTGTCGATCTCGTAGCCGAGGAATTCGGTGGCGCCCAGCGACTCGCGCAGACGATACCAGATCGGCTCGGTCTGCGCCTCGCCGGAGCCCGCCCAAGAGGCGCGCGCCTCGGCCTTCTGCTTCTCCATCGCCGCCTCGAAGCCGTCGAGATCGACAGCGATGCCGCGCGCCTTGAGCGCGTCCTGGGTGAGGTCGAGCGGGAAGCCGAAGGTGTCGTAGAGACGGAAGGCGACGTCACCGGCGAGCGTCGCGCCGCCGGCGAGCCCCGCGGTCGCCTCGTCGAGCAGGGTCAGGCCGCGCGTCAGCGTGCGGCCGAAGCGGGTCTCCTCCAGGCGGAGCGTCTCGGCGATCAGCGACTCGGCCCGCACCAGCTCCGGATAGGCGCGGCCCATCTCGGCCACCAGCACCGGCACCAGCCGGTACATCACGGGATCGGACGCACCAAGCAGATGGGCATGGCGCATGGCGCGGCGCATGATGCGGCGGAGCACGTAGCCGCGGCCCTCGTTCGAGGGCAGCACGCCGTCGGCGATCAGGAAGCTCGCCGCGCGCAGGTGGTCGGCGATCACCCGGTGGCTGGCGCGGTTCTTCCCCTCCGCCTTGACGCCGATGAGATCGACCGAGGCCTCGATCAGCGCCCTGAACAGGTCGATGTCGTAATTGTCGTGGACGCCCTGCAGCACCGCCGCGACGCGCTCCAGCCCCATGCCGGTATCGATCGACGGGCTCGGCAGGTCGACACGGTCGCCACCCGGGAGCTGTTCGTACTGCATGAAGACCAGGTTCCAGATCTCGACGAAGCGATCGCCGTCCTCGTCCGGCGAGCCCGGCGGGCCGCCGGGGATGCTTTCGCCATGGTCGTAGAAGATCTCGGAGCACGGGCCACAGGGGCCGGTGTCGCCCATCTGCCAGAAGTTGTCCGACCCGGCGATGCGGATGATGCGGCTCTCCGGCAGGCCGGAAATCTTGCGCCACAGGTCGAAGGCCTGGTCATCGTCGATGTAGACGGTCGCCGTCAGCTTCTCCGCCGGCAGGCCGAACTCCTTGGTGCAGAGTTGCCAGGCGAACTCGATCGCGCTGCTCCTTGAAGTAGTCGCCGAAGGAGAAGTTGCCGAGCATCTCGAAGAAGGTGTGATGCCGGGCGGTATAGCCGACATTGTCGAGATCGTTGTGCTTGCCGCCGGCGCGCACGCACTTCTGCGAGGTCGCCGCGCGCGGGAACGGCGCCTTCGAGCGGCCGGTGAAATAGTCCTTGAACTGGACCATGCCGGCATTGGTGAACATCAGCGTCGGATCGTTGCGCGGCACCAGCGGGCTCGACGCAACCGGCGTGTGGCCGTTCTTCTCGAAGAAGCCAAGAAAATGCGAGCGGATCTCGTTGACGCTACTCATGACCGTCCGGGATTCCAGGAAAAGCGGCAGCGCCGCGACCGCCGGGTTCTACAGCCCCGGCGGCGGCCATGTCCATAATCGTGACGATTCTCAGGGCGACAGGCTCACACGGCCAGCCTCGTCCAGCGTCCAGCCGGGATTCCAGGCAACCTCCCAGGGGTGGCCGTCGGGATCGGCGAAATAGCCGGAATAGCCGCCCCAGAAGACGTCTTCGGCTGGCTTGAGGAGCGTGCCGCCAGCGGCTTGCGCCTCGGCCAGCACCGCATCGACCTCCGCTTTCGAGCGGGCGTTGTAGGCGAGCGTGATGCCGCCGAAGGATGCCCCGCTGTCGGCTCACATGGGCATCCTCGGCGAGCGCGGCCCGCGACCACAGGGCGAAGACCGCACCCGGAATCTGGAAGAAGACGACACCCTCGTCCGTGTTGCCGCGCTGCCAGCCGAGCGCCTCGTAGAAGCGCAGCGACCGGCCGAGGTCGGCAACCCCGAGGGTGATCACGCTGACCCGCTGGTCCATGGCGCGGCCCCCAGCGCTCAATCCTCGCCGGCCTCGCCGCCCTCGTCCTCGGGGCCGCCCTTCTCGAGGAACTTCTCGGCGATCAGCCCGGCATTGGCGCGGATCGCCTTCTCGATCTGGTCGGCGATCTCGGGATTGTCGCGCAGGAACGCCTTGGCGTTCTCGCGGCCCTGGCCAAGGCGCTGGCTGTCGTAGGAGAACCATGCGCCCGACTTCTCGACGATGCCGGCCTTGACGCCGAGATCGACCAGCTCGCCAGTCTTGGAGATGCCCTCGCCGTACATGATGTCGAACTCGACCTGCTTGAACGGCGGCGCCAGCTTGTTCTTGACCACCTTGACGCGGGTCTGGTTGCCGACCACCTCGTCGCGCTCCTTGATCGAGCCGATGCGGCGGATGTCGAGGCGGACCGAGGCATAGAACTTCAGCGCATTGCCGCCCGTCGTCGTCTCCGGATTGCCGAACATGACGCCGATCTTCATGCGGATCTGGTTGATGAAGATGACGGTGGTGTTGGAGCGCGAAATGGAGCCGGTGAGCTTGCGCAGCGCCTGGCTCATCAGGCGGGCCTGAAGACCGGGAAGCTGGTCGCCCATCTCGCCCTCGATTTCGGCGCGCGGCGTCAGCGCCGCGACCGAATCGATCACCAGCACGTCGACCGCGCCCGAGCGCACCAGCGTATCGGTGATCTCCAGCGCCTGTTCGCCGGTGTCGGGCTGCGAGATGAGCAGGTCGTCGAGCTTGACGCCGAGCTTGCGGGCATAGCCGGCGTCGAGCGCGTGCTCGGCATCGACGAAGCCGCAGATGCCGCCGGCCTTCTGCGCCTCGGCGATGATATGCAGAGCGAGCGTGGTCTTGCCCGAGGACTCCGGCCCGTAGATCTCGACGACCCGGCCGCGCGGCACGCCGCCGATGCCGAGCGCGATATCGAGGCCGAGCGAGCCGGTCGGCACGGTGGCCACGTCGACCGTCGCCTCGTTCTGGCCGAGGCGCATGATCGAGCCCTTGCCGAAGGCCCGCTCGATCTGGCTGAGCGCCGCATCGAGCGCTTTCGACTTGTCCATTCCATTACCCTCGATCACACGAAGCGGCGTCGCGGCCATTGTAGATGCTCCTTGTTCCACAGGCACCGGGGGTGATGGAATGACATGCGGAAAAGATTCGCTGCCCCGACTGCGTGAGAGAGTTGTACACGGTTTGTTCTCACCGTGCAAGAGGGCCTCACACGCGGTAGTGCCTCAGTTTCCGGCGCGCCCCTCACACCAGCCACCAGACCAGCAGGACCGCCAAGGCCACCCAGACCACAACGATGGCAATGGCGCCGCCGCGGCTTGCCGGCCGGGCGCGATGGGCGGCCTCGCGGCGGAATTCCGCCATCAGGTCGGCGGGCACGAGGCGGACGGCCAGCAGGATGCCGAGCGGGACGATCACCAGATCGTCGAGATAGCCGAGCACCGGAATGAAGTCCGGGATGAGGTCGATCGGCGACAGCGCATAGGCGGCGACGGCCGCCGCCACGACCTTCGCCTGCCACGGCGTCCGCTCGTCGCGCGCCGCCAGCCACAGCGCCACCACGTCGACCTTGATGGCCCTTGCCCAGGATTTGAGGCGTGAAACCAGGCGGGACGGCGCCACCCTCACGCCGCCTCCCCCAGTTCCCGCCGGGCGGAGGCGATGATCTTCCAGGACGATTGCAGGAAGAGGCCGGCGATGACCGCCGCCACGACCAGGTCCGGCCACGGCGTACCGGTTGCCGCCACCAGCACCGCCGCGACGACGATCGCGGCATTGCCGAGCGCATCGTTGCGGCTGAACAGCCACACCGCCTGGACGTTGGCGTCGCCCTCGCGGTGCTTCAGCAGGATGACGGCGCAGGCGACGTTGACGGCGAGCGCGACGATCCCGAATGCCCCCATCAGCTCGGCTTCAGGCACATGGACGACGAAGACGCGCCAAAGCGTGGCGGCAAGCACCCCGAGCCCCATGACGGCAAGGAAGATGCCCTGCAGCAGCGCCGAGCGCGCCCGCCAGGCCGGCCCCCAGCCGATCGCCATCAGGGCGACGAAGGTGATCGTGCCGTCGCCGAGGAAGTCGAGGGCGTCGGCCTTGAGACCCTGCGAACCGGCGAGGAAGCCGCCGCCGGCCTCGATCAGGCCGTAGCCGACGTTGAGGATGGTGACGATCCACAGCGCCCGCTTGTAGGCCGGCGCGGCATGGGTCAGGTCGCCGAGGTCGTCGTCATCGTCCATGTCAGCACCCGCTGCTCACATTCCCGGTTCAACGCCGGCATCGCCTCACAGCGACCGCGTCAGCCCGCCGTCGACGCGAATGTTCTGCCCGGTGATGTAGCCGGCGCCGTCCGAGGCGAGGAAGCTGATCGTCGCCGCCACCTCCTCCGTCGTGCCGTAACGCTTCATCGGCACGCTCTGGCGCCGCTCCTCGGTCGCCGGCAGGCTGTCGATCCAGCCGGGCAGAACGTTGTTCATGCGCACATTGTCGGCGGCATAGGTGTCGGCGAAGATCTTGGTGTAGGCGGCGAGCCCGGCGCGGGCCACGGCCGAGGTCGGGAACTGGGCGGCCGGCTCGAAGGCCCAGGCGGTGGAGATGTTGATGATCGCCCCGCTTTTCTGCTGGACCATCACCGGCGCCACCAGCCGCGTCGCGCGGATGACGTTCATCAGATAGGTGTCGAGCCCGGCGTGCCACTGCTCGTCGGTGATCTCCAGGATCGGCGCCCGCGGCCCGTGCCCCGCGCTGTTCACCAGAACGTCGATGCGCCCCCAGCGCGCCATCGCCGCATCGACCAGCCGGCCGATGTCCTCGGATGACCGGTTGGAGCCGGTAAGGCCGAGGCCGCCGAGCTCTTTGGCGAGCGCCTCGCCCTTGCCCGAGGACGACAGGATCGCCACCGCGAAACAGTCCTCGGCCAGCCGGCGCGCGGCGGCGGCGCCCATGCCGCTGCCGCCGGCGATCACCATCGCCACCCTGTCAGCCATCGTCCCCTCCCCGCCCTACAGCTCGAATTGCTGGTTCAGCGCCGGCATCACCGTCTCGGTATCGGTGAGCATCGGCGCGAACGCCTTCATCACCCGCTGGTCGCCGTGGACGAGATAGGTGCGTGCCGCGTGCGCCGACCTGTGCCAGGCGAGAAGCTCCTGCTGGCCGGCATGGGCGGAGAAGCCGCCGATCGTATAGACCTTCGCCTTGACCGGGATTTCCTCGCCGAAGATACGCACGCGCTTCGCCCCGTCGACGATGGTGCGGGCGAGCGTGCCTTCCGCCGCGAAGCCGACGAAGATGATGCCGGCGTCGGCGCGCCACAGGTTGTGCTTGAGGTGGTGGCGGACGCGCCCGCCGGTCGCCATGCCGGAGCCCGCCATGATGACGGCGCCGCCGCTGATCTTGTTGATCGCCATCGAATCGGACGTCTCGCGGGTGAGGTGCAGCCCAGGCACGGACAGCGGGTCGCGCCCGTCGGCGAAGAGGTCGGCGACCTCGGCCGAGAGATCGTCGGGGTGACGGCGGAAGATGTCGGTCGCGGTGATCGCCATCGGCGAATCGAGGAAGACCTGGGTCGATTTCGGCAGGCGGCCGTCGCTCCATCGCATCGTGCAGCGCGTAGAGCAGCTCCTGCGCCCGCTCCAGCGCGAAGGTCGGGATGACCACGTTGCCGCCGCGGGCGAAGGTCTCCGCGATCGCCGCGTAGAACTCCTCCACCGAGGGGCCGAAGGGCTTGTGGTTGCGGTCGCCATAGGTGGTCTCCATGACCACCGCGTCGCATTGCGGCGGCTGCTTGGGCGGATTGAGCAGCGGGCGTCCAGCGTTGCCGATGTCGCCCGACATCACGACCCGCCGGCGCGTGCCCTTTTCCTCCAGCTCGAGCAGGATGCTGGCGGAACCGAGAATATGGCCGGCATCGAAGAAGGTGGCGCGGATGCCGGGCGCCACGTCGATCGGCTGGTCGTAGATGGCCTTGCGGCCGAAGAATTCCAGCACGTTCATGGCGTCGAGCACGCCGTAGAGCGGCGCGTCATCGCCCTCGTTGCCGCCGTGACGGCGCGCATGCCGGCGCTTGTTGCGCTCGGCGTCTTCCTCCTGCAGGCGGGCCGAATCGAGCATCACCACCCGCGCCAGCTCGCGCGTGGCGCCGGTGGCGATGATCTCGCCGCTGAACCCGCGCTTGGCGAGCAGCGGCAGCCGCCCGCAATGGTCGAGATGGGCGTGGGTGAGCAGCACCACGTCGATCGCGCGCGGGGTCGAAGCCGAAGGGCTCGGCGTTGTCCTCGGCGAGCTCGCGGCTGCCCTGGAACATGCCGCAATCGACCAGGATGCGTGTTCCCGCGCATTCGATCAGGTGGCAGGAGCCGGTGACGGTACGGTCGGCGCCGTGGAAGGAGATTTTCAGGGGCGTTTCCTCTTTTGGGCGCGGCGACGGCTTTTACGTCGCCGCCCGCAGCGGTTCGCCGTTGGCGGCGTGCCAGGCGAGGATTCCCTCCCAGATCTCCTTCGCCGTCTCGGCGAACCAGAACAGGTCCAGGTCCTCGCGTTCGATGACGCCCTCGTCGGCCAGATAATCGAAGTTGACGGCGCCGCGCCAGTATTCCTCGCCGACCAGCACCACCGGCATCGGCTTGATGGTGCGCGTCTGCATCAGGGTAAGCAGCTCGAACAGCTCGTCGAAGGTGCCGAAGCCGCCGGGAAAGGCGACCAGCGCCTTGGCACGAAGCAGGAAGTGCAGCTTGCGCAGAGCGAAATAGTGGAAGCGGAAGCAGAGCTCCGGGCGTGACGTAGGGGTTGGGGAACTGCTCGCGCGGCAGCGTGATGTTGAGGCCGATGGTCTGGGCGCCGGCGTCGAAGGCGCCGCGGTTGGCCGCCTCCATGATGCCCGGGCCGCCGCCGGTGGTGACCACCAGCGGGTGGCCGCGGAAGAGCAGGTCGGCTGGACGCCACCAGCCGGCCGAAGGCGCGGGCGACTTCGTAGTAGCGGCTCTTGGCGAGGATGCGCCGGGCGACGGCGAGCCGCCGGGCGAGCGCGGCATCGTCCGGCGCGCGCCTCGACCGCGGCCGCAAGCTCGCTCGACGCGCGCTGTTGGCGCCGTCCCGGCTCGGCGATGCGCGTCGAGCCGAAGACGACGACCGTGTGGTGGATATGCCTTCTCCTCGAGCAGCTTCTCCGCCTTCAGGTAGTCGAGCTGCAGGCGGACGCCGCGCACCTCGTCGCGGGCGAGGAAATCGGCATCGTCGTCGGCCGAGCGGTAGCTGGGGCTGGCGAGGATCGCCGCCAGCCGCTGCGGCGCGCCGGGGTCCTCCTCCGCCGGCTTCGGCAGGAAGTCGGGCAGCGGCTCTGCGCGCAGATGCGGGTCGGGCGGCGCCGGCACGCGCGCCGGGCAGGCCGCGCGGTCTCTTGGGATTGGTCATGGAAATGGCACGTCCACGTGTTTCGCCGGCGGGCGGCGCCCGCCGGGGGGCTTTCGAGTCGCCCCGGACCATCCTAAGGCCACGGGCGGCGAGGCGGGGAGGGACCAGGACCCTTGCGCCCGGCGCGCCGGCGGCGATATGATCGGCCGGGATGATCGGTGTCTGGGGATCAGGCCCATGGATCAACCGCTTCGCCATTTCGACCGGGTAACGGTCTTCGGCGGCGCCACCATCGACCGCATCGCGCGGAGCACGCGGGCGCCGGTGATGGGCGCCTCCAATCCCGGCCACGCCCGCCGGCTCGCCCGGCGGCGTCGGCTTCAATGTCGCCGCCGTGCTCGCCCGCCTCGGCACCGCGGCGCGCCTGGTGACCCGCGTCGGCGCCGACCCCGACGGCGAGGCGATCGATCGCCGCCTGCGCCGCGGCGGGCATCGACACCGCCGACATCGGCGTCTCGCCGGACAGGCCGACCGCCGGCTATCACGCCGCCTTCGACGACGAGCGGCGAACTGATCATCGGCATCGCCGACATGGACATCTGCGCCGAAATGACGCCGGCCGCTGGTCGGCCCGGCCGCGACCGGCGAGCGCCGACGATTTCTGGGTGGTCGACGCCAACCTGCCGGAAGAGACCCTGGCCTTCCTGGTCGAGCAGGCGGCCGCAGACCGGCACCCCGGTCGCCGCCGCTCGCCGTCTCGCCGGTGAAGGCGATGCGGCTGGCGCCGCTCCTCGACCGCCTCGCCTTGCTCTTCGCCAACCGGCGCGAGGCCGCCGCCCTTCTCGGCCAGGACCCCAACCGCGCCAGCGGCGCGGCGGCGCTGGCTGCCGAGCTGTCGCGCACCCGCGCCACCCGCATCGTGGTCACCTCCGGCGGCGAGCCGGTGATCGCCGCCAGGGGCGGCGAGACGCGCGCCTTCCTGCCGCTCAAGACCGACATCGCGCGGTCAACGGCGCCGGCAATTCCTTCGCCGCCGGCACCATCTCGGCGATGGCCGAGGGGCGCTCGCTCAACGAGGCCATCCGCTTCGGCCTCGCCGCCGCGGCGCTCACCATCGAGCACGGCAGCGTCGCCGCCGCGCCCTTCGCCCGCGGCGCGCTCGCCGCGCGCATCGCCGCCGGCCCAAGACCAGAAGCAGCCATGAACCCACACGTCGCGCTCTCGCCCGAGGTCGCCGACGCGCTCTCCGCCGGCCGCCGGTGGTGGCGCTGGAGACCACCATCGTCAGCCACGGCATGCCGTGGCCCGACAACCTCGACACCGCGCTCGCCGTCGAAGGCGTGGTGCGCGAAGGCCGGTGCCGTGCCGGCGGCGATCGCCGTCATCGGCGGCAAGATCCGCGTCGGCCTGACGCGCGCCGAGCTGGAGCGCCTGGCGCAGGCCAAGGACGTGCTCAAGCTCTCCTCCGCCGACATCGCTTACGGCCTCGCCTCCGGCCGCACCGGCGCCACCACCGTGGCCGCCACCATGATCGCGGCGCACCTCGCCGGCATCGGCGTCTTCGCCACCGGCGGCATCGGCGGCGTCCACCGCGGCGCCGAGACGAGCTTCGACATCTCCGCCGACCTGACCGAGCTGGCGCAGGACGCCGGTGACGGTGGTCTGCGGCCGGCGCCAAGGCGCTGCTCGACCTGCCCAAGACGCTGGAGGTGCTGGAGACGCTGGGCGTGCCGGTGGTCTGCTACCGGCAGCACCGCCTTCCCCGCCTTCTGGTCGCGCGACAGCGGCCTCCCCGCCCCCATCCGCCTCGACAGCGCGGCGGCCGATCGCCGGCTTCATGCGCGCCCGCGCCGGCCTTGGCCAGGCGGGCGGCATGCTGGTCGCCAACCCGGTGCCGGAGGCCGACGAGATCCCCGCCGCCGACATGGCGCCGGTGATCGCCGAGGCCGTGGCCGACGCCGCGGCCAAGGGCATGACCGGCAAGGCGGTGACCCCCTTCCTGCTCGACGCCATCTTTCATCTGACCGGCGGCCGGAGCCTGGTCACCAACATCGCGCTGGTCAAGAACAACGCGCGGCTGGCGGCGGAAATCGCCACGGAACTGGCGGAACCGGCCTGAGCCCGGCTTTCGCTCCGCCGGCTTGCCTGGGAACCTGCGCCTCCCTGCCCTAGTTGATGGTTGTGGCGCCCGGTCGCCCATGAAGGAGAGCCCAGCCATGCACAGGGACAAGCATTTCACCGACTACGCCCGCAAGGTCGCCGAGGCCGACGCCGGCAAGACCATCGGCAGCAGCGAGGCGCCAGGACTGCCGCAAACGCCCCACGTCGATGCGGCCAAGAAGACCGGCGCGCCGCACCGGCAGGTCAAGCTCACGCGCACCGGCGGCTGGATCGACGACGAGAGCCCCTATCTCGACAGCGAGCGCCGCAACCGCGACTTTGGCGGCTATCGGGCCGCCATCGGAGACTATGCGGACCCGGCACGGCACGACGAACAGGCGCCGGGCACGCTCGACCCCGGCGGCGACGTCGCCAAGCCTTAGGCACGCTTTCCCGTTCCCGCGCGCGACCAGCGCCGGGGCATGAGCCTTGCGAAGAACGGTCCCCTGCGCGCGCCCCGAGCGGGCGACGGGGGTGGCGGGCGCTCGATGAGTGCCATGCCAGTAGTCTATGGGGCGCTCAGCCGAGCACCCGCCGCGGGATTTTCGCGAGGCCCCGCCTGGACGGACAGAGGCGAGCTGGCACGTCGGCCGCTCTCGACCACCACGGTGCCGGGGCCTCGGTTTCCCGGGCCGGTCTCACCGGTGGCTGACCCCTGCCCGCCTTTAGCGCCGCACCATTTCAGGGCTTGAGCGCACGGAGGCACATCAGAGGCTCCTCCGTTGGCGGGCTTCCGAGCTCCGGCCCTCCCGTTTGCGAGACGAAAGGACGGGACCCGCACCCCGCCCCACGCTGCAGACGCCTCATGAGCGCGCCCCTTCGCGGGCGGGGATGAGCTGAGTATCTCACAGGTTTTGGCGAGGGGGATAAGTTGGGGACTTCTCCCCCGTCCGCGACGATAGCGGGCAGTCTCAGGGCTTCACGTCGCCGCAGTCGGCGCTCACCCACTTGCCGGAGATCTGGCGGTTGACCTTCATGGCGCTGCCGCCTTCCGCGACGGCCATGTCGACGGTGCCGTTGATCGCCTGCGGGCTCGATGCCTGGAAGTGGAAGGTGCCCTGCATCGGGTGGCGGCCGGTGCAGGCGATCTTGACCTGCATGTCGGTCGGCGTGCTCGACACGACGGTCTCGGTGCAGCCGTTCGACAGCTCCGGATCGCTGAAGCCGCGCTGGAGGCTCTCGGCGGTGACGCACGACTTGTATGTGTGCGGCTTGCCCGACGAGGCCATCGAGGCCGCCATGGCGGCCTGTATCTTGGCCTTCTGGGCCGGCGTCAGGTTGGCGAGCGCCGAGGCCGGGACCTTCGGCACGCCGCTGGTGGTGCCGGCGGAGGTCATCTCCCACAGGCCGTATTTCAGGTTGAGGGAAACCGTGGCGGCCTGGCTGGCGGCCGCCCAGAACACGGTTGCAGTCAAGGCCATGGACAGAATGCGCATGTTCGACATCATCGCCTCCATGCGACCGCCGTCAGCCCCGGGACGGGTCGCGCCCGGGAAGGCTGAGCGCTTCGCCGGCGGCTGCCAAGTGATCGGCGTCACAAGCCCGACGGGAGGTGACGCCCTGGCTCACTCTTTCAGCGAGGGAAGAGTCCGCCCCGCCCCACGCTGACGACGCCTCATGAGCGCGCCCCTTCGCGGACGGGGATGCGCGGTATTATGGCGCAAACGCCTTGGCCCCGTGCGGCCGGCCGCTCGAAGGGTTGCTCGATCGAGTTGCATTCATGCCCCACCGACCGATTTGTCTTCTTGGTCCGCCGGCCCACAGGACAATTGCGTCTCTCTGTCCTCCTCCATTTGAAGGAAGCCACGCGCTTTTTTCTCGCTACGATATTTCCCCGGGGCGCATCGCGCTCGGCCGTCGACGGGCTGGGCGTTCAGGGGGTGGGGGTGCGTATCATGCGTCGGCGTACGCAGAAAGCGATCGCTCTTGCGGCGATCGGTATGGGGCTGTTGTCGGTAGCGGGCTGCGCTCCGCCGGTCGAACGAGACGCCGGGGCCGTTGTTTATGCGGATCCAGGAAAAGATTTGGCCGACGCCATGAAGGCGCGCACCAAGCTGACGTCGGATGCCGAATATCTCACTTACTCAAGTGGTTTTGGCACCGGAAGCGTCCAGACACAGGAGGAAGCTAGCGTCCAGGCCAATTCCACCGGCGCGTTTGATCTGACATTGGGAAAAACCAATACGTCCGCCGGACAGACCTATTCGTTCGCAAGTTCCGACTATGCGACCGGCGGAACCTACTTCCCGGGCGGCACCGTCGCCACACAATCCACCGGAACGGGATATGTCAGTTTCCAGAGTTACCTGCGCGACACGCAGAATCTCTTCAACGGCGCAGAGCCACCCCTCGCAAGTGATTATCACTACCTCGACGCCGCCGAATTCGAAGTCCTTGATGGCGGGCGGTATGATCAGGGAACTGTCGTCTATGGCGTCGAGACACGGCCGAATAGCTATCCGGCAGGCTCCGCGACCTACAACGGAACCTTCAGAATCAACGCGACCAACGCGTCAGGCTCCCCGGGCCCCGACACCGCTTTGACCGGCACGACAGCGGCGACCGTGCATTTCACCACGACGCCGACAGCGGATGTCACTCTCAACCTCACTCACGTCGGAACGACCTTGGCCAGCGGGACGCTCTCCGGCAACGGAAACCTGCTTGATACGGACGGCATCAGCCTCAATCCCGACACCGCCTTCGATACGCTCTACCCCCACTCGCAGGCGCACTTGACCGGCAAGGTCTATGGGCCTGCAGCCGAGGAGTTCGGGGGTGAGATCGGATACAGCGGCCAAGATACGGGGGGCAACAATTTAGTGGGCCATGGCTACGCCGTCGGCAAGCGTTAGTCGTTCGGTCGCTTTGCCGAGCCTGCTCAAGATGGTGTGCGCCGCCGGTCACCCTGTCGCGGTTCGACAACTCCTGTTGGCGTTCGGGCTGCTCGTCGCAGCGATGGCGGCGCCGGCCATTGCGGCACGGGCCGTGCAGACGCCCGCCGCCAACGCGGTGACGGCGGAAAGAGGCTCGCCGGTCATCGAGCGTCTGTTCGAGTCAGCCATGGCCGACATTCGGGCGCGGCATCCCCGCCAGGCCATCGCGAAATTCCGTGCCATCCTGTCGGTCGATCCGGCGGCGGTGCGGGTGCGGCTCGAGCTGGCGCGCGCCTATTTCCTGATCGGCGACGACAAGAAGGCGGAGTACCATTTCCGTCTGGCGCTCGGCGGCGGGCTGCCGCCAAGCGCTCAAGCCGCGGCGCGGTCCTACCTCGTCGCCATCCGTCACCGACGCAACTGGAGCGTCTTCTTCACCACCGACCTGTCGCCGCAGACCAACGTCAATCATGCGACCGCGGCCCATTCGGTGCTGATCGGCGGCCTGCCCTTCACGCTGAATGCCGACGGAAAACCGCGAAAGGGTTTCACCTGGGACACCCAGGCTGCCTTTCTCTGGCGTCCGGCGCTGGGCAACGATTGGCGCCTCCACCTGCAGATCGACGGCTTCAATCGCTACGCCGAGAACCAGCCCTTGCGCGAGCGGATCGTCGGCGGCGAACTGGGACTGATCCGGCAGTCCGATCTCGGCGAATTGGCTGGCGGCGTTCGCGTCGAACGGAGCTGGGTGGCTGACAGCGGCTATCAGTCCGGCATTGGACCGTGGATGACCGCAAAGGTCGACCCGAGCGCCACCGTGTCGATCGCTGGCCGGCTGCAATACATGCATTTCACGCGGGACGACGGCAGCGCGGCGCATGACATCACAGCGACAGCGCAGGTCAGTCGCCAGGTGAGCGCGACGACGACGCTCAGGATCGGCGGCGGGCTGGGCGCGGAGATCGCCAGCCTCCGGTCGGACGGATACCTGGAGCCGACCGCCAGCGTCGGATTCGAGAAGGTGTTGCCGGCGGACTTCATCGTCGGCGTCGATTTCGATGCCGCCCGCCGCACCTATGATGGACGCGACCCGCTGTTCGGTGTGGTGCGGGCCGACTGGCGGCTGTCGGCGACGGCGCGTGTGGTTGCCGGGAGCTGGGCGATCAGAAACCTTGCTCCCTATATCCAGTATCGCTTCGAGTGGAACGACTCGAACATCGACCTCTACGACTACGCCGATCATTCCGTCAGCCTCGGTCTCACCGGACGGTACTAAATGTCTTCTTTGCCGGGCGGCGGCGGTTGAGCCACCGTCCCTGGAAAATTAACGCGTGCGCCAAAGTTCGAATTGTTCTAATCTGATCGCAGGGCGACAGTGCAGCGCGAGTATATCCGCTGAGCGACGGGTCGCTGACTCCAGAACAGATTGATGAAATCTACACTGCGGCGATCGAGCCTGATCGCTGGGACGCGTTTGCCAGCCTCCTTGCCGGCACGACCGGGCTAGAGGCCGTCGGGGTGTGGATCGCCGACGAAGCGGGCGTCGCCGACATCTCGCTGAGCAGCGCGATGAGCCTCTCCAAAGCACCATACGTGGAATATTTTTATGATATCGACCCTTGGCAACGCGCACTTTCCCGCGCGCCGCAGGGCTCCGTCTTCATCTCCGCCGAACATCTGCCGGAGGAGGAACTGATCCGGAGCGAGTTCTATAACGACTTCGCACGCCACCACGGCCTGATTGGCCGATGGGGGCCCTGATGCCGCTGGCGCCCGGTGTCGTCGCCAGCATCGCGGTTGAGAAGCCGTTCGCTTCGCGGCTCTTTGAGGTTGAGGACAAGCCACTCCTCGGGCGGGTGCTTCCCTATGTGAAGAACGCCCTGCAGCTCCGCCAGCGACATCGCCAACGTCTGACCCGGCCAGACTTCGGCCCCACGGCGATCAATGCGCTTGCCTTCGGCGTGGTGATTTGTGATCTGGCCGGACGCATTGTCGTTGCCAACATCGCGGCCGAACGTATGGCGCGGCGGGGCCAGATCATCTCGTTCGGCCGTCGGCCGCCGACGATCCGCGCCGTGCACAGCAATCAGGCCCAGCGGTTTGCGGCGCTGATCAACATGGCCGGCAGCGGGGGACCCGGCGGCGCCATGATGCTGGCAACGGAGGACGGCGAGGGAACGGTTGCGGCGCTGGTGTCGCCGCTGCCGCTGTCGCTGGATGAGGCGGGTGGTCGCGGCCGCGTCATGGTTTCGCTGCGTACGATACGCGGCGGTCTCTCCGTCGCCGCGAGCATGATTGCTGCGCTGTACGGGCTCAGCCCGCGCCAGGCCGATGTCGCCGCGCTGCTGTGCGACGGGCTTGCGCCAGACGAGATTGCCTGGAAGCTCGGCCTGAAGATCACCACCCTGCGGTCGCATCTGGCAGCGGTCTTCCTAAAGACCGGCGCCGAGAACCAACGCGACCTCGTGCGCATGTTGCACAGGTTGCCCCCGGTCGAATTGCGTCAGGGCGACAATCCAACGCCGTGAGGTCTTCAGCGGCACTGCGCGACGAGCTTCCGGCGCCGGACGCCCAGACGCGCAAGATGGTGTGGGCGCCGGCCTAACGATCGTGGTGGTGCGACTGATTGAAGCCCGACGGCCCGAGCGATTGAGACCGACCGAACTTTTGCCGTTGGCGCTTTGCGGACATCCTGCAGCCAAGGCGCGGGCACGTACCCCTCCCTCCCCCGCCTCTCCTTGACCGCCTCAGAACGTCTTGGGCAGCCCGGCTTACCGGAGGAAAAGCGTTGGCGGTGTGGCGGCTCGGAATGCCGATGGGTACCGCGAAATTCCGCTGGGTCAGCGGGCTGTGCCAGATTTCGTGGCTGCCCTTGCCTTGCCGGCTAAGCTGACAGCCGGCTGCACGCGCGGCACGAAGATGCGGAAGGTGGTGCCCTTGCCGACGAGATCATATACCGTCGTCCGATGCACAGAATCTTTCGCGGGCTGCTGGTCGTCCTCGTCGTCGGCCTGGTTGCGCTTTGCGGTGTCCTCGCTTTCGACGCGCCGGCGAAGCCGCCGCCTCTGGCCTCGATCAGCGAACCATTTCAGCATGTCGATTTCAGCGACCTGCCGCCGGTCCAGACCTACGCGGCGCGAGACGGCGCCAGGCTCGGCTATCTGGCCTATGAGGGCCCCGGCAGCGAGGTGGTGGTGCTCATCCACGGCTCGTCCGACGACGGCAGCGGCATCCATCCGCTCGCCAGGGCCCTGCGCAATGCCGGCGCCTCGGTCTACGTCCCGGTTCTGCGCGGCCACGGCAATTCCGGCCGCAGCGGCGACATCGACTACATCGGCCAGCTTGAGGACGACCTTGCCGATTTCGTCGCGGTGCTGCGGCCGCTTCATCCCGCCGCCGGCTATTCGCTGATCGGCTTTTCCTCCGGCGGCGGCTTCGTTCTGCGCGTGATCGCCAGGCCCGAGGCGAGCCTGTTCGATCGTTTCATCATGGTCTCGCCGGTCCTCCCGCATGGCGCGCCGACCCTGCGCCCCAACACCGGCGGATGGGTTTCCCTGGCGCTGCCGCGCATCATCGCGCTGACCATTCTCAACCAGATGGGCATCGACTGGTTCAATGGCCTGCCCATCATCGCCTTCGCCACCGCGCCGAAGGCGACGAACCTGACCAGCGTCTACTCCTTCCGGTTGGCCCTCGATTTCGGCGCGTCGAACGACTATCTGGCGGCGCTCGGCGCCAATACCAAGCCGGCCGCGCTCCTCATCGGCAGCGCCGACGAGTTGTTCTACCCGGATCGCTTCGCGCCCCTCTTCAAGCCGGTGCGCAGCGACCTGCAGATCACGATCGTCCCCGGCGTCGGTCATATCGGCATGACCCTTGCGCCCGAGGGCATCGCCGCCGTGCGCAAATCGTTCCTCGACCTCACCGCACGGGCCGGGTAACGCCGGCGGTTCCCGCCCCCCGATCGGATCGGGGACAGGCTCTCCCCCGCGAGGGGAGAGGTGAAGCGGCGCTTCGCGCCGCGAGTCTTGCGCTGGATCCCGGATCACGCGACACGGCTTCGCCGTGCGCGGTCCGGGAATGCGGAGGGTGGCGAACCCTCCCCCTACCTTCCCAGCGTCTCCTTGACCGCGACGGCGAGCTGTTTCAGCGAAAACGGCTTAGGCAGGAAGTGGAATTCCTCGCCTTCCGGCAGGTTCTTGCGGAAGGCGTCCTCGGCATAGCCGGAGACGAAGATGATCTTCAGGTCGGGCCGCGTCTTGCGCAGCTCGCGCAACAGCGACGGCCCGTCGAGCTCGGGCATCACCACGTCGGAGACGACCAGGTCGATGTCGTGGTCGAGCGCCTTCATCACCTCCAGCGCCTCGACGCCGGAGCCGGCCTCGGCCACCTTGTAGCCGCGCGAGGTGAGCGCGCGCGCGGCGAAGGCGCGCACCGCCTCCTCGTCCTCGACCAAGAGGATCGAGGCGGTGCCGGTGAGATCGGTGATCTCGGCGGCGACCGGCCCCTCGCTGACGCGCACCTCGCCCTCGGCCGGCACATGGCGCGGCACGAAGATGCGGAAGACGGTGCCCTTGCCCATCTCGCTGGTGAAATAGATGTGGCCGCCGGTCTGCTTGACGATGCCGTAGACGGTGGACAGGCCGAGCCCGGTGCCCTTGCCGACGTCCTTGGTCGAGAAGAACGGCTCGAAGATCTTGGCCTGCACCTCCGGGCTCATGCCGGTGCCGGTGTCGGCGACCTCGATCAGCACGTAATCGGCGGCGGGCAGCGGATGGTAGCCGAAGCTCTCGGTCTCCGCCGCCGGCAGGTTCTTCGTGCGGATGGTCATGGTGCCGCCCTTGGTCATGGCGTCGCGGCCGTTGACGGCGAGGTTGACGATGACCTGCTCGAACTGGTTGAGGTCGAACTTGACCGGCCACAGGTCGCGCCCGTGGACGAGCTCCAGCCTGACGTTCTCGCCGAGCAGGCGCTGCAACAGCATGGAGAGGTCGGAGAGCGTGTCCGACAGCATCAGCACCTGCGGGCGCAGCGTCTGCCGGCGCGAGAAGGCAAGCAGCTGGCGCACCAGGCCGGCGGCCCGGTTGGCGTTCTGCTTGATGTTCATGATGTCCTGGAAGGACGGGTCGCTCGGCCGGTGGTTGGCCAGAAGCAGGTCGGAGAAGCCGATGATGGCGGTCAGCACGTTGTTGAAGTCGTGCGCGATGCCGCCGGCGAGCTGGCCGACCGATTCCATCTTCTGCTGCTGGCGCACCTGGCTCTCCAGCGCCCGCTGCTCGGTGATGTCGAGCACGTTGACGATCACCAATTCGCTGCCGCCCGCCCCCTCGGCGACCGGATTGATGAAGAAGCGGCCGGAGCGCATGCCGGTGCCGGCGAGCGTCGCGTCGATCGCGGGGATGACCCCGGGGCCGTCGGCGGCGGCGGCGAGCGCCGCGGCGAGGTTGGCCTTGTCCTGGTCGGCGACCAGATCGGTGAGGGTGCGCGTGGCGTCGGGGCGCACGCCCGGGAACATGCGCAGGAACGGCGCATTGGTGCGGCCGATGCGGCCCTGGCGGTCGATCGCGGCAATGGCGATCGGGGTGTTGTTGAAGAAGCGGGCGAAGCGCACCTCCGCCGTGCGCACCGCCTCCGAGGCCTCCTCGCCGGGCGAGCGGTTGAGCACCACCGTGCGGGTGGCGCCGGGCGCGCCGTCGACGGTGACCGGCACCCGGTGGAGCAGGCGCACCGGCAGGCTCTGGCCGTTGGCGCGCTGGAGGTCGAGATCGATGATGGCGGTGCGGTTGCGCATCTCGTCGTCGGCGGGCGGCGCGGCGAGCAGGGCGATGCCGTCGCCCTGGACGATGTCGGCGAGCTTCAGCGTGCCGGCGTCGAAGCGGGTGAGGTCGATGCCCAGCCACTCGGCCAGCGTCGCGTTCATGTAGACGATGCGGCCGTCCGGCTCGGCCGAGAAGAAGCCGGCCGGGGCGTGGTCGAGATAGTCGATGGCGTGCTGGAGCTGCTGGAACAGCGCCTCCTGGCGCGCCCGCTCGGCGGAAATGTCGGTCAGCGTCCACGCGGTCAGCGCCTTGCGGCGGCTGACCACCGGCAGCGGGCGGGCGGCGATGCGGTACCAGTGGGCGCCGGCACCGTCGCCGGCAAGCGAAGCGGGCATGCGCACCTCCTCGGTCACCGCATGGCCCTCGCGCAGCTCCTGGGTCATGCGGTAGAGCGCCTCGGCCGCCTCCGGGTTGCCCACCATGACGCGCTCCAGCGCGCGCGCCTCGCCGCCCTCGCTGGCGCCGATGAGATCGGCGTAGGCGCGGTTCGCATAGACGATGCCGCCCTCGCGGCTGGTGATCAGCACCCCCTCGCCCATGGCGCCCATGAACATCTTGCCGAGATCGTCGCCGGCGCCGCGCCCGCCGAAGCGCACCAGCCCGATGGCGCTGGCCAGCAGCGTCACCACGCCGATCACGGCAAGCACGGCGAGCAGGCCGAGGACGAAGGGCTGCGCATCGGCCGGCGACATCAGCGTGAGCCCGATCGACACGCCGACCAGGCCGAAGGCGAGTATGATCAGCCGGCCGGTGCCGCTGATGCGGCCGGGGCGGTCGACCAGCGGCTCAGGCTGGGTGCTCGGGGTGGCGCGATCACTCATGGCGGCGCCTTAAGGCCTCCTGCCCTTGCCGTTTGCGGTGGATGCACGAGGAGAATCAATGTTAACGCCTCGTATGCGAGGATGGTGGGGAAAGCTTCGGAATTCAATTGTGGTCCGGCCTGCAATCGACGACGGCGCCAAGCCGTGCCTGGGGATGAAGCGGACGCCATCCCTTGCATTCGGCGCCGCTTCACCGGAAAAGTGTACAATCCCGGTGGTTCGGCGCCAGGCCTCCGAACACCGCCGCAGTCGCCGAGGAGCCGCAGCATAACGGGTGGAGGCGCATGATGCGGGATATGCTGGTACCGATCTTCGGGGAATGGGGGGCGGTGGTCGCCCAGTTCCTGCTCACCATCGTCATCGTCCTCGGCCTGATCGCGGCGGTGTGGTGGTTCATGCGGCGCTATTCCGGGGTCCATTTCGGCGGCATCGGGCGCGGCCGGGTGCCGCGGCTGGCCATCATCGACGCCGTCCCCATCGATCGGCGCCGCCGGCTGGTGCTGATTCGGCGCGACAATGTCGAGCACCTGCTGCTCCTCGGCGGGCCCAGCGATCTGGTGGTCGAGGGCGCGATCCAGCGCGTGCGTCCGCGCGGCGCCCAGGCCACCGCCGCCCAGGCGGCGGCGCGCGCCGCCATGCAGCCGGCGCTCGAGAGCCAGCCGGCCGCGGAGCCGGAGGCCCAGGCAGAACCGGAGACCGGCGGCCCGGCCGAACGGCCGGCCAACCGGCCGATTCCCTTCCCCGTCGGCCGCAGCGCGCCAGCCCAGGCGGCCCCCGCCGCCAGCCGGCCGCAGCCGCGGCCCGCGCGGCAGCCGCCGCCGCAACCGGAGCCGATGGCGCGGCCGGAACCGGCCGCCGTGCCCTCGGCAAGCCTCGTCGAGCCCCAGCGCCCGATGCAGATGCCGCCGCTGCGTGGCCGGCCCGCCACGCCGCCTCCACAGGCAGAGGCACCGCAGCCCCTGCCGGACGAATCAGCCGCCGATGGGCTGCTCCCCGAGATGATGACCGCTGAACTCCCGCCTTCGGCGGCAGCGCCGCCTGCTCCGGCGCCGGCGACCTTCGCCGAGGCCGAACTGGAGGCAGCCGAAGCTGCCCGCCAATCGACTCTCGACCTTGGCGAGGCGGGCGGGACCGCGGCCGAAGAGGACTTCCCCGCTGACTTCGCCGGGCCCGAGGCCGCGCCTGCCACGGCCCCCGGACATGAGGAGTCGATTGCCGCGGAACCCGGCGCCAAGGTCAGCGACCTCGAGCGCGAGATGGCCCGCCTGCTCGACGAGATTACCACGCGGCGTTCGTCCTGATCGCGCGGAATGGCGGAAATCAGCCGTTTTGCGGCCTGCGCTGCCGTCACGGGACTGTCAACGGACGGTTATTGTCCGGAATGACTCTCGTCGCTATATTCCGCGCGCGTTGCAGCCAGATATGAGGAATTCTGCATGCCGCGTACGCGCGTTGACGAGTACCGCCCAACCGACACCGAAGAGTTCATGAACGAACGCCAGCGCGAGTACTTCCGTCAGAAGCTTCTGGCCTGGAAGGAAGAGATTCTGCGCGAGGCGCGCGAGACGCTGCAGCACCTGCAGGACGAGAGTCAGAACCATTCGGACCTCGCCGACCGGGCGTCGTCGGAGACCGATCGCGCCATCGAACTGAGGGCCCGCGACCGCCAGCGCAAGCTGATCGCCAAGATCGATTCGGCCCTCGACCGCATCGAGGACGGCACCTACGGCTATTGCGAGGAGACCGGCGAGCCGATCAGCCTGAAGCGGCTCGACGCGCGCCCGATCGCAACGCTGTCCATCGAGGCGCAGGAGCGCCACGAACGTCGCGAGCGAGTCTACCGCGACGACTGACGCCCGGCCGGCGTCCATTGCGGGGGGGGGCAGCATCACGACTGCACGGGCGTTCCCGCAAGATCCGCCACGATTTCAGCGTGCATTTGCCGGGCCGGCTGCGATGGACCGACGAAGGGCGACGGGGGGGCATCGGTCAAGCCGGGATCGGCGTCGGGCGCCCGCCGGGCGAGAAACGGAATTGATCCTATCTGACCGTGAAAGGCCCTAAACCCCGGCATGCCCAACTTTCGCGTCTATCTCCTCGATTTCGACGGCACGCTTGCCGCAACCCGTCCCGCCGGCATCGAATGCCTGAGCCGCACGCTGCGCGAATATGGCGCAACGGTTCTGGAAGAGAGGATCAGCGCTACCATCGGCAGAGGCGAGCTGCTGGAATCGACGATCGCCAGGCTGATGCCCACACTGCCTGCCGCCGACATCCTCGAGATGGCCACGCGCTACCGCGAGCACTATCCGGATATCGACCTGGAAATGACCTCGCTGTTCGACGACGTCCACGAGACACTCGATGCGCTGCGGCGGGCCGGCAGCGAGATCGTGGTGCTGAGCAACAAGAGCCGCGTCGCGCTCGAAGACACGCTCGCCCGGTTCGATTTGCTCGACAAGGCCAGCGCGGTTCTCGCTGCCGATCCGGGCATGCCGGTCAAGCCCGATCCCGAGGCCTTCCACCGGCGTGTCCGGCCGTTGTTCGATGGGGTGAGCCCGGCGGACTTCATCATGGTCGGCGACACGGCGGCCGACATCGCCTTCGCGCAGGCCGCGGGCATCGCGAGCTGCTGGGCGCGCTACGGCTACGGAGACGCCGGTCGTTGTCTGGCGATGAACCCGGACTTCGTGATCGGCGGCTTGCCGGAGCTGCTTTCGCCCGCCATCGCGCCCCGGTGAGGCAGGCGCACGGCTTGCGCGCCGCCGGCAGACCTTGCCAAGGCCTTGGCGCGCATGGTGAAATTTGACGGACTTCGATGTGAACCCGTTCACAGGGCGTTCATCTGCGAAGTCCTATCTATGCGGTGAGCCATCGGGCCGGGCAGCGCGCAGTTCCGCCGCATTTCCCGGCTTGGACGGTGGAGGTATTTGACGCGGGGGGCGGCGGAGACCGTGTGGCCCTCGCAAATCGGGAGTTGCAGCATGAAGAATCTCTTGATCGCGGCAACGGCGCTCGGTGGCATCGCGCTGTTTGCAGGCAACGCCATGGCTGCGTCGGATTATGAGTGCCGGTCCTATGCCCAGAGCCAGGCCGACCAATACAATCCCAACGGAAAGGGCGCGCTTGTCGGTGGCGCGTTCGGAGCCGGCCTCGGCGCGATCATCGCCGGCGCCACCGGCGGCAACGCCGGGACGGGCGCACTTGTCGGCGGCGCCGGCGGTGCGGTGCTCGGCGGTGCCGCCAACCAGCAGCAGCGCCAGGATGTCTACGACCGGGCCTACCGGGACTGCATGGACAACAGCCGCAGCGGCCCCGCGCCCCAGCCCATTTACGACATGGGGCCGCCCCCGCGCGGCTTCGGCCACGACGGGTGGATGAACGCCTGCTCCGACAAGTATCGCTCGTTCCAGTGGGACGGTCCGCACGCCGGCCAGTTCAAGGGCTTCGACGGCGCGTGGCACTGGTGCCAGTTGTAGGCCCCCGCTGACGACCTGATATCCGGTAAGCGCCCGCGACATATGTCGCGGGCGCTTCCGCATCCGGCGCGCTAGACTGTCACCGATGAAGCAACTTGTGCTCCTGCGCCACTTCAAGTCGTCCTGGGCCGAGCCGGGCCTCGCCGACCGCGACCGGGCGCTGGCGCCGCGCGGCCAGCGCGACGCCATCGCCATGGCCGAGACCATCGTCGCCCGCGATCTCGCGCCCGACCGCATCCTGTGCTCGCCGGCGCGGCGCACGCGCGAGACGCTCGCTCTGTTGCAGGAGCGCATCCAGTGCGACTGCCCGATCGATTTCCTCGAAGAGCTCTATTCGGGACCCGAGGCGGACTATCGCCGGATCATCGCCAACCGCGGCGCCGACGCCGGCCGGCTGATGGTGATCGGCCACAATCCGAAGATCCACATCACCGCAGTGGAGCTGATCGGCAGCGGCCAGCGCGGCGACCTGGAGCATATCGAGGCGAAATATCCGACCGGCGCGCTGGCCGCGATCGAGTTCGACGCCAAGAGCTGGCACGCGATCACCGAGGACAGCGGCAAGCTCACCGCCTTCATCCGCCCGCGCGAACTCGAGGACGACGAGACGTGAGTGGCGCGTGGCTATTGGCGAGTAGCGAGTAGCGAGTAGCGGACAGGAAGTGGCGGCCCGCGATTTCATCATCACTGTTCACCATTCCCTATTCACTATTCCCTATTCCCTATTCGCTCTTCACTCCCGTCCAGCATCCCAGGCAATCCCGGCCTTTCGCCAGCCGCCGGGGACGCCTACATCTGGCCCGGAACCTGGAGCCGGCCCCGTGCAACTGACCACGATCACCGACGAGACCCGTCTGGCGCTGGCCAACCTCGCCGACCGCGCCACCGGCGTGGTGACGCCGAGCGTGCGGCTGGGGGTGACCGGCCTGGCGCGGGCCGGCAAGACGGTGTTCATCGCCGCGCTCGTCCACAACCTCGTCCATGGCGGCCGCCTGCCCTTGTTCAGGGCCTATGCGGCGGGGCGCGTTTCCGGCGCCCGGCTGGAGCCGCAGCCCGACGACGCGGTGCCCCGCTTCGACTACGAACGCCACGTCCGCGCCCTGGTCGACGAGCGCCTGTGGCCGGATTCGACCCGCCAGATCAGCGAGCTTCGCCTCACCGTCGCCTACGAATCGGCATCGCTGCTCACCCGCGCCATCGGCAGCGGCCGCCTCCACATCGACATCGTCGATTATCCCGGCGAGTGGCTGCTCGATCTGCCGCTGCTCTCCAAGAGCTATGTCGACTGGTCGCGCGAGGCGATCGCCGCCTGCACGCGCGAGGGCCACCGCGACCATGCCGTGCCGTGGCTGAAGCGGCTGGCTGACGTCAACGCCCATGCGCCGGCCGACGAGGCGCTGGCGCGCGAACTCTCCGACGTGTTCACCGACTATCTCCGCGCCTGCCGCGCCGATACGCGCCTGCTCTCCACCCAGCCCCCGGGGCGCTTCCTGATGCCCGGCGACCTCGACGCCTCGCCGGCGCTGACCTTCGCGCCGCTCCGCCTGGAAAACGGCGACGAAGGCCCGCAAGGCTCGCTCGCCCGCATGATGGAGCGCCGCTACCAGGCCTATCGCAACGCCGTGGTGCGGCCCTTCTTCCGCGACCACTTCGCCCGCCTCGATCGCCAGATCGTCATGGTTGACGTGCTGACCGCGCTCAACGCCGGACCGGTCGCCGTCGCCGACCTCGAAGCGGCGCTTGCCGCCGTGCTGGGCTCCTTCCGTCTCGGCCGCACCAACTGGCTGAGCGGGCTCTACGCCCGCCGCATCGACCGCATCCTGTTCGCCGCCACCAAGGCCGACCACCTCCACCACGGCGACCACGACCGGCTGGAGGCGATCCTCGGCCGGCTCGTCGCCCGCGCATCCGAGCGCGCCCGCTTTGCCGGCGCCCGCGTCGAGGTGCTGGCGCTCGCCTCGGTGCGCGCCACCCGCGAGGCGACGGTGACCAAGGGCGCCGACACGCTGCCGACCATCATCGGCACGCCCCAGCCGGGCGAGACGGTGGACGGCAAGGTGTTCGACGGCCGCACCGAAATCGCGTGGTTTCCCGGTGACTTGCCGGACGATCCGGAATCGGTTTTTGAAGGCGGCCACGACGCCGCCAACGTGCGCTTCGCCCGCTTCCGCCCGCCCCGGCTGGAGAAGACGGCGGAGGGGCTCACCCTGTCGCTGCCCCACATCCGCCTCGACCGGGCGCTGGAGTTCCTGCTCGGAGACCGGCTGGCATGAGACGCCCGAGAGCCTTCACCCTCGACGAGGTGCGTTACGAGCCGGAAGAGCTCTATCCGGTGGAGGAGGCGGCGGAGGCCGGGGCCGTGCCTGTCGCGACGGTTCGCAGGCGGCGCGGCCACTGGCTCGGCCTGCTGCTCTCGGCGCTGAGCGGCCTGGCGCTGCTCGCCATCGGCCTCGGCGTCGATGCGCTCGTCCGCGACCTCTTCGCCCGCTATGAGGCACTGGGCTGGCTGGCAGTGGCGCTGGCGGCGCTCGCCGCCGTCGCGCTCGTCGTTCTGGCCACCCGCGAGATTGCCGCCATCCTCCGCCTGAGGCGCATCAACCAGATCCACGCCCGCGCCGTCGCCGCCGCCGCTGGCGACGACCGCGAGGCGGCGCTCTCGGTGCTCGACGAGATCGAGCAGCTCTATCGCCGCCGTCCGGAGACGGCGCGCGGCCGCGCCGCACTTGCCGGTCACCGCAAGGAGATCATCGACGGGCGCGACCTGATTGCGCTGGCCGAAAGCGAGCTGCTGCTCCCGCTCGATGCATCCGCCCATCGCATGGTGATGGATTCGGCCAAGCGCGTGGCGCTGGTCACCGCCATCTCGCCGCGCGCGCTGGTCGATTTGATCTTCGTCGGTGCGCAGGTGCTCCGCCTCATCCGGAAGCTGGCGACGCTCTACGACGGGCGGCCCGGCACCATCGGCTTCTTCCGTCTGGCCCGCGCCACCCTCACCCATCTCGCCGTCACCGGCGGCATGGCGGCTGGCGATTCGCTGGTCCAGCAGATCGTCGGCCACGGCATCGCGGCGCGGCTGTCGGCCCGCCTCGGCGAGGGCGTCGTCAACGGCTTGTTGACCGCCCGCGTCGGCATCGCCGCGATCGAGGTCTGCCGGCCGCTGCCCTTCATCAACGGTTCGCCGCCGCGCCTCACCGACGTCATGGCGGCGCTGCGGCCGCTGGCGACCGAGAAGGCGGGATAGATCCTCGCCTTCATGGTGTGAGCAGCGCGCCCGGCGCCAACATTACGGATAATCAATCCAACCGTCATCGAAATGAGATGCGCGGACTTTCTATTGCGCCGCGCAGGCATCGGGAGAGGATTTCTCTCGCGCCCGCACAGGACGGGGCGGCACTTTCCTACACCTCTCGGAGGCTCTTTCATGAACCCAACCCGTCGTATCTTCGGGAAAGCCGTGGTCGCCGCCGCCATCGTCGGGATGGCCGGTGTCGGTCTGGGCAACGCCGCCTTTGCCAGCACCACCATCACGGGCGCCGGCAGCACCTGGGTCTATCCGCTGGTTTCCAAGTGGGCGGCCGCCTACCAGCAGAAGACCGGCACCGCCGTAAATTACGCCTCCATCGGTTCTGGCGGCGGCATCAAGCAGATCGAGGGCGGCGTGGTGGCGTTCGGCGCCAGCGACATGCCGTTGACGCCCGCCACGCTCGCCAAGAACGGGCTGATCCAGTTTCCCACGGCCATTGCCGGCGAGGACCTGATCTACAACCTGCCCGGCATCAAGCCCGGCCAGCTCATCCTGTCGGGCCCTCTGGTTGCAGACATCTACCTGGGCAAGGTCACCAAGTGGAATGATCCGGCCATCGCCAAGCTCAACCCGGGCGTGAAACTGCCCGACATGGCGATCGCCGTCGTGCACCGCTCCGACGGTTCGGGAACGACCTTCACCTTCGCCAACTATCTGTCGAAGGTCAGCCCCGAGTGGAAGTCGAAGATCGGGGCCGACACCGCGCTGAACTGGCCGACGGGCGTGGGTGGCAAGGGCAACGAAGGCGTTTCGGCCTATGTGCAGAAGCTCGACGGCGCGATCGGCTACGTCGAATACGCCTACATTCTGCAGAACAACCTCTCCTACGCCCGCATGATCAACAGCGCCGGCAAGGTGGTGAGCCCGAACCTGAAAGGCTTCCAGGCCGCCGCCTCGCACGTCGACTTCACCAAGGCGAAGGACTTCTACGTGATCCTCACCGATCAGCCCGGCGACGATACCTGGCCGATCTCGGGCTGCACCTGGCAGATCCTGCGCAAGAACGCGCCCAAGGCGACCAACGAGGACGTGACCAAGTTCTTCGATTGGGGCTTCGAGAAGGGCCAGAAGATGGCGACCGCCATCTCTTTCGGGCCGTTGCCGCCCAGCACCGTGGCCGCGATCAAGGCCTATTGGAAAGCCAATCTCGGCATCTAGTCGCCGACATGGGACCGCCGGGAAGGCAGCAGCCTCCCGGCGGCCTTCCCGCTCCGGCGTTCGCTCTTTGAGGCAGCCGCGCGGCCGCGCCAGACTTGCCGAACAGGCAACGCTCTAACCCGTTGGGGAAGGAAGCTCGCACCCTGAGAGCTTCCGGTCCGGGGCCGACGGCAACGCCGGCCCCAGGCTCTGCACGGCTCAGCCCTTCCCCCACTCCACCACCGCCGGGCCGTCGGCACCGACCACCGGGTCCGCCCCGGGCAAGGCCACGGCGGCGATGCGCTTGCGGATGCCCGCCGTGTCCTCGGCGCCCTCGCGCATCAGGTCGGCGCGCTGGCCCAGCGGATAGGCACCGATGACCAGCAGGTCTGGTGAGCCCGTGAGCCGCTTGTGGCCGACGCCGGCCGGGATCAGCACCGCATCGCCGGCCTTGGCATGGACGGTGGCGCCGCCCTCGCCGCCGAAGCGCACTTCCGCCTCGCCGGCGGCGATGCCCAGCACCTCGTGCGCCGTCGAATGGTAATGGTGGAAGGGGAAGATGCCGTTCCGCCAGCCATTGCCCCATCCGTGGCTGTGAAACAGATCCTCGAAGGCGCGCGCCAGATCGCCCACAGCGGGATCGATGGCACCGGCATAGAGGATCAGCGGCAGGCGGTTGTTGGGGATATCGCCGTCATCGGCGAATGGATGGAGCGTGATCTTCATGGCTGCGCCAACGCCCGGCTGGATGCGGGCTTCGGCGGCAATTTGACAGGCCGCCGCCAAGCGGTCAAAACCATTGCCTCCGCGCCGAAACGGCTCGGAACGACGATTTCTGAAGGACCTGGACGCGAGCGTTCCATGAAGGGACTGGGAATCGGTTTCGGCCTTGAGCGGATCGCCTGGGCCGCCTTCGACCGGCCGCGCTTCGGCGTCGCGCTCATCATCGTGGTCGCGCTGCTCGCCGGCTTCGGCGTCACCCACGTGCGCTTCGACGACGACCTGCGCAACATCTTTTCCGCCGACACCCAGACCTTCCGCGACTACGCCGCCGCGACCAGCGATTTCGTCGATCCCGAGAACGAGCTGGCCGTGCTGGTCGAGGGCAAGGATCTCGGCACGCCGGAGAACTTCCAGAAGCTGCAGGACTTCCAGCTCGAATTGCAGCTCCTCGACGGCGTCGACAACGTCTATTCGCTGTTCGCCCTGCGCGAGCCGCCCGATGCCAATGGCAACGCGCCGCCGCTGGTCAACGACACCTCGGCCGGGCTGACGCCGGAGCTGGTGCAGAAGATCCGCGCCCACCCGGTGCTCGGCAACCGGCTGATCAATGCCGATGCCAGCGCGGTGGTCTTCACCGTCACGCCGAGCGAGCCCAAGGCGCCGCTGTCGGTCGCCCGCAAGCTCACCGCCGCCATCGAAGGCGCCGCCAAGGACACGCTCGCCGGCAGCGACCTCAAGGCCACCGTCACCGGCTTCCCGGTCATCCGCTATTCGATCTCCGACATCGTGCGCCACGACCAGGTGGTGCTCGACGCGGTCGGCGCGCTGATCGGCACGGTGATGAGCCTCATCGTCTTCCGCTCGATCGCCGCCACCATCATCGCCGCCGTGCCGGCGATCGCCGCCGCCTTCCTGGTGGTCGGCTTCATGGGGCTCCTGGGCGTCAAGATCACCGTGATGACGACGGTGGTGCCGGCGCTGGTGATGATCTTCGGCTACGCCGACGGCATGCACCTGAGCTTCGCCTGGCGCCGATACCGCGAGGCCGGCCACGGCATCGTCGAGGCCGAACGGCTGGCGCAGCGCGAGCTCACCGGCGCCTGCGCGCTGTCGGCGATCACCACCTCGATCGCCTTCCTGTCGCTGGTGATTTCGTCGGTGACCATGGTGCGCTCGTTCGGCTGGACCGGCGCCATCGCCACCACCGGCGCGATGCTGCTGGTGCAGGTCATCCACGGGCTGCTCATCCGCGTGCTCGGCCGCTTCTGGAAGCCCGGACCGCGCGGCAAGTCGGACAACCTGCTGACCGCGATCGAGCCTGCCTGCGGCGCCGTCGGGCGCTTCGCGGTCACCTTCGCCAAACCCCTGACGGTGCTTTCGCTGGTGCTCTTCGCGCTCCTCGGCGCCGGGCATTTCTCGGCCAAGCCGGAGCACTCCTTCCGCGAGGACCTGCCCTCGAACAATCCGGCCAACGCCGCGCTCGGCCGGCTCGACAGCGAGTTCGGCGGCGTCTTCCCGCTGGAAGTGGTGGTGCCGCTGAACGGCGTCGACCCGACCGCGCCCGACTCGCTCTCCCGCGTCCGCGCCGTCCAGGACGCCGTCGCCAAGGTCGACGGCGTCGGCGAGCCGCTGTCCATGTGGAACCTCGCCGAATGGCTCGGTGGCAGCGATCCCGCTCACAGCGGCGCCGCGGTCGCCAAGATGCTCCAGGCGATGACGCCGACGACCCGCAGCCGCTTCGTCGGCACGAAGGGCAACGCGCTCATCACCGCAACCACCCACGAGATGACCTCTTCCGCCGCCGCCAAACTGGTCGACCGGGTCGAGCAGGCGATCGCCGCCACCGGCGTCGCCGGCGTCAGGGTCACCGGCGTCACCGTCATCAATGCGCGCGAGAGCACGCGCACCATCTCGAACCTCAATACCAGCCTGCTGCTTTCGGTCGCCGCCAACCTGCTGGTGATCGCGCTCGCCTTCGGCAGCCTGTCGATCGGCCTCGTCTCATTCCTGCCCAACATGGTGCCGATCCTGGCGGTCGGCACCATGTTGTTCCTGTCCGGACGCGGCATGCAGTTCACAGCGGTCATCGCCCTCAACGTCGCCTTCGGCGTCGCCGTCAACAACTCGGTCCATTTCGTCAACCGCTTCCTGCACACCAGCGGCGGCGCACCGCTGTCCGAACGCCTGATCGAGGCCTCCCGCCGCATCGGTCCGGTGATCATCGGCACGACGCTGATCATCATCGCCGGCCTGTCGGCGACCTTCACCAGTTCGATGCCGACCATCCGCCTGTTCGGCCAGATCGCCGCGGTCACCCTGTTCGCCGGCATCGTCGGCGACCTCGTCATATTGCCGGCCCTGATGGGCGGCCCCGGCCGCCGCTGGTTCGACCGCCACCCGAACATCAAACCGCAAGAGGCAAACGCATGACGCGCGCCCTTCCCGCTCTGCTGGCTGCCATCGCCCTGACGCTGCCGGCCTTCGCGCTACCCGCCTTCGCCGCCGACGGGCTGCTGTCGCGGCTCGCCGGCGACTGGACCGGCCGCGGCACCTACCGGCCGGGGCCGCAGGCGCCGCAGGAGCACATCCTGTGCAAGGTCACCAACACGCTGATCAACAACGGCAATGCGCTCCAGCAATCCGGGCGCTGCTCGATCTCCAGCGGCACCGGCACGATCTACGGCGTCATCCAGTCAAGCGGCGGCGGCCGCTATACCGGCTCGCTCAACAGCCCGGCCTCGGACGGGCCGGCGAACTTCAGCGGCACCGGCAGCAGCAACCGGCTGACGCTGAACATGACCTTCACCGACTCGCACACCCACGCGAGCGCGGCCTCGGTGACCACCATGACGCTGACCGGCAGCGGCTATCGCCTGCTGTCGACGCGCAAGGACGGCGGCTGGACGCCGACCGACATCAGCTTCAGGAAGTAGGCGGGCGCATCAGGGGCGCCGTCCTCGTGGTTCGAGGCGCGCGTTCCGCGCGCACCTCACCATAAGGGCTCAAGGAAGCCTCATCCTGAGGAGGCTGCCGAAGGCAGCCCTCGAAGGATGGGCGCTCTTCATGCGCAATGGCACCTCACGCCTGGATGTGCTGGTGGGGCGGACCGCCGGCCTCGTGGCGGTGCGGGTGGTCGGACACCTTGACCGGGATGACGTGCAGGCTGGCGTGGCGGACGCCGCGCTGGGTGCTGATCTCGTCGGCGACGTGCTGGACCGCCTGCGCGGCCCCACGCAACGCCGACACCTCCAGGCAGCTCGTATGGTCGAGCGGCACGCGCATGTTGGCGGCGAACATGTCGTGATGCTCATGCTGGAGGCGGGTGAGCCGCTGCGCCAGGTCGCGCGTGGCGTAGTCGAAGACGTAGCCGAGCACGGCGATGCACATGGCGTTGGAGGTCTTCGCCTGCTCGCGGTTGGCAACCTCGCGGACGATGTCGCGGAAGGCCTCCGAGCGGCTGTCATAGCCGCGCTGGCGGGTCATGGTGTCGACCACTTCGAGCAGATCGTCGTCGATGGTGATGGTGATGCGCTGCATCGCGGGGTCTCCTCGCAGGGGCGGCCGCGGACAGCCGCATGGATCGTCTGTGCCGATGCTAGAGCAGCCCGAGCGCGAGGAACATCCGCTCTGTGGGCGCATGCGCCACCGCATGGTGCCGGCTTGAGGGTCCTCTCCCCCCTTGCGGGGGAGAGACAGAGAGGGGGGTACCAGCACGGCGCCCAACGGACATCCTGCCACGACCCCTCTCCCTGCTTTTCTAGGCTCGCTTTGGCTCGCCAAGAAAAGCAGCCCTCTCCCGCAAGGGGCGAGGGCGACGGCGGCGGGCGTGATGCCGTGCGGCCTCAGCGCTCCGGCTCGTCCGCCCTGTGCAAATGGTGGTGGCTGTGGGCGGCGTGGTCGCCGTGGAGGTGGAGATGGGCGTGCGAGAGCCCGGCGCGCTGCAACAGCGCGACGTCGTGGAGGATATCGTGCGGTGGACCTGAAGCGATGATGCGGCCGCTCTCCAGCACGACGCAGTGGTCGGCGATGTCCTCGACAATGTCGAGGTCGTGGGTGGCAGTGACCACGGTGCGGCCCGAGCCGCGGCTCCTGACCAGGAGATCGATGAGGGCGCTGGCGCTCTTCGGATCGAGCGAAGCGGTGGGCTCGTCGAAGAGCAGCACTTGCGGGTCGAGCACCAGGACCGATGCGAGCGCAACGCGCTTCTTCTCGCCACCCGACAGGCGGTGCGGCGGCCGGTCCTTGAGGTGGCGAATGGCGAAATCGTCGAGCGCCTGCGCCACGCGGCGGCGGACCTCGTCCTTGGGCCAGCCCATCTGCAGAGGGCCGAAGGCGACCTCGTCGAAGACGGTCGGGTTGAAGAGCTGGACGTCCGGATTCTGGAAGACGAAGCCGACGCGGCGGCGAAAGGCGAGTGCCACGTCATCGTCGGCGAAGCTGTCCTCGGTCAGCGGCGCGCCGAAGGCGGCGATGGTTCCGCGCGCCGGGAAATAGAGCGCGTCGAGCAGGCGGAGCAGTGTCGACTTGCCGGAGCCGTTGGCGCCGAGGAGCACGATGCGCTGGCCGGCATGAACGGTGAGGCTGAGCCCGTCGAGCGCCGGCACGCCGTGATAGGCGTAGGCGACATCGTCGACGGCGAAGACCGGCGGAGCATCGAAGGGCAAGGCCGGCGACCCGTCCATCACGCCTGCACCCACAGTGCCAGCGCGGCGATGATCAGGAAGCCGCCGCCGGCCGCGACATCCAGCGCGGTGACGCGGAAATCATCGATCAGCCGCGGCTCGCCGCGATAGCCGCGCGAGATCATCGCCAGATGCACCTCGCTGCTCATGTCGAGCGCCTTGCCGAAAAGCGCGCCGGCGGTGGCGGTGGTCAGCCGCCGCGCGTCGCTCGCACTGAGGCGGCCGACCATGCGGCTCCGCCGCGCCTCGAACATCTGCGCGGCAAGATGCAGGAAGACGAAGACGTAGCGGGTGGTCATGGCGAGGATGACAACCACCACCACCGGCAGGCGATAGGCCCGCATGGCCTTCAACAGATGCGGCCAAGGCGTTGAAAGGATGAGGAGAAGCGCATAGGTCGCGGTGGTCTCCGAGCGCCCGGTGAGGAACAGCGCGCTGCGCACGCCCTGGAGCGTCACCGGCCAGCCGAGGACGGGCAGCGTGACAAGCACCTCGCCCGGCACCAGGAAGACGGCCGGCAGCGCGATGAGACCGGTGAAGGCGGCGACGCCGATCCACACCTGGCCGGCAAGGCGGGCGACCGCGATGCCCGAGGCAAGCGCCAGCGCCACCGCAACGAGGAACAGGCCGGCGAGCGCGGCAAGCGACTTGACCCAGACGGCAACCACGATGAAGCCGACGACGATGCCGAGCTTCACGCGCGGATCGAGGCTCTGCAGCAAGCCGGCGCGGCGGGCGAAGTCGTCGGCGTCGAGCGCATGCGCCAGCGCATGGGCGATGCCGTCGGCGAGCCGGTCGAGGATGCCGCCGCGATGCCGGCCGTGGCGGAGGAAGGATTGCTCTGCCATGACCGGCGCTTGCCTCTCGCCTCTCAGGCGCGGCCTTCGCCGGACGGCGCGCGGCGGCCGATCAGCCACGACAGCCCGGAGAGGACGATGAGGATGAGGCCGACGCCGACCACCGCCGAGAGGATGTAGCCGAAGCTCTCATTGTGCATGAAGGCCGGCGCATAGTCGGGGATCGGCGCCGTCCAGATGCTCGCCAGGCGCTCCAGCCCCTGCGGCACGACCTCCGGCGGGGCGATGTTGGCTGAGGCGGCGGCGATCTGGCCACGGACGGCGGGATCGGCGAAATCCGCCGCGCCCCATTCGCCCCAGGCGATGCCGGCGGCCAGCAGCCCAAGCGGGCTCGCCACCATCAGCGCGCCGAGCCCCGTCCACAGCCAGCGGGTGGCGAACCAGCCGCCGCCCGCCGCGGCCGACGGATCGCTTGGCTTCTCCCGCGCGGTCGCCTCGAGCAGGCCGGGACTGGTGCGCTGGAGATAGGCGATCACGCCCGCCGAGACGATGACCTCGGCGGCGCCGGCGACGGTGAGATGGGCGAACATCATCGCCGGCACCGCGATCGAAAGCGGATAGGGCGCGTAGAGCGGCGCGCCGGTGGCGTCGGTGAACAGCATCGGCTGGATGCCGAATTCGAGCGCCGCCGCCAGCGCCGCGGCGTTGATGGCGAGATAGCCGGCGACCGCCGCTGCCACGATGCGGCGCGGCGAGGAAACCGGCGTGTCGCCGGAGAGCACCCGGTAGGTCCAATAGGCCACGAGCGAGCCGACGATGGCCATGTTGAAGGCGTTGGCACCGAAGGCGGTGATGCCGCCGTCGCCGAAGAACAGCGCCTGGATGGCGAGCGCGATGGAGATGGCGAGGATGGCGGCGGACGGCCCAAGGACGATCGCCGCCACCCCCATTCCGACGGCATGCGCCGTCGTTCCTCCCGGGATCGGCAGGTTGAACATCATGACGACGAAGCTGAAGGCCGAGACGACGGCGAGCAGCGGCACCACGCGGCTGTGCATCACGCGCTTCACACGCTTGACCGCGATGGTCCAGAACGGCGCCGCGGCGGCATAGGCGACCGCGCAGGTCGCGGGGCTGAGATAGCCGTCGGGGATGTGCATGCGGCCGGTTCCTTCAGAAGGCTGACGCTCTGAATTCACCTACCGTATGAGAAACCCATGTCTTTGTCATACGTCAAATGGTGCAGGCACGCAGGGCCTTTATTCGGCGGCGATGGCTACCCCGCCACCGGCTGCGACCGCCTGCCGGCCGACGGTGACCGCGTGCACGATGTCGTGGATGAACATGCCGATGGCGAGACCGCGGTCGTAGCTCGCCCAGAAGCGCGGCAGGATCTCGACGCGGTGCCCGCCAAGGCCGTGCAGGCGCACCAGACCCGCCTCCTCGGCCTCCACGACGATCTTGCGGACATGGGTGCGCGACACGCCGAAGCGCTCGCCGACATCGGCATAGGGCACCGCCGCATGCAGGTCGTCGGCACCCATCGCCGCCTGGATCAGCGAGGCCGACACGATGTGGCCGGCGGCGTGATTGAAGAACAGCATCAGCTCCGGCGCCATGGCGAGCAGCCTGCCCGAGAACGGCAGGAAGGCGATGGAGGTGCGCCGCTGGGCGACGTGGTAGGCCGGGTCCTGGCGCATGGCGGGGGCATAGTCGGCGAACCGGCCGATCACCGTCAGCGGCGCATAGTGGGCCGCCAGCCAGGCGCGGTCGTGGGCGAGCATGGCTTCGGTAGGTTTCAGGACGCGCACGCGGCGGTCGCCAGCGGCGGGCTCGACCGTCATGAAGCCGACGGCAACCAGCCGGCCCACGAGATGATCGATCTGGCGATCGCTGGCCAATCCAAAGGTCGCCATCTCGCGTTTCAGGCGCCCGACCGTGAACCAGGTCTCGCGCCGCGCCGGGTCGTGGCCGGCGGCAAGCACCACCGCAACCAGGAAGACGAGGAAGCGGCCGGTCTCGATCAAGAGCCGCGCCATGAACGGGTCGTCGCCGTAGATCGCAAGGAACCGGTCGAGATAGAGCCGGCGCGCCTCGGCCATACGCGGATGCCCGACGACCTCATCGATCGTCAGGTGCGGCACGCCGGCGGTCAGTCGCAGAAAATCCGGATCGTCCACGGTGCGCCCTTCCCCCAAAAAGCGCGTCGCCCCAGAGCAGCAGAACCTATGCGGCCGCGCCGATACACGCAATCTATTCCAATTCTAATCGATGCAACTGAACTACGCTCCCACGGGGACGAGCGAGCCGACGACGGCCCAGGAGGGGAAAGATGATCAGGCTGATCACGCGCGGCAAGTTCAAGGGAAGCCGCGCCAAGGGGCTTAGCGAGGCACCCGAGGACCGCGAGCCCGCCGTCAGGAGGCTGGTCGAAGCCGCCGGCGGCCGGCTCATGAGCTTCTATTTCACCACCGGTGACGACGATTTCATGCTCGTCGCCGAAGCCCCCGACGCCCAATCGATCATCGGCGCGGCGATGGCGGCCGCTGCGCCCGGAACGATCACCGACCAGACAACCATCAGGGCGTGGACGGCGGCCGAGTTCATGGGAATGGCCCACAAGGTGACCAAGGCCGCCCCGGCCTGCCGCGCGCCCGGTCCGGCACCTGAAGACGCCGTCTGGTCGGGCTGATCCTGTTGAGAGCGGCGCAGCCTGTGCCCCTCGTACGCGTTCCTTCGTCCCACCTCCCGAGAGAGCGACCATGAGCGACGCAAGCATTCGATTTCGACAACGGCGATGCCTATGAGCACACCGTCGGCACGTGGAGCCGGCTGGTCGGCGATATCTTCCTGGACTGGCTGACGCCGCCTTCCGGCGCACGCTGGCTCGACATCGGCTGCGGCACCGGCGCCTTCACGGAGCTCATCGCCGGACGCTGCGCGCCCGCCGAGGTGCAGGGCCTCGACCCTTCCGAGCCGATGCTCGACTACGCCCGGCGCCGGCCCGGCGCCAGCAAGGCCCAATTCCGCCAGGGCGACGCCATGACCCTCCCCTGCCCGGACGGCAGTTGCGATGCCGCGGTCATGGCACTGGTGATCTTCTTCGTTCCGGAACCCGCTAAGGGGGTCGCCGAGATGGCGCGCGTGGTGCGGCCGGGCGGCTCGGTCTCCGCCTATGCCTGGGACGTGGCCGAAGGCGGCTTGCCGATCGAGCCGACCCTGATCGAAATGCGTGCGCTCGGCTTCACGCCGCCCCTGCCCCCGAAACATGAGGCGGCCCGGATTCCGGCGCTGAAGCAAATGTGGTCCGGCGCCGGGCTCGAAGCGGTCGAGACGCGACAGATCACGGTGCAGCGCACCTTCGCTCATTTCGACGATTACTGGCGCGCGTCAGCCTTGACCTCGACGGTTGGCAGCGTTCTGAAATCCATGTCGGAGAGCGAGATAGATGGCCTCAAACTCAGGGTTCGCTCCCGGGTGAACGGCGATGGCGACGGCCCGATCATTGCGATCGGACGCGCCAACGCCATCAAGGGGCGCAGGCCCCAGTGAGGCCACCGTGACCAAGCCGACGATCGATTTCGACGACGGCGCCGCCTACGAGCAGTCGATGGGGCTGTGGAGCCAGCTCATCGGCGGCGAGTTCCTGGCCTGGCTCGATGCCCCCGCGCAGCAACGCTGGCTCGATGTCGGCTGCGGCAACGGCGCCTTCACCGAGATGATCGTCGACCGCTGCGCACCGGCCACGGTCAGCGGCATCGATCTTGCCCCGGCGCAGATCGCCTACGCGCAGGCAAGGCCGGCCGCGCGCCTCGCCGAATTCCGCGAGGGCAATGCCATGGCCCTGCCCTATGACGACCGCCGGTTTGACACAGTGGTGATGGCGCTGGTCATCGCCTTCGTCCCCGAGCCGGCCAAGGCGGCTTCCGAGATGGCCCGCGTCGTGCGGCCCGGCGGCACGGTGGCGGCCTATACCTGGGAGCGCAGCGTGGGCGGCATGCCGCACGATCCGTTGCTGGCGGAACTGAGCGCCATGGGGCGGGCGGTGCCCGTGCCGCCGGACCGGGCCTCTTCCACGACGGCGCTGCGCGCGCTGTGGGCGGAGGCCGGCCTGGAGGCAATCGAGACGCGGGAGATCGTCGTCGCGAAGACCTTCGACGACTTCGATGCCTATTGGCGGAATGTCTCGACGATGTCCGTCGTTGTCCCGGTGCTAGCGGCAATGGCGGGCGCCGACCTGGCCGAAGCCAAGGCCCGGACGCGCGCACGGCTCTCCTCCGATGCCGCCGGCCACATCGTGCAGACCGCTCGCGCCAATGCGGTCAAGGGGCGGCGGCCGCTATAGCCAGAGATGCCGATGGCGGCCAGTGCCCTCGGGGGCAGCCGCTAGGTGTCCCGGCCGAAGGCGCCGCGGTACAGGGCACGCAGCTCCTCGGTCACCGCCCGACCGGTGCTCATGCGCACCGACATCGTGTTCTGGCGGACCTGCGTCGCCATGTAGATGAGCGAGCCGACAACGCTGAAGGCAGCAACAATCCCCGATATGAAGCAGGCTTGTTCGAGCCACATGGCGGACCTCCTCCCCCGTCGGAAATGACAGGAGGGTAGCCCCCAAAAAGAAGCGGCGCTCGCGCTTGTCGCCTCAGCGGCGACAGGAGAAGCGCCGGCGACGTCTCGCAGGCAATCCTCAGATCACCCCGAGCTTCTTCTGCAGGTTGGAGGACGAGGTCGTGTACTGGAAGACGACCTTCTTCTCCGGGTAGACGATGTGGACGGCGGCCTGGGCCATCAGCGCCGCCTCGTGGAAGCCGCAGAGGATCAGCTTGAGCTTGCCCGGATAGGTATTGATGTCGCCGATGGCGAAGATCCCGGGCTCGGATGTCTCGAAGCGGGCGGTATCGACGGGAATCAGGTTCTCGTCGAGATTGATGCCCCAGTTGGCGACCGGCCCGAGCTTCATGGTGAGGCCGAAGAACGGCAGGATGCGCGTGCAGGCGATGTCGCTCTCGGCGCCGGCCTTGTCCTTGACGATCGCCGCGGTGACCTGACCGCCCTCGCCCTTCAGCCCGCTCACCTGGCCGATGGCGAGCCTGACCTTGCCGGCATCGATCAGCGCCCTGAGCTTGTTGACGCTGTCGGGCGAAGCACGGAACTCGTCGCGGCGATGGATGAGCGTCAGGCTCTTCACCAGCGGCTGCAGGTTCAGCGTCCAGTCGAGGGCGGAATCGCCACCGCCGACGACCATCAGGTCGTGGTCGCGGTAATCCTCCATGCGACGCACCGAATAGAAGACCGAAGTGCCTTCGTAAGCCTCGATGCCCGGCACCGGCGGGCGCTTCGGCTGGAACGAGCCGCCGCCAGCGGCGACAATCACCACCTTGCCGAGAAAGGTGGTACCGGTGTCAGTGGTGAGCTTGAAGCGGCCATCCGGCTCGCGCCCCAGCGTCTCGACCATCTGGGAGAGGTGGAAGGTCGGCTGGAAGGGATGGATCTGCTCCATCAGCTTCTCGACCAGCGCCTGGCCGGTGATGATGGGATAGCCGGGGATATCGTAGATCGGCTTCTCGGGATAGAGCTCGGCGCACTGGCCCCCCGGCCGGTCGAGGATGTCGATCACCGCCGACCGCATGTCGAGCAGGCCGAGTTCGAAGACGGCGAACAGGCCGACCGGCCCGGCGCCGACGATGATCGCGTCGGTCTCGATGATCTCTCCGCTGCCGTTCGTGCTCACCTGTTCCATTCCGCTACCGCCGGTTTCCGAAGCTGCCGCGGACACATATCCGCCGGGCACCGCCGATCAAAGCAACTTTGTTGCCGGCCGGGCGGGATGGGCAGCAAAATTGCCGTGTGCGCCGGCGGGCGTGAAGCTCAGCCCTGGCGTTCCGGGACGGTGACGGTGAGCCCGTCGAGCGCGTCGCTGACGCGAATCTGGCACGACAGCCGCGAGGTCGGCCGGACGTCGTAGGCGAAGTCCAGCATGTCCTCCTCCATCGGCTCGGGCTCGCCGACGATCTCGCGGAAGGCCTCATCGACATAGACGTGGCAGGTGGCGCAGGCGCACGCCCCGCCGCATTCCGCCTCGATGCCCGGAACACCGTTGCGGATGGCGTTCTCCATCACCGTGGTGCCGTTCTCAGCCTCCACTTCGTAGCGCTCTCCGTCGGCGGCGATGTAGGTGATCTTGGCCATTGACCCTCGGCAGATGCAAAGCATGCGGAAGCCGGGGGGAGGCCCGGCGAAAACCGCCGGCTCTATAGGCGATTTCGCATCGGCCTGCCAATGCGACAGACGCATACCCGCCGGCCGGGGCTTTCCCGCTACTCCGCCAGGTAGTGCGCGATCTGCCGCTTGGCGTCGGCCAGCGCCGTTTCGAGCGCCGGAATCGCCACCGCGTTGCCGCGCTCGACCGAGCCGGCAAGGCGGGCGACCGTGGCGGCCCCCACTGCTCCCGCAGCACCGACCAGCGCATGCGCAATCCGCCCGCGCTCCTCTGCGCTGGCCGCCGCCTTGAGGCGGGCCATCTCGCTGCTGGCGCGGGTGAGGAAGAGCCCCAGCACCTCACGCTCGAGGTTGGGGTCGCCGCCGGTCTGGGCTCTGAGGATCGACAGGTCGACGGGTCCGTCGCTCGCCGACCGTCTGGTCGCAATGGGTGGCTCGTTGGTACTCATCGGCAAAATTACCTACGCTTCCGCCGAAAACAGGCCTGTGACACCGATAACTAGGCGGCTTCGTCGACAGGCGGACAAGGAATCTTAATTTATCGTTAACGACGTTTTTTGGGCTGCCCTACGCGGCGCCGTTGCCGGCCGGCGCCGACCTGCCGAGGACGGCATAGCCGGCCGCGGTAAGCTTACAGACCAGCCAGTCGGGCTTGGTGGGGTTGGCGAACCACGGCTCGGCCCACCCCTTGGCAATGCAGGATTCCACGGTTTTGCGGTCGATTCCGGCCCCGTTGCGGTCGAACAGCGGCAGCTTGCCCCCGGGCTGGTCGAGACCAAGCGACAGGTACTTCTTCTGGGCAGCGGTCACGCGCAGCGAGGGCCGACCGCCACCGCCCCGTTTTACCGGGGCGTTAACGGCCTCGCTCAAAGGCTTCAAACGCTCCGCCATTCAGGGTTCACCAAGCTCCCGAAACGACGCCGACCGCCGCGTTTTCTTGTTCCTCTGCCTTCAATGTGCCATTAGGATACCCTAGCGGCAAGGGTGTGGAGGCCACCCAGAATCGGCAGGGTCCGATTCGCAAAAGCGGCGGCGGGCCGCGGGAGGGCAGCGGCTGGGCGGCGTTAACCGCAAGTCGACTTTCCCGGGAACGTTTCCGTGTGCATGCCGGGCCTGTATCGCCCGGTAAGCGGCCGACATGGTTTTGAGTACGGACGCGAGGCGGAAAAATGGCAAGTAATCCGAGGAACAAGACCCCGAACGACGCGGCGCTTTCGGCGGTGGAAGAGGCATTGCGCCTGGATTTCAGCCCCGAGGATGAGGTCGAGCCGGATCGGGCAGCTCCACCACGACGCGAGCGCCGGCCGGAGCCGCCGCGCGCCAACGCCGGCGGAGACCACCGCGGCGATCTTCTGCGCCGTGCCGAGGCGCCGCAGCGCCCCGCGCCGCCCCGCCGCGGCGACCAGCCGAGCCGCCGGGCCGAACGTATCGAGGAGCCGCCGCCCCGCCGGGCCGAACGTATCGAGGAGCCGCCGCCCCGCCGCGCCGAGCGCAGCGAAGAGCCGCGGCCGCGCATGTCCGAGCCGCGCGCCGAGGCGCGCCGTATCGAGGAACCGCACCAGCCCGAGCCGGTCCGCGAGCCGCCGCCGCACGGTTATGACGAGGACGCTCAGGCCGCGCGTCCGCGCGCCGAGCGCGCCCGCAGCCGTTTCGCCGCCAACGACGACCGCCGCAGCGCCACCCCGCATCAGCGGCGTCCGTCGCGCCTTGTCTATCCGACCGCCACCGCGCTGTCGGTGGTGTGGGCCTTCGTGGTGATCGTCTACGCGATGTCGACCGGCGGCCTGTTCGGCAGCGGCGACGCCCTCACCTCTCCCCGCTTCCTCAACGTGCTGCTCTCCATCGGCGTGCCCATCGCCTTCATCTGGGGCATCGCCTCGATGATCTGGCGCACGCAGGAGATGCGCATCGTCGCCCGTTCGATCAACGACGTGGTGTCGCGCCTGTCGGAGCCGGAGAACATCGCCATCGACTCCGTCACCAACGTCAGCCAGGCGATCCGCCGCGAGGTGGCCTCGGTCGGCGACGGCGTCGAGCGGGCGCTCGCCCGCGCCAGCGAGTTGGAGCTGCTCGTCCACAACGAGGTGGCCGCGCTCGAACGCTCCTATTCCGAGAACGAGACGCGCATGCGCGCGCTCATCGACGATCTCGCCGGCCAGCGCGAAGCCATCGTCATCAATTCCGAGCGCGTCCGCACCTCCATCGTCAGCGCCCAGGAGTCGCTGTCCAAGGATCTGCGCATCGCCTCCGAGTCGATTGCCGAGAACGTCACCCAGGCCGGCAACCGCATCACCTCGACGCTCACCGACCGCGGCGAGCAGATCACGGTGGCGCTGGGCACCGCCGGCGAGGCCATGGTCCACCAGCTCACCGCCCACGGCGAGGACCTGGTCAATCGCCTTGCCGACACGGTGAGCGAGGTCGCCGTCTCGCTCGCCCAGACCGGCAGCGAGGTAACCGACGCCCTGCTCGCCCGCTCGGCCGAGATCAACGACACGCTGTCCTCGACCGGCAGCGCCATGGCCGACACCATTTCCGAGCGCGGCCAGGAGGTGAACGACACCCTGTCGACGATCGGCACCGAACTCCTCGCCAACTTCGAGGGCCGCACCGACGAGATCACCCGCTCGATCAGCGATGCCGGGACGATGGCCGCCGAGACGATCTCGATACACGTGCGCGAGGTCAACGAGGCGCTGAAGACCAACTCCGACTCGCTGCTGGTCGACCTGGCGCTGCGTGGCCAGGAGATCGCCGACAAGCTCGACGAGACCGGCTCGCGCATCGCCGACACGATCACCAGCCGCGGCGGCGAGCTCGCCGACCGGCTGTCGCAGACCGGCGACCGCATCTTCGAGGCCGTCTCGGTCAACGGCACCGAGCTCAACGAGCGCCTGGCCGGCACCGGCGAGGTGATGGCCAAGCTGCTCCAGGAGCGCACCGAGGCCCTGCGGACCGCGATCGATTCCGCCTCCTCCGTGGTCAACGACACCTTCGACGAGCGCAGCGCCGAGCTGACCCAGCGGCTGGCCTCGGTCGGCGGCGAAGTCGCCAAGGCGATCGCCGTGCGCGGCATGAAGATCAACGAGACGATCATCGCCTCGGGCAACGAGATCGCCGAGACGGTGGCCTCACGGGCCGGCGCCATCCACGAGCGCATCGTCGATTCCGGCACGCGCATCGCCGACCGCATCCTCGAACAGGGCAATGCCATCCACGACCGCATCGTCGAGTCGGGCAGCCAGGTCGCCAACGAGATCGAAAACCGCGGCGGCGCCATCCATCAGCGCATCGTCGATTCCGGCAGCCAGGTCACCAGCGAAATCGAGAACCGTGGCGGCGCCCTCCACGAGCGCATCCTGTCCTCCTCGCGCGAGATGGCCGATGCCATCGAGAGCCGCGGCAACGCCATCTACGAGCGCATGCTGTCCTCCTCGCGCGACATCGCCAATTCGATCGAGAGCCGCGGCAACGCCATCTACAATTCGATCATCGAGGCGACCCAGCACGTCGGCGACGCCATCGAGAGCCGTGGCACCTCGATCCATCAGAAGATCCTCGCCTCCGGCCGCGACGTCGCCAACGCCATCGAGAGCCGCGGCGTTACCATCCACGAGAAGATCATCGCCTCGGGCACCGAGGTCGCCGACTCGATCGAGAGCCGCGGCACCGCCATCCACGACCGCATCGTCGAGAGCGGAACCCACTTCGACAAGCTTATCGCCGAGCGTTCCGGCGAACTCGCCGATGTGCTCGAGAGCCGCTTCACCACCATCGCCGATCTGGTCGGCGAGCGTGGCCCGGCGCTGGTCGCCGCACTTTCCGAGCAGGCGCTCGGCATGGAAAATGCCCTCACCGGCAAGCTCGATGCGTTCGGCGAAGGCATCCGCGGCAAGATCGCCGACGTCTCCGACGCGCTTGAAACCAGCGCCCATCGCATCGCCGAGGCGCTCGACCACCGCTCGCGCCAGATCAACCAGACGCTCATCGAGCGCACCCGCGAGATCTCGGAGACCTTCACCAACGGCCAGAACGAGTTCGCTACCATCATCGACGATCGTCTGGTCGAGGTCGGCGGCCGGCTCAACCAGCAGGTCCAGGACCTTGCCGACCTGATGACCGAGCGCGCCCTCACCGCCACCGATTCGCTGGCCGCCAAGAGCCAGGAAGTCGCCGTCACGGTGCGCGACGCCATCGACGACGTCACCCAGCGTCTGGTCAACGAGTCGGGTGAAGCCACCCGCACGCTGCGCGCCTCCGCCGCCGAGGCGGCCACCGTGCTTGGCCGCTCGCTCAACGAGATCGAAGGCATCTTCGGGGCGCGCGCCAGCGCCGTCACCGAAGCGCTGGAAACGCGCACGCGCGACTTCAACGACGTGCTCAGTGCCCGCTCGGGCGAGCTTGCCGCCCTGCTCGACGGGCGCTCCAACGCGCTGCTCAAGACCCTCGACCAGCGCGGCACCGACATCGTCGAGATGGTCGCGAGCCGCAGCGAGGAAGCCTCGCGCAGCCTCATGGAGGCCGGCGACCGCGTCGCCGCCAGCTTCGCGGCCACCAACGACCGGCTGCAGCGCGAGGCCAGCGAGCTGGCCAGCGTCATCGACGGCCGCTCCGACGCCCTGGTGCGCACGCTCGACGAGCGCGGCAACAGCATCGTCGCCAAGGTGGTCGGCCGCAGCGAGGAAGCCTCGCGCGCACTGCTCGAGGCCGGCGACCGCATGGCCGCCAACTTCGCGGCGACCAACGACCGCATCCATCGCGAGATCGAGGAGCTGACCGTCGCCATCGACGGCCGTTCCGACGCGCTGGTGCACACGCTCGACGAGCGCGGCAACGGCATCGTCGCCACGGTCGTCGGCCGCAGCGAGGAAGCTTCGCGCGCGCTGCTCGAGGCCGGCGACCGCATGGCCGCCAACTTTGCCGCGACCAACGAGCGCATCCATCGCGAGATCGAGGCGCTGACCGCCGCCATCGATGGCCGCTCCGACACCCTGGTCAAGACGCTCGACGAGCGCGGCGCCAGCATCGTGCACACCGTGGTCAGCCGCAGCGAGGAAGCCTCGAACACGCTGCTCGAGGCCGGCAACCGCGTCGCCACCGACTTCGCCGCCACCAACGACAGGCTCAAGGGCGAGGTCACCGACATCGCCCAGCAGCTTGCCGGCGCCACCGAGACCCTCAACCGGCTGCTCACCGCCACCGGCGAGAACCTCGCCAAGATCGAGCAGGGTCTTGCCGAACGGTCGGGCGAGTTCTCCACCGCCATCAATCACGCGGTCGAGACCACCCAGCTCTCCGCCGGCGAACTCGGCGACCAGGTCACGCGCCTGCGCGACGTGTCGCGCGAGATTTTGGAGAGCGTCAGCGGCGTGGTCAAACGCTTCGAGCAGCAGACCCACTCGCTCACCGCCGCCTCGCACAACCTGTCGGACGTCAACCGGCAGATCGAATCGACGGTCGAGGAGCGCCGTCCGGCGCTCGAGGCGCTCACCGCCGGGCTCAAGTCGCGCAGCGAGGAACTCGACGGGCTGATGGCCTCGTTCACGCGCATCATCACCGAGACGCTGAAGAGCGCCGAGGAGCGCGCCACCGCGGTCAGCCGCATGCTCACCGAAAGCACCACGAACGCCACCAAGTCGGTCATGGACAATCTGGAGGGCATGAATCGCGCCGCCAGCAGCGAGAGCCGCAAGGCGGCGGAGACCGTGCGCGAGGCCAACAAGGCGCTGGTCGCCGAGATGGGCCAGTCGGTCGGCGAAGCCACCCGCCGCTTCGGCGAGGCGACGCGCGAGATGCGCCATGCCATGCAGGAGCTGCAGCGCGAGCTGAACACCACGCGCGAGGAACTGAAGCGCGGCGTGCTCGAACTGCCGGAGGAGGCCCGCGAGGGCGCCGAGACGATGCGCCGCGTGGTCGGCGACCAGATCAAGGCGCTGTCCGACCTGTCGGAGATCATCACCCGCCATGGCAAGCAGCTCGACCTGTCGACCCCGGCGCTCGGCGAACCGCGCATGGTCCGTGCCGCGGCAGCGGCCGAATCCGACGGCGAGGCGGGCCCGGCGCCGGCTTCGCGCTACGCCGGCCGCAACGGCAGCAATGGTGCCACGCCGCGTCCCGCTCCGCGGGCGGCGGCCGCGCCCCCGCGTCCCGTCCCGGCCCCCGAACCGGCCCGCCAGCCGGACGAGCCGGCGTTTGCCGAGGAGAACGGCGACGGCTGGGTGTCCGACCTGCTGAGACGGGCGTCGTCCGACGAGGACATCAACGGTGCCGCCGAGCCGGCGCAGGAAGCGCAGCCGGAGGCCGTCCACGCCGCCAACGGCGGCGGCGAGGAAGCCGCCGCGCCACCGCCCGCGCCGTCGTCGCAGCCGATCAACGCGCTGTCGGCGGACATTGCCCGCGCCATCGACCATGACGCCGCCGCGGAGCTGTGGGAGCGCCACCGGCGCGGCGAGCGCAACGCCTTCACCCGCCGGCTCTACACCATGCAGGGCCAGCAGACCTTCGACGAGATCCGCCGCAAGTATCAGCGCGATCCCGAGTTCCGCTCGGTGGTCGACCACTACGTGGCCGATTTCGAGAAGCTGCTCTCCGAGGCGGTGGGCAACAGCGAGGACAGCCCGGCCGGCAACCGCTACCTGATGTCGGACACCGGCAAGGTCTACACCATGCTGGCGCACGCCAGCGGCCACTTCGATTAAATCCGGTCAATACGCACAACCGGACGGCGGAGGGCGCGGGCTCAGGCTCGCGCCCTTCGTTTTTGCCGCGGCCGCTTCACGCCTCGACCGCGTTCCGGAACACCAGGAACAGGGTGAGCCCGACGCCGGCCACCGGCACCATCGCCAGGAAGCCGGCGATGCCGAAGCCGGCATAGAGCGGTCCGGCCAGCGCCGTGGTGGCGGCAAGCAGGATGCCGACGAACATCGCGTAGAAGCCCTGCGCCGAGGCCGTCGTGCGCTCCGGCACGGCACGGGCGATCAGGTGCTGGATGCCGAGCGTATTGCAGCCGAAGGTCAGCCCGTGGAACGACTGGAGGACCATGGAGCCGAGGAAGCCCGGCTCCAGCGGGAAGAGCGACCAGCGCACGATCGCCGCCGCCGCGCCCACCACCAGCAGGCCACGGGGGCCGACGACGCGCAGGATGCGGCCCGACCACAGCAGCACCGAGGCTTCGGCAACCAGGCCCATCGCCCACAGGCTGCCGATCTGGAAGCTGGAGAAGCCGAGCCGGTGCCACGCGATGCTGCCGAAGCTGTTGAGCATGGCGTGGCTTGCCATGGTGAGGCCGCTGCCGGCCATCATGGCGAGCAGGGCGCGGTTGGCGAGCAAGGCGCGGAGCGGCCGCTCCTCCCGTTTTGCCGGCGGACCGCCCTGCTCTTCCTTGGCACTGCCTGCCGGCTCCGTTGACGCCTCCGGCAGCGCGAAGGAACCCGCCGCCGCCAGCGCCAGCGCCAGCAGGATCAGCCAGAAGGCCGCCTCCGCCGGGAAGAAGCCGAGGATGGCGCCGGCGCCGAGATTGGCGACGCCGAACGAGACGGTGCCGGCCATGCGCATGCGCCCGAAATCGACGCCGAGACGGCGCACGCCGGTGAGCGCCACCGCCAGCCCCGGCGGCCCGCCGAGGGCGGCAAGGGTCAGCGCCGTCCCGGTGGTGAGGAGCAGAGGCCAGAAGCCCGTCAACGGCCAGGCGAACAGGAAGATGACCGCCGCCGGCAGCATGATGGTGATCACCGCGAAGCGGTGGTTGGGCGCCCGATCGGCATAGAAACCGACCAGCGGCATCAGCAGCACGCGAAACAGCGCCGGAAAGGCGACGCAGTTGGCGATCTCGACGTCCGACAGGCCGCGCGCCTGCAGCCAGACGGGGAAGAAGGGCACCACCACGCCGTTGACCAGGAAGAAGGCGGCGAAGAACAGCGACATGCGCAGCGCGAAGGCGCGCCGCACCGCGGGGAAGGCGCCGATGGCGGGCATGGGAAAGGTCTCTGCCTATCCGGCGCGCGCCAGCGCCTGCGCCAGAACCGGCCCGTCGATGTTGCCGCCGGACAGCACCACCACCAGCGTACGCCCCTCGGCCGCCACATGGCCGGCGAGCACCGCGGCCAGCGCCGCCGCGCCGCCCGGCTCGACCACCAGCTTGAGCTCGCGGAAGGCGAAGGCGACGGCGTCGAGCGCATCCTCGTCGCTGACGGCGACGCCGGCGGCGCCGAGGGCCAGGTTGATGGCGAAGCTCAGCCTCCCGGGGCGCGAAATCAGCAGCGCGTCGCACACCGAGCCCGCCGTTCGCTGGTTGGCGACGATCTCTCCGGCGGCAAGCGACCGCCGATAATCGTCGAAGCCGGCGGGCTCGACCAGCACCATCTCGGTGTCGGCAGACCACTCGCGCACCGCCAGGCCGATGCCGGCCGACAGGCCGCCGCCGCTGGTCGGCATCAACACCGCATCGGGCTTGATGCCGAGGGCGGCGCAGCCGGCGGCGATCTCCAGGCCGATCGTCCCCTGCCCGGCGATCACGTCGCCGTCGTCGAACGGATGAATCAGTGTGCCGCCGTGCTCGGCGATTTGGCGCGCCGCCACCGCGTCACGGTCTTCGCCGGCGCGGTCGTAGGTGACGATGCGCCCGCCGCTGCGCTCGGTGCGCGCGATCTTCGACTGCGGCGCGTCGGCCGGCATGATGATGGTGGCGCGCACGCCGAACAGCCGCGCCGCCTCGGCCACGCCCTGGGCGTGGTTGCCCGACGACACGGCGACGACGCCGCGGCTGCGCGTCTCGCGCGAGAGCGCGGCGATGGCGTTATAGGCGCCGCGGAACTTGAACGAGCCGGTGCGCTGCAGGGTCTCGCATTTGAGCAGGACGCGGCCGCCGAGGCGTTGGTCGAGCAACGGATTGGATATCAGCGGCGTGCGCACCGCATGGCCGGCGATGCGTTCGGCGGCGCGACGGATGTCGGCGATGGCCGGCAGCGTTGTCTCGTGCGCGTCCATGCCTTGCCTCCCTCAGGCGAAAACCAGCCGCGGCATCTCATCGCCCTGGCCGACGACGACGTTGTCGAGGAACTGGCGGGCGCTCGCCTGCCAGCTATGGGCAAGCGCGAATTCGCGGCAGCGCTCGCTCGGGATGTCGAGGGCGGCCCGCGCGGCCTTGCCGAGGTCCTCGTCGAGCACGCCCACCGGCGCCGAACCGATGACGTCGAGCGGCCCCGGCACCGGATAGGCGGCGACCGGCAGGCCGGCAGCCAGCGCCTCCAGCAACACCATGCCGAAGGTATCGGTGCGGCTGGGGAAGACGAAGACGTCCGAGGCGGCATAGGCCTTGGCCAGCGCCTCGCCGGTCAGCACGCCGAGAAAGTGCACCTCCGGGTAGGCGTTCCTCAGCCTGGCGAGGTCGGGCCCGTCGCCGACCACGACCTTGCTGCCCGGCAGATCGAGGCCGAGAAAGGCTTCGAGGTTCTTCTCCACGGCGATGCGGCCGACATAGAGGAACACCGGCCCAGGGTACGGCATGCGGGCGTCCGCGCGCGGCTGGAACAGGCTGCCGTCGACGCCGCGCGTCCAGTACATGAGGTTATCGAAGCCGCGCCGCGAGAGCTGGTCGTGAAGCGTGGGCGTGGCGACCATGCAGCCGTTGCCGGCGTTATGGAAGCGGCGCAGCGCCGCATAGGTCCACTTGAGCGGCACCGGCACGCGCTTGGCGATGTATTCGGGGAAACGCGTGTGATAGCTGGTGGTGAAGCGGCGGGCGTTGCGCAGGCACCAGCGGCGCACGCCGGCGCCGACCGGTCCCTCGGTGGCGATGTGGATAGCGTCGGGCTTGGCATCCTCGACGCAGCGGGCGAAGGTCGACGGGCGGGCGATCGCCAAGCGGATTTCCGTGTAGGTCGGCAGCGGAATCGTGCGGAAGCGGCCCGGCGACAGGACGGTCACCTCGGCCCCCAGCGGCGGCAACTCCTCCACTAGTCGCTCGATACTGCGTACAACACCGTTGACCTGGGGACGCCAGGCGTCAGTCGCGATCAGCAGTCGAATCACACTTTCCCGCCTCAGGCGTCGGATTTTCCGCCAGTCATCGTATTGGCTCGCCCGCCCGCTGCATAGGCTGGCCGCTTCGGCCTTTCAATAGAGAGCCGGCACCGTCGCGGCGACGAGCAGCACGGCCATGGCGATATTGAACCATCGCCGACGGCCATCACTCGACAGGAAACGGGCGATTCCGCGGCCGAAGGCCGCCCAGGCGATGCAGTTGGGCAGGACCACGGCGGAAAAAAGCGCGGCGAAGACAAGCACCTGGATCAGCTTGTTGCCATTGGGATCGATGAACACCGCCATGCCGCTGGCGACCATCGCCCACGCCTTGGGGTTGACCCACTGGAAGGCCGCCGCCTCCCACAGGTTGAGCGGCCGGCCGATGCCGCCGCTCTCCCCCGGCCGCTTGGCAACCGCGATGCGCCAGGCGAGCCAGCAGAGATAGGCGAAGGCGACGTATTTCAGCACCGTGTGGAGCCATGGCGCCGCCGCGAACACGGCGCTGACGCCGAGACCGACGCCGAGGATCATCACCGGCAGGCCGAACACGATGCCGAGGATGTGCGGCAACGTTCTGGCGAGCCCCCAATTGGCGCCCGAGGCGAGCACCATCAGGTTGTTGGGCCCCGGCGTCACCGTTGAGGCGACGACGAAGGCGATGAGCGGCAGGGTCGTTTCCATGGGTTGCGGTCTTTCGTGCCGATTAGGTCAATAATACTGACCTAATCGGCTTTTGGCCAGAGCGAATTGACGCGGCCGATTGCAGCCATCGCCAGCCTCGGTTACTTCCTGCAGCGATGGGGGAAGCAGACAATGAATCGCATGACCGCCGGGCGCGCCGCACCGGGCAAAAGCGGCTGGGCCAATGCCGTCCCTGCGACAGCGATCGCCTGGCGGCGTCCCGTCCCCTTCCGACGCGCGTCCCCGGCGCGATTGAAACCAGCCCCAAGGAGGATATCCGACAATGAAGCTGCTGCGATTCGGGCCCAAGGGCCGCGAGAAGCCGGGCATACTCGACAAGGACGGCGCCATCCGCGACCTTTCCTCCGTGGTCTCCGACATTTCGGCGGAGACCATCGCCGCCGGCGCCATCGCCAAGATCCGCAAGGTGAAGCCGGACAGCCTACCCAAGGTACGCAAGGGCGTGCGCATCGGCCCCTGCGTCGGCGGGGTCGGCAACTTCCTCGCCATCGGCCTCAACTATGTCGACCACGCCGCCGAGAGCAATCTGCCGGTTCCCAACGAGCCGATCGTCTTCAGCAAGGCACCGAACTGCATCGTCGGCCCCAATGACGACGTGATGATCCCCAAGGGCTCGAAGAAGACCGACTGGGAAGTGGAACTGGCCGTCATCATCGGCAAGGGCGGCAGCTACATCGCCGAGAAGGATGCGCTCAAAGCCATCGCCGGCTACGCACTGTGCAACGACGTCTCGGAACGCGATTACCAGATGAATCGCGGCGGCGGTCAGTGGACCAAGGGCAAAGGCTGCCCGACCTTCGGGCCGCTGGGTCCGTGGCTGGTGACCCCGGACGAGATCAAGGACCCGCAGGACCTCGACATGTTCCTCGAGGTCAACGGCAAGCGCATGCAGACCGGCAACACCAACACCATGATCTTCGGCGTCGCCGCGCTGGTGAGCAATGTCAGCCAGTTTGTGCGGCTCGATCCCGGCGACGTGATCACCACCGGTACGCCGCCGGGTGTCGGCTCCGGGCAGAAGCCCAACCCGATCTTCCTCACGGCGGGCGACACCATGCACCTCGGCATCACCGGCCTCGGCGAGCAGACCCAGAAGGTGGTCAAGTACGCCGGCTGAGCGGCGAGCCCGCGCATGCCTCATCCTGAAGTGCCCCGCCCAAGGCCGGCGCCGAAGGATGAGGCGCAAGCCCCCCGGTGGGTTCTGGTCGTTCCGTTTCTCTGGTCGCTGATCGGCGGAAGCGCGGCTTTCCTGCTCGGCATCCAGCAGGAGTGGGGGTGCTGCTCTACTGCGGCGCGATCGCGACCCCGGTGATCCTCATCCGCCACCGGCACGGTCGCGCGCCGCCGATCGCAGCCCAGTCCGGGCCCCGACGCGGGCCGCCGCTCAACTCGGCGTGGTCGTCGCCGGCGTCTGCGCCTCCTTCGAGCGATTGCGCTCGATGCCCAGGCGATGCTCGCGATAGATGACGAACAGCCCGGCGGCGATGACGATGGCGGTGCCGGCGAGCATGATCCCGCTCGGCCAGGTGCTGAACACCAACAGGCTGGCGATCAGCGCCCAGATCATCGAGGTGTAGTCGAACGGGGCGATCAGCGAAGCGTCGGCGTGGCGGAAGCTCTGGGTCATGGTGATCTGGCCGATGCCGCCGAAGATGCCGGCGCCGACCAGCATGGCCGCGTCGAGCGGCCCCGGCATCGCCCACGGCGTGAAGGGAATGCTGATGAGGCCGGCGAACGCGCAGAACAGCGAGAAGTAGAACACGATGGTCGAGGCCGACTCGGTGTGCACCATCGCCCGCACCTGGGTCGTCGCCACGGCCCCGAGAAAGGCGCTGCCCACGGCGATGGCCGCCCCCAGCGTGCTCATCTCCGCCCCCGCCGATGCGTTCGGGTCGACATAATCGGACAGGATGACCAGCACGCCGACGAAGCCCACGCCCACCGCCGACCAGCGATAGATGCGCACCTTCTCGCCGAGGAAGATGACCGCCAGCACCACGGTCATCAGCGGCGCGGCGTAGCCGATGGCGGTGGCGTCGGCGATCGGCAGCAGGGCGAGCGCGGTGAAGCCGGTGAACATGCCGGCGGCGCCGGCGAGCGACCGCAAGAAGTGCCGGTGCAGGCGGCTGGTGTAGAGGGCTTCCGGGAACCGTCCGCGCACCCCGATCCACAGGAGCAGCGGCAGCAGCGCGAAGAAGCTGCGGAAGAACATGATCTCCCCGATCGGATAGTCGGTGCTGGCCACCTTGACCAGCGTGGACATGATCGTGAAGACGATGGTCGAGGTGACTTTGAGCGCGATGCCGACGGACGGCTGCGCCCGCTCGGTGGGGGCCATGATTGGGTCCACCGGACCACAGCTTGGCGAGTCAGGCAAGGAAGGATTGGTGCCCGGCTTCAGGATTCGGGGAGGCGCGGCCGCAGCGGAGTGCTCACCCCTCCCCGAAGCGCCTCTCGGCGCTTCGACCCTCCCAAGCGAGGGTTGGTCTCCGCAATGGCTCAGGCGGTCTTCGCCGCCTTGGCCGCCTGGATCGCCTGCCACAGCCGTTCGGGCGTTGCCGGCATGTCGATGTCGGCAACCCCATAGGCCCGATGGAGCGCATCGGCGATGGCGTTCATCACCGCCGGGCAGGAGCCGATCGAGCCGGCCTCGCCGGCCCCCTTGATGCCCATGGCGTTGGTCAGGCAGGGCACGTTGCGCGTCTCGAACTGGAACCAGGGGAGGCCGTCGGCGCGCGGCACGGCATAGTCCATGAAGGTGGCGGTGAGGAGCTGGCCGTCGTCGTCATAGACGGTGCGCTCGTAAAGCGCCTGGCCGATGCCCTGGGCGATGCCGCCATGCACCTGGCCCTCGAGCAGGATGGGATTCACGGTGACGCCGAAATCATCGACGATCCAGTAGCCGACGATCTCGGTCACGCCGGTCTCCGGGTCGATCTCGACCTCGGCGAGATGGCTGCCGTTGGGATAGGTCGGCTCGGGCTGCTCGAAGCTGTCGTCATAGGCGGTGAGCTGACGGTGGTCCTCGGCCGAGCCGGCAAGTTCGATGAGCGTCATGCCGCGATTGGTGCCGGCGACGCGCACCGCGCCGGCGGCGATCTCCAGGTCGCCGACCGCCGCGTCGAGCTTCTCGGCGGCAATGCGCTTGATCTGGCCGGCAAGCTTGGCCGCGGCGCGGTCGACCGAGACGACGCCAAGCGGGATCGAACGCGAGCCGCCCGTCCCCTCGCCGCTCGCCACCTGGTCGGTGTCGCCCTGGATCACCTCGATCTGGTCGTATTCGAGGCCGAGGTGGCCGGCGATGAACTGGGCATAGGCGGTGGCGTGGCCCTGTCCGTTCGACTGGGTGCCGATGAACAGCGTCGCGGTGCCGTCCGGCTTGAGCCGCACGGTGGCGCCTTCCTTGCCGGGAAAGGCGCAGGCCTCAATGTAGGTGGCAAGGCCCAGTCCGCGAATCCTGCCGGCCTCGGCCGCCACGGCGGCGCGCCCCGGGAAGCCGGCGAAATCGCCGAGCTTCAGCGCCCGCTCCATGTGGCCGTCGAACTCGCCGGAATCGTAGATGCGTCCGCCATGGGTGCGGTAGGGCATCTGCGCCGGCCGGACGAAATTCCGCCGGCGGATTTCCACCGGGCCGAGGCCGCTGTCGCGCCCGCAGACATCGACCAGCCGCTCGATCAGATAGGCCGCCTCCGGCCGCCCGGCGCCGCGATAGGCATCGAGCGGCACGGTGTTGGTGTAGACGCCACGGCAGAGCGCCCACAGATGCGGGATGTGATAGACGCCGGTCAGCATGGTCATGCCGCCATAGGGGATGTCGGGGCCGAACTGGTTGAGATAGCCGCCCATGTTGGCGAGCATCTCAACGCGGAGCGCCAGGAACTTGCCGTCGGCGTCCATCGCCATCTCGGCGACGGTGACGTTGTCGCGCCCGTGGCAATCCGCGAGGAAGTGCTCAGAGCGCTCGCCGATCCATTTCACCGGCTTGCCCAGCCTCTTGGCGGCGATCGCTGCCAGCGGATACTCGTGATACGTGAACATCTTGGTGCCGAAGCCGCCGCCGACGTCGGGCGTGATGACACGGATCTTGCCCGGCGGAATCTTCAGGATGTCCTTGGCGATGGTGTCGCGCTGGGCGTGGCCGCCCTGGGTGCCCATGGTGAGCGTGTAGCGGTCGTGGGCGGCGTCGTATTCGGCGATGATCCCGCGGGTCTCCATGTAGTTGGCGACGACCCGGTTGTTGACCACCGCGATGCGCGACACGCGCGCGGCGTTGGCGAAGGTCTCCTCGGTGTGGCGCCGCTCGCCGCGGGCGATCTCGAAGGCGACGTTGCTGCCGTATTCCGGCCAGACCAGCGGCGTGCCCGGCTGGAGCGCCGCCTTCATGTCGACGACCGCCGGCAGCGCATCGTAGTCCACTTCGATCGCCTCGGCCGCGGCCTTGGCCGCCTCGATGTCGTCGGCGACGACGAAGGCGATCGGATCGCCGACATAGCGCACCGTGTCCTTGTTGAGCAGCGGCCGCGGCGGCTTCCTCTGGTGCGTGCCGTCGGTCTGGCGCAGATCAATCTGGCACGGCAGGCCACCGATGCCGGCGAGATCGGCGTGGGTGAGGATCAGCCGCACGCCCGGCATCTCGGCGATTTTCGTGAGGTCGCCGAGGCGGAAGCGGGCGTGCGCCATCGCCGAGCGCAGCACATAGGCGGCGAGCGTCCCCTCGGGCGCGACGTCGTCCACGTAGCGGCCGCGGCCGGTGACCAGAGCGCGGTCCTCCTTGCGCCGAACCGGAGCGCCCATGCCGTATTTGGGGGGAGCGACGTTGCTCATATGGCCACGACCCGGACGGGCCGCCTCTGCTGTTGCAAGGAACGGAAACCGGCCGGCGGCCGAGAACAATGAGCCGATCGGACCAGATCGACGGAGAAAAGGCAACCACCGCGGCCTCAGGTGAGGTCGTGCAGGTCCTTCTGCGTCGGCGCTGTCAGCCGGAAATCGGAGAAGCGCACCTTGAGCCCGGCGCGGGTGGGCGTGCCGCACATCGGCCCGACGCGATAGGCATCGGCGAGCGGGAACGGCGCCAGGCGGAGCAGCGGCCAAAGGGCGCCGTCGGCCGACACCTGCAGGCGCAGCACCCCCTCCGCGATCGTCACGCGCATGCGGAAATCGCCTGCGTCGCCTTCATAAGGGCCGGTCGCCCAGTCCGAGCGGCCGTCGGTCAGCACCGAGGACAGCATGGCGCGGCCGTCCGACAGCTCGATGCCGGCCTTCACCCAGTGGCGCTCGTCCCAACGCACCATGATGCCGGCCTGGTCGTAGAGCGCCTCATAGCTCCCGCGGATGCGGACCTCAGCCGTGAAGGCGGCGCCGGCGGGAACACCGAGGAAGTGCCCGTTATCATGGACGAAGCCATAATGGGTCTCGCGCCAGAAATCGGTCTGGGCGTCGGTGGTGACGTCGAGGACGCCGTCATTCAGCGACCAGACCTTGGGCTCGTTGAGCCAGATGCCGTGCTGCATGTCACGCCTCCCGCCAAGCCATGACTTGTAGCCCCGATGCAGCGGAGCGCAATCCGGGCTATCGACGCAGTCCCGTTGCCGACGGCCAGCGGCGGGGCTGGCGAAGGGCACGCGATCGCCTATGTCTGCCATGCCCCCCCGAAAGGCATTCGCGCATGTCCGCAGCCGTTTCCGGCACTCCTGCCCGCACCATCCTCCTCATCGGCGCCTCGCGCGGCCTCGGCCATGCCATGGCGGCCGAGTTCCTGAAGAAGGGCTGGAACGTCGTCGGCACGGTGCGCGGCAACGATCGGACCCTGTTGCACGACCTGGCGGACCAATACCCCGCCCGGGTCGAGATCGAGACGCTCGACATCACCAGGCCCGACGAGATCGCGGCGCTCAGCGAGCGCCTGTCCGGCAGGACCTTCGACATGCTGTTCGTCAATGCCGGGACCGCCAACCGCGATCCGACGCAAACGATCGGCGAGGTCGCGACCGACGATTTCGTGCAGGTGATGGTCACCAATGCGCTGAGCCCGATGCGCGTCGTCGAGGGCCTCGCGGGTCTCGTTTCGCCGGCAGGGCTGATCGGGGTGATGTCGTCCGGGCAAGGCAGCGTCGGCAACAACACCAGCGGCCAGCGCGAGGTCTATCGCGGCAGCAAGGCGGCGCTCAACATGTACATGCGCAGCTTCGCCGCCCGCCAGGCCGGCACGGCGCGGGCGCTGGTTCTGATGGCGCCGGGCTGGGTACAGACCGAACTCGGCGGTCCGGGCGCGCGCCTCACCATCGCGGAAAGCGTTCCGGGCCTGGTCAACGTCCTCCTCGCCAAGCAGGGACGGCCGGGCCTCGAATACCTCGATTATCTCGGCCGCACCGTTCCCTGGTAGGCGGGAGGCTCAGCTTCTCAGCTTGTGGATCGCCGCCAGCAGGCCGGCGGTGGAGGTATCGCGGTGGTCCGGCTTGGTCTTGCCCTCAACCATCGGCAGGAGTTCCATGGCCAGCGTCTTGCCCAGCTCGACGCCCCACTGGTCGAACGAGTTGATCCCCCAGATGGTGCCCTGCACGAAGATCTTGTGCTCGTAGAGCGCGATGATCATGCCGAGCGTGTGCGGGTCGAGCCGCCGGTAGAGGATGGTGTTGGACGGCCGGCTGCCGGGGAAGACCTTGTGCGGCGCGAGCTTCTCGACGGCCGCGTCGGCCATGCCGGAAGCCTTGAGCTCGGCCCTGGCCTCGTCCAGCGTCTTGCCGCGCATCAGCGCCTCGCTCTGCGCCAGGCAGTTGGCCAAGAGCAGCGCCTGGTGGACGTCGTCCGGCGCGTCGGAGTGGGCGCCGACCAGAAGGTCCACCGGGATCACGTCGGTGCCCTGGTGGATGAGCTGGTAGAAGGCGTGCTGGCCGTTGGTGCCCGGCTCGCCGAACACCACCGGGCCGGTGTTGCCGAGCACGACCGCCCCGTCGAGATGGACGCGCTTGCCGTTCGATTCCATGTCGAGCTGCTGGAAATAGGCCGGCAACCGCTTCAGCCGGTTGTCGTAGGGCAGCACCGCGTAGACCGGAAAGCCCATGACGTTGCGGTACCAGATGCCGATGAGCCCCATGATCACCGGCATGTTCTCGGCCAGCGGGGCGGTGCGAAAGTGCTGGTCCATCGCGCGGCCGCCGGCGAGGAACGCGCGGAAATTCTTCGGCCCGATGGCGATCATCAACGACAGCCCGATGGCCGACCACACCGAATAGCGGCCGCCCACCCAGTCCCAGAAGCCGAAGGTGCGCTCCGCGCCGATGCCGAAGGCGGCGACCTTCTCGAGCGCCGTCGAGATGGCGGCGAAATGGGCCCCGACGTGCTGCTCGCCGAGCCTCTCCACGATCCACTTTCGCGCCGTGGCGGCATTGGTCATGGTCTCGATGGTGGTGAAGGTCTTCGAGGCGACCAGGAACAGCGTCGTCGCCGGATCGAGCCGGGCGATGGTGTCGCGCATGTCGGCGCCATCGACATTGGAGACGAAATGGAGCCGCGGCCCGTCGTGGAACGGGGCGAGCGCCAGCGTCGCCATCGCCGGACCGAGGTCGGAGCCGCCGATGCCGATGTTGACCACGTCGGTGAACGTGCCCCCCTGCCCGGCGATCGCGCCGGAGCGCACGCCATCGGCGAAGGCCGCCATGCGGTCGAGCACCTCGTGCACCATGGGCACGACGTTCTCGCCTTCGGACTTGTAGACCTCGTCCCTATTGGCGCGCAGGGCCACATGCAGGACCGAACGGTTCTCGGTCACATTGATGGGGTCGCCCGCAAACATCGCGTCGCGGCGTTTCTCCACTTCCGCTGCTTCAGCCAGCGCCAGCAGGCGGGCCATCACCTCGTCGTCGATCAGGTTCTTGGAATAATCGAGCAGGAAATCGCCGAAGCCGGTCGAGAACTTGGCGAAGCGGCCGGGGTCCTCGGCAAAACGCTGGCGGAGCGGCATGGCGGAAATGGCGGCCCGGTGCGCTTCCAGCGCAGCGAAGGCCCGGATCATGGCGGCGTTCATGATTGGCTGTCTCCACGGCGGCCTGGGACCGCCGTCATCTGGAACCGGAATGCAGCAAGGAAATAGTCCCTTGTGCCGGCGCTGACAAATCAGCGGGCACCAATACGATTGCGCGACTAGCCCACGCCTTGAATACCGCACATATTTGTGCGATTCTTCGGTCATGACCGGCCATGAATTCGAGAAACGGATCAGGCGGTTGGGCAGACGGGCCGGCGTGGTTGTGTCGTTTGAACGCGGGCATGGCAAAGGCAGCCATGGGCGTCTCTATTATGGCGGCCGGTTCACCACGCTGAAGGAGCGGAAGAAAGAGATCGGGCCGGGGCTCTTGACGGCAATGCTCGAGCAACTCGGCCTCACCCGCAGCGATCTGGGGGCGTGACAGGATGGCATTCGGCTATCGTTATACCTTGAAACGTCAGGCCAACGGCTGGTGGCTGGTCCGCTTTCCCGGCATTCCCGAGGCATTGACCGAAGGTGAAACGGAAGAGGAAGCGCGGGCCAACGCACTCGATTGCGTACTCGCCGCGCTTGAGGGCTACTTGAAAGCTGGCAAACCGCTGCCGCGCAGCGGCGCAGCCCAAGACGGAGCGGACCGCGCGATCTTGCCGTCACTGGTCACGGCCAAACTCGCCGTCTACGAGACCATGCGCATGCATGGCTGGACCAAGGCGAGACTCGCCCGAGAACTTGGCATGCCTGAGAATTCGGTGCGTCGGCTGCTCGATCTGCGCCACCAGTCCCATCTATCAGCCATCGATGCGGCACTGGCAAAGATGAACGCCGAATTGCCGATTGGCTTGCCGAGACCGCGGCCCGCCGACGCTGCCTGATCCCCTATTTCAGCCACGCCGCCAGACGGTCCATGCCCTCGGCCATGTCGGCCTCGGTGCCGGCGAAGGAGAAGCGCATGAAGGCGTGGCCGCGCACCCGGTCGAAGTCGGCGCCCGGCGTTGCCGCCACCCCGGCCTCGGCCAGCATGCGGCGGGTGAATTCCGTGGAATCGTTGGAGAAGCGGCGGACCGAGGCATAGACGTAGAAGGCACCGTCGACCGGCAGGTGCTCGTCGAAGCCGATTGCCGGCAGCCGGTCGAGCAGCAGCCGGCGGTTGGCGGCATAGCCGTCGCGGATTCTATCGAGCTCCTCGGTCGCCGCGAAGGCGGCGATGGCCGCCCTCTGCGAGATGTCGGGCGCCGAGATGTAGAGGTTCTGCGCGATGCGCTCGACCGGGCGGATGAGCGGCTCGGGCAGCACCATCCATCCGACCCGCCACCCGGTCATGCAGTAATATTTCGAGAAGGAATTGATGACGATGGCGTCCGGCGAGAATTCGAGCGCCGTCGCCGTGGTGCCGGCATAGACCAGCCTATGGTAGATCTCGTCGGAAATGAACGTGATGCCCAGCTCGTTCGCCGCCGCGATCAGCGCGGCGAGCGCCTGTGGCGTCATCATGGTGCCGCTCGGATTGGCGGGACTGGCGACCAGCACGCCGGAAAGCGGCTTCTCCCGGTGGGCCCGCTCCAGCATTTCGGGCGTCAGCACATGGCGGGTCGAGGCGTCGGTTTCGATCTCGACCACCTCCAGACCGAGCGCACCGATGAGGTTCTTGTAGGCCGGATAGCCGGGCGCGGCGATCGCCACCCGCTCGCCGGCATCGAAGGCGCCGAGAAAGGCGAGGTTGAAGGCCGCCGACGAGCCGGTGGTCACCACCACCCGCTCGGCCGGCACGTCGAGGCCGTAGGCTTCCGCGTAGTGGCGGGCGATGCGGGCCCTGAGCGGCCGCAAGCCGAGCGCCTCGGTGTAGCGGAAATGGCCGTCGGCCACCGCCGCCCGCGCCGCCTCCAGCACCGTTTCCGGCGCCCGCGCTCCCGGCTGGCCGACCTCCATGTGGATGACGCGCGCGCCTTCGTGCTCGCGGTCGGCGGCGGCGCGCATGACGTCCATGACGATGAACGGCTGGATCTCGCTGCGCCGCGAGGGCCTCGGCCGGCGGGTCACCTTCCCGCCTCCGCATCTGCGACCAACGTCTTGCTCCTGCCCAATTTTCCCGCCATGCCGTTCACCCGACAGAGGGTCACGTTGACCCGCCCGCGGCGCCTCCCTAACCTGTTCGGACTGCGGCGGAAACAAGCCAACATCGAGGCCGGAAGAGACGATGCCACAAGCAGCGGTCCCTAGCAGGCGCCGGAGCCCCTGGAAAGTGCCCATGCGCGTCGCGGCAGGCGCGCTTGCCCTGATGCTCGCTCTGCCGCCCCCGACGGCCTTCGCCGACGATCGCATCGCCACCGTCCGCGATGCCGAGACCGAGGCCCTCATTGCCGACTATCTGAGGCCGATCGTCAAGGCCGCCGGTCAGCAGATGCCCAAGATCATGCTGATCAACAGCCAGACCTTCAACGCCTTCGTCACCACCGAGCACCGGCTGTTCGTCAATGTCGGCACCATCATCAAGTCGCAGACGCCGAACGAGCTGATCGGCGTCCTGGCGCACGAGACCGGCCACATCGCCCATAACGACGTGGCCAACATGAAGCAGGCCCTCTCCGACACCAGGGCGGCGCTGCTGCTCGCCACCATCGCCGGCATCGGCATCGGCGCGGCGAGCGCGGCGACCGGCAACAATGTCGCCGCCGGGGCCGCCAGCGGCGTCCTCACCGGCGGTGCCTCGATCGCCGAGCGCAGCCTGCTGCACTACCAGCGCGGGCAGGAGGCCGCGGCCGACCGCGCCGCCGTCGACTATCTCAACAAGACCCACCAGTCAGGCGCCGGCATGCTTGCCGTCCTTGAGCGGCTGGCCAACGACAGCCTGCTCGATGCGCGCCAGGCCAATCCCTATCTGCAGAGCCATCCGCTGCCGCACGAGCGTATCGTCACCCTCCAGCACCTCATCGAGGCCAGCCCCTACGTCAACCAGAAGGACCCGCCGGCGCTTCAGCAGCGCCACGACCTGGTGCGCGCCAAGCTGATCGGCTTCACCTGGACGCCGCTGCAGATCGCGCGGGCCTTCCCGGTCAGCGACAACAGCCTGCCGGCCCGCTACGCCCGCGCCATCGCCACCTACCGCAACGGGCGCGCGGTCGATGCCCTGAAAGACGTCGAGGGGCTGACCCGTGCCAGCCCTGGCGACCCCTATTTCTGGGAGCTGAAGGGGCAGATCCTGCTCGAGACCGGCAAGCCGAAGGATGCGCTCGCCCCCCTGCGCAAGGCCGTCTCGCTCGCCCCCGGCGCCAACCTGATCAAGGTGCTGCTCGGCCAGGCCCTGGTCGCCGCCGGCAGCCGCAGCGACGCCGACGAGGCGGTCAGGCTGCTTTCGGCGGCGGTCATCAACTATCCGGACCTCCCCGGCGGCTACCGGGCGCTGGCCCGCGCCTATGCCATGCAGGGCAACATTCCCTTGGCCCAGCTCGCCACCGCCCAGGGCCTGGTCGTCGAGGGCAATATCGGCGACGCCCGCATCCAGGCTGCCAAGGCGCAATCGAAACTGAAGCCGGGGACGCCGGCATGGCTTCGCGCGGACGACATCGTGTCCTATAAACCGTCAAAATAGGCCGCGCACAGCGGACGAACGCTCCGCCACTGCCCGCTTTGGAGACAGTCATGAGCCCACGTATCACCGTCGTCGTCGCCGTCGTCGGCGCGCTTGCCGTCGGAGCGATCGGCTATGTCGTCGGCACCAGCCAGTTTCGCCCCGCCCCCGCCCCTGCGGCCGAGACCGCCGCCGCGCCGGCCGATGCGACCCCGGCCACCGCCGGCCTGGTCAGGATGGCCGAGTTCTCGAACGACCAGCGCAAGGAGCTCGAAGGCATCATCCGCAACTACATCATCGCCAATCCGGAGGTCATCACCGACGCCATCGGCGAACTGCAGCGCCGGCGCGATGCCGCTGCCCAGATGGCCCAAAGCAAGACCATCGCCGACTCTGCCGACCAGATCTTCAACGCCAAGGACGAGGTCGTCCTCGGCAATCCCGACGGCAAGGTCACCCTGGTCGAGTTCTTCGACTACAACTGCACCTATTGCCGGCGCGCCGAGGCCGACATCAAGAAGCTGCTCGCCGGCGATTCCAGTGTGCGGCTGGTGCTCAAGCAGTTCCCGGTGCTCGGCCCCGGTTCCGTCGAGGCAGCCCAGGTCGCGGTCGCCCTCCAGATGACCGCGCCTCAGAAATACGCCGATTTCCACGACGCCATGCTGCAAGAGCCCGGCCAGACCAACGGCGCCAAGGCGCTGGCCGTTGCCCAGAGCCTTGGCCTCGACCCGGACGTGCTGAAGGCCAAGATCGGTTCCGACGAGGTCAAGCAGACCATCGCCGCGTCCTACGATCTTGCCGGCAAGCTCAACCTGACCGGCACGCCGAGCTTCGTGACCCACAAGGAAGTCATTGTCGGTGCGGTCGGCTACGACGCGCTGAAGAGCAAGCTCGACGCGCTGGCCAGCGCCTGCACCACCGCCAAGGACTGCTGAATCACGCCGGAGCGGTTGCCGCGGCGGGGCTTTCCCTTCGCCCGGCAACCTCCTATAACCGCGCCAACTTCAGGCGGAAGGCCGTGTCCGGTCGCCGCCGCGGCGGAAATCCACTGATGGCGCTCCCGGTCTTCGTCCTCAACGGTCCGAATCTCAACCTGCTCGGCACCCGCGAGCCGGACGTCTATGGCGCGGCGAGCCTCAAGGACATCGAGCGCGACTGCGCCGCGGCAGGCGCACGCCTGGGGCTGACGGTCGATTTCCGCCAGTCCAACCACGAGGGCACGCTGGTCGACTGGATCCAGGAGGCGATGACCGCCGCCCGCGGCATCGTCATCAATCCCGGCGCCTACTCGCACACCTCGGTCGCCATCCACGATGCCATCCGCGCCGCCGGCCTGCCGGTGGTCGAGGTGCATCTGTCCAACATCTTCGCCCGCGAGGGCTTCCGGCATCGTTCCTACGTCTCGCCGGTCGCCGTGGGGACCATCTGCGGCCTCGGCGCGCAGGGCTACGTACTGGCGCTGGAAGCCTTGCAGGCGCTCACCGCCGACAAAAAGACAACCAACAAGCGGAAGGGGGGCTGATGGCTGAGAAGTCGTCGTTCGTCGACCAGGCACTGATCCGCCAACTGGCGGAACTGCTCAACGAGACCGGCCTGACCGAGATCGAGGTCGAACAGGACAACACGCGGGTGCGCATCGCCCGCAGCCTCACCATCGCCGCATCGGCGCTGCCGGCCGCCCCGGCCCCCCCGGCCGGACAGGACCGCGCCGCGGAGGAGCGCCCGGCCGAGCGCGCCAAGCACGCCGGCATGGTCACCTCGCCGATGGTCGGCACCGCCTACCGTTCGCCCGAGCCCGACGCCCGCGCCTTCGTCGAAGTCGGCGACCGGGTGAGCGAGGGCCAGACGGTGATGATCATCGAGGCCATGAAGACCATGAACCAGATTCCGGCGCCGCGCGCGGGCACGGTCACCGAAATCCTCATCGATGACGCCCAGCCCGTCGAGTATGGCGAGCCGCTGATGATCATCGAATGACGCCAGCGCCCCACCTGTTCAACAAGATCCTGATTGCCAACCGCGGCGAGATCGCGTTGCGGGTCCTGCGCGCCTGCAAGGAGCTCGGCATCGCGACGGTGGCGGTCCATTCCACCGCCGACGCCGACGCCATGCACGTTCGCCTCGCCGACGAGAGCGTGTGCATCGGGCCGCCGCCGGCGCGCGAATCCTATCTCAACATTCCCTCGCTTCTCGCCGCCTGCGAGATCACCGGTGCCGAGGCCGTGCATCCCGGCTACGGCTTCCTGTCGGAGAACGCCCGCTTCGCCGAGATCCTCGACGCCCACGGCATCGTCTTCATCGGCCCCAGCGCCGAGCACATCCGCATCATGGGCGACAAGATCGAAGCCAAGCGCACCGCCGCCCGCCTCGGCATCCCGGTGGTGCCGGGCTCGGAGGGAGCCGTCTCCGACGACGCCACGGCCCACAGGATCGCCGGCGACATCGGCTATCCGGTGCTCATCAAGGCGTCGGCCGGCGGCGGCGGACGCGGCATGAAGGTGGCCAAAGGCCCCGACGACCTCGCCACCGCGCTCTCCACCGCCCGCGCCGAGGCGCGCTCCGCCTTCGGCGACGACGCCGTCTACATCGAGAAATATCTCGGCGCCCCGCGCCACGTCGAAGTCCAGGTGATGGGCGACGGCAAGGGCGGCGGCGTCCATCTCGGCGAGCGCGACTGCTCACTCCAGCGCCGCCACCAGAAGGTGATGGAGGAATCCCCCTCCCCGGTGATCACGCCGGACCAGCGCGCCCGCATCGGCGGCATCGTCGCCAAGGCGATCGGCGACCTCGCCTATGCCGGCGCCGGCACCGTCGAGTTCCTCTACGAGAACGGCGAGTTCTACTTCATCGAGATGAACACCCGCCTGCAGGTGGAACACCCGGTGACCGAGGCGGTGACCGGCATCGACCTGGTCAACGAGCAGATTCGGGTGGCGGCCGGTCTCGGCCTGTCGTTCACGCAGGAAGAGGTGACCTTCGACGGCCACGCCATCGAGTGCCGCATCAACGCCGAGGACCCCAAGACCTTCATGGCCTCGCCCGGCAGGATCATCTACTACCACCCGCCCGGCGGGCTCGGCGTACGCGTCGATTCAGCCGTCTATCAGGGCTATTCCATCCCGCCCTTCTACGACAGCCTGATCGGCAAGCTGATCGTCCACGGCCGCACCCGGCAGGAATGCATGATGCGGCTCAACCGGGCGCTCGACGAGTTCGTGGTGGACGGCATCAAGACGACCATCCCGCTGTTCCGCGATCTCGTCCACGATCCCGACGTCGCCTCGGGCAATTACGACATCCACTGGCTGGAGAAGCGGCTGGCGTCGTCCTAGATTAAGTTCCATGGCCGCGCCCGACGATCTGCTCCTGGAAATCACGCCGCAGGTGCTGCTCAAGGCCTATGCCCTCGGGATATTCCCGATGGCCGAGGCGGCGGACGACCCCAGCCTCTACTGGATCGAGCCGGAGAGCCGCGGCATCCTGCCGCTCGACCGCTTCCACGTTCCCCGGCGGCTCGGCCGCACCGTCGCCTCCGGGCGCTTCGAGATCCGCATCGACCACGATTTTGCCGCCGTCATCGACGGCTGCGCCGGCGCCACGCCGGCGAGGCCGAAGACCTGGATCAACCAGCGCATCCGCCGGCTCTACAGCGAGTTGTTCGAGATCGGCGCCTGCCACACGGTGGAGACCTGGCGCGACGGTGAACTGGTCGGCGGGCTCTACGGGGTGAGTTTGGGCGCCGCGTTCTTCGGCGAGAGCATGTTCTCGCGCGAGCGCGACGCCTCCAAGGTGGCGCTGGTCCAACTGGTCGAGAGGCTGAAGGCGGGCGGCTATGCCCTGCTCGACACCCAGTTCACCACGCCGCATCTGAAGCAGTTCGGCGCCATCGACATCGACCGCACCCACTACCAGCGCCTGCTCGACGCGGCGATCGACCGCGACGCCGACTTCTTCCGGTTGGGCTGACCTACTTCTTCGCCGACGGCGGCGGCACTTCCGACTTCATCTTGCAGTCGGTCAGCCACACGTCATAGACGGCGTTGTCGACCGCGTGCAGGCCGGGGCTGTCGGCGAACATCCAGCCGGTGAAGATGCGCTGGATCTTGCGGGCGAGGGTGATTTCGTCGACCTCGACGAAGGCGTCGGTGCGCGGCTCCTCGGTGGGCGGGCGCGTGTAGCAGACCCGCGGCGTCACCTGCAGGGCGCCGAACTGGACGGTTTCGTTGATATAGACGTCGAAATCGATGATCCGCCCGGTGATCTTGTCGAGCCCGGCGAAGACGGCGACCGGGTTGGAGATGTGGGCGGGCTCCGGCTCCTGCGGCACCTGGCTCTCAGGGGCGGGCTGCGCGTCCTGCTGGGTGCCCTGATTCTGGGTGTTCTGATCCGGCGTCCCGAGATCCAGCGCCGGCTGGTTCGCGCCGGGCGTGAACTGGTCGGCCGGCGGCTGCATCGCCGGGATGTCCTGAGGAACCTGGAGAATCTGGGCGGCCACCGGCCCCGCCGCAGCCATCGCCACAGCGGCGATGAGGCTGGCTACCCGAAGACTGTGCCCTGAAATCATGATCCTGCGTGTCTTGGCCAAGGTTGCGGTCACCTAGCACGGGATTCCGGCGACGAAAAGGCGGGTTGCCGCGCTTTGCCCGCGGCCTTCAGCCGGGCAGGACGGCGAGCCCCTCGATCTCGATGAGGTAGTCCGGGTTGGCGAGGCCGGCAACGAAGATGCCGGTGACGGCGGGCGGGTTCGAGCGCGCGCCCCACAGCTTCATCCACGCACCGAAGGCGGACCTCAGATTCTGCCCGGCGAGGATGTAGATGCGCATCTGGACGAGATCCTCGAGGCCGGCGCCGGCCGCTGCCAGGCAGGTGACGAGGTTCTTCAGCGCCTGCTCGGTCTGCCGGGCAATATCGCCCCGACCGACGACCTTGCCGTCCTTGTCGAGCGCATTCTGGCCGCCGATGATGGCGGTGCGGGCGCCGGGCGGCAGCACCACCATCTGCGAATAGGCCGGGTTGCGGAACATCGTCTCGGGATTGATGCGCTCGACCTGCATCTCGCGTCTCCTCCAGTTTCGGCGCAGCACGGCGGCGGCGGTCAGGCCTCCACCGGCACACCCTCGCCCATCCACGCGGCGAGCGCGTCGGCCTCGCATTGCGTGAAACGGAGGCCGAGGCGGGTGCGCCGCCACAGCACGTCCTCCGCCGTCATCGCCCATTCGTCGTGCCTCAGATAGTCGACCTCCGCCGCCGTCAGATCGGCACCGAAGCAGGGGCCGAGATCGGCGAACTCGCGGGCGCCGGTAAGAATGGTCGAGGCGCGGGTGCCGTAGGTGGTGACCAGCCGGTGGGCAAACGCCTCGCTGACGAAGGGATAGGCGGCGCGCAGGGCCATGGCGAGATGGGAGGCGCCGGCGCTCGCCGGAAAGTTGCCGCCCGGCAGCGACGCCTCCGCCGTCCACGGCGGCAGCACCTTGCGGAAGCGGGCGAGCCGGTCGACCACCTCCTCGGCGATCCGCCGGTGGGTGGTGAGCCGCCCGCCGAACACGGTGAGCAGCGGCGGCGCCCCCGGCACGGCATCGACGATCACCGCATCGTCGCCGTCGGCCGTCGCCCGGTCGGCCGGCATGGCGACGACGCAGGCGAGCTGCTGGACGATGTCCTCGGCGGCGACCGGCTCGGCGAAATACTGGTTGGCGACGTCGATGAGCCAGGTGACATCGCGCGGCGTCACCTCGGCCACCGCCGGATCGCCCTCGTGGCGGGCGACCGCCGGGCCGATCAGCATGAAGCCGCGCGTGTGCGGCACGACGTGAACGACGCGGCCGCTGGCGACCGGCAGGGCATAGCCGATCTCGCGCTGCCAGTCGCGGCGGACGACGATCTGGCTGAAGCGCATCAGGCGCGTCGCCGCGTGCCGGCTGGTGTGGATGACGTGATCGAGCACCTCGCCGACCATGCCGCCGGCGGCATTGATCAGCACGCGCGCCAGCACCACCGCCCATTCGCCGTCGAGGCCCGATTCCAGCGACAGACGCCAGCGGTCGCGCTCGCGCTCGACGACGACGCAGCGCAGCCGCGGGTTGACGCTGGCGCCGCGCGACTGCGCGTCGAAGGCGTTGGCGAGCGTCAGCCGGGTATCGTCGGCGACGCAGTCGGAGAAGGCGAAGCCCTCGCTGAAATGCAGGTGCAGGGCCTCGTCGGCGTCGCTGCCTTCGAGGTCGAGGCGGCGGGCGCGGATGAGCTTGCGTCCGCCCAGCCAGTCATAGGCGGTGAGCCCGAGGCCGACCGCCCAACGCGGCCACAGCCGCTCGTGGTGGGGCAGCACGAAGGTAAGCGGCCGCACCAGATGCGGCGCCGCGCGCATGAGGATGTCGCGCTCCTTGAGCCGCATCCTGAGCGGCGCCCAGTTCATCCGGCCGAGGTGATGCAGCCCGCCATGGACCGCGCGATCGGTGGCCGACGACGACGCCCCGCCGATGTCGCCCTGCTCGCACAGAAAGGTGGTCAGACCACGCCCTGCGGCATCGCGCGCGATCGCCGCGCCGATCAGCCCGCCGCCGATGATGGCGACATCGTAGACCTCCTCGAACACCCCGTCACCCGCTCCGGTTGGTCCGGTCCCTCCGGCGCGAGCATAGCACGGTGGTGATTCGCGGTTGGGATTGGTGTCGTCGCGCGCATGAGCGCGGCGGAATGCCGGACGCGCCGCCCGGGATTGCGCTCGCGCTCCATCCGGGCTGCGGGAGACCGCAGCGGCTCACGCCAGCGTGCGCGAGATGGTGGCGGTGACATCGCCGAGGCGCGGCAGGAAGCGGTCGCGGAGGTCGGCCGGCGTCGTCCGCCCGGCATGGGCCGACAGGTTGATGGCGCCGACAACGAGTCCGGCCCGCGTCACCACCGCCATGGCGATCGAGCGCAGGCCGAGCTCCAGCTCCTCGTCGACGATGGAATAGCCCTGCGCGCGGTCGGCGCGGATGCGCGCGACGAGTTTCGCGGAATCGACGATGGTGTGCGGCGTGTGGCGCTTCAGCGTCGCCGCGGCGACGCGGGCGCGGAGGTCGGCCTCGGCGAGATGGCCGAGCTGGATACGGCCGAGCGAGGTGTGGAAGGCGGGCAGCCGCGTGCCCACCGCGATGGTCGTCGCCATCAGCTGGTGCGGCGCCGGCATGCGCGCCACATAGACGATCTCGTTGTCCTGGAGGATCGCCGCCGAACAGGATTCGTGCAGCGTGTGGCTGAGCTCCTTCATCAGCGGCTCGGCCCGGTCGAGCCAACTCTGCGTCGAAAGATAGGCGAAGCCGAGCTCGAGGATGCGCGGCGCCAGGGAGAAATGGCGGCCCTCCTGCGCGACGTAGCCGAGCCCGGTGAGCGTCCGCAGCACCCGGCGCGCCGCCGCACGGGTGAGGCCGCTCGCCGCGGCCGCCTCCGAAAGCGTCATCGTCGGCCGCTGTTCGCCGAAGGCGCCGAGCACCGCCAGGCCCTTGGCCAGCGTCGCCATGAACTCCTTGTCGCCGGCGCGCGCGACAGCACTGGGCCTCCCTGCGGGAGACGGCAGCGCAGAATGCGGCGTTGACACGCGACGGGCCCTCGCGGAAGATGGTCCGATATGCGAACGAATGTTCGATAATCGAACACCGTGACCGGGAGGTCAAGGGGGGGTGAATTTGCCGCGGCGGAGGCCCGATCCGGCGTCACGCGCCGACCTCTCCCCGATGGGGACGGGGAACTGTGCCGCAAGCGGATTGAGGCGAGCCGAAGACCGGAGACAGCCGACCCGCCGGAGCCAATGCTGATGACCGCGTTCATGTCCTTGCACGAGGCGGTCGCCGCCCACCTCAAGGACGGCGACACCGTCGCCATGGAAGGCTTCACCCATCTCATTCCGTTTGCCGCCGGCCACGAGGTGATCCGCCAGCGGCGGACCGGGCTCACCCTCATCCGCATGACCCCCGACCTCATCTACGACCAGATGATCGGCATGGGCTGCGCCGATCGGCTGGACGCTAAAATTTCCACCGACATCTGCGAGACGCCGCCGCCGACGGCCGAGCAGTTGGGGACCCTGCGCAATCTGCAGGCGCGCACGGCACGCGCCCATGGAGACGATGCATGAAAGTCGATGCCTACATCTGCGATGCGGTGCGCACACCGATCGGCCGCTTCGGCGGGACGCTCTCACAGGTGCGCGCCGACGATCTCGCAGCGCTGCCGATCAAGGCACTGCTCGCCCGCCACGACGGCCTTGCCGAGGCCGTCGAAGAGGTGATTCTCGGTTGCGCCAACCAGGCCGGCGAGGACAACCGCAACGTCGCCCGCATGGCCGCGCTGCTCGCGGGCCTGCCGGAGAGCGTGCCCGGCACCACCATGAACCGGCTCTGCGCCTCCGGCATGGACGCGGTCGGCACCGCCGCCCGCGCCATCCGGTCAGGCGAACTGGACGTGGTGATCGCCGGCGGCGTCGAATCGATGACCCGTGCGCCGCTGGTCATGGGCAAGGCGGAGACGCCCTTCCAGCGGAGCGCAAGAATCGAGGACACGACCATCGGCTGGCGCTTCATCAACCCTGTCATGAAGGCGCAGTACGGCGTCGATTCGATGCCGGAAACCGCCGAGAACGTCGCCGACGACTACCAGATCACGCGCGCCGACCAGGACGCCTTCGCGCTGCGCTCGCAGCAGCGTGCCGCCGCAGCGCTGGCCAGCGGCGCGCTCGAAAGCCGCATCGTCGCCGTCGAAACGCCCGGCAACCGCAAGACCGGTCCCCTCACCGTTTCCACCGACGAGCACCCGCGCCCGGACACCACGATCGAGGCGCTGACCAAGCTGAGGCCCATCGTCCGCCCCGACGGCACGGTGACCGCCGGCAATGCATCGGGCGTCAACGATGGCGCCCAGGCGCTGCTCATCGCCTCCGGCGCGGCCGTCGCACGGCTCGGGCTGACGCCGCTCGCCCGCATCGCCGGCATGGCGACGGCTGGCGTGCCGCCGCGCATCATGGGGATCGGGCCGATCCCGGCGACGCGCAAGCTCAGCGAACGGCTCGGCCTCGGCATCGCCGATTTCGACCTGATCGAGCTGAACGAGGCCTTCGCCAGCCAGTCGCTGGCCTGCCTGCGCGAATTCGGCCTCGCCGACGACGCCGAGCACGTCAATCCGAACGGCGGGGCGATCGCTTATGGCCATCCGCTCGGCATGTCTGGCGCCCGCCTCGCCGCCGATGTGGCGATCGAGCTCAAGAAGCGCGGGGGGCACTGGGAACTCGCGACCATGTGCGTCGGCGTCGGCCAGGGCGCCGCGCTGGCGCTGGAGGTCGCCGCCTGAAACCAGGGTGCGATCCGCGCCCCCCCCGCGGAACCTTTTCGCCGCACAGGCGTTTTGGCCTGTGCGGCGGAATTCAATCCGGCGACCGCGTGAGGCCCGCGGTCGTCGGCGCCTTGGCGCGGCTTGCTGCAAGGACCGTCGCCAAGCGACCGGAATAGTTTGTCTTTTTCCCGCCGCAATTGGGATTTTGATAGAGTGAGCTCACGGGCCGAATCACCGCCCGGCCGACGTTCCTGAAGAAGGGATACCGGTTGCGAGTAACGCAGGCCCGCCTGCCCTCCGGGGAAGGCGGGTCTTCGTACGGATCGGGAGGCCCCCGTGAGTGTTCTTCCCTGCCCCGGCGCACCGGCAAAAAGCCGGGCGGCAGGGCCGCCCGGCTTCGGGAAACGACAGCGGTAGAGCGCGGAAGCGCCTAGAACGGCAAATCCGGGAAGTACCACTCCTTGGCGTTGTCCTTGGTGATCAGCGTGGCGTCGAGAATATAGCTGCCCTCCACCGGAACCTGATCGAAAAGGTGCGCGGCGGTCAGCTCAAGCGCCGTGCCGACCATCGACGGCGGATAGGCGACGTCCACCGGGACCATCTTGTCGCCGTCCATGACCTTCTTGACCATGTCCTTCATGCCGGCGCCGCCGATGACGTACTGGATGTCGGTGCGCTTGGCCTGCGCGATCGCCTGCAGCACGCCGACCGTCATGTCGTCGTCCTGGCACCACACGACGTCGATCTTCGGATACTTGGTCAGGTAGTCCTGCATGACCTTGAAGGCGTCGTCGCGGTTCCAGTTGCCGAACTGCTTCTCCAGCACCTTGACGTTTGAGCCCTTGATGGCCGCGTCGAAGCCATCCTGGCGCTGCTGATCGATCGGGATCGGCAGACCGCGGATGACGACCACCTGCGCGTTCGGGGTATGCTCTTTGATGTAATCGCCGGCGGCGGCACCGAGCGCCGGGTTGTTGCCGGCAACGTAGAGGTTACGCACCGACAGATCGTTGTTGCTGGGCGCACGGTCGACCAGGGTGACGAAGGTGCCCTTCGCCTTGACCTGCTTGATGGCGTTGACCAGCGGATCGGGGTCGGACGGCAGAATGACCAGCGCGTCCATGCCCTGCGTGCTCAGATCCTCAAGCGCGTTCGCCTGGGTGGCTGCGTCCGGCGACGTCTTAACGATGACGTTGAGGTTCGGATACTCGGCCATCAGCAGCTTGGCGACGCGATTGGCATGGAACACCACGCCGGCGGTCCAGCCATGGTCGGCGGCCGGAATCGACACACCGATGGTTTTCTTGTCGGCGGCTTGGGCGACGCTCATCAGAGCCGCCATCGCGACCGCCGCACCGATCATTACCTTACGCATCATTGTCTCCCCACACTGTTCAGGGCCGATTTCGTTCCCATGCCGGGCGACCCAGTTGACCCGGCATTTCGCTTATCGTCGCATCAGCGACCGCTGGACCAGCATCGCGATGATGATGATCGCGCCCTGGATGGCGGCGATGAGATACTCGCTGATGAAGTTCGAAAGCAGCATGATGTTGCCGACGATCTCGAGGATGAAGGCACCGCAGATCGTGCCCCAGATGCGCCCCACCCCGCCGCGCAGCGCCGTTCCGCCGACGACCACCGCGGTGATCGCCTGAAGTTCCCACAGCGTCCCGGTGGTCGCCGAGGTGGAGCCGAGGCGCGGGACGTAGAGTAGCACGGCGATCGCCACGCACAGCCCCTGGATGACGTAGGTGACGGTGCGCACGCGATCGACCGCGATGCCGGAATAGCGTGCCACATCCTCGTTCGAGCCGACCGCCACCACGTGGCGGCCGTAGGGGGTGCGGTAGAACACGAAAGCGCCCACCGCCGCCGTCGCGAAGATGACGATGATCGGGATCGGCACGCCGAACAGATAGCCGAAATAGGCCGGGCGGTACAGCGACTGGAGGTCCATCGAGCGCAAGGTGATGGCGCCGCCCTGCGACAGCCAGGTCGTGAGCCCGCGAAAGATGCCCATGGTGCCGAGCGTCGCGATGAACGGCTCGATCTTGCCGACGGTGACGATCAGCCCGTTGAACAGGCCGCACAGCCCACCGAGCACGATCGCCAGCACCATGGCGGCGATCAGCATCGTGGCCGAATCGCCGATGACCCCGCTGTTCAGGAACATGATCATCAGGCTGGCGACGAACGCGGTCATCGAGCCGACCGACAGGTCGAGACCGCCAGCCGAGATCACGAAGGTGCCGCCCACCGCGACGATGGCGATGAAGGCGCTGCGCGTGGCGACGTTGACCAGGTTGCCGACGGAAAGGAAGTTTTCGTTGGTGAACGTGCCAGCGACGAGCAGAAGGGCCAGCGCCAGGAACGGCGCCAGCGCCGCCATGCTGACGCGCCCGCCGAAAGGCAGCGCCGGTCGTACGTTGGTTACTGTGTCGGTCATTCAGTCCCGCTCTCCGTTGCCATCGCCGCCTGCTCGCCGCTGACCCCGGTGGCATAGACCACGATCTCGTGCTCGGTCATCCGCTTGCCCGACACCTCGCCGACGATGCGCCCGCCGCGCATCACCAGGATGCGGTGGCAAACGCCGATCAGCTCCTGCATCTCCGACGAGACGACGATGACCGCCTTGCCCGCGGCGGCGAGCTTGGTGATGAACTCGTAAATCTGCTGCTTGGTGCCGATGTCGATGCCGCGCGTCGGCTCGTCGATGATGACGATCTCCGGTTCGAGCAGCATCATCTTGGCAAGCAGAAGCTTCTGCTGGTTGCCGCCGGAAAGCTGGCCGGCGAGCATGTCCTTGCGCGCTGCGCGGACGTCGAATTCGCTGATCGCCTTGTCGAGGGCCGTGTTCTCCTTGGCCCGGTCGAGCACGATGCCGCGGGAGAAGTGCGCCAGCGCCGCCAGCGTCAGGTTGGTCGCCAGGTCGCTGTTGAGCAGCAGGCCCCGCCCCTTGCGGTCCTCGCTGAGATAGACGATGCCCTCGCGCATGCTTCCGCGCACGTTGTGGAAGGCGACCGGCTGCCCCTTCAGCCGGATTTCGCCGCGGTGCGGCCTGAGGCCGACGACGCCCTCGAGCAACTCCGTGCGGCCGGCGCCGATCAGCCCGGCAAAGCCGAGGATCTCGCCGCGCTTGACGCTGAACGAGGCGCCGCTGGCAAAGCCCGGCACGCTGAGATCGCGGACTTCCAGCACGGCGTCGCCGGTCGGCTCGGCGGCGTGCGGCGGATAGAGATTCGACATGTCGCGGCCGACCATCAGGCCGGCGATGTCGACCGGCTTCAGTTCCGCGGTCGGCCGGGTGGCGATGAACTGCCCGTCGCGGAGCACCGTGACGCGGTCGGAGATCGCCTTCACCTCGGCCAGGCGGTGCGAGATGTAGAGCACCGGGGTGCCCTTGTCGCGCAAGCCCCGGATGACCTCGAGCACCGCTTCGGTCTCGAAGGGCGTGAGCGAGGCGGTCGGCTCGTCGAAGATCGCGGCGCGGTGCGGCACGTTGAGGGCGCGGGCGATCTGGACGAGCTGGCGTTGCGCGATCGACAGCGTCGAGACGATGGCGGTCGGGTTGATGTCGGCCCCGAGGCCGCCTAGCACCTCGCGGGCGCGCGCGTTCATGGCGCGGTCGTCGAGGACGAAGCCGCGCGTCAACTCGCGGCCGATGAAGATGTTCTGGGCGACGGAGAGATGCGGCGCCAGCAGGATTTCCTGGTGGACCAGGACGATGCCGTGGCGCTCGGCGTCGACCGGTCCGGAGAACTCGACCGGCCTGCCGTCGAGTTCCACCACGCCGCCGGTCGGCTTCAGGTGGCCGGCGAGGATCTTCATCAGGGTCGATTTGCCCGCCCCGTTCTCGCCGACCAGCGCATGCACCTCGCCCGGCAGCAGGTCGAGCGTGATGCCGAAGAGGACCTGGACCGGGCCGAACGACATGTCGATCGCCCTGGCAGCCAGGACCGGTCCAATGGGCGCACCGTCGCCGTGAATTGTCGCCTCCCGCGTCATCCGCTTGTTTTCTTGTTTATGCGGCGGTCACGCTTCCTTTGGTCGGACCAATCATTGGCATCCGGGAAACGCGCGTCAAGCACCCTCCGCAAGCGCTTTGGACGCAGCCCGACGGGGCCGGGGTTCGCTTGCCGCAACCGCAGCGAGCAGCGGCAGCCCGGGTCGGGCGGCGACTCGCCCCCGCCGGCGAAGCCGGCTCCGCCCGTGGTCAACAAGCACTGAAGACGATGCCGGCCATTTGGCCCCTCTCCTTCAGTCTTTCTTCAGTCGCACGGGCGTAGAGAGGTGGCTTGTCAGCTCTCCTGGAGGGTGGCCGTGCCTCTGATTTCACGCGCGGTGATTGGCACCGGAATTTCCCGATTTTTCGCCTCGCGTTCCGGCAATGTCGCCGTGATCTTCGCCATCGCGTGCATTCCGTTGATCGCCGCCATGGGCGTGGCGGTCGACTATACGCGCGCCTCGCAGGCCACCTCGGCCATGCAGGACGCGCTGGACGCGGCATCCCTGGCGCTCTCCCGCCGTGCCGACCTGTCGACCATGACCCAGGCGCAGATCGACCAGTTCGCGGCCGACTATTTCAACGCCAATTACCACGAGAGCGACGTGACGAGCCTCGCGCTCAGCGCCTCCTATACGCGGACCGGACCGTCGGTGACGGTCAGCGCCACCGGCACTCTGCCGACCGACTTCATGGGCATCATCGGCACCAAGGACATGGCGATCGGGCGTTCGTCGACGACGGTGTGGGGCGAGGCACGGTTGCGCGTCGCCCTGGCGCTCGACAACACCGGGTCGATGTCGTCGTCGGGCAAGATGACCGCGCTCAAGACCGCGACCACCAACCTGCTGTCGCAGCTTCAGGACGCGGCCGGCCAAGTCGGTGACGTCTACGTCTCGATCATCCCGTTCGTGAAGGACGTCAACGTCGCCAACGCGGCCAATTACACCGCCTCGTGGGACAACTGGATCGACTGGAGCACCACCGAGCCGGCGAACGCGACCCCGGCCGCCAACGTCGGCCCCGGCTCGTCCTGCCCCTACAGCACCGGCTGGGGCGGCATCGGCTTCAACTGCGTCACCCAGCCGGCCGGCAATACATCGACCAACACGATTCCCTCGAGCGGCACCTACAAAGGCTACATCTGCCCCGGCAAGTTCAGCGACGGAACGCCCAACATCGGCTGCTACACCAGCACGACCTATTCCGCCTCAGGCAGCAGCGCGAGCTGCTCCGGCCACAGCAACTGCTCGTGCAGCGGCTACGGCAACAACAAGGTCTGCAAGACGAACTACGGCTACTACGAGCACGCCTGGGTCGTGCCCAATTCGGCCAAGACCAAGTGGACCGGCTGCGTTGCCGACCGCGGCGACGACAGCGCCCCGAGCACCGGCAACTACGACGTCAACATCACGCCGCCGACGGCGAGCAACCCGGCCACCCTGTTTCCGGCCGAGCAGTACACGTCTTGCCCGATCACCGTCTCCCCGCTCAGCTACAACTGGGCGGCGATGGCGGCGATGGTCAACACCATGAGCCCGAACGGCAGCACCAACCAGGCGATCGGCCTGGTCCACGCCTGGCAGTCGCTGGTCGGCGGCGGTCCCTACCCGGCCCCGCCGGTGCAGGACCCGGATCACGTCTACAAGACGATCATCATCCTCTTGACCGACGGTCTCAACACACAGGACCGCTGGTACGGCAACGGCTCCAGCACGTCGACGCAGGTCGACGCGCGCCAGCAGCTCCTGTGCAACAACATCAAGGCGACGGGCATCACCCTCTATACGGTCCAGGTGAACACCGGCGGTGACCCGACCTCGACGCTGTTGCAGAACTGCGCCAGTTCGTCCGACAAGTTCTTCCTGCTGACCAACGCCAACCAGATCGTGGCGACCTTCCAGCAGATCGGCACCGAGCTGTCCGACCTGCGCATCTCGCAATAGACGCATCGTCGGGCCGCCGGAACGCGCGCGCCGCAGGTTTGCGCCCGCGGCCGGGCGCCGCGGACCCCCATCGCATCGAGCACGTCGCCGGGACGGCCCGGACGCGCTTGCGCCCGCTCTCCACCGGCTCGCCAGTTCTGGCGCAACCGCGCGACGACGCCGGCCCACCCAGCCAATAATTCAGCAGATCGCCGTGCGACAGGGGCACGCGACAGTCAATCCGGACAATTTTAATCTTCTCTTTCAGGCTTTCTTTAAGCGTCCCGAACAATAATGGCACCTAGTAGCCTTGATGGAGGTGCTGTTGTCCCTGCTCTCACGCGCAGCGATCCGCGGCGTGATTGCCAGGCTAGCCGCTTCGCAAAGCGGCAATGTCGCGGTGATCTTCGCCATTGCCAGCATACCGGTCGTCGCCGCCATGGGGGTGGCGGTCGACTACACGCGCGCCTCCCAGACCACCTCGGAGATGCAGGACGCGCTGGATGCGGCCTCTCTGGCGCTCTCTCGCCAGACCGACCTGTCGTCCATGACCCAGCCGCAGATCGACAAGTTCGCGTCCGACTATTTCAACGCCAATTTCCACAACGGCGAGCTCAATAACCTGGCGCTGAGCGCGGTCTACAACTCGACCGTGCCGTCGGTGACGATCAGCGCCACCGGCACCCTGCCGACCGACTTCATGGGCATCATCGGCACCAAGGACATGGACGTTGGGCGTTCGTCCACGACGGTGTGGGGCGAATCGCGGTTGCGCGTCGCCCTGGCGCTCGACAACACCGGCTCGATGTCGTCGGCCGGCAAGATGACCGCTCTGAAGAAAGCGACCCACAACCTGCTCGACCAGCTCAAGGGCGCCGGCGCCGTCGATGGCGACGTCTACGTCTCGATCATCCCGTTCAGCAAGGACGTCAACGTCGGCAAATCGGCTTCCGACCAGACCTGGCTCCGCTGGGATCTCTGGGATGCCGAATGGGGCAAGACCAACGGCAATTGCACCAGCGGCAGCGGGGGCTGGGGCTGGGGCTGGGGCGGTGGCTGGGGCTGGGGCGGCGGCAACGCGAGCTCGTATAACAACCAGAGCGACTGCGAGAACCACGGCTATAACTGGACGCCCGACACGGCGAACGCCAACACCCACAAATCGTGGAATGGCTGCATCACCGACCGCGACCAGAACTACGACCAGCTCAACACGACGCCGGCCCAGTCCAACTCGCAAACGCTGTTTCCGGCCGAGCAGTACAACTTCTGCCCCAGCGAGATGATGGGGCTGAGCTATGATTGGAAGGCGCTGAGCAACGAGGTCAATGGCATGTCGCCGAATGGCAACACCAACCAGGCGATCGGCCTGGCGTGGGCCTGGCAGTCGCTGACCGCGTCGCCCTTCACCATCCCGCCGTTCGACCCGACCCGGGTCTACAAGCAGGCGATCATCCTGCTGACCGACGGTCTCAACACCGAGGACCGCTGGTACACCAACGCTTCGCAGATCGACGCGCGCCAGCAGACTCTGTGCAACAACATCAAGGCCGCCGGCATCACGCTCTACACGGTCCAGGTGAACACCGGCAACGATCCGACCTCGACGCTGTTGAAGAACTGCGCCAGCTCGCCCGACAAGTTCTTCCTGCTGACCAACGCCAACCAGATCGTGACGACCTTCCAGCAGATCGGCACCGAGCTGTCGGAGCTGAGGATTTCCCAATAGCCGCAAGCCTCGCCGCGCCGGCCTTCCGCGGGGCGGTCTCCCTGCCCCGCCCGTCATCGACGGCGCGGTTCAGCCTCACGCGCCGGTCCCGCTGCGCGGCAGCAGTTGCGTGCCGCCCCAGAGCAGCGTCATGGCCAGCACCAAGATGAGCAGCGCGGTTGGCCCGCCGGCCGCTATTGCCAGGCCGCCTACGGTCCCTCCGAAGAAGATGCCGATGAACTGCGCGCTGGAATAGAGGCCCGAGGCCGTGCCCTTGGCCGATGGCGGGGCTGCCTTGGTGAGCAGCGACGGCAGCAACGCCTCGAGAACCGTGAAGGCGGTGAAGAAGACGACAAGCGCCGCCACGACGGCGATCGAGCTGCCACCGAACAGCAGCAAGGCGAGTTCGCTGAGGCCAATCAGGCCGATCGACAGCAGGCGCACCGCATCCATGTGCCCGTGCTTCTCCGCCGCGATGACGAACGGGACCATCAGGGCGGCCGCGGCCACCAGCACCGGCAGATAGAGCATCCAGACGGCCCCGCCGCCGAGCGACAGCGTCTTGAGCACGATCGCGGGGATGGCGAGAAACAGCGCGGTCATCGTCGCGTGCAGCGTGAAGATCGCGTAGTCCAGTTGCAGGAGAGTCCGGTCCGCCAAGAGCTGGCGAAAACCCGTCCGGGCAATGCCGACCCCCGCCTCGTGGGTCTCCCGTGTCGGAATCACGGCCGTGGAGATGGCGATGCCGACAAGCGCCAGAACCGCCGTGAGCCAGAAGATGCCGGACAGGCCGGCGAAAAGTGCGATTGCCGGGCCGAGCACCACCGCGACAAGGAACGCAAAGCCGATCGAGACGCCGACGATGGCCATCGCCCGGGTGCGCGTCTCGGGCCGCGTCACGTCCGCGACCGAGGCGAGCAGCACCGAACCGATGGCGCCGGCACCCTGCAAGGCGCGGCCCAGCACCACGCCCCAGATCGACGCCGACAGCGCGGCGACGAGGCTGCCGACGCAGAAGAGCGCCAGACCGGAGACCACCATGGTCCGCCGGCCGAGGCGGTCCGAGAGCCGCCCGAAAGGGATTTGCAGCAGGCCCTGCGTCAAGCCATAGGCGCCAAGCGCGAAGCCGATCGTCCGCGGCGTGGCGCCGGCCAGCTCCTGCGCAAAATGCGCGAACACCGGGTAGATCATGAAAAGCCCCAGCAACCGCGTCGTGTAGATCGCCGCGATCGCGGTGGTGGAGCGGAACTCGGTCCTGGTGAGGGCAGTGTCGTTTGCCTGACGGCTCATGTCACCTCGCACAACTGGCACTCCGCCAGGTGACGGGAACCATCAGGGCTACGTGACCGTCTGCCCCCAGACGGCGAAGATGAGGTGTCCTAGACCCAAAGCAGCCGCGAATTCAATGCGGAAGCGGCACGATCTCCGTTCGCCCGAGCCATGCCCCGGGCGCCGATGCCCGTTGCCGCGGAGGGGCAGGAAGGCGGCAACCGGCCGGCGCTAACGCGGCGTTCCGCCAGGGTGCCCCACGCGCGCCCCGCGCGCTAGCGATGTGCGCAACAGGCCCAGCCAGAAGGCGCCGTGGACCGCAAGAACGTAGAGGGCCGACACGCCATGTCTGGTGGGTGTGGCAAAGTGAAGCCGGGCGAATCGGTGGGCGAACGATGCCCACAGCGTCCGCGTTCCGCCGCTGGTGTAGATGTCCAGCACCGTATTGGAGCGCGCCCGCGCGTAATACATCTTCATCTGGGCCAGGAGAGAGCGGATCGGCTCGCGGAAGACACGCAGATCCTCCGAGAACGAAATCCCGCCGATTTCGCGAAGCTCCCCGGTCGCCTGCATGGCGCCGAAACTGATGACGCCACTCGATGCCGTGATGTCCTTGTTCTCGAAGTCCACTCTTTCCAGAAATTCCCGGCGTGCCGCGAAATTCCTCAAATCGATGCGGTTGGTGAAGATTCCCCGCTCCGTCTTGAGAAGGCGACGGGCAAACAGGTGCTCCGTCAGCGCCGATTCATTGCGCGTCAGCCAGGCGCCATAAGGCGACCGCTGGTCCAGAAACAACCAGTTCGGTCCCGCCAGCCCGACGGAGTCGGATACGAAATACCAGTCGGCGATCGCTGCGAGCCAGTCTTCCGCGACCACGCATTGCGGATCGGTGAAGCAGAAGCAATCGTGGTCGAGCGACGAAATGGCGAATTTCAGGGCGCCACCGTGCCCCGGCGTTCCGAGGTTTGTGAGGATGGAAACCCGTTGAGCGATGTCCCCCGGCAGTTGCCCCTCCAGCGGCAGCGGGGAGTGGTCGTCGACGACGACAATGTCGGCGCGGCACGTCCCCTGTGAACGCCGGTCGGCAATGGCGTCCACGGCGGCAACCGCGCTTCTGAGACAGCGGACCAGCCGTGCGAGACGCCGACGGCCACGCCGGCCACGGGTGCGACCGCTCGCCGCTATCAGGACGCACAGCCGAAGGCGATCGGTCGATGGAGGGTTCATGCGGGGCGCCAGATCGGTAGCGGGACGACGGGAAAACCCCGTCTCATATAGGACATTGCAACGGACGGTGGATCGTCCTTCTCGTCAAGCTTCTGCCCACCCCGTCGCTGAACGCGGGGCGCCGGGTCAGTTGCCGTCGAATGCCGCGACTGCGCTGCCGACCACCGGCACGGCTTCGAGCGAGGCAAGCTCGGTGATCGCGGAACGCATCCGGTCTTCGGTTGCGCGACACCCTGGATAGTCGCGCTGCAGGCGCGCGGCGAGGTGTTCGTAGTGGATGGGCGACCGGTTGAATTTCGCACGGCGGATTTCAAGCGAGGCCGCCTGCAGGGCGGCCCTCCGCAGGCTGGTCAGCTCTTTCTGCGTCGTCTTGGCCATGGGTCCCCCGCAATTCGACAGAACGCCGCGCCACACGAACACGACCGCGCCGATGGAATGCCGCACCAGCATCTTCGATGATCTTTGGATGGTCTGTAGATTGAATGCGGATCGATTAACTTGATCCAGCTCAACCTAAGCGCCACTTGTCTACGGAGATTCAATCGCCCGGATTGCTGCTTCCGGCTCTTTGTCCATCGCGGGAAGCAGGGTCAACGCGGCACCGCGCCCCTCGGATTGGCTAGGTCAAGGGAGAAGTGACCCAATGGGGCACAAAACAAAATCCGAACGCTCCCCAGGTACCACCAGCACTTCACCAACGGCTTCCATGCTGCCAAGCCGTGAATGGGTTACCCACGGCCTTCCCATAACTCCCGAATTTTCGAGAGATTTGGTGGGTGTACACGGACTCGAACCGTGGACCCGCTGATTAAGAGTCAGCTGCTCTACCAACTGAGCTATACACCCGCCGAGACCCGGCGACGCCAAGGTCGCCCGGCCGGCCGATCTACTATCAAAGCCCCCCCAGCCTGTCCAGTTTGCCGGTCGCCGATCGAGCGTGCCTGCAAATGCCTGAGCCCACGGGCCTTTTTTCAGGACCGCCGGACGCCGGACGAGCGGACGGCCGCTGTCTAGCTGCGCGGCTGCTTGAATATCTGGATCTTGTGGTTGTCGACCCCCAGATGGCCCTCCTTCATCAGGGCCCTGATCTGCTTGTTCACCGCCTCGCGGCTGGCGCCGAGCATTTGCGCGATGGTGCCCTGGGTGAGGTCCAGCTCGACCACCGCCATGTCGGCCTCCACGCGGCCGTGGATGACCGCGATCTGCCGCAGGAGGACCAGCAGCCGGTGGCGGAGATCGTGGAAGATCGCCTGGTCGACCTGGGCATTGGTCGAGCGCAGGCGCTCGCAGAGCGTCAGGATGATCTGGCGGGCGAGCTTGGGGGTGCTGTCGAGCAGCTCGATGAAGGGGCCGCGCGGAATGACCACCAGCCGGGCATCGGTCAGCGCGGCGGCGCCGGCGCTGCGCGGCAAGCCGTCGAGCAGCGCCATCTCGCCGATCACCTCGCCCTCTTCCGACAGGAACACCGTCGCCTCGCGGCCGTCTTCGGCGGTGAGGTAGATGCGCACGATTCCCGATACCACGACGTAGAGCCCGTCGGATTCGTCGCCCTGATCGAAAAGCACCGCGCCGGCCGCCAGCGTCGTCTCGCGCGCAATCCCCGCCAGCCGGCGGAGTTCTGCCTCCCCCAACCCGTTGAACAGCACCGTCCGGCCCAACTGGGCAACCAGGTCCTCGATGGCCATGGTCGTCGCCTCCGCCCTTCCCCTGCTACCACCGGCTGGCGGCCTTGGCGAGCGCGATTGACGCCCCGAGCCTTGTCTCGCTCTCCCGGCCATGTATCAAAGGTTAACACCGCGCCGCGCCAGGGCGGCCGAACCGGACCGAAAACAGGAGGACCGGATGGACTTTTCGAACGTGACCTCGCTGGGCCCAGTGGCCTTGGCCTGGGTGTATGGCTTCACGCCCCGGCTGGTCACCGCCATCATCATTCTGGTGGTCGGCTATTTCGCCGCCGGCTGGGCGGCGCGCGGCACCCGCAGCCTGCTCCACCGGGCCAGCCACAACGACCTGACCATGGTGCCGGTCGCCTCGGCGGCGGTGCGCTACGGCATCCTCATCTTCGTCGTCGTGGCCGCCCTCGGCCAGCTCGGCGTGCAGACCACCTCGGTGCTCGCCGTTCTCGGCGCGGCAGGCCTGGCCGTCGGTCTCGCCCTGCAAGGGACGCTGGCCAATATCGCCGCCGGCATCATGCTGCTCTGGCTGAGGCCGTTCCGCGTCGGCGATTACGTCGAGACCTCGGGCGTCGCCGGCACCGTCGAGGAGATCAACCTGTTCCATTCGCGGCTGCGGACATGGGACGGCATCTACAAGTTCGTGCCCAATTCGCAATTGTGGAACACGACCCTCACCAACTATTCGCGCAACCGCACCCGGCTGGTGCTGATCGAGTTCGGCATCGCCTACGAGGACGACATCGCCACCGGACGCAAGGTACTCGCCGACCACGCCACCGCCCATCCGGATGTGCTCGACGACCCGCCGGTGATGGTGGTGCCGCTGTCGCTCGGGGATAACTCCGTGGTGTTGCAGCTCCGCGCCTGGTCGACCACCGCCCGGTTCTGGGACACGCGCTGGGACCTGACCGAAGGCGGCAAGAGGGTGCTGGAGGCCGCCGGCATCACCATTCCATTCCCGCAGCGCACGCTGCACTGGCATCCGGATTCCGCCCCGCCGCCGATCCCGCCGGCCCCGCCCGCGCCTCCTGCGCAGTCGGATGCTCCAGCGGCCTGAAGAGGCTAGCGCAGGCTGCGTCTCATGGTCGATGGCGACCGCCACGGCGCCGTCATCGGTACGCCTTCGCGCCGCGCCCGGTTGAGGCGCGGATCGGCGGCCATCTCACGCTCGCTCGACAGCCTGCCGCGGCCGGCGAACAGCGCCTGCAGGGCCGGCCGGCTGTTGACCCCGAACAGGCGATAGAGGCCGATGACGTATTTGTGCAGCGTCGACTTCGACAGCTTCATCGCCCTGGCGACGTCGCCCTCGCTGCCGCCCTCGAGCAGCAGGCGCAGCGTCAGGTGCTGCCGGGGCGTCAGCTTCATCACCGGACTGGTCGAATCGGCGAGGCGGGTGCCGATCAGCGGCGTCAACTCGCGGACCAGCATGCGCATGAGCTGGCGGTCGCGCCGGTCGAACGGCGGCTCGTCGCTTGTGCGGATGGCACTGATCATGTTCCAGCGGTCCTCGTCGGGGGCGCCGATCCGCGAGATGGCGACGAGCTGGTCGCCGAGGCCGGCCGGCGCCATGTAGCGCCGCTGGGTTTCGCTCTCGCTGTACGTCTCACGGCCCAGCGCCGCCACGGCGGAGGTGACCATGAACCGCCCCTGTCTGGCGGCGATGGCGGCGCGCAGCGGATCGCTCCGGTTCGCCCCGTCGAGCTCGTAGCGAACGAAGGCGAGCTTCTGTTCGGGCGTCTGCCAGCCGAGGTCGATGACGTGCCCGGCCTGCGCCCGCGCCGCGTCGTAGATGTGGAGGAACTCGCCGCTGATCACGATCGGCGCCCGGACGAACTCGCGCAAGCCCCCGGCAAGCCGATGCCGCCAGCCGTCAGGGTCCGCCCCGACCTGCAGGCACAGGTCGACGATCACGTAGACCTGGCGCAGGTCCCGCAGCCGCAGCATTGTCGCCCCCCACTCGCGCTGTCGCGACGGTCACGGCGCACGACCGTATGTGCGCCGCCACGAGCAGTCCTGAGCCGGCATCTGGCCGAGGTTATTTCGACGGCGGGGACAAGTCACGTATTGTTTCCCGGCGTGGTTGTGGTTGCAGTCCCGGCGCCGATCGGGTTCTCCTGCGGAGATGACGCACGCCCATGAAATGCCCTTCGGCGCCGAACTGAGGGCTGACGGTACCGTCCGCTTCCGCCTGTGGGCGCCGTCCCACCGGACCGTTTCCATCGTCATCGGCGATGGCCGGGCGCTGGCCATGCGGTCCGCCGGCGACGGCTGGCACGAGCTGGTGACGGAGGCCGGTGCCGGCACGCGCTACCGCTTCGTCCTGCCCGACGGGCTCGAAGTCCCCGATCCGGCGTCGCGCCAGCAGGCCGGGGACGTCCACGGCGCCAGCGTGGTGACCCAGCCCGGCGCCTATGCCTGGCGCGATTCCGGCTGGGCCGGCCGCCCCTGGCAGGAGGCAGTCGTCTACGAGCTCCATATCGGCACCTTCACGGCGGAGGGCACCTTTCGCGCCGCCATCGACAAACTGCCGCATCTCATCGATCTCGGCGTGACGGCGATCGAGATCATGCCGGTCGCCGCCTTTCCCGGAAGGCGCAACTGGGGCTACGACGGCGTGCTGCCCTTCGCCCCGGCCAATGCCTACGGTACGCCGGACGACCTCAAGGCGCTCATCGACGCGGCCCACGCCGCCAGCCTCATGGTGCTGCTCGACGTCGTCTACAACCATTTCGGCCCCGAGGGCGCCTATATCCACGTCATCGCGCCCGAAGCCTTCACCGAGCGCCACCACACGCCCTGGGGCGCGGCCATCGACACCCGCGTCGGCCCGGTGCGTGAGTTCTTCATCCACAACGCGCTCTACTGGATCGAGGAGTTTCACTTCGACGGGCTGAGGCTCGATGCGGTGCATGCCATCCTCGACGATGCGCCGACGTCGCTGCTCACCGAGCTGGCGACGCGCGTGCGCCGCCTGGCGCCGCACCGGCACATCCACCTGATCCTCGAGAACGAGGACAACACGGCGTCCCTGCTCGTCCGCGACGGCGGCTGGCCGCGCTACTACACGGCGCAATGGAACGACGACGTGCACCACGCCCTGCACGTCGCCGCCACCGGCGAGAGCGACGGCTACTACGCCGATTATGTCGGCAACACCGACCGGCTCGGCCGGGCGCTCGCCGAGGGCTTCTCCTTCCAGGGCGAGGCCATGACCTACAGCGACAAGCCGCGCGGCGAGCCGAGCGCCGCCCTCCCCCCGGCGGCCTTCGTCGCCTTCATCCAGAACCACGATCAGGTCGGCAACCGCGCCTTCGGCGAACGCCTCGCGGCGATCGCGCCGGCCGCCGCGGTGCGCGCCGTCGCGGCCGTCTACCTGCTGCTGCCACAGGTGCCGATGCTGTTCATGGGCGAGGAATGGGCGGCGACGCAGCCCTTCCTCTTCTTTTGCGATTTCGGCCACGACCTCAGTGACGCGGTGCGCGACGGCAGGCGGGCAGAGTTTGCCCGCTTCGCCCGATTCAAGGACCCGGCGGCGCGCCAGCGCATCCCCGATCCGATGGCCGAGAAGACCTTTCTCGCCTCCAAGCTCGACTGGAGCGACCGCGCCCGCGCGCCGCACGCCGAGTGGCTCGCCTGGTACGCCCGCGTGCTCGCCATCCGCAAGGCGGAGATCGTGCCGCTCATCGCCGACATCGACCATGGCGGCCGCTACGGGATTATCGGCGACGGCGCGGTTTCCGTCGTCTGGTCGCTCGCCGATGGCCGCGAGCTGGCCCTCTCCGCCAACCTCTCCGCCGCGCCCGTGGCCGGATTCCCGGCGGCGCACGGGCGGGTGCTGTTCAGCCAAGGAACGACCGGACCGGATGGCGCGTTTGGTCCCTATTCGGTTCGCTGGTCGATCGGGGCAACGGTGGCAAGATGACGGAACGACCGGCGATGCCGCGCGCGACCTACCGCTTGCAATTCCATGAAGGATTCGGCTTCGACGATGCCGCGCGGCTGGCGCCCTATCTCGCCCGCCTCGGCGTCAGCCACGTCTACGCCTCGCCCTATCTGACCGCGCGGCCGGGCAGCACCCACGGCTACGACATCGTCGACCACGACCGGCTGAACCCGGAGCTCGGCGGCGACCAGGCCTTCGCCCGCATGGTGGCCGCCATCCAGGCCAACGGGCTCGGCCAGATCATGGACTTCGTGCCCAACCACATGGGGGTCGGCGGCTCCGACAACCCGTCATGGCTGGACGTGCTCGAATGGGGGCCGGATGCGGACCGCGCCGGCTGGTTCGACATCGACTGGGACCCGGACTCCCGCTACCTGCACAACAAGCTGCTGGTCCCCTTCCTTGGCGACCAGTACGGCCTCGAACTGGAGCGCGGCCACTTGCGCCTCAGGTGCGATTTCGATGCCGGCAGCTTCGCGGTGTGGGCCTACGGCGTCCACAAGCTGCCGGTCTCGCCGCTCAACTACGACCGCATCCTCGGCACCCGCGATCCGCACCTGGAGCGGCTCGGCGACGCCTTCGCCGGCCTCCCCGGCTGGCGGCCGCAGGTCGGCCGCCGCGCCGACGAGCTGAAGGCGGAGATGGCGGCGCTGGTGCGCGACAGGCCGGCGGTGCGCGCGGCGATCGAGGCGGCGGTGGCGCGCTTCAACGGCACGCCCGGCGACTTCGAAAGCTGGCAGCGCCTGCACGCGCTCATCCAGGACCAGCACTGGCGCGTCGCCCATTTCCGCGTGGCGGCCGACGACATCAACTACCGCCGCTTCTTCAACATCAACGACCTCGCCGGCCTGCGCATGGAGCTGCCGGAGGTGTTCGATCACATCCACCGCCTCGCCTTCCGCCTGCTCGCCGAAGGCACGGTGGACGGCCTGCGCATCGACCATATCGACGGTCTGCTCGACCCTCTCGGCTACCTTCGCCGCCTGCGCGCCAAGGCGCCGCGCCAAGGCTTCTATCTGGTCGTCGAGAAGATTCTCGCCCGCCACGAGACCCTGCGCGAGGAATGGCCGGTCGAGGGCACCACCGGCTACGACTTCACCAATCAGGTGACCGGCCTAATGATCGACCCGGCGGGAGAGGAAGGCTTCACCGAGACCTACGCCGCCTTCGTTTCCGAGCCGCCCGCCTTCGCCGACACGGTGCGCCAGTCGAAGCTGCGCATCATGGAGAACGAGATGGCGAGCGAGCTGAACGTGCTCGCCCGCGACGCCGCCCGCGTCGCGCGGCAAAACCCGCGCACCGCCGATTTCACCCGCAACATCCTCCAGCGCGCGCTGAAGGCGGTGATTGCCGCCTTCCCCGTCTACCGCACCTATGTCGACGCCGACGACGCCCCCACCGACGCCGACCGGCGCGACCTCGACTGGGCGGTCGCCCAGGCGCGCCAGCAAGACCCCAGCCTCGATCCCAGCGTCTTCGATTTCGTCTACGCCCTGCTCTCCGGCGATCTGGTCGCCGAGCCGGGCAGCGGCTTCAGCCGTCATACGGCGCTGCGTGCCGCCATGAAGGCGCAACAATACAGCGGCCCGGTGATGGCCAAGGGCCTGGAGGACACCGCCTTCTATCGCACCAACCGCTTCATCGCGCTGAACGAGGTCGGCGGCCACCCGGACGAGTTCGGCGTCAGCCTCGCCGCCTTTCACCGCGCCAACCGGCACCGGGCCGAAAACTGGCCGCACGCCATGCTGGGCACCGCCACCCACGACACCAAGCGCGGCGAGGACACCCGCGCCCGCCTCGCCGCCCTGAGCGAGATGCCGCAGGAATGGGCCCGCCAGGTGCAGGCATGGAGCCGGCTGCTCCGTGCCCGTCGCGGCGACGTCGAGGGCACCGCGCCCCCCGACCATAACGACGAATATCTGTTCTACCAGCTCCTCGTCGGCACCTGGCCGGTCGACCTGCTCGACGAGGTCTCCGAGGGCGCCCCGCTCGACGACTACGTCGCCCGCCTCAAGGCGACGATGGTGAAGTCGATGCGCGAGGCCAAGGTGCGTTCGACCTGGGCCGCCCCCGACGAGGACTACGAGGGCGCCATGCTGTCCTTCATCGAGGATGCGCTCGACCCCTCCGGCTCCACCGCCTTCTTCGACAGCATCCTGCCCTTCGTCCAGCAGATCGCCCGGCTCGGCGCGCACAATTCGCTGGTCCAGACCGTGCTCAAGCTCACCAGCCCCGGCGTGCCCGATATCTATCAGGGCAGCGAGCTGTGGGATTTGAGCATGGTCGACCCCGACAACCGGCGGCCGGTGGACTATGGCGAGCGCGAGCGCCTGCTCGCCGAGGTCGGCGAAGCGCTCGCAGGCGACCGCGCCGGTGCCATCGCGACGTTCATGCGAGGATGGCGGGACGGCCGGCTGAAGCTCGCCGCGATCGCCGCCCTGCTCGGCTATCGCCGGTCGCACGGCGCGCTGTTCGCATCGGGAAGCTACGAGGCCGTGACGGCGGAAGGCCCCGAGGCGGACCAGGTCTGCGCCTTCCTGCGCGAACACGAAGACCAACCCATGCTGACCGCCGTCCTGCGCTTTCCGGCGAGGCTGGAGGCGAATGCGCTCTCCGACGAGACGCTGCTGCCGCTCCCCGAGGCGCTGCGGACGACCGGCTGGACAGACCTCTTGTCCGGCGCCACGCACGCGGAAGGCGCGTCACTCAAGGCGGCGGCGCTGTTTGCCGTGGCCCCCGTCGCCGTGCTGGTCCCGGCGGTCTGACGCCATCCACGCAATCCGCGGGCAAGTATACTTGATCGGCGGCGGCGCGGCCACATTCAGGAACAGTCATACTCGGTAACGGAACAGTCCAATGCGCAGCCGCGTTCGCGCATAAATTACCCCTGATCAGTCCATTGCCGAAAAACACAGTGGCTGCTTGTATTTGGGCCACGGAAGTATTCGGGGTTGACGTCGGGGGGCGGTTTCGTGCTGCGTCGCAAGAGCAGGCGCCTGCTTTTCAAAGCAGCGGCGGTATCGGCCGCCGTTCTCATGGCGGCCTCGGCATTGGCCCAGAGCGTCACCATCAGCGACACCGAATTCAACGATGCCGACTGGACGATGATCGTCACGCGGCAGGTGGGCACCGCCACGGTCAGCGCATTTCAACAGACCGCCGGGGGAAATCCCGGCTCATTCCGCTTCATCTTTCACGACATGAAGATCGCCCCCGACGCGCTCACCGACTACCATTTCCTGATCGACCCTCAGCGCATGTACGACCCCGCCGCAACGGGTGCGATCACCTCGATCGATTTCTCGCTCGACGACATCATCACCTACTCGTCGCTGAACGGCGTTCCTCTGACCAACAACGTCAAGGGTCAGGCGTTCGCCCTCATGCAGGATGGGAAGATCTACTATCTGAGCGGACACGATTTCACCTTCAGCAACCGGACCTGGCAGACGATTTCGGCGACCGCGCTGACCGCAGGGGATTTTGTCGGGCCCGGCGGCACCCATCCGGACTTCTCGGCGAACGGCAAGCCGATCAGCTTCGGCCTCTTCCGCTCCAACACGAGCACGAGCGGCAGCGAACTCATCGTCGAGAGCGGCCTCGACAACTTCATCGTTCTCGTCAACTACCTGGCGAGCATCGGCGTCATCCAGCCGCCGACCACGCTTGCTGCCGTCCGCGACAGCCTCGGCCTCATCGATACGCAGAACACCGGCCTGGTTGAGCAGCGCCTGCACGGCGGCACGGTCTGCGGCATCTGCGCCCTGATCGAGCAGCTCCAGGGAACCGGCCTGCTCGGCTACAGCGACGATGAGGCGACACGGGTCCGCGATGCGCTCGCCCTCATGCAGGGCAAGCGCGACCACGGCGCCGCCGGCAGGCCGTCGGCGATACCGGGGTGGACGGCGTTCACCGGCGGCAGCGGGCTCTTCGGTCGGTCCGGCGCCACCGCCAATCAGAGCGGCCTCGACTTCAACGGGCGCAGCGGCATTGTCGGCATGGACCGCGCCATCGGCACGAGCATGGTCGTCGGGTTCGCGCTCGGCCATGGCGGCGTCGATGGCACCTTTACCGGCACCACTGGAAGCAACCACGCCACCTCGACGACCTTGTCCGTCTATGCCAGCCGGCTGCTGAGCCAGTTCACCTACGTCGACGGGGTGCTCAGCCACGGCTGGGCATCGAACGACCAGACGCGTACCGAAGCCGGCGGCAGCGTCGATGGCTCGACCAGTGCGCAGACGACATCGCTGTCGCTCGGCATCGGCACCGACCGTCCCGTGCCGGGGACGATGATGATGGTCGGCGGCTCGCTCGGCCTCAGCGGTTCGCACACGACGATCGACGGCTACGACGAAACGGCGACTGGCACGGCAACCGCCTTCACCATCCCCGGGCAGAACGTCAATTCGCTGGCGCTCACCGCCGGAGTGCGGGTGGCGACGATCATCACCGGTCCTGGCATGACCATCGTTCCCCATCTCAGCGCCGGCATCAGCCGCGAGCTGCTCAGCCAGGGCAACTCGCTGTCGGTGACACCGACGAGCGGCGGCAGCGCGGTCACCTCGACCATCGACGCCCCCAACCCGACCACCTACTCGCTCTCCGGCGGGCTCAACATCGCGGTCGGACCGAGCGCCAATTTCAACGCCGATGTCGCCACCACGTTCGGCGGCGGCTCCCGCTCGACCAGCATCTCGGTCGGCGGGCACATCAGGTTCTGAGGAGACGGCGATGGCGTTGCGTGGTCTGCTTTTGGGGATACTCAAGCTCATCGTGGTCGTGGCGCTGCTCTCCGGTGCCAGCTGCGCTCTGGACAACTCGGGGGGGGGGTGGTCCGTCGAAGCACGCATCGGCGCGGCCATGTGCAAGGACCTGGGGTTTCCGAAGGCCCGCTACAACGGCAACCAACGCGATAGTCCCGGGGTTTCTCCGTCGGCATCGCCCTGCGACAATTTCGAAGCATGCATCCAGGCCAGCCCGGGCTCCTACAGCCAATGGACGGACTGCTATCAACGGCTGGCGGGCGACACACGGCAGCTGGCGGACGCCGGCCAGATCGCGCGGCCTTACAGCGGGGCCGAGATCGCAGCGCTTTACGATTGCCGGGTCAACGGCTTCACCACCGCCTCATGCTTGGTCAGCATCACCGATCCGAACGGCTGTCTCCACAATGGCGGGCTGCTAGGAAAGTGCGATGACCTCCAACCCTGCTACGAGTTGGTCCGCGCCGAGCCCTCTGACGGTGAGGTCGCGGTTGCCTCCCTGATCGTAGACCGAAGGCCGGACATCACGCCGGCCGCGGGGCCGACGTGCCGTTGGCAGCCCAATCCAGCCGGACGCGGGCTCGGCTGACCTCGGCTCGGATGGCCGCAACGCAAACGGCCGCGTCCGGAAGGACGCGGCCGCCCCAATTCCGCAACGTGTGCGCTCAGACCGTGGCGGCGGCCGTCTGGGCGTGGATGCGTCCGCGCTTGAGCATCAGCTTGTTGACCGCCGAGACATAGGCCTTGGCCGAGGCGACCATGGTGTCGGTGTCGGCGCCGCGGCCGGTGACCACCTTTTCGCCCTCGGCCAGACGCACCGAGACCTCGGCCTGCGCATCCAAATCCTCGGTCACCGCGCCCACCTGGTAGAGCTGGAGGGTGGCGTTATGCGGCGCGATCGCCTTGATGGCGTGGAACATGGCGTCGACCGGGCCCTCGCCCAGCGCTTCCTTGGTGATGTGCTGGCCTTCGACGTCGAGCGTGACGATCGCCTTCTGCGGCCCCCCGGTGCCGGCGATCACGGTGAGCGCCACCAGCCGGATGGCCTCGCCGGCCTGGATCATCTCGTCCTCGACCAGCGCCGAAATGTCCTCGTCGAAGACGTGCTTCTTGCGGTCGGCCAGATCCTTGAAGCGGCGGAAGGCCTCCTCCATGGCGTTGTCGCCGAGCTCGAAGCCCAGCTCCTTGAGCTTCTCGCGGAAGGCGTGGCGGCCCGAATGCTTGCCCATGACCAGCGAGGTGGCGCGCACGCCGACGTCCTCGGGACGCATGATCTCGTAGGTCTGCGCGTTCTTCAGCATGCCGTCCTGGTGGATGCCCGACTCGTGGGCGAAGGCGTTCTTGCCGACGATCGCCTTGTTGTATTGCACCGGGAAGGCGGTCACCGCCGAGACCAGCTTGGAGGCGCGCATCAGATAGGGCGCCTTGATGCCGGTGTCGTAGGGCATGACGTCGCCGCGCACGCGCAGCGCCATGACGATCTCCTCGAGCGAGGCATTGCCGGCGCGCTCGCCGAGCCCGTTGATGGTGCATTCGACCTGGCGCGCCCCGGCGCGCACGCCCGCCAGCGAATTGGCCACCGCCATGCCGAGGTCGTCGTGGCAATGGGTCGAGAACACCGCCTTGTCGGCGTTCGGCACGCGCTCGCGCAGCATCTTGATGAGCGCGTAATATTCCTCCGGCGTCGAATAGCCCACCGTGTCGGGGATGTTGATGGTGGTGGCGCCGGCGTTGATCGCCGCCTCGACCGTGCGGCAGAGGAAATCGTGCTCGGTGCGGGTGCCATCCTCCGGCGACCACTCGACGTCGTCGGTGGTGTTGCGCGCCCGCGATACCGAGGCAATCACTGCCTCGTAGACCTCCTCCGGGGTCTTGTTCAGCTTGAACTTCATGTGCAGCGGGCTGGTCGAGATGAAGGTGTGGATGCGGCGCCGCTCGGCGTGCTGCAAGGCCTCGGCGGCCCGGTCGATATCCTTGAAGCCGGCGCGGGCGAGACCGCAGACCACGCCGTTCTTGATGACCTTGGCAATCTCGGTCACCGCCTCGAAATCGCCGTTGGAGGCGATCGGGAAACCGGCCTCGATCACGTCCACCCCCATCTCGTCGAGGATTTCGGCGACCTGCAGTTTCTCGGAGAGGGTCATCGAGGCGCCCGGCGACTGCTCGCCGTCGCGCAAGGTGGTGTCGAAGATGATGACGCGGTCCTTGGCCGGTACCGCCTGCTCGGAAGTCATGATCGCAAGTCCTTCTCGAAAGTCCTGCCCGCATCTTGGAGCGGCGGGCGTCAACCGGGATGATGTTTTGAACAACCTCCCCCTGAGTGCCCGCCCGGCAAGGAGCAGCCGACGCTCAGGGGCGTCTAAGCAGGAGGCCGAGAAGAAGGAGGCCGGAGGCCGGCGCAGCCGAGCGCGCGCCGCAAGCGGCGTCCGCGTCGAACTGGCTGTGATCGCGATCGATCATGCTCTCGGGCCTTGGCATCGGCTGCCGGCGATTGTCGCCGGGGCCGGTTAATGGGCCGTTCTTAGCGGTTTTGGGCGGAAATGTCGATTCCCCAAGTAGCCAGCATGTCCGAGCGCGGGATGCGCGCGGCGATGAGGTCCCGGATCTTGTCGGCGTCGGCCGGGGTTGCCGGGTTGTAGACGACCAGGCTGAGGTCTGGCCGGCCGTCGACGGCGAAGGTGGAGAATTCCATGGCGATCGGCCCGGCGACGGGGTGGTTGAGCCGCTTGGTGCCCTCGCCATAGGAGCGCACGTCGTTGTCGGCCCACATCGCCGCGAATTCCGGGCTCTCGCGCGACAGGTCCTCGACCAGCGCCTTGATCTCCTCCGTCGCCCCGGCGCGCGCCGCATCCGCCCGGAACACGCCGACCACGAAGCGCGCCACCTCGTCCCAGTGGGCCTGGGCGGCGCGCACGCGGTGATCACAGAAGATGAGGCGCAGGATGTTGCGCCTCTCCGGCGGCAGGTCGCCGTAGTTGGTCAGCACCGACGCGGCCGCCTGGTTCCACGCCAGGACGTCCCAGGTCGGCGACTTGACGATGGCCGGGCTCACCGGCAGCGCATCGAGCACCCGTTGCAGGCGCGGCGTCACGCCTTCGGGCGCGCGATAGCGCACCTCCGGCGGCCGGCCGAGGCCGAGCAAAAAGAGATGCTCGCGCTCGACGTCGGTGAGCATCAGCGCTCGGGCGATGCGGTCGAGCACATCGGCCGAGGGCGCGCCGCCCCTGCCCTGTTCCAGCCAGGTGTACCAGGTCGCGCTGACATGGGCGCGTTGCGCCACCTCCTCGCGCCTCAGGCCGGGCGTGCGCCGGCGCGTCAGCGGCAGGCCGAACGACGCGGGATCGAGCTTCGCCCTGCGGCCCTTGAGATAGGCGCCAAGGCGATTCTCGTGGGCGAGGTCGTCCGTGCTCATCCTGTTAGTCCTTATACCCGTATATGATCACCCATTTACCGGCATGAAGATAGACCGATATTCGTCTCCATCCAATCATCGGAGACTTCACTCATGCGTGTCTTTGTCACCGGCGCCACCGGCTTCGTCGGCTCGGCCGTCGTTAACGATCTCATCGCAGCGGGCCACGAGGTCCTTGGCATGGCTCGCTCCGACAAGGGCGCCGAGGCGCTCGCCGGCGCCGGTGCCGAAGTCCATCGCGGTACTGTCGAGGATCTGGACAGCCTCAGGCGCGGCGTCGCCGATGCCGACGGCGTCATCCACACCGCCTTCATCCACGATTTCTCCAGGGCTGCCGAGAACTGCGAGATCGATCGGCGGGCCATCACCGCCATGGGCGAGGCGCTGGCGGGCAGCGAGCGGCCGCTGATCATTACCTCGGCCATGGGGCTGCTGGCGCCTGGCCGCGTCGGCACCGAGACCGACCGATACCTCCCCGATCATCCCAATCCGCGCATCGCCTCGGAACAGGCGGCGGAAGCCATGGCCGACAAGGGCGTCAACATCATGACGGTGCGCCTGCCGCAGGTTCATGGCGCGGGCGATCATGCCTTTGCCCCTCTGCTCATCCAGATCGCCCGCGACAAGGGCCGCGCGGCCTATATCGGCGACGGCAGCAACCGTTGGCCGGCGGTTCACCGGCTGGACGCCGCCCGGCTCTACCGGCTTGCTCTGGAGAAGGGCACGGCCGGTGCCCGCTATCATGCGGTCGCCGAGGAAGGTGTGACGCTGCGCGCGCTCGAGGAACTGATCGGACGCTGCCTGAACCTGCCGGTGATAGGCCTCTCGCCCGAGGAGGCGGCCGACTACTACGGTTGGTTCGCGCAATTCGCGTCGATGGATGTCCCGGCGTCGAGCGCATGGACACGCGAGACGCTGGGCTGGCAGCCGATGCAGCCCGGTCTCTTCGCCGACATGGAAACGCACTACTTCCCGCCCCAGGTGGCGGAATAGATTCATCAAGGAGAACTGACATGCGCATCTTTGTTACCGGCGCCACCGGATTCGTCGGCTCGGCCGTCGTCAGGGAACTGCTCGGCGCGGGCCATAAGGTCGTCGGCCTCGCCCGCTCCGACAAGGGCGCCGAGGCGCTCGCCGCCGCCGGTGCCGAGGTCCATCGCGGCGCGCTCGACGATCTGGGCAGCCTGAAGAGCGGCGCCGAGAAGGCCGACGGCGTCATCCATCTCGCCTTCATCCACGACTGGTCGAGATTCGCTGATAGCGCCGAGGTCGACCGGCGCGCCATCGAGACTCTCGGCGCGGTCGTGGCGGGCTCCGATCGCCCGCTGCTGGTCACCGGCGGCGTCGCCATGCTGGCACCGGGCCGGCTGGCGACCGAGCACGACGCCTCACCGGCGGCGTTTCCGCGCGCGTCCGATCGCATGGCCGCCGCCCTGGCCGAGCGCGGCGTGCATGCAGCGAGCGTTCGCCTGCCGCCCACCACGCACGGCGCCGGCGACCACGGCTTCGTTCCGCGCCTCATCGCGATCGCGCGGGAGAAAGGTGTGTCCGCCTACGTTGGCGACGGCTCGAACCGCTGGCCGGCAGGCCACAGGACTGACGCGGCGAAAGTCTACCGGCTCGCCATCGAGCGCGGTGCCGCCGACGGGCCCTACCACGCCGTCGCCGAGGAAGGCGTGCCCTTCGGCGAGATCGCCGAAGTCATCGGCCGCCGCCTCGCCCTGCCGGTGGTCAGCAAGACGCAGGAGGAAGCCCCGGAGCACTTCGGCTTCCTGGGCATGTTTGCCGGCATCGACATGCCGGCATCGAGCGCGATCACCCAGGAGCGTCTCGGCTGGCGACCGCGCGAGATCGGGCTCATCGCCGACATGGAGGCGCACTACTTCGCCTGATGGGAAACGGAGTGGCCGCCGGCCCTAATGCCCCTGATAGAAGGCGTATACGGCGAGCAACACCGCCAGCAGCACGCTGACGCTCGATGCCGGGCCGAACATCATCAGACGCCGGGCAAGCGACATGTCGCCCGTCCGGCGCATCTGGGCGAAGGTCCGGTGGATCAGGCCGTTCAGCACCGTGGCGATCACCACGAAGAGCAGCTTCCACCAGAACAGCACCGGCATGACGCCCGGCCCGCCGGCCATGATGACCATGATGATGCCGGTGATCCACAGCACCACCAGACCGGTGCCGCTCATCATGGCGAGCGGCCAGCCGAGCGAGCGCAGCGCCTGGGCCTGATCGGCGGGCGCCGACTGGGCCTTCATCATGACGAGACCGCCGGCGAAACCGCCTGCCGCGCCAAGCATCAGTCCGAAGAAGTGCAGAAACAGGATGAACCCGAACATCGCCGATCTCCCGCCGCCGCCGTGGCTCGCCCCGTGCGCGACGCGAGAAGCGTAGCACGAGTCGGCGGCAAGTCGGCTCAGACGGCGAGTTCGCCCTCGGCGACCACCACCGCATTGCCGCCGACGCGAACCGCGGTCAGCTCGCCGCCGGCGACGTCGATCTCCAGCGTCATCAGGCTCGGCCGGCCGATCTCGAAGCCCTGCTCGATGACATAGCGATGGCTGCCCGACGGCGGGCCGTCGAAGCGGCGCACGGCGCCGGCGAAGGCAGCGGCAGCGCTGCCGGTCGCCGGATCCTCATGGAAGCCGAAAGCCGGCGCGAACATGCGCGCATGGAAGTCGTGGTCGCTGCCCTCGCTCTCCCGGCAATAGAGCCAGGCAGCCGCCTGCGGCGAGCCGAAGGCGCCGGCCCAGGCGGCGAGGTTTGGCTTGGCATTGCCGATCGCCTCCAGACCGGCGACCGGCACGAAGACGAAAGGCACGCCCGCCGACCAGGCGCTGGGCCTGTGGTTCTCGAAGCCAACCTCGGCCGGCAGCAGCCCCAGCGCGCTCGCCACCGCATCGCGGTCGAAATCGGCCGGCACCGGCGTGGGCAGCAGCGGGGCGTCGAAGATCGCATGCCCGGCCTTGTCGCTCTTGATGAAGACGCCGCAGCGGATCGCGCCGACCGTCTCCTCCAGCATCACCATCATCTCGTTGCCGGGTGCGCCCTCGGCCGCCTTGCGCAGGGCGAGCAGCACGGCCGAGCCGATGGTCGGGTGGCCGGCGAAGGGCAGTTCGCGCGACGGCGTGAAAATGCGCAGGCGGGCGCTGGCGACCGGCTTCTCCGCCGGCAGCACGAACACCGTCTCCGACAGGTTGAACTCGCGGGCGATCGCCTGCATGCCGGCATCGTCGAGCCCGGCGGCATCGAGCACCACCGCCAGCGGGTTGCCGGCAAGCGGAGTATCGCTGAAGACGTCGAGAACGGCGTAGGGACGGGTCACAGGCGCACCGCGATCGCATGAGGCAGGTGCCGCGCTTGTGGCCCGCGACAGGCCGCCGGTCAAGCGTCCCGCAGGCCGCAGGTAGCCACTTTTCGGCCGCTTTCTCCCATTCAGCATCTGTTCATCGGATCGGGCCCATCGTCCGCTCCAAGGTTGGCGGAACGTTTCCGCCGGTTTCCGGAGGTTCAGTCGATGAACAGGTTCGTCTCTGCCACGCTGGCAGGTGCAATGGCCCTTTCGGTTGTCGGCGTGTCCGCCACCGGCGCCAGCGCCGACCGCTGGCACCACCACTATGGTCCGTCCTATGGCCCGGCCCCGCGGCACGACGACGTCGGCCCGGCGCTCCTGGCCGGCACGATCTTTGGCCTCGCGGTGGGGTCGATGATGCAACCGCAGCCGACCTATCGAGCCTATGCGCCGCCTCCGTCGCCGCCGCACTATGCGGGTTATGCCGCCGAGCGACATTTCCAGTGGTGCAGCGCAACCTATGAAACCTACAACGGCGAGACCGACACCTGGATCGACTATCGCGGTGTTCAGCGCCGCTGCATCGGCCCCTGAGACGGGGAACCACTGGGTCCGCGGCGCGTTCTGCTCGCGGGAAAGTCCAATTCCGGGGGGCAACCGGAAACGGGAGACACGAGATGAAGAAGCCTCTGAGCATCGCACTGGCCGCCACCATTGCGGTTTCGGCCATCGGACTGTCGGCTGCACCGGCATCGGCGCACCGCGATGACAGGGCAGCGCTGGCCATCTTCGGCGCGATCGCCGGCATCGCGGCCGTGGCCGCGGCCAGCCAGCACCATGACCACTACTACTATGACGACGGCTATCGCCGGCCCTATGACCGCTACCCGCACTACCGTCGCAGCTACTACAACTCGCATGTGCAGTGGTGTCTCGATCATTACCGGACCTACAATCCGGCGACCAACACCTACTTCCGCAAGCCGGGCGTGCCGGCCGCCTGCTACTCGCCCTACTAACCGCCCATCCGTTCGGAACAAATTGCGCCCGCGCCGGAACCATCTGGCGCCGGCGCGCTTTACGCGGGCGAGCACCGTCTCACTTCCACCCAGCATGAACGGGGGGCAGAAGGAGACCTATCCATGCGCAAATCGATCATCGCAGCCGGACTGGCCACCGCCCTGGCGGCGACCAGCTTCGCCGGCAGCGCCTCGGCGGCCCCCTACTACTGGCACCGCGACCACCATCATCGCCACTACGATCCCGGCCCGGCCATCGTCGCCGGCGCGATCTTCGGCATGATGGGAGCGGCGCTCGCCAACTCCTACCACCAGCCGTACTACGGTTACGGCGGCCCGCGCTCGCACACCGCCTGGTGCGAATGGCGCTACAAGACCTACAACCCGGCCACCGACATGTTTTACGCGCGGCCGGGCGCGCAGGAATACTGCCACTCGCCCTACGACTAGGGGCGCGTCAGCCGCGGAGCGCGGCTTCGATGGCGGCCTTGTCGATGATCGACCAGACGGTGGCGATGCGCTCGTCGACGAACTGGTAGAAGACGTTCTCGCTGAACCGGACCCGACGGCCGTTGACCGGAAGGCCGAAGAGCTCGCCTTGTGGCGTGCAGTCGAAATGCAGACGGCTCGCCACATAAGGCGGCTCGGCCACCAGCAAGCCGATGTCGAAGACGAGGTCGGGGATGGCCCGCACGTCGCCTTCCAGCATCGCGCGATAGCCCGACAGGCCAATGGCCTCGCCGTTGTAGTGGACGCCGGGGTCGACGAACGTCCCGAGCTCGGCCCAGTCCCTGCGGTTCAGGCAAGCGATATAGGCACGATAGCGGTCGGCGAGCTCGTCTTTGGTCACGCCTCATTCCCCGTTAAGTCGGCCGGCTCCCCGGCGCCGGCAATGCGCCGCACCAGCGGCGCGATGGTCAGTCCCTGGACGATGATCGAGAAGATGACGACGCCGTAGGTCGCCACCAGGATGGGGCTGCGATAGCTGCCGACCGGCAACGACAGCGCCAGCGCCACCGAGATGCCGCCGCGCAGGCCCCCCCACACCATCACCCGCACCGAACCCGTCGCGAAGCGCTGGCGGAGCGACAAGAGCAGGATCGGCCAGGCGACCGAGACGTAGCGCGCGATCAGCACGATCGGCACCGTGACGGCCGCCAGCACCAGCAGCGCGGGCGTGAAGGCAATGACCAGCACCTCCAGCGCGATCAGCACGAACAGCACCGAGTTGAGCAGCTCGTCGATCAGCTCCCAGAACTGGAAGAGATGGGTGCGCGTCGTCTCGCTCATCGCCGTCGCCTTGCCGCGGTTGCCGACCAGCAGGCCGGCGACCACCACGGCGATCGGGCCGGAGGTGTGGATATGGAGCGCCAGCGCGTAGAGCCCGGTGACCAGGCCCAGCGTGATCAGGATCTCGACCGGGTAGTCGTCGATCGATTCCATGGCGCGCACGGCGAGCAGTCCGGCGACGACGCCGAGCGCCGCCCCGCCGACCGCCTCGACCAGGAAGACCTCGCCGGCGTGGAGCAGATCGAGGCTGTCGCCGTTGACCGCGATGCTGATGAGGACGGTGAACACCACCACGCCCACCCCGTCGTTGAACAGGCTCTCGCCGGCGATCTTGATTTCCATGCTCGCCGGCAGCCGAACGGTCTTGAGCAGCGCCAGCACCGCCACCGGATCGGTCGGCGAGATCAGTGCGCCGAAGACCAGCGCCCAGATCAGCGGCAGATCGATGCCGAGCAGGCGCGCCGCGCCCCACGTCGCCGCCCCGACGACGACGGTGGAGAGGACGACGCCGGCCGTCGCCAACAGCCCCACCGCCCAGGCCTCGGCCCTGAGCCTGCCGAAATCGACCTGCAACGCTCCGGCAAAGAGCAGGAAGGCGAGCAGGCCGTTCATCATGGTGTCGTAGAAATTGATCTGGGCGACCGCGCCGGTGAAGCTCTCGCGAAAGCCCGTCTCCGGGAACACGTCGTCGACCATGATGAGCGCCAGCGAGGCGGCGAGGCCGAGCACCAGCAAGCCGATCGCATGCGGCAGGTGGATGAAGCGCCGGTTGACCCAGCCGAACACCGCCGAGAGGACGACCACCAGCGCCGCGATGTCGAAGAAGCTCAGCATGGCTGTCCCCTGCCCGTCTGACCGCGACTGAGGTTAGCGATGGCGCGCGGCAAAGGCTATTGCGCGAGAATCTTCGCCATACGCGGCAGCATGCGGCCGGCAATGGAGCCGGAGGGCGACTGCCCGACCACCCGCATCCCCATGCGCTGGTAGAAGGCGACCGCGTTGGGATCGGCATCGAGGGTAAGTCGCCCCGCCTTCAGCGCGGCGGCGCGCACCTCGGCATGGCGCCAGAGCGCGCGGCCGATGCCGGAGCCGATCGCCGCCGGCTCGACGAAGAGCAGCCGCACCTCGAGGGCGCGGCCATCCTCGCGGTCCTCGGGAATGAGTTGCAGGAGGCCGACGACCGCTTCGTCCCGCTCGGCGACCCACACTTGGCCCTTCTCGACCGCCGCCGGCCAGACGGTCAGTTCGGCGCGGCAGAGCGCCATGAAGGCATCGTCATAGCCCCACAGCGCCTTTGAGCGCAGCGCCAGCGCGGACAGCGCCGGCGCCTCCGGCGGGCGCGCCCGCCGGATGTCGAGACGCCCGGACAAGACCCTAGTTCTTCTCCTTGTCGACCAGCTTGTTGGCGCCGATCCACGGCATCATGCCGCGCAGGCGCACGCCGACCTCCTCGATCGGATGGGCGTCGTTCATGCGCCGCGTCGCCTTGAAGCGCGCCGCTCCCGACTTCCACTCCTGCATCCACGTCGAGGTGAACTTGCCAGACTGGATGTCCTTGAGCACGCGGCGCATCTCCGCCTTGGTCTCGTCGCTGATGATGCGCGGACCGCTCATGTACTCGCCGAACTCGGCAGTGTTGGAAATCGAGTAATTCATGTTGGCGATGCCGCCCTCGTAGATGAGGTCGACGATCAGCTTCACCTCGTGCAGGCACTCGAAATAGGCCATCTCCGGCGCGTAGCCGGCCTCGACCAGGGTCTCGAAGCCGCCACGGATAAGCTCGACCAGGCCGCCGCAGAGCACCACCTGCTCGCCGAAGAGGTCGGTCTCGCACTCCTCCTTGAATGTCGTCTCGATGACGCCCGAGCGTCCGCCGCCGATGCCGCAGGCATAGGACAGCGCCAGATCGTGGGCGTTCTCGCTAGCGTCCTGCTGCACCGCGATCAGGCAGGGCACGCCGCCGCCCTTCTGGTATTCGCCGCGCACCGTGTGCCCGGGGCCCTTGGGCGCGATCATGATGACGTCGATGGTCTTCTTCGGCTCGATCAGGTTGAAGTGGACGTTGAGGCCATGGGCAAAGGCGATGGCCGCGCCGTCGCGGATGTTGCCGGCGATGTGGTCGTTCCAGATGTCGGCCTGAATCTCGTCGGGCGCGCACATCATGATGAGGTCGGCCCAGGCGGCGGCTTCCGCCACCGACTTCACCGGCAGTCCGTCGGCCTCCACCTTCTTCGCCGTCGCCGAGCCGGCCTTGAGCGCGATGGCCACGTCCTTGACGCCGGAATCGCGCAGGTTGAGGGCATGGGCCCGGCCCTGGCTGCCGTAACCGACGATCGCCACCTTGCGGGCCTTGATCAGGTTGAGATCGGCATCCCGATCGTAATAGACGCGCATGAACGTTCCCTCTCGTGTCTGGGCTGCCGGAATCCCGGCGTTTTGGGGATACCCCGGCGCGGGTTCCGGGCGGTTCTAGCTTCCGGGAGGGAGGCGTGCAACGGCGGAAATCGGACGCTGGTGCGCCCGGCGGCCCGTTGCTTGGGGAGCGTGAGGGTAGATTGGGCCTGCCGGGCGCTGCGCGGCTACATGCGTAGCGAGCGCGCGTCGTTGAATGCCGCGCCGATGATCCGCCGCATCTGCTCGGCGAGGAAGCGCTGGTCGTCCTCCGGCACGTTGGCGAAGGCGATGCCGCTGACCGCGTTCAGCGCGCGCGATTCCAGCGCATCGATGCGCCGGTCGAAATCGCTGCCGGCGAAGCGGCGCAGTTCCTTGGCCATGTCGTGGAATATGTCGTTGAAAGCAGCCACCGTCGCTCCGGCGAGAGCCGTGACCAGGACTGTCTGTCGCGTGTTGTCCATCATTATTGTTGTTGTTGCCCCACCAAAAACTTCGGTTGACGGGGCCGGGCCTCCTCGGCCCCGTCAACCGTTCCTGCGCACACCAACTCGCAACCATCATCGCAACGAGCTGCAGTTCGTCTCGATGACCGGGCTTGGAGTTCATGCGGAGTGCTGCAGTCCGCCGCAAACAACCGCTTTGTCGCCGCCTTGCGCCTCGATACTGGCGGAATTGAACAGCCTCGGCATGCGGGCGGACAATTCCCTCATTTGAGGGGACGTGTTCCGCGCGAACGTGTGACCCCTTCGCTCCTTGCCTCCCTTATGCCGCGACGCGATCGCTGGCGGCCGGTCCCTTGATATCCGGCGGCGCCTGCAAGCGCGCATTGACCTCCGCCAGGATCGTCGCCGAGACCGGGAACAGGCCGAGATAGACCGGTGCGCCGTAGCGATCGGTTCTGCCCAGCACGTCCACCTCGCAGCCGATGCGGCGATAGAGCCTGAGCATCCTCTCGTCGAAATTGCCGAGGACCGATTCGACACCGGCGGCGAGCGCGACGCTGCCGAGCCCCGAGATGAGCGCGCGCGAGGCGACGATCTGGTCGCGATGGCGCAGGGCGTCCTCGTCGACGCAGAAGCGGGTGCACTCCCAGATGGTCGGCGCGCTGAGCAGCGCCGCATCGGGCATCGTGTCGGAGAAGAAATCGGCGAGCACGGTCGGGCCGGTGGTCGGCAGCAGCCGCAGGCTGCCTCGAACTTCGGTCCCCGTCTCGTCGGTGTGGATCAGGTAAACCGGACCGAGATCGTCGAACCGGTCGCGCTCCTTGCCGTCAACGACGCTGACATCCCACTTCAGGCGCTCCGCGAACACGCGCGCCCGCAGGCGGAACATTTCATCGAGCAGATGCGCGTGCTCACGCGCGTTATGCTCCTGAACCACCACGATCATCTGCAACGCTCCACACAAACTCGGAAACAGAGGCCAGTCCGGCAACCGAGACTCCAATGCCGCCGCCGCCCCAACAAGGGCCATACGCCGCGAGCGCTAAGGATCGATTTCGGCAGATGCTCAAGCTTGAATTGCATTCGACCGATTGCCGCCGGATCTACAGCTTTAGCAATCCGAGCTTGATGGCGCGGCTGACGGCTTGTGCCGATGTGACGCAGTCGAGCTTGTGGCGCACCGACTTCAGATAGCCGCGCGTGGTGTGGAACGAGATGTCGAGGATGGCGGCGATCTCGCCGGCGTCCTTGCCCAGCGCCGTCCAGCGCAGGACTTCGAGCTCGCGGGCGGAAAGGTGCGGCCGGTCCTCGCCGAAGACGTCGCGGATGACCCGCTGATGGAGGCGGTTGGCGATCTCGATCAGCAGCGGCATGTTCGTCAACAGGAAATCCTCCCACTCCTCCTCGGTGCGCGAGAACGAGATCGAGAACAGGCCGCGGTGGCCGTGCTTGCCGATGACCGGGATCGACACCCCGAAGGGGCCGACGCCGTGGGCGAGCGCATCCTGCAGGAAGACCATCTCCCGCTCGGTGCTGACGGTGAGCTCGTTCCACTGGAAGGGCAGCATGCGCTGGAAGCCTTCGCGCAGCACCGGATCGACGTCGACGTAGTTGTTCTGCAGGTACTGCTTGATCCACGACGCCGGGTAGGTCAGCCGGATGTACGGGTCGACCGACGGGCTCGCCCCCAGTTTCGACGAATGGTAGACGACGTGGTCGACCGACAGGAAATTGCGCAGCCGGGTGACGACGACATCGATGTCCTCGCCCTCCTCGATGATCGCAGCCGCGGTGGCCAGTTGGTCTTGGTCAACGGCTTTCTTGGGCGTGGTCGTGCTCATGGGCCCCCACCGACCACACGCGACCAGCGCGTCAAATGCTGCAAGCTGGCGGAGCGCGGGCTCGCCACCTACTGCGTCAACGCAGGCCACTCTGGACATTACCGATCCGCAGCAGGTCGGCTCTGCCACGGTCGGCGTTTCTCTCGCCTGACAATTTTCAAGTCAGTTTAGCCCATCTCTGGCCGGCGGCAATGATAGACGTCACAGGCCATGCAGCGATGGCCTTGTTCAACCTGACGTTTCGTCAATAGGGCAGACCTATCTGGCGGCCGCCAGCAGCGTATCGACGTTGCGGTAGAACGAAGATGGGTCGCGGTAGCCGACGATACGGCCGATTTCCCGGCCATGATCGCGCAGGATGAAGGTCGGCACCAGGCGCACGTCCCTGATGTCCGGCGACAGGCCACCGGCGGCGTTTATGCGGCGGAGCGGCGCTGCACGGCCTTGCGGCGTGCGGTCATAGGACCGGGCGACCGTCGCATCGAAGCGCAGGCAGACCGCGCAGCGGTCGAGTTCGACCGCGATCAGCTCCGCGGCCGCCGCCGGCGTCGCGCCGCCGACCGCTATCAACGTTGCCGCCATCGCAACCAGTCGCGCTGACCGGCCCATGACCAGCCCCAGAAGTTATCCACAGGCCGGGAACGCTATGGCGGAAAGCCGACCAGGACCTTGTCGGGCAGCGGCGCATTTGATGCGAATTGTTGGAAATCGTACCCGAACGGTTCAGTCGAGCGCCTTCCAGCCGAAATCGAGCAGCGGCCGGGCGCGCCCGGTGAAGTCGACGATCCTGGCGGCGAGCTGCGGACTGCGGATGTCGGCCTCGGTGAGCGGTTCCTCGACCAGAAAGGATTTCAGGCGGACGGCACCGTCGAGCGGCCCGCCCTTCAGCGCCTCGAAGCCGCGCGGCACACGGCTGAGCTGAAACTCGCTGGTCAGCGCCAGCTTGCCCTTGGCCAGCGCCGTCTCCATCGCCTTAAAATGCGCCGGCTTGTCGGCGATCGTCTGGCGCATCTTCGCCAGCTCCGCCGGCTCCAGGTTGTAGAAGCCGGCGGCGACGAAGCAGCCCTCCGGATCGATGTGGATGTAGACCAGACCCTGGTCGAGCTTGCCGCCGAAGCGGGTCAGCGTCGCGCCGCAATGGGTCTTGTAAGGGCTCTTGTCCTTGGCGAAGCGCACGTCGCGGTAGATGCGGAAGATCGAGCGCTTGCCCTCGGCTTTCAGCGGAATCTTCCTGCTTGCGTAAGCCTCGGTGAGGTCCTCGAGCAGCGCCACCATCGGGCCCTGCACGTCGCTCTGGTAGAGCGCCTTGTTCTCCTCGAACCACGCCTTGTCCTGATGGAATTTGAGCGCCTTGAAGAAGGCCAGCGCCTTCGGCCCGAAACCCTTGAAGCGCCCCATCGCCCTCCCCTTCAATCGGCCAGGTATTCGCCGCTCACCAGATCGCGATAACGGCCGCGCGGCTGACGGCCGACGACGCGCAGCGCCAGCCCCTCCATCAGCCCGGGCAGGCTCTTGTCGAGCCGCTCCAGCGTCTTGCGCACGCGGGTGATCTCGTCGCGCCCGCCGGTGCGGAAGAAGATGTCGTAGAAGTAGATGTCGAGCAGCGAGGAGCGCGTGTAGTCGATCTCCTCGCCGTAGCCGGCGACCCACATCAGCCGGTTGCCGATCTCCTCGCCGCGGATCTTGGCCGGCCGCATGACCTCGATCAGATTGCCGGCGTCGCCGAACTTGCACGAGCCGAACAGCACGCCCTTCAGCCGATGCTGCCGCCGGCCGCGATTGGCGTCGACGAAGGTGTTGCGCAGGAAGGTACGCGACAGGCCGGAGCCGTCCGGCGCCTCGATCTTGCCGAAGTCGCCGTGGGCGGCGATGTAGAGGAAGTCGACCCCGTTGCCCGACATGATGAAGCGGACCGCGTCGCGGAAGGAGCCGGCGCCGACGAAGCGCTCATAGGTGAAGGCGTCCGAGCGGTCCTTGAGCGCGTAGGACAGGAACTCGAACAGCGGCCGTACGGTGTGGTGCCCGTCGTCGAACCAGCGGGTCTCGATGACCCCCAGACCGAGGTGACGCGTAGCCGCCAATGTCAGGCCCTCCTTTACTCGATACTGCCACGGAACGGAGGCGGCGCACACGTCCGACAATCGGTCGCGGTAACCTCCTATTGAAAGACGAGAACAATGCAAATTCAGGAGGTTATGATAGTCACTTAAAGCATGAAAATCGCCCGGAGTGCGGGCAACATCGATCACATTTTCGAGGATGACGCACCGCCCGGGGCGGCCCGTCCGAGGATCGAAAATAGGCGCTGCACGGTGGCCGCGGCAAGCCTCTTTGCAGGGCAAAACGGCCCCCCGGACCGATCGCCGCAAGTTCCCTCCGGCGCCCCTGGCCGGCGCCGCCCGCCCCCGCCTCCGCCCGCTACTCCAGGATATCCCCGGGCTGGCAGTCGAGGGCAGCGCAAATCCGCTCCAATGTCTCGAAGCGGATGCCCTTTGCGTTGCCCGATTTCAGCAGCGACACGCTTTGTTCCGTGGTGCCGATGCGTTCGGCCAGCGCGCGCGAGCGCATCTTGCGGCCCACGAGCATCACGTCCAGGTTGTGCACGATCGCCATTTTCCCGCCTCACACGAAACTTGCGGTTTTCTTCGGCGATGCGCGCCGTAGCCGCTATTCGAGGAACACCGGGATGAGCGAGGCGGCGAGCAGCGCCGCCATCACCAGGTTGAAGATGCGGATCGAGCGCGGATCGGTGACGATCCGCTTGAGCCCGGTGCCGAACAGCACCCAGGTGAAGGACGAGGCGATGCCGAGCACGGTGAAGATGGCCGCGATCACCATGGTGTTGAACGGGAACGCCATGATGCCGGCATAGGCGGTGACCGCGCCGATCGCCATCACCCAGGCCTTGGCGTTGACCCACTGGAAGGCGGCTCCCTCGAGGAAGGTCATCGGCCGCGCCCGGGCGTCGCCATGCGCCTTGTCGGCGCTGGCGATGCGCCAGGCGAGGTAGAGCAGATAGGCGGCGCCGACATATTTCAGCACCTCATAAGCGAGCGGATAGGCGGCGAACACCGCGCCGAGGCCGAGGCCGACGACCAGCACCATGAAGCCGAAGCCGAGCGGTACGCCGAAGCCGTGCGGTACGGTGCGGGCGAGGCCGAAATTCAGCCCCGAGGCCATCAACATGATGTTGTTGGGCCCGGGCGTGAACAACGTCGCCACGGCGAAGACGACGAAGGCGGCAGCAAGTTCCTGCGACATGGCGAGGATGTTAGCCGCCCTAGCCGGCCGCTGCCCTGCGGCTGATGGCGGCGATGCCGGTGCGGCAGACCTCGACCAGCCCGAGCGGCGCCATGACGGCGATGAGCTGCTCGATCTTGGTCGATCGCCCCGTCACCTCGAAGATGAAATGGCCGACCGAGGCATCGACCACGGTCGCCTGGAAGGCGTCGGCAAGGCGCAGCGCCTCGACGCGGGCGTTACCCTCGCCGGCAACCTTGATCAGCGCCAGCTCGCGCTCGATCGGCCGATTGTTGGCCACCGTCAGGTCGGTGACGGTATGCACCGGCACCAGCCGCGCCAACTGGTTCTTGATCTGCTCGATCACCATCGGCGTGCCGGTCGTGACGATGGTGATGCGCGACAGGTGCTTGGCGTGCTCGGTCTCCGACACCGTGAGACTGTCGATGTTGTAGCCGCGCCCGGAGAACAGGCCGATGACGCGGGCGAGCACGCCCGGCTCGTTGTCGACCACCACCGACAGGGTGTGGGTCTCGGTCTTGTCGCTGACTTCCTCGAAAAAATAGGGCGACAGCGGCTGCTCGCGGGGGGGCTTCGCAGCACCACGCGCCTGCGGTTTCTTCGCCGTTTTCTTGCGTTTCGTCGCTGTCTTGGCAGCCTTCGCCATGTCGATTCCCTGCTTTGCCTGCCGGGGCCGTCCCCGAACCCGATCCGTGCCGGCCGTTTACGCGAGTCCCGCGACGGCCGCATCCCTTATAGCCCCCGCCGCCGGCTGCGCGCGCCGCTGCGCCGCACCCGCGGGGCGGTTTCCCATCACCCATTCGGCGAACAGCGCCAGGTCGATATTGCCGCCGCTGAGGACCAGGCCGACCCGCTTGGCGCGCAGCCGCCCACGTTCCTTCAACGCCGCCGCCAGCGGCGCCGCGCCGGCCCCCTCCGCCAGATTGTGGGTATCGGTCCAGTAGATGCCGATCGCCTCGGCGATCTCGTCGTCGCTGACCTGGACGATGCGGGAAACGCCGTTGCGAATGCAGGCGAGCGCCTGCTCGTCGGGCACGCGCGTGGCGATGCCGTCGGCGCGGGTGGCGCAGCTCGGCGTCGTCACCGCCCGGCCGAGCTCGAACGACAGCGCATAGGCCGGCGCCGCGGTGGCCTGTACGCCGACGATTTCGGTTCTCAGACCGAGCAGGTCGCGCGCCTGGATGCAGCCGCACACGCCCGAGCCCAGCCCGATCGGCACGTAGAGGACGTCGAGGTCCGGCTCCGCCGTCATCAGCTCGAGCGCGTAGGTCGCCACCCCCAGCACCAGGTCGCGATGGAAGGACGGCACCATCTCGTGGGCGTTGTCGACGGCGAAGCTCTTGGCCTCGCCCTTGGCCGCATCGAAATCCTCGCCCGCCTCGATCACCTCGGCACCGAAGGCGCGCATCGCCCGGTTCTTCTCGACCGAATTGCCGCGCGGCACGAAGATGGTCACCGGCACGCCGTGGCGGCGTCCGGCAAAGGCGATCGACTGGCCGTGATTGCCGCGCGTCGCCGAGACCAGCCCCGCCACGTGCGGCCGCTCGCGCTTCATGCGGTCGACATAGACGAGACCGCCACGCACCTTGAAGGCGCCGGTGGCCTGATGGTTCTCGTGCTTGACCACGACGTCGGTGCCCAGCCGCTCCGCGAGCAGCGGCCAGCGGTGCTGCGGCGTGGGCGGCAGCACGCTGCCGACCAGCCGCTGGGCAGTTTCCAGATCCCACAAGGTGAACATGGCGCCCTCGCCGCCCCCGGTCGTCATCACACCAGCACCTTGCCTTCCTTGCCGATCACCGAGCCGATGGTCTCCGGCGTGACCGTGTCGCCGAGGATCATCTCGTTATGCGCCTTGCCCGAGGGAATCATCGGGAAGCAGTTGGCCAGCGCCGCCACGCGACAATCGAAGATGACCGGCCCGGGGACCGAGATCATCTCGGCGATGGCGTCGTCGAGATCGCGCGGCTTGTCGCAGCGGATGCCGACCCCGCCATAGGCCTCGGCCAGCTTCACGAAGTCCGGCAGCGATTCCATGTAGGTATGCGACAGCCGGTTGCCGTGCAGAAGCTCCTGCCATTGGCGCACCATGCCGAGATACTGATTGTTGAGGATGAAGATCTTGACCGGCAGGTCGTGCTGCACCGCAGTCGACATCTCCTGCATGTTCATCAGGATCGAGCCGTCCCCGGCGACGTCGATCACCAGGCTGCCGGGATGCGCCGCCTGCACGCCGACCGCCGCCGGCAGGCCGTAGCCCATTGTGCCGAGGCCGCCGGAGGTCATCCAGCGGTTGGGTTCCTCAAACTTGAGGAACTGCGCCGCCCACATCTGGTGCTGGCCGACCTCGGTGGTGAAGTAGACGTCCTTGCCGCTGGTCGCCGCCTGCAGCCGCTCCAGCGCATATTGCGGCATGATGACGTCTCGGTTCTGCGGGTAGGCGAGACAGTTGCGCGCCCGCCACTTGTCGATCTGCGCCCACCATGCCTTCGCCGCCGCCCGGTCGGGCCGCGCGTGGATGCGCTTCCACTCGGCCACCATCGCCTCGAGGACGTGCGTCACGTCGCCGACGATAGGCACGTCGACATGGATGTTCTTGTTGATCGACGAGGCATCGATGTCGACGTGGATCTTGCGCGAGCCCGGCGAGAAAGCATTGATCCGGCCGGTGATGCGGTCGTCGAAGCGCACGCCGAGAGCGATCATCAGATCGCAGTCGTGCATGGCGTTGTTGGCCTCGAAGGTGCCGTGCATGCCGAGCATGCCGAGCCACTGCGGGTCCGAGGCCGGGTAGGCGCCGAGCCCCATCAGCGTCGAGGTGATGGGATAGCCGGTGAGCCTGACCAGCTCGCGCAGCAGGGCGCTCGCCCGCTGGCCTGAATTGATCACCCCGCCGCCGGTGTAGAACACCGGCTTCCTGGCCTTGGCCATCAGCTCGACCGCGACGCGGATCGCCCGTTCGTCGCCGTCCATGCGCGGATGGTAGGTCTTGTGCGTGATGCCCTCCGGCGGAACGTAGGTGCCGGTGGCGAACTGCACGTCCTTGGGGATGTCGATGAGCACCGGCCCCGGCCGCCCGTGGGTGGCGACGTAGAAGGCCTCGTGCAGGACCCGGGCGAGATCCTCGACGTCGCGGACGAGCCAGTTGTGCTTGGTGCAGGCGCGGGTGATGCCGACCGTGTCGGCCTCCTGGAAGGCGTCCGAGCCGATCAGGTGGGTGGAGACCTGACCGGTGATGCACACCATCGGAATGGAATCCATCAGCGCATCGGTGAGCGCGGTGACCATGTTGGTGGCGCCGGGGCCGGAGGTGACCAGAACCACGCCCGGCCTGCCGGTCGAGCGGGCATAGCCCTCGGCCGCGTGGCCGGCGCCCTGCTCGTGGCGGACGAGCACGTGGCGCATCGAATCCTGCTGGATGATCTCGTCGTAGATCGGCAGCACGGCGCCGCCTGGATAGCCGAAGATATCGGTGACGCCCTGGTCGATCAGGGCCTGGACGACCATGTTGGCGCCCGTCATTTGCCGGCTTTCGCTCTGCCGTTTCATCGCATTTCCTCACCCTTTTGCATCTCAAACGCACCCAGTCCCGAATTTCGGCAATAAAAAAGGCCCCTAAAGGGCCTGTTTTCGCGCACCAGCTTTCCCGCGGCAACCTTATGGGGTTGCCTCGCCGATGCGCGTGCCGATTACGAGGAGCTTCTGTCTCATGGCTCCTCTATTAGGAGCGTGCGCCGGCAAGGTCAAGCACTCAGGCATCGCGGCGCGGCCAATCGGCCATCTGGTGGCGGAACCAGGTCATCTGGCGCTTGGCGTAGCGCCGGGTCTCGGTCGCCATGGTGGCAAGCGCCTCGGCGCGGGAGAGCGTGCCCTGCCGGAGCGCCAGCAGTTCGCGCAGGCCGATCGCCTTCATCGCCGGCAGATCGGCATCGAGGCCCTGCGCCGAGAGGACCGCGACCTCGGCCTCCGCCCCCTCCTCCATCATCCGTTCGACGCGCGCGGCGATGCGCCTGTGCAATTCGGCGCGGTCGGGGGCAAGCACGATCCGCGTGGCGCCGGCCGGATCGATGAGCGGCGGCGCCGCGGCGACCCGCCGCCATTCGGCCAGCGGCCGGCCGGTCGCGGTGATGACCTCGAGTGCCCGCAGGATGCGCGCCCGGTCGCTGGTGCGCAGCACGGCGGCGTCTTCCGCATCGACGGCCGCGAGCCGGGCATGCAGCGCCGGCGTCTCGACGCCGTCGCTCTCGGCCCGGATGGCGGCGCGCACCTCGGCCGGGACCGGCGGCACCGCCACCAGCCCCTCGGTCAGCGCCTTGAAATAGAGGCCGGTGCCGCCGACGACGATCGCCGCGCGCCCCTCCCGGCGCGCCTCGCCGAGGACGCCGGCGACGTCGCCCAGCCAGCGCCCGACCGAATAGCGCTGGCGTGCCGGCACATGGCCGTAGAGGCGGTGCGGCACCGCCGCCTCGTCTTGCCGGCTGGGCCGCGCGGTGAGCACCCTCAGTTCGGCATAGACCTGCATGGAATCGGCGTTGACGACGACGCCGCCTTCCTTCGCCGCCAGCTCCAGCGCCAGCCGCGACTTGCCGCTCGCCGTCGGTCCGGCGATGAGGATGTGGGCGGGAGTGCTCATGCGGTTTCCAGACCAGCGTCGTCGACCGGGGTCCATTGTGTCGGCCGCGAATGGCCGCATGGTCAAGCTCTTGGCATTGATGCGGGGACCGGCATAAGTTGTTGGCAATCTTCGATCGAAAGCGCACCGAAGGGACGGGAACGCCATGTCAGACACGTACAAGTATCTCTTGCCGGAAGAGCGCATTCCGCGCGCCTGGTACAATATCGCCGCCGATCTTCCGGCTCCGCTGCCGCCGGCACTGCATCCCGGCACCATGCAGCCGCTTGGGCCCGACGATCTGGCGCCCATCTTCCCCATGGCACTGATCGCCCAGGAGGTCTCGACCGAGCGCGAGATCGAGATTCCCGAGCCGGTCCGCGAGATCTACAAGCTGTGGCGCCCGTCGCCGCTCATCCGCGCCCGCCGCCTGGAAAAGGTGCTCGATACGCCCGCGCGCATTTTCTACAAGTACGAGGGCGTCAGCCCGCCCGGCAGCCACAAGCCGAACACAGCGGTCGCGCAGGCCTTCTACAACAAGGAAGCCGGCATCACGAAGCTGTCGACCGAGACCGGCGCCGGCCAGTGGGGCTCCTCGCTTGCCTTTGCCGGACAGCTCTTCGGCATCGAGGTCAAGGTCTACATGGTCAAGGTCAGCTTCAATCAGAAGCCTTACCGCAAGGCGATGATGGAGACCTACGGCGCGACCTGCGTCGCCAGCCCGAGCAACGAGACCAACTCCGGCCGTGCGGCGCTCGCCGCCGACCCCGACAATCCCGGCAGCCTCGGCCTCGCCATCTCCGAAGCCGTCGAGGTCGCCGCCAAGAACCCCGGCATCAACTATTCGCTGGGCAGCGTGCTCAACCATGTCCTGATGCACCAGTCGGTGATCGGCCTTGAGGCCATCGAGCAGATGGAAATGGCCGGCTACTGGCCGGACGTGGTCATCGGCTGCACCGGCGGCGGCTCGAACTTCGGCGGCATTGCCTTCCCCTTCCTCGGCAAGAAGCTGCGCGAGGGCAAGGCCCTCCGTCTCGTCGCGGCCGAACCGGCGGCCTGCCCGTCGCTGACCCGTGGCCGCTATGCCTACGATTTCGGCGACGTCGCCCATGTCGCCCCGATCGTCAAGATGCACACGCTGGGCTCGTCGTTCATCCCGCCCGGATTCCACGCCGGCGGCCTGCGCTATCACGGCATGGCGCCGATGGTCAGCCACCTGAAGGAGCTGGACCTGATCGAGGCGGTGGCGATCAAGCAGCTTGCTTCGTTCGAGGCGGCGGTCACCTTCGCCCGCACCGAAGGCATCGTGCCGGCGCCGGAATCGAGCCACGCCATCCGCGCCGCCATCGACGAAGCGCTGCGCTGCAAGAAGGAGGGCAAGGCGGAGACGATCCTGTTCAACCTGTCCGGCCACGGCCATTTCGACATGCAGGCCTATACCGACTACTTCGCCGGCAAGCTGGAAGACCGCGAATACGACCAGGCGGCGCTGGACCTGGCACTCGCCGGCCTGCCCCAGGTCGCCGCGTAAACGCCCAACCACGGAACGCGATTCACGCCCGTCGCCGCGAGGCGGCGGGCTTCTTCTTCTTCGCCTCCATCCCCTCGGCTGGCGACGTCCCGCTTGCGAGAACGCCCGGCCAATGCCACCCTGCCCTCGGGGCGAAGGCTGCCGGCCGCGACCAAGAAGCGGCCGCCAGGGGGGAAGGTCATGAGTTCCGTCGCTGCACCGGCGGGAACGCCGGCTTCACTGATCCGCCTGCACTATCTGTGGTTTGTCGCCGTTGCCCTGGCCGTGATGATCGCCGCCATTGCCAGCGGCAACATCTGGTTCCTCAACTGGGTGCACGTGATGTGCGGCGTCCTGTGGACCGGCATCGACCTGTTCATGGGCTTCGTCCTCGGCCCGGTCCTGAGAAGCCTCGACCCGCCTGTGCGCAAGCAGATCCTGCTCCGCCTGGTGCCGCGCACCCTGTTCCTGATGCCGACGCTCGCCATCGTCACCGGCACCGCCGGCTGGTTCCTGGCGGTCGACCTCGGCTTTACCCAGCTCCCCTGGCCTCAGGTCGCCTGGGTCTATGCGGCGCTGGTGCTGATCGCGGTGATGACCGCCCAGGGCCTCGGCTACCTGCTGCCCACCAATCTCCGGGTCTGCTTCGAGCTGCAGAAGCCGCAGCCCGACGGCGCCCGGATCGGAAAGCTGATGGGCAGTTATTTCTTCGTCGTCGCCAGCCAGGGCGTCATGCAGGTGGCGATCATCGTCATCATGGCGAAGTTCGTCACCGGCATCTGACAAAAGGCAGATGACCGCCAGCCAGATCGGGCCGTTCGGGGCCCGGCCTGGCTGAAAGATCAGGCATCCTGCCGGGAAACACGGTTACTTTTGAATTGATATAGCTCACGACACGGCCATCTCGTTTCCCCTATTGGGGGCTGCAAGGCGACTGCAGAACGAACGAGAGACCTGTCATGAACAAGCAACTCATCGCGACTGCATTCGTCGCCGCTGTTAGCGCCATTGCCTTCCTCCCGGCCTCCGGGGCGATCGCCGCGCCAGCCGCAGCGTCGGCTGCAGCGACCACTCCGGCGGTCGTGACCTTCACCGTTCTCACCGATGAAACCGGCGGCCTGAAGGGGTCGGACGGCAACCGTCACGACACCATGATCCCGGCCAACGAGGTCTTCCAGAAAGACGTGCCGGTCACGCTGAGCATCACCAACCATGACGACATGATGCACACCATCACCGCCCCCGGCCTCGGGCTCAACGTCATGGTCAAGCCCGCCAAGAAGGTCAACGGCGAGATCGTGCCGACCGTCACCAAGGTGACCTTCACCCCCAAGAAGGCCGGCGAATTCCGCTGGCATTGCCTCGGCGGCTGCGATCCGTGGACCATGCAGAAATCTGCCGACGGCCCCGACCGCGACGGCTTCATGGCCGGCTATTTCGTCGTTCTGTAGCCCCTGACGAAGAGCTGCGACGCCCCCGGCGTCGCAGCTCTCACCAACAACGCATCGGTCCCACCTGCCTGTTGCAGGAGTATCGGCCAGCGATGACGGACAAATTGAAGACCGACACCGAACCAATTCCACCAAAAGGCCTTTCGTGGATTTGGCGCCTGGTCGGGCGCCTCATGCCTTCGGCTCACTCCGCCAGGCCGGCCCTGGCGAAGCCCTCTCTGATCCGCTCGGCAATTGCGGGATCGGTGAAGGGCAGGCGCGCCAGATGGCCGGCGAAGGAGTAGTTCGGACTGAGCGCCCGCACGTCCGCCCACACGCGCTGCGCCTCCTCGATCTCGCCGAGATGGCCGAGCGCGGAGACCAGCAGCCCGCGTGACAGGTCGGTCTTCGGCGACAGCCGGATACGCTCGCGGAAGGTTGCCGCCGCCGTCTCGTACTTGCCGGCGACGAGATAGGCGGTCCCCAGGAAATGCAGCGTCTGATGAACGAAGCCGGGATCGAGGCGCATGGCCTGCTCGGCCAGCGGGATCGCCGCTAGCGGGTTGCCCGAATAGATCTCGACCAAACCCAGCGTACCGAACGCCATGGCGTAGTTGGGATTGAGGGAGAGCGCCACCTCGGACTCACGCTTGGCTCTTTCCAAATCGCGCGACCAGATCGCGGTCACCGCCGCGATGAAGCGCGCATAGGGCACGTTGGGCCCCTTCTCAACCGCCAGCTCGGCGAAATGCACGGCCCGCTCGAAGGAATCGGGGGCGCCAGTCCAGTGGTTCTGGGAATCGAGATTATAGGCCATGCCGAGCCCGGCATAGGCCTCGGCATAACCCGGATCGAGCTCGATCGCGCGGCCGAGGAGCGCAACCACCTGGTCGAAGCTCTCGCGGCTGCTTCTCTGGCCGTGCAACAGCTCGCGGGCCTTGAGGAACAGGTCGTGCGCCTCCGGGCTGTTGGTCGGCGTGTCGGCGATGCGCGCCACCTCGACCGGCGTCAGCTTGACCCTCAGCGCCTCGACGATGTGCCGGGTGACCTCATCCTGCACCGCGAAGATGTCGGTGAGGTCGCGGTCGTAGCGCTCCGCCCAGATGTGGCCGCCATTGCCCGCGTCGATGAGCTGCGCGGTGATCCTGACCCGGTTGCCGGCGCGGCGGATCGAGCCTTCCAGCACCGACTTGACGCCGAGCTCGCGCCCGACGGTACGGATGTCGAAGCTCTTGCCCTTGTAGGCGAAGCTCGAATTGCGCGCGATCACCAGCAGGCCGGCGACCTTGGAGAGGTCGGTGATAATGTCCTCGGTGATGCCGTCGGAGAAGTATTCCTGCTCCGGATCGTTCGACATGTTGTCGAAGGGCAGAACGGCGATCGAGGGCGGTTCCGGTTTTGCCGGTTCCGCCGCCGCGGGCTTCGCCTGCGGCCGGGAGGGCGCCGGATCGCTGTCGGGATGCCACTTCCACACCCGGATCGGCCGGGCAATGTTCTTGACGGTCACGTCGCCGCCGTCACGGAAGGCGACGTCGATGCGATTGCCGACACTTTCGTTGACGATCGAGGAGACGCAGACGCCGCCCGGCTCGGCCAGCGGCTCCAGGCGCGCGGCGACGTTGACGCCGTCGCCGTAGATGTCCTCGCCGTCGATGATGATGTCGCCGAGGTTGACGCCGATCCTCAGCATGATGCCGCCTTTGACGGGCTCGTCCGCCGCCCCGACGGCGCGCTGGATGGCGAGCGCGCATTTGACCGCATCGACGACGCTGGCGAATTCGACCAGTGTGCCGTCGCCGATCAGCTTGACCACGCGGCCCTTGTGCTCGGCCACGGCCGGGTCGAAGACCGCCTCGCGATGCCGCTTGAGCGCCGCCAATGTGCCGTCTTCGTCGGCCCCCATCATGCGCGAGTAGCCGACCACATCCGCCGCCAGGATGGCCGCAAGTCTGCGGTTGGTGGTCTCGTTGTCGGCCATCGTCAATTGGTATTTGATCTTGGCGCGCGACGCCAGCGGCGGAAAGCCTGCGGTTGCGGCGCGTGGCTGGACCGCGCACGGACCGGTCGCAATCGGCGGCGAAATGCTCTAAACCGGCGCCGTCCCTGACGACGCCGCTTTCGGAGACCTGCTCCCGTGCCCCTGATCCAGCCCTTTCGCGCGCTGCGCCCGGCGCCGGCGCGCGCCGCGGAAATCCTTGCCCCGCCCTACGACGTGCTGTCGAGCGAGGAGGCGCGCGCGCGGGCGCAAGGCAAGCCCTGGAGCTTCCTGCATGTCTCCAAGCCGGAGATCGACCTCGACCCCAAGACCGATCCCTATGACGACGCGGTCTACGAGAAGGCGGCCGACAATTTTCGCCGCATGATCGCTCAAGGGCTGCTCATCCGCGATCCCTCTGCCTGCTACTACATCTACCGGCTCACCTGGCAGGGCCACGAGCAGACCGGCATCGCCGCGGTCGCCTCGATCGCCGACTACAACCGCAACCGCATCCGCAAGCACGAGCTGACCACACCGGTGAAGGAGGACGACCGCGTCCGCCAGATCGGGGCCATCGACGCGCAGACCGGGCCGGTGATGCACGCCTATCCGTCGGCGCCGCAGATCGATTCGCTGATCGCCCGTTCGGCCGAGGGCGCCCCGCTGATCGACGTCACCGCCGACGATGGCGTCCGCCACCAGCTCTGGATCGTCGACGACGCCAACACCATCGGCACCATCACCCGCGCCTTCGACGCGCTGCCGGCCATCTACATCTGCGACGGCCACCATCGCTCCGCCGCCGCCGCTCGCGTCGCCGACATGCGCGGCGAGGCTGACCCCTCGACCCAGCAGTTCCTCTCGGTCATCTTTCCCCATCACGAGATGACCATCCTCGATTACAACCGCGTCGTCCGCGACCTGAACGGCATGAGCCCGGCGGAATTCATCAACGCCCTCGGCGAGGCCTATACGGTGACGCCGGCCGACGCCGAGGTCCGCCCCGGCTCCGCCGGCGAGGTCGGCATGTTCCTCGACGGCCGCTGGTACCGGCTCGCCATCCGCCCCGGCCTCGTCCCCGCCGACCCGATCGGCCGGCTGCCGATATCGCTGCTCACCGCCAACGTCATCGAGCCGCTGCTCGGCATCGCCGACCAGCGCAAGGACAAGCGCATCGATTTCATCGGCGGCGGCCGCGGCCTTGGCGCGCTCGCCGACCGGGTGAACTCGGGCGAGATGGCGGTCGCCTTCGCGCTCTATCCAACCCAGATGAACGATCTGATGGCGGTCGCCAACTCCGGCGGCATCATGCCGCCCAAGTCGACCTGGTTCGAACCCAAGCTCGCCGACGGCATGGTCAGCCACGTCCTCGACTGAGGCCGCGATGGAACCCGGCGTCCACATCGTTACATCACGCCTGAAGCTGCGTGACTGGACGCCGGCGGACGCCGGCCCCTTTGCCGCGATCAACCGCGACCCGCGCGTGATGGAATTCTTCTCCCGTCCGCTCGACCGGGACGAATCCGACGCCTTCCTCGCCCGCAACCAGGCTGACATCGACGCCAACGGCTACGGCCTCTACGCGGTTGAGGTGAAGGACAACGGCCGCTTCATCGGCTATGTCGGCCTCGCCCGGCCGACATTCCAAGCGCATTTCACGCCGGCCATCGAGATCGGCTGGCGGCTGGCGCGCGAAGCCTGGGGCGCGGGTTATGCGACGGAGGCGGCGCACGCGGTGGCCGGCCACGCCTTTGGTCCGCTCGGCCTCGACGCACTGGTCTCCTTCACCGCCGACTGGAACCGGCCCTCGCGCCGGGTGATGGAGAAGATCGGCATGACCCACGATCCGGCCGACGACTTCCTGCACCCGAAGCTGCCGGCCGGGCACAAGCTGTCGCGCCACGTGCTCTACCGGCTCAAGCGCGAGGACTGGCTGACGGCGCAGCAATAGTCGCAGCGTGCAGGCCGGATAAGGCGCAGCACAATCCGGGACAACCCCGACCGCGCTACGCGTGACTCCGCCTACTGGTCGAGCGGCAGCACCACCCAGCGCTGGTTGCCGTCCTTGTTCTGCACCGCGAGCAGCACGTTCTTGCGCCCATCCGCCTTCATCTCGCCGATGACGCGGGTGACGTCGTCGGGCGCCTTCACCGCCTCGTGGGCGATCTCGATGATGGTGTCGCCGGGAAGCATGCGCTTGTCGGACGCCGGGCTGCCGTCGGCCACCCCGGTGACCACGGCGCCGCCGGTGACCGTGTCGGCGATGCCGTACTGGCTGCGCGTATCGGGCGAAAGGTCGGCAAGGGTGAGGCCCAGCGGCCCGGTCGAGACCATCGGCGTCGGCTCCGGGGTCGGAGCCGGAGACTGCGTCGGCGCGTCGCCGGAGGCGGCGGCTGGCGCCTTGGCATCGGCGGCGGCGACCTTGTCGGCCTCCTCGAGCCGGCCGAGAGTGACGGTGAAGTCCTCTTCCTTGCCGTTGCGCAGCACGTGCACGGTGACCTGCTTGCCGACCGGCTTCTCCGCGACGATGCGTGGCAGGTCGTGCATGGAATCGATCGCCTCGCCGTCGAAGGAGAGGATCACGTCACCGGCCTGGATGCCGCCCTCGGCCGCCGGACCCTTGGCGTCGACGCCGGCGACCAGCGCACCGCGCGGCGGCCCGGCCATCGACAGGCCCTGCGCCACGTCCTGGGTCACCTGCTGGATACGCACACCGAGCCAGCCGCGCCGCGTCTCGCCGTACTGGCGCAACTGGTCGACGACCCCGATGGCGATCTCCGAGGGCACGGCAAAGCCGATGCCGATCGAACCACCGGTCGGCGAGATGATCGCCGTGTTGATGCCGATGACCTCGCCGTCCATGTCGAACAGCGGCCCACCTGAGTTGCCGCGGTTGATGGAGGCATCGGTCTGGATGAAGTTGTCGTAGGGGCCGGAATTGATGTCGCGGTTGCGCGCCGAGACGATGCCGAGCGTCACCGTGCCGCCGAGGCCGAACGGGTTGCCGACTGCCATCACCCAGTCGCCGACCCTCATCTTGCCGGAATCGCCGAACTTGACCGAGGTCAGCGGCTTGTCCGCCTTGACCTTGAGCAGCGCCAGGTCGGTCTTGTCGTCGTGGCCGACGAGGGTGGCGGTCAGCTTGGTGCCGTCGTTGAAGTTGGCAGTGATCTCATCCGCCCCCTCGATGACGTGGTTGTTGGTGACGATCAGCCCGGACGGGTCGATGACGAAGCCGGACCCCAGCGACTGGACCCGGTGGGGAACGTTGTCGCCGCTGTTGTCGCCGTTGAACTCGTCAAAGAACTGCTGGAAGGGCGAGCCCTGGGGCAGTTTCGGCCCCGGCACCGCGTCGCTGGTGCCGCCCACCGTCTGCGACGTCGAGATGTTGACCACCGCGTCGAGCAGCGGCTGAGCGACGTCGGCAACCGATTCCGGACCGCGCGCCAGCGCCGGCACCGACAGCGATACGGCGACCATACCGACGGCCACCGCGGCGGCCAGCCGACCCAACCCACGTGACACGGTTGCCATGGGTCCCACCTCCTGAAAGGCCACCGGACACCGTCCGGCGTCCCCGCACCGGATCAACCCGTGGCCACTATGCCTGACCAATCATGCGCGAAATAGGGCCGAAAGGCGACAGGCTTGCGGCCGCCTTCCGACACGAATACGTGACGCCGGCCTACTGACCCGACGCGGCCGGGGCTTGCGCCGCGGGAGCTTGTGCCGCGGGAACTTGTGCCGCCGGGGCCCGGGCAGCCGGAGACTGAGGCGCCGAAGGCGGCGTTGCCGGCGGAGCTCCGCTCGGCGTGCCGGCCGAATTGCCGAAATACTTGAAGAACTCGGAATTCGGTGACAGCACCATCCGCGTGTCGGAGGACTTCAGGCCCGCCTGATAGGCCTGCATCGAGCGGTAGAAATCGAAGAATTCCGGGTCCTTGCTGAAGGCCTTGGCGTAGATCTCGTTGATCTTGGCCTCGCCCTCGCCACGCAACCGCTCCGATTCGCCGTTGGCATCGGCGACGATCACCGTCGCCTGGCGGTCGGCCTCGGCGCGGATGCGCCGTGCCGCCTGCTCGCCTTGGGCGCGGATCTCGGTCGCCTGGCGCTGGCGCTCGGTCTGCATGCGCTGGTAGATCGCCTGGCTGTTGGCCTCGGGCAGATCGGCGCTGCGGATCTTGACGTCGATCATCTGGATGCCGAGCCCCTGCGTCTCATTGCCCACCTGCTGGGTGATCCTGGACATGAGCTGGGCGCGGTCGTCGCGCACCAACTGAATGAAGCTGGCGTCGCCGAGCACCCGCCGGATGGCCGAATTGAGGATCACCGCCAGGCGCGACTGGGCAACCTGGACGGTGCCCACCGACTGGAAGAACTTCAGCGGGTCGACGATCTTGTAGCGGCCGAAGGCATCGACCACCAGCCGCTTCTGGTCGGAGGCGATGATCTCCAGCGGCGGCGAATCGAGGTTGAGGATGCGCTTGTCGAAGTACTCGACGTTGTCGACCAGCGGCAGCCGCCAATAGAGGCCGGGCTTTTCGACGGCGCGAGTCGGAAGGCCGATCGGCGACACCACCTCGCCGAAGCGCAACACCAGCGCCTGTTGCGTCGGATCGACGATGAAGATGCTGAGATAGAGCACGAACGCGATGACCGCCAGGATGACGAGGCCGAGGCCTCCGAAGATGCCGCGCCGCATTACTGGCCTCCCCCGGCCGAGCCGGAACTGGTAGTGGAGCCCGAATTGGAGGTGGAACCGGCGGCGGGCCTCTTGGTCAGCGCGTCGAGCGGCAGGTACGGCACCACGCCGCTGCCGCCGTTCTTCTCGTCGATGATGACCTTGTCCATGTTGCCGAAGACCGACTCCAGGGTGTCGAGATACATGCGCTTGCGGGTCACATCGGGCGCCGTCAGGTAGCTCTGGTAGACTTGGTCGAAACGCTGCGCCTTGCCGGTCGCCTCGGCGATGATGCGGTCGCGATAGGCGCTGGCCGCGTTGGTGATCTGGGCGGCCTGGCCGCGCGCCTCCGGCACCACCTTGTTGGCGTAGGTCTGCGCCTCGTTCTGGGCGCGCTCGGCATCGGCGCGCGCCGCCTGGACGTCGCGGAAGGAGGCGATGACCTCGGACGGCGGATCGACCTTGAGCATTTGCACCTGCGTGATGAGGACACCGGCGTGGAACTCGTCCATGGTTTGCTGGATGAGCTTCTGCACGTCGCTTTCAGTGATCTGCCGCGCCTGGGTGAGCAGCGCCTCGACCACCGAGCGGCCGACCACCTCGCGCATGGCGCTTTCGGCCACCGACTTCACGGTGCCGTCCGGGTCTTCCATGTTGAACAGGTAGTCGGCGGCGTTGTTGATGACCCAGAAAACCGAGAAGTTGATGTCGACGATGTTCTCGTCGCCGGTCAGCATCAGGCTTTCGCCGGGGATGTCGCGACCGACGGCGCCCGGATTGCGGTCGTCCGACGTGGTGCCGACGGTGACCTTGTTCACGCGCGTCACCTTGGGCGTGTAGACCGTCTCGATCGGATAGGGCAGCCGCCAGTTGAGGCCCGGCGTCGCGTTGCGCTCGAAGGCGCCGAAACGGAGCACCACGCCCTCTTCGTCCGGCTGCACGCGGAAGGTGAAGAAGTAGTAGCCGGCGAGCGCCACCACCACCGCCAGAATGGCGATGAGCGTGAGCGGATGCATCTTGCCGCCACCGCCGCCGCCACCGGGCAGCACGCGCCTCAGCCGGTCCTGGCCGCGGCGCAGGAGTTCTTCAAGATCGGGCGGGGTCGAGCCGCCGCCACCGCCTCCGGAATTTCGCGGGCCCTGGCCCCACGGACCGCCGTTGCCCTTCCAGCCACCGCCGCCACTCTGATTGTCCCAGGGCATTGCGCTCCCTTCGAAAGACCTGAACCGACGGACACCGCGCCGCGCGAGCCGCTTCGGAAATTGGCCCGGCTTATAAGCGTGTTACCGCGTCATTTCAACGCGATGCGCCACACCGCCTGGGCCCCAGCCAGCGGCGCCGCTGACAGGTGGGGCCTGGCGACGGCCAAGTCAACCGCTGTTGGTGCGTCCGATCCGCTCGTAGACGGCGAATACCGTAGCCGCGCTGTCCTTCTCGCCCGCCGGCACGGCCTCGCGTGAGATCGCACGCCACGCGGCCGGATCGATCCGCGGAAAGCGGGTGCCACCGGCCGGTTCGGCCTCCACATGGGTGATGTAGAGACGGTCCGCCCGGCCGATCGCGGCGGCATAGATCTCGCCGCCGCCGATCACCATGATCTCGTCCGCCCCGCTCGCTGCGGCCACCTCCCCGGCCCGCCTGAAGGCCGCATCGAGGCCGGCGGCGACGAGCGCGCCCTCGGGCTCATAGTCCCTCTGCCGGGTAACCACGATGTTGGTCCGGCCGGGGAGCGGCTTGCCGAAGGTCTCGAAGGTCTTGCGCCCGACCACAACCGGCTTGCCCATGGTCAGCGCCTTGAACCGTCTCATGTCGGTCGAAAGCCGCCACGGCATGCCGCTGCCGTCGCCGATGACGCCGTTGGCGGCGACCGCCGCGATCAGCGCGATCCTCATGGCGCGTCCCCGGCGGCGAGCGCCGTCAGCGCGTCCCCCTCGACCCGGCACATGGTCCACGCGTCCATGAGGACGGCGCCCTGGGCGCGGTAGAAGGCGATCGCCGGTTCATTCCAGTCGAGCACAGCCCACTCGAAGCGGCCGAGCCCCTCCTCGACGCAGCGCCGCGCCAGCCGGCGAAGCAACGCCCGCCCTGCCCCCGCCCGTCGCGCCTGCGGTCGCACGAACAGGTCCTCCAGCCAGATGCCGTGACGGCCGCGGAAGGTGGAGAAGGTGTAGAACCACAGGGCGAAGCCGACGACGACGCCGTCCACCTCGGCGAGGTCGCAGAACACCCGCGGGGTCGGCGCAAACAGCGCCGCCGCCATGTCCGCCGCGGTCGCTTCCATGGCCTGTTCGAGCTTTTCGTAGCGCGCCAGCGCGGCGATCAGCGCGACGATCACCGCTTCGTCGCCCGGGCGCGCCGATCTGAGGGTGAGGGTCACACCGACACGGCCGCCTTGATGTGCGGATGCGGGTCGTAGCCGGTCACCGCCACATCGTCGTAGACGAAATCGAACAGCGAGCGGACTTCCGGGTTGAGGGTGAGACGCGGCAGCGGCCGCGGCTCGCGGCCGAGCTGGAGGCGCGCCTGCTCGACGTGATTGAGATAGAGGTGGGCGTCGCCGAAGGTGTGGACGAAATCGCCGGGCTTCAGCCCGCTCACCTGCGCCACCATCATGGTCAGGAGCGCATAGGAGGCGATGTTGAAGGGCACGCCGATGAAGATGTCGGCCGAGCGCTGGTAGAGCTGGCAGGAGAGCCTGCCGTCGGCGACGTAGAACTGGAACAGGCAGTGGCAGGGCGGCAGCGCCATCTCGCCGATCTCGCCCGGGTTCCACGCCGTGACCATCAGCCGGCGTGAATTAGGATTTGAACGGATTTCGCCAACCACCTGACGAAGCTGATCTATCGTGCCTCCGTCCGGCTTCTGCCAAGAGCGCCACTGCGCCCCGTAGATCGGCCCGAGGTCGCCGTTCTCGTCTGCCCATTCGTCCCAGATGGAGACGCCGTTCTGCTTGAGATAGGCGGTGTTGGTGTCGCCGGCGATGAACCAGAGGAGCTCGTGGATCACCGATTTCAGGTGGATCTTCTTGGTGGTCACCAGCGGGAAGCCGTCGGCCAGGTCGAAGCGCATCTGATGGCCGAACACCGAGAGGGTGCCGGTGCCGGTGCGGTCGGTCTTGCGGACGCCGGTGTCGAGCACCTGGCGCATCAGGTCGAGGTATTGGCGCATGGCGTGATCCTAACGCGATTCTAGGCCGCAGCGTAGGCGCCGCCAGCCCCTATTCGGCCGCTTCGGCCGCCGGCTCGCGGCCGTTGAGGGTCACCAGGCTGAGCAGGAAGGCGGTCAGCGCGCAGCCGAAGATGGCGCTCGCCATCGGCAGAACCGTGCCGTTCGAGATAGCGCCGGTGATGCTGACCACGATCATGCCGACGATGAGCTGGAGCGTGCCGAGCAGTGCCGAGGCGGAGCCCGCCCGCGGTCCGTGTTGTTCGAGCGCCAGCACCGCCGTCGACGGCCCGAGCGGCCCCATCGCGCCGAACGTCAGGAACAGCATCACGATCAACGCATAGACGTTGTCGAGGCCGGCGAGGGTGGCCACGAACAGCAGCCCGGCCGCCGCCAGATAGAGGGTGACGCAGCCCCGCACCACCCGCCTGAGGCCGAACAGCCGCGCCAGCCGGCCGGTGGACTGGGCCATGCCGATGAGGGCGATGGCGTTGATGGCGAAGGCGAAGCTGAACTGGGTCGGGCTCAGGCCGAAATGGTCGATATAGACGAAGGACGAGCCGGCCAGGAACGAGAACAGGCCGGCCATGCCGAAACCGCCGATGAGGACGATGCCGACGAAGGTGCGGTCGCGGGCCATCGTGACATAGCCACGCACGACGCTGACCGGGTCCATCGCTATCCGCTTCTCCGGTGGCCGCGTTTCATCGAGCGCGAAGTAGGTGATGACGATGCCGAGGATGCCGACCAGCGAGACCAGGTCGAAGATCGCCCGCCAGCTCGCCAGCGCGATGACGGCGCTACCGAACAGCGGCGCCAGGATCGGCGCGGCGCTGAACACCAGCATGATCAGCGCCATCAGCCGCGCGGCGTCCGGGCCGATATAGAGATCGCGCACGATGGCCCGCGGAATGGTCATGCCCGCGCAGGCGCCCACGCCCTGGACGAAGCGGGTCGCAATCAGCCATTCGATCGACGGCGCCAGGCTGCAGCCGATGGCGCCGATGACGTAGAGCACCATGCCGAAATAGAGCGGCGCCCGCCGTCCGACGCTGTCAGAGATCGGCCCGTAGATGATCTGGCCGAACGCCACGGCGACGAAGAAGGCGACCAGCGTGCCCTGCGCGGCCGCATCGGACGTCCTGAACTCGGCCGTGATCGAGGGCAGCGCCGGCAGATACATGTCGATGGCGAAGGGCCCCACGGCCGACAGCAGGCCCAGCACGATCGCGTTGCGCGCCAGGCTTCGGTTCATGGCATGGACTTTCGGGAAGCGGCAGGCGACCGGCCGCACCGGCAATTGTGGCAACCTAACGTGCCTCAGAGTGGCACGCAACGGACCGGTTCCGCCCCCCTGCCCGGCGGCGATTTGGGTGGCCGCCGGCCCGGTTCCCTCCGCCAGGACGGCTGCTTGCCTCGGCAGCCTTTTCAGGCAGCGAGGAAATCCCTATATTCCGCGGTGCTGGAGCAATCCGGCTATGGCAATAAACGGCCATCGAAATAAACCCTGCGGACCCGGGGGCAGTACCCGGCGCCTCCACCCCAGCCCGTTGGACCGCCTGCGTTTTGGCGGGTTGCGGCGGGGGCGAAATAGGATCGACGAGGGCGTAAAGGATGGGCTTTTGCCCGGCATGGTTCCGCCGTTATCGGGCCGAACTTATAGTTGCCAACGACAACTATGCTCCGGTTGCCCTCGCCGCGTAATGCGGTTCGGAAAACCGAAATCAAGCCCTGAGGGGTAGCACTCTCAGGCGGGGTTCGGAGGCACCTGGCAACAGAAGCCTCCACTTTCCCTTCACGAGAGCGCCCGAATCTGCTGCAAGATGGGGCGGTCTCGACAGAGCACCGATCCGGCGCAGCTCATGGCAGAAGACCTCATCCGATACGACATCCTCGCCCAGGACGCGCTGCGCGGGGTCATTCGCAAGGTGCTCTCCGAAATTGCGCGCACCGGGCTCCCCGGCGAGCATCACTTTTTCATCACCCTTGCCACCCAGGCGCCGGGCGTGCGCATCTCCAGCCGCCTGCTCGCCCAGTACCCGGAGGACATCACCATCGTCCTCCAGCACCAGTACTGGGACCTGACGGTGAACGAACAGGCCTTCGAGGTCGGCCTCTCCTTCAGCGGCGTCCCCGAGCGGCTGCTGGTGCCCTTCTCCGCCATCAAGGACTTCATCGACCCGTCCGTGCCCTTCAAGCTGCATTTCGAGGTGGCGGCACGGCCGCCGACGATCGCCGACGTCGACCTGCCGGAGCCCTCCGAGGCTCCGCCGCCAGCAGGCCTGGAGGCGCCGACAGAAGAGAAGAAGCCGGACGAAGCCGCCGGCGAAGGCGAAGGCGAACAGGAAGGCGCGCCGATGGCCCAGGTCGTCAGCCTCGACGCCTTCCGCAAGAAATAAGGCCCTCCTCCCCCTTCCCTCCCGATGGTGCCGCATGCGCGGCGTAGATGACAGTGCGCCGCACAACACTGTCAGCGCATTGTCAGGCCGCGCTCTCTAGCGTGCGCGCCACAAACGCCGGGCATCACGCCTCACGCGTTTGCATTTGTCCCATCTGTGGAGATTCACATTTATGAAACGCGCCTTCCTCCTCACCGCCGTCGCCTTTGTCGTTGCCAGCCCGGCCTTCGCCGCCGGCAGTGCGTGCAGCACCGCGCCCAAGTCCGCCTGGCAGCCGCAGTCCAAGCTCGAGAGCATGCTCAAGTCCGACGGCCTGACCGTGAAGCAGATCAAGGTCGAGAACGGCTGCTATGAAGTCTACGCCATGGACAAGGCGGGCAAGCGCATGAACGTCGCCTACAACGCCGAGACCCTGAAGAAGCTCGCCAACGCCGAAGCCGGCGAAAACTGATCCTCCCGCATGCCTGACGTAACAAGCGTCCGCAAGGACAGGTGGGTCCGCGTCTGGGATCCCATCGTGCGCTTGTTCCACTGGTCGTTGGTGCTGAGCTTCGCGATTGCGTGGCTCAGTGCCCACGCCTGGGACGACCTTCACATGGTCGCCGGCTACGCCGCCGGCGGCCTCATCCTGCTCCGCCTCGCCTGGGGCTTCATCGGCACGCCCTATGCGCGATTTCGCCATTTCGTGCGCTCGCCCGGCACCGTCATCGCCTATCTCAAGGCCGTGGCGACCGGCAGCGAGGCGCGCCACATCGGCCATAACCCGGCCGGCGGCGCCATGATCGTGGCGCTGATGCTGGGCATGGCCGGCACCGCCTTCACCGGCTACCTGCTCACCACCGACGCCTTCTGGGGCGACACCATGATGCAGCACCTGCACAACTGGTCGGCGCACGGGCTCCTGATTCTGGTCGGGGTGCATCTTGCCGGCGTGGCGCTGGCGAGCCTCCGCCACCGCGAGAACCTGGTTCACGCCATGATCGTCGGCCGCAAGCGCGCGGCGGAAGCCGAGGACGTCGCCTGACGCGGGGGCGGCTTGCGCTCGGCCCGAGGCAATGGGAAAACCCGCGGCGCCACCCGCCAACGGAAGCCGTCCCATGCCCGCCAATAAGCCCGCCACCCGCACCGAGTCCGATTCCTTCGGGCCCATCGAAGTTCCCGCCGACCGCTACTGGGGCGCGCAGTCCGAGCGCTCGCTGGAGAATTTCCCGATCGGCTGGGAGAAGCAGCCGGCGCCGATCGTGCGCGCGCTTGGCCTGATCAAGCGCGCTGCCGCCGAGGTGAACATGGACCTCGGCAAGCTCGATCCGAAGATCGGCAAGGCCATCGTCCGGGCGGCGCAGGAAGTGGCCGAGGGCAAGCTCGACGCGCATTTTCCCCTGGTCGTTTGGCAGACCGGCTCGGGCACCCAGTCCAACATGAACGCCAACGAGGTGATCGCCAACCGGGCGATCGAGATCCTCGGCGGCACCATCGGCTCCAAGACGCCGGTCCACCCCAACGACCACGTCAACATGAGTCAGTCGTCGAACGACACCTTCCCGACGGCCATGCACATCGCCTGCGCCGAGGAAATCGAGCACCGCCTGTTGCCGTCGCTTCAGGGGCTACGCAACGCGCTCAACGACAAGGCGCACGCCTTTGCGAAAATCATCAAGATCGGCCGCACCCACACCCAGGACGCCACACCGCTGACGCTCGGCCAGGAATTCTCCGGCTACACCCAGCAGGTGGAGAACGGCATCGTCCGCATCGAACTGACCATGAAGGGGCTGATGCAGCTCGCCCAGGGCGGCACCGCGGTCGGCACCGGCTTGAACGCGCCGGTCGGCTTCGCCGAACGCATCGCCGACCGCATCGCCGCACTCACCGGCATGAAGTTCACCTCGGCGCCGAACAAGTTCGAGGCGCTGGCCGCCCACGACGCCATGGTCTTCTCGCACGGCGCCATCAACACGGTGGCGGTGAGCCTGTTCAAGATCGCCCAGGACATCCGCTTCCTCGCCTCCGGCCCGCGCTCCGGCCTCGGCGAACTGTCGCTGCCCGAGAACGAGCCGGGCTCCTCGATCATGCCGGGCAAGGTCAACCCGACCCAGTGCGAGGCGCTGACCCAGGTCTGCGTGCAGATCTTCGGCAACCACGCGGCGATCTCGTTTGCCGGCAGCCAGGGCCATTTCGAGCTCAACGTCTTCAACCCGGTGATGGCCTACAACTTCCTCCAGTCGGTGCGGCTGATGGCCGACGCCGCCAAGAGCTTCACCGAGCGCGCCGTCGAAGGCATCAAGGCCAACGAGGAACACATCAAGGCGCTGATGGAGCGCTCGCTGATGCTGGTGACGGCGCTGGCCCCCAAGATCGGCTACGACAAGGCGACCACGATCGCCAAGACGGCACACAAGAACGGCACCACGCTGCGCGAGGAGGCTGTGCGCCTCGGCTACGTGACGGCCGAGGAATTCGACGCCCTCGTCCGGCCGGAGGACATGATCGGCCCGAAATAGCTTGTAATTTGGCTGCACCGCGCCAAACTATGCGCATACATCATGCGCATGGGAGCAGCACATGCCGAGCCGCCCGTCCCGTCCGCGCAAGCGGGCGATGAATGTGTCCATCCCGCTGGAGCTGGCCGAGGAGGCCAAGGCCTACGGCACAAATGTGTCGGCGGTTCTCGAACGCGCGCTTCAGGCGGAGCATCGCGAGCGCCGGCGCGAGGAATGGCGCAAGGCGAACCGGGCGCCGATGTCGGCGTGGAACGACTGGGTCGAAGAGAACGGAATCCCGCTTGAAGACCTGAGGCCGTGGTAACCGCTCGGCAATTCGAGGTTTACGGCGTCACGGGGCTCCGTGCCGAAAGCCCGGTGGATCTCGTCGTGGTTCTCCAGAATGATGCCCTGAATCATCTGACGACGAGGATCGTGGCGCCGCTTGTGCCGCTCGACGAGACTTACGAGGTCGACCGCGTCGTCCCAGCCGTTGAAGTCGAAGGTGTCCGATACGTGGTCGCGACCCACCTTGTGGCGGCAATTCCGGTACGCAATCTGGGCAGGATGGTCGGTACGCTTGACGCGCACGAAAGTGCGCTGAAGAACGCGCTCGACATGGTCTTCTTCGGAGTCTGACATGGCCGAGATCGTCAATCTCCGCCGCTTCCGCAAACACAAGGTGCGCGCCGAACGCCAAGAGGCGGCCGATGCCAACCGCCGCAAGCATGGGCAGACCGCCGCAGAGAAGAAGCACAAGGCGGCCGAGCGCGACCTCGCCGAGCGCCGGCTCGCCAGTCATCGTATCGAGCGCGACGAGGATTGACCGCCAAGCCCGTGAACAAGCGCTCGGTCACCATCTCCGGCCATCGTACTTCGATCTCCCTCGAGGCGCCCTTCTGGGAAGCGCTTGCCGAAATCGCCGCCGGCCGGAACATGAGCGTGGCGGCGCTCATCACCGAGATCGACCGCGGCCGAGGCAGCGACAGCAACCTTTCGGCGGCCCTCAGGATCTTCGCGCTCGACTGGTATCGGCGGCCCGCCGACCGGAACTGACGGTGCCTCAGTATTTCGGCGGCGTGATCACCAGCGGCCGGTCGGTCGGGATGAGGCTGGGCAGCACCGGCAGCGGCGGCTGCGCCTTCGGCCGCGGCACCGGGACCGGCTTGACCGCGACCGGCTCGCTGGCAACGGCCGCCTCGCCGGGCGCCACCGCAGCGTCCGCCCGGGATTGGGCGGGGAGCGGAACGTCGATTGGACCGCTGCTGGTCGCCGCCTGCGCCGCCTGATCGGCCGTCTGCTGCGCCGCCGCGGCCTGGGCCGCGGCGGCGGTCGCCCTGGTCTGAGCGGCGCTGGCCGCCGCCACCGCCGCCTGCGCCTCTGTTTCGGCCTGTTGGGCGGCAGCTTCGGCCGCCTGACGGTCGTTGGCGGCAGACTTGGCATCAGCCAGCGCGGCGTCATGCGCCGCTGTCTCGGCCGTGAGCGTCTGGTTCGCCTGGGCTGACGCGTCCGCTGCCGCCGCGGCCTTGGCAGACGCCGCCTTGGCATCGGCGGCAGCCGCCATGCGCTTGTCCGTCGCCACCTGCGCCGCCCGCGCGGCGTTGCCGGCGGCATCGGCACGCCTGGCGAGAGCATCACCGGCGGCCGCCTTCTCGGCGAGCGCGGTCTTGAGGTCCGCCTGGGCACGGTCGGCGGCGCTGGCAGCGTCATCGGCTACCCTGGCGGCTGCCGCGGCCGCCGAGGCGGTCTTCTCCGTCGCCGCCTGCTTCTCGGCCAGCCCCGCCTTCGCCACATCGCGCGCCTTGATCGCCTTTGCCAGATCGGCCCGCGTCGCATCCTCATCCGATACGGCCCGGTTCGCATTCGCCGCAGCGGTCTTGACCGCCGCATCGGCACGGGCGGCGGCGGCGGCGGCATCCTGCGACTGCTTCTCTGCATCGGCGAGCGCGCCGGCCGCCTGATCGAAAGCGGTCTGGGCGTCGGCCATGACGTTGGCGGCGGCGTCCGCCGCGGCCTTCTTGGCGGCGGCCTGCTGGGCGGCGCTCTCCGCCGACTTCTGCAGATTGTCGGCATTGGCGATCGCATCGGCGTCGGCGCCGTCGCCGGCGAGGCTCTTGGCAAGCGCGGCCGCCGTCTTCGTCATCTTCTCCATGCTCGCCGCGTTATCGGCGGCCCGCTGCTTCGAGGCCGCATCGCTCCTGGCCGCCACCAGCTTGGCCGCGGCCGCGTCACGCGCATCAGTCGCCGCGGCGAGCGCACCGGCGGCAGCCTTGACCTCCGCATCGGCCTTCGATTTGGCGGTTTCCGCCGCGCTCTCCCCGCCGCCGAGCGCGGTTGCCTGCGAGACTGCGGCGTCGGCGGCCGCCTGCGCCTTCTTCACCGCGTCCTCGGCAGCGGCGAGATTGGCCCGCGCGGCATCGCCATCGTCAGCCGCAGCGGCAGCGGCCTTGTCAGCCGCCTCCTTCTCGGCAGCGGTGGAGACGGCAAGCGCCTTCGCCTTGTTCGCCGCGCTTTCGGCTGCAACGGCCCGCGCCGTCGCGGCGGCCAGCGCCTTCCCGGCATCGGCCTTCGCCTGTGCCGCCGTGTCGGCGGCGGCCTTGGCGCCGGTTTCCGCCGCCATAGCGTCTTCGAGCGCCTGCTTCGCCCGGTCGTCGGCGGCGGCGGTTTGCGAGGCACCCTGGGCGGCCTTATCCGCCTCCGCCTTCGCCGAGGCGAGATCCGCGGCAGCGGCGTCCGCCTTGGCAGCGGCATCGGCATCCGCCTGCCGCGCGTCGGCCAGCCTCTGGGCCGCGGCATCGGTTTTCGCCCGCGCCGCCCCGGCGGCCGCCGCCGCATCGGACGCAGCGGCCGCGGCCTGCTTCTGCGCGGCCGCCAGGCGCGCGGCAAAGCCCGCGAGCGCCGCGACATGGCGCTGCTCGACGAGAATCTCGCGGTTGACGTGGAACGCCTCGAGGACCGCGGCGCTCGCCTGCGCCGCCGCATGCCGCCTGGCCTCGCGCTCGGCCGCGATGCGTGCATCCTCGACGCGCTGCGCGTCGTCCTGTTTGAGCTTATCGGCCAGCCGGCTCAGCCGTTCCTTCTCGGCGCGCGTCGCCGCATCGAGCGCGATGATCTCGGTCATCCGTGCCGCCTCGCGCTCGTTCAGATAGGCGGCGAACTGCAGCACGTCGATCGAGCGGCTGGGGTCGGCGATCGGCCCGTGGAAGACGATGCCGGCCTCCGGATCGGCGCCCTGCACCTTGTTGTCGACCGGATCGAAGGCCAGGTTCCAATCGCTGTCGAGGGTCATGGTGTTGAAATCGACGACGGCGTTGCCCTTGGCCGAAAGCCCCGCTGTGTTGACGATCAGGTTCTTGAGGCGCACCGCCCCGGCGACGATGGCGAAGGCACCGCTCGCCTCCTTGAAGGCGAGGTTGTCGGCGTCGATGCGCTCGCTGAAGGCCGCCTTGAGCGCATCCTCGCTGAACTGCTGGCCGAGATCGGAGGAGCGCACGATCTGGCGCGCGGTGCCCGGATTGACGTAGCGGGCGAGCCCGTCATGCACGGCGATCACGCCGCCGCCGGTCATGGTCGAGACCAGCCCCGCCGGCGAGTGGCCGGTCGATTCGAAATTGGCCGACAGGTCGACCGTGCCGGTTGCCACCGACCGCCCCGCGCGCCGCCAGACGAAGGATTCCAGCGCCGCGCCCTTGAGGTCGAAGCGGCCGGAGAAATTGGCGTTGCCGCCGACATTGTGGACCGACATGCCGCCGGTCACGCTACCGCCGGCAAGCTGCCCGGCGGTGAGGTCGACGTCGATCCGCTGCGGCTGCAAGGCGAGCGTGAATGTGGTGCCGGTAACGGCGAGATCGCCGACGTCGAGCTTATCGGCGCTCACCACCAGCTTGCCGCTTACCGTGCCATAGGCCGGCGACGCGAACGGCTCGTGCGACCACGGTTCCGCCGGATCGCCGGTCGGCAGCGGGGCGAAGCCGAGGCCGAGCGAGGCGATCCAGCCGAGGTCGACTTCGTCGGCGTTGAGGTTGCCGCCGATCTTCCAGCCGCCGGCGCCGTCGGGAGCCAACGTCACCTCGCCACCGGCGATGGCCGGCCCGATCTTGCCGTTCTTCCATTGCAGGCCGACGCCCCCGCCGGAAACCGACAGCGACGCCTTGTCGAGCCACAGCGGCGTCGCACCCGCGTTGGCGATGTCGAGCCCGGCCATAGCGACGATCGGATCGAGATCGTCGGCGTCGGCATCCAGCGTGCCCTTGAAGGAGGGAGCCAGGTCGTCGGCAATCGTCAGGCTGCCGCGGGCCGTGGCGTTGAGCCCGGCGAGGTTCACCATCACCACCGTGTCGAGCCCGGTGGCCGGGACGCCCTTGGCATTCATGTCGAGGCTGGCGCTGCCGTCCTTGGCGAGCGTCACGGCGGCCATGCCGAACTGGCGGGCAAGCTCGGCGCTATCCGGCGAATAGAGCTTGACCGCGATGTCCGCCGGCTTGGCGCGCCAATGGGCGAAGCCGCCGGTGAACGCCGCCGACAGCTTCTCGATCGTCGTCGAGGCCGCCGTACCGTTGTCGACGGTGAGCGCGAAGCCGCTGCCGCCGTCGGGCAGCGGCGCCGTGATCCGGGCCGTCATCACCGCCTCGCCCAGCGAGGGAGCGGCCGCGTCGAGCCAGCGGGTGAAGCCGCTCGCCGGCAGGAAGCGGTCCGCCAGCCGCGCCAGCCCGGTCAGGGTGGGCGCATCGAGCGTCGCGTCGAGATGGCCGCGCGGGTCGGCCGACAGGTGGTCGATCTTGCCGCTGGTCTCCTCGATACGGGCGCCGCCGATGTCGGCGATCTTCAATGCGGTGACGGTGAGCGCATCCTCGCGGTATTTGGCGTTGACCTCGACGCCCTTGACGGCGAGGTCCTGGAAGACGAACGCATCCGCCTTGACGTGCAGGCTGTAGCCGTCGGCGAGCGACGCGGCATTGGTCAGGTTGCGCCCGACCAGCAGTTCGCCGAGCGCCTTGAGTTGGACGAAATCGATGCGCGTGGCGTCGAGATCGGCATAGAGATCGCGGTGATGGTCCTTGGGCTGCTCGGACCAGCCGAAGTTGCCGGTGATGGTGGCATCGGCGATCCGAGCGGTGACGTTGTCGAGCTCGATGCGTCCGGGCTCAATATCGGCGCGGCCGGAGAGGTCGAACGGCGCCAGCAGGCGGCCGGCGCCCTCCTGGCTGTCGCCGCGCCACCAGGTGGCGAAGGTCGCCGGCTGGGCGACGGCGAGATGCGCATCGCCGACGAAGCCGAACTTCTGCCGGGTGGTCATCAGGCCGCTCGCCTCGAGCGTCGCCTGCCCCGGCAGCTTGGCCTCGAGCGTGCCGATCTGCCAGCCGCCCTTGGCCGGCGCCGCGGTGAACGACAGGTCCTCGATGATGCGGCCGCCGACCACGATCGTCGGCACCTTGAGGCGAATGCTGCCCGGCACCGTCGGCACCGGCAGACGGCTGAGCCAGGCGACGAGGCTGTCGGTCGCCGCCGAAACGTCGACCGGCTGGCTGGGGCCACTGCCGAGCGTGCGGTCGAGGTCGATCTGGTGCGCCTCCGCCGTCGCCGCGAAGGACGGGTTGTTGCCGAAGTTCAGCGTCAGCGAGCCGGCGAGGCTGAACGGCCGGTCGACCGGACCGTTGGACAGCACCGCCTTGGAGACGTCGAGCCGGTCGCCGGTGAGCGTGAAGGCGCCCTCGCTGCGCCACCCGGTCGGGCCATTGGCGGCGTCGCCGTTGTCGCCGGCGCTGGCATCGCCGCCGTCGGTCGCCACCTGGGCCAGCGAATAGGTGCCGCGCCACGTCAGCCCCCCGCCCGGGTCGATGCCGACCGGTCCATCGACGCCCACCGTGACCGGCCAGCGCGCCGGATTGACGTCGGCCTTGACGCGGATCGTGCCGTCGTCGAGCACGCGGCCGGTGGAGATGCGGAAGCCGACCTGGTTGCCGTTGTCGAGGTAGAAGCCGTCGACGTGCCACGGGCCGAGCAGCGCCCGCGCGGTGACCTGGGCGGAGATGCCGCCGAAGGCCAGCGACACGCCGGTCTGCGCGTCCGAATAGTTGAGCGTGCCGTCCTTGACCGTGATGTTGTCGAGGACGACCTTGTCCGGGTCGAACGGCTCGCGCAGCTTGACGCGGCTGAGCCAGGCGACCTTGCCGGCGGCATCGACGGCGACGTTGACCACCGGCTTCTCCAGCGTCATCGACACGACGCGGATTTCGCCCTGGAGCAGCGGCATCAGCTCGATGACGACGTCGAAGCGGCCGACATCCATGATGCGGTTGCCGTCCTGGTCGTCGACCTCGACCTTGGTGAAGGTCAGCGACGGCGACGGCAGGATGGTGGCGTGGGCGTTGCCTTCGACGTGGACGCGGTGGCCGAGGATGCGCGACGCCTCGGCCTCGAAGCTGGCGCGGTAGTCGTTCCAGTTGACGAACCACGGGACGATCAGCGCCGCGAACAACGCGACGACCACGGCACTCCCGACGATCAGGTAGAGCCTGCTCAGTATTGCCTCCGCTGGAGCACGGTCGACTGGCCGGTCAGCCCGGCGCGACGATCTTGCCCGGGTTCATGATCCCCTGGGGATCGATTGCCTGTTTGATCGCCCGCATGACGTCGAGACCGCTGCCAAGCTCGATCCCGAGATATTTCATCTTGCCCTGGCCGATGCCGTGCTCGCCGGTGCAGGTTCCCTCCATGGCGATGGCCCTGAGGTTGAGGCGCGAGATCACCCCCTCGCAGCGCGCCACCTCGTCGCGGTCGCCCGCGTCGGCGATCATGGTGAGATGGAAATTGCCGTCGCCGACGTGGCCGACGACCGGCGCGACCAGCCCGTTCTCTTCGACATCGGCGATGGTTTCCATCACGCATTCCGCCAGCCGCGAGATCGGCACGCAGGCGTCAGTGGCGATTGCCTTGGCCCCTGGCCTGAGCGCCAGCGCCGCCCAGTAGGCGTCGTGGCGGGCCTGCCACAGGCGCGTGCGCTCCTCCGGCCGGGTCGCCCAGACGAACTCGCCGCCGCCGAAGTCCGCCGCGATCGCGCCGAAGGCCTCGGCCTGTTCCTTGACCGAGGCGTGGCTGCCGTGGAACTCGACGAACAGATGCGGGCTCTCGGACAAATCCAGCTTGGCGTAGGCGTTGGTGGCTTTGACCATGAGCGAGTTGAGCAGTTCGATGCGAGCAACGGGGATACCGCTCTGTATGGTCAGGATTGTGGCATTGCACGCCGCCTCGACCGTCGGGAAGGGGACCACGCCGCCGGCGATCGCCTCGGGGATGCCCTGCAGCCTCAGAACCAGCTCGGTGATGATGCCCAGCGTCCCCTCCGAGCCGATCATCAGCCGGGCGAGATCATAGCCGGCGGAGGACTTTTTCGCCCGGTTGCCGGTCTTCACCACCGAACCGTCCGGCATCACCGCCGTCAGGCTGATGACGTTGTCCTTCATGGTGCCGTAGCGCACGGCGTTGGTGCCGGAGGCGCGGGTGGCGGCCATGCCGCCGAGCGAGGCGTCGGCGCCGGGATCGATCGGGAAGAACAGGCCGTCGCTGCGCAGGTGATCGTTGAGCTGCTTGCGCGTCACACCCGGCTCGACCACCGCGTCGAGGTCTTCGGCATGCACCGCAAGCACCCGGTTCATGCGGCTCATGTCGATCGACACGCCGCCCTCAGGCGCGTTGACGTGGCCCTCCAGCGAGGAACCGGCGCCGAAGGGAATCATCGGCACGCGGTGGGCGGCGCAGATGCGCACAATATCGACGACCTCCTCGGTCGTTTCGGGGAACACCACCGCGTCCGGCGGTTGGCTGACCAGCCAGGTCATCTGATGGCAGTGCTGGCGGCGCAGCGCCTCCGAATCGGCGTAGCGCGCGCCGAAACGCTGCTTCAGCATCGGCAGGGCCGCCGCAATGCCGGCGTCGTTGTGCGCCGCGGCACCGACTGCGAGCTGGATCGCCATCGTCAAACCCTGGATTCCTCAACCGCGTTCCCGTGCCCCGCGGCTAGGGTAGCAAATCGCGATTGCCAGCCAAAGCGGCGAAATCGCTCGCCCGGCGGGTGCTTTGTGCCGCGCAAGAAACGGAATGAAAAGCCCCGGGCGGGCGCCTATGGTGCCGGCCCGCCGTCAAGCGCAGGACCCGCGATGCCGCCCGCCGTCAACCGTACCATGACGCCCGCCGAATGGGCGCTGCTGGTCACCCTCGCGCTGCTGTGGGGCGGCTCGTATTTCTACATTGCCATCGCCATCAAGGTGCTGCCGGCCTTCACCATCGTCGCCTTCAGGGTGGCCGTGGGCGGCGCGCTGCTCTATGCCGCGGTGCGGGCGACCGGCAACGCCATGCCGCGCGACGCCGCTTCGTGGCGAGCCTACTTCGTCATGGGGTTCCTCAACAACGTCGTGCCCTTCAGTCTGATCGCCTGGGCACAGGGCCATGTCGAAAGCGGGCTGGCCGCCATCCTCAACGCCACCACGCCGCTGTTCGCCGTGGTCTTCGCCCACTACCTCACCGGCGACGAGCGCATGACGCCCGGCCGCATCGCTGGGCTGGTCGTCGGTTTCGCCGGCGTGGTGGTGATGATCGGGCCGGATGCCCTGGGCGGCTTCAGCACCGACCTCCTCGCCCAACTGGCGCTGCTCGCCGCCTCGGTGTTCTACGCGCTCTCGCCGATTTACGCGCGTCGCTTCGGCCGCGCCGGCCATGCGCCGATCGTCTCGGCGACCGGCCAGTTCGCCGCCGCCACCGTCATGATGGTGCCGCTCGCCTTCATCGTCGACCAGCCGTGGACGCTGGCCATGCCGGGTACGGACGTATGGGCGGCGCTGATCGCGCTCGCCGTGCTCTCCTCGGCGGTCGCCTACATCATCTACTACCAGCTCCTGAAGACAGCCGGCGCCGTCAACCTGCTGCTGGTCACCTTCCTGGTGCCGGTGAGCGCCATCCTGCTCGGCGCCCTGTTCCTGCACGAGCGGCTGGCGGTCGCAGACTTCGCCGGCATGGGGCTGATCGCCCTGGGGCTGGCGGCGATCGACGGCCGCCCGCTGCGGCTGCTCGGGCGCGCGCGCGCTCAGGCGTAGTGGTTGGCGATCACCGCGTTGGAGATCTCGTTGGCCGCGATAACGCCGATGACGTCCTCCGGCCGCGGGATGCGGGCGCGATCGTTGACCACGATGCACAGGTTGCGGTTGCGCCGGTTCATGCGGCTGATGACCGTGTTGAGGATGGCGGTCTCCGGCGAGATGACGAAGTTGTCCGCGGTGATGCTCTCCAGCGTCTGGCCGGCGTAGCGGTCCGGCGCGTACGACCCGGCGGCGAGCCGCGCCACCCCGGCGATGCGCGGGCCGTCCGAGACGATGATGTGGGCGCTCGGGCGGTCGGCGATCGCGGCCAGCGCGTCGGAGATCGAGGTCGCCATCGGCAGCACGACGAAGTTCTTGTTCATCAGCTCGCGCGCCTGGCGCACCAGATACATGTTGGTGTGGCGGTTGATCGGGATCGGCTTGCCGCGGTGGCGCAGCTTGATGGTGTAGATGTTCTCGCTGATCAGCGCCCGCCGCGTGCCGGTCGCTAGCGCCACCGCCATCACCAGCGGCACGATGACGTTGTAGTCGCGGGTCATCTCGAAGATCATCACGATCGCCGTCATCGAGGCGCCGGTCGCCCCGCCGACGATGGCGCCCATGCCGACCACGGCGAACTCGATGACCGAGAAGCCGGAATTGGGAAAGAGGAAGCCGCCGAGCGAACCGAAGGCGGCGCCCAGCGTGGCGCCGATGAACAGCGACGGCGAGAAGATGCCGCCCGAGGCGCCCGACCCGAGGCTGATCGAGGTGGCGAACAGCTTGGCGATGAACAGCGCCGTGAGCAGCAGCAGCCCGGCGGTGCCGCCCTCGAGCACCGACTGGATGGTGGCATAGCCGACGCCGTCGGTCTGGCCGTGACCGGTCACCCGCATGAAGGCGTAGAAGAGCACACCGATGATCGCCATGCCGACAATGTTCTGCGTGTAGACGTTGCCGGGCAGCTTGGGGAAGATGTCCTCGCACCAGGCGAGGAACTTGATGAAGGCCCAGGAGGCGACGCCGGCGGCGAGCCCGAGCAGGCCGAAGCCCGCCAGCACGATCGGCGAAGTGATGGAGAAGCCGCCGGGGAGCGCCGCGTCCGGCACGTAGAAGGCCGGGGACAAGCCGAAGACATAGCGGGCAATCGAGGTGGCGGTGGTGGTCGCCACCACCACCGGCAGGAATGTGCGATTCGACAGCTCGGGCAGCAGCAGCTCGACGGCGAACAGCACGCCGCCGAGCGGCGTGTTGAAGGTGGCGGCGATGCCCGCCCCTGCCCCGGCGGCGATCATGGTGATCTTCTGCCAGCGGGCGAGGCGCAGCTTGCGCGCCAGCGTCGAGCCGAAGGAGGCGCCGATCTGGATGATCGGGCCCTCGCGGCCGACCGAGGCGCCGGTGCCGATGGAGATCGCCGAGGCGAAGGATTTGATCACCGCGACGATGCCGCGGACGTTGCCCTTGTTGTGGTAGATGGCGAACATCACCTCCGGCACGCCGTGGCCCTTGGCCTCCGGCGCGAAGGTCTCCACCAGCCACACCACCACCAGGCCGCCCACGATCGGCACAAGGATGATGAACGGCCCCCACGGGGTGGGCGGGTCGAAGACATTGGCGTCGTAGAGAAAGCTGAAGTGGCCGAGGAAGACGACGTTGTGGATGATCGCGATCAGGTAACGGAAGAAGACCGCGCCGAGCGCCGCGACGATGCCGATGAGGAAGGCAAGACCAACGAGGATCGGGAGCGATATGGTGCGGTCTTCCCCCTCGAACTCCGCATTGGCGGCGGCCGAGGGCGTGATGGTCGTATCGGTCATCTTGGCTTTCGGGGACGGCGGGAGGGTGGCGACCTCCTGCACCTTCGGCGCGATGGGGTCAAGTGCGCTGCGGGCTTTCGGCGGAACCTGACGGGGTTTGGGGGAAAACGCGCATGCTGCACCGCAACCGGCACACGGTTTGGGGACTGCGCCCGGCAACCGCGGGCGACAGGTTGATTTGCACTCCGGCGTTGGCGCGGCGGCCCGAATGGCGCGAGCGAAATCCGGGGAAACAAGCGCGCGCGCCCCATCTCGCCGGGGATGACGGCGCCGGGCTGGAGCTGGAAAGACGCGGATGGCCGGGACAAGCCCGGCCATAAGGCGGGGACCGGACGGAAACGGCGGAGAAGCGGAGAGGCCGAATCGATTCCGATCGGCGCCGGAATGACGAGCGCGGCGCAGGCGGTCGGTTATTCCGGGGCTAACAAAGCTGCTGCAACCGAATTTCCGTGGCGGGCGCCAGTTTTTTCTGATATAATGAAATTCATCACTTTAGAATGTTCCAATACTACCGCGCGGGATCGGTACTATATTGGACGTCTTGTAATGGTTTTCATAAGTATTACATACGCATAGCGACCGCAAATCCTTGCGGCCGGCGTTTGAAAGGCCCTTTCCTGATGGCCAATCGCCCTTCGCCGACCTTGCCGAAACCGGCCAACGACGATCGGCCGGGCGCCCCGGCTGCCCCGGCGGGCAAGCCCGAGGAAAAGAAGGCCAAGGCGCCCACAAACGCCGAGCCGAAATGACCGGTCGAGGGAGCGCATCTCCCTCTGGTCTCCCGCAGGACGCCGAGCATGAGCCTGAGCTTTCCCAATCCCAGCCGCAGCTACGATGCCGATTGGCGTCGCATCCGCTTCTGGGGCCATGACAGCGCCATGGAGGTGTGTTTCTTCCTGGAGGCAGACGCGATCTTCGTCCTCTATCCCAGGACGAAGAACACCGAAGAGGGGATCCTGGCCGCCTTCGACGATGCGAGGGAGCGCATCTTCGCCGTTGCCGCCAGGGCGTACGCGCCCCGCCGGCGCGGCGGCTTCTATGTCCTGACCGGCGATCAGTTCTCACCGATTCCGAGCGCATGCTGACCGGGGTGATGGGTCGCGAGCCTGCGCGTTCACGCAACCGTTGCGTCCGCCAGCACCATCTGAAACCGAGCGGACGAAGAGAGGAAACGACATGAAGATTCCGGCAGAAGTCAAGCCCGCGGCCTGGGGCGCCATCGGCGGCGCCGTCGCGCTCACCATCATCGGGTTCACCTGGGGCGGTTGGGTGACCGGCGGCAGTTCCACGCAGGCCGCCGAGCAGAGCGCGCAGACTGCCGTCGTTGCCGTCCTGGCGCCCATTTGCGTGACGCAGTTTCACGACCAGATGGATGCCGAAGGCAAGCTTGCCGAGCTCAGCGCGCTGCGCAGCTACCAGCAATCCGACTACGTCGAGAAGGGCGGCTGGGCAACGATGCCCGGCAGCCAGACCTCGGTCAAAGGAGTCGCCGAATCCTGTGCCAGGATGCTGACCACCAGCACCTGAGCCCTACAACGCAATCGCGGCCGGCCTCGCCGTTTGCAGCCAAGGCAGCGACCGGCGATACCGCCTGCACCGTTGGCGGCCCCGCCTGGTGCGTCCGCCGCTAGAGAAAGACCCATGCCATGAGCCCCCACAAATACGTCGTCGGAGAGACGATTACCGTCGTAAACGAGGACCGAACGCGCAAGGCCGCCAGCGGCCACTATCGCATCGTTGCCCAGCGCCCGGTCAGCAACGGCGAACCCTGGTACGTCGTCAAGAGCGACCTTGAACGTCACGACCGCGTGGTTGCCGAAAGCGAGCTGCAATGAACGCCATCGGCAAGATGTGGTTCGCCTGCAGAGACGCCACGGTGCGCTTGAACGACTGGTACCGCCACCGGGCCGAGCGCAAGTCGATCACGGAGATGATGCATGACAGCCTGCTGCGACGATTGACCCGGCGCCGGCCACCGATGGGCCTGCCGGTCATCCTGTTGATCGCGCTGGCGGTCACCGTCTGGTCGGCTTCGGTGGCGACGGCGGGATGCTTCCGCTACGGCGACACCGTCACGCTCTCCGGTCAATATTTCGCCGCGGTCGCCCCGCCCGACGACGGGATCGCCCGCGACCCGCGGAACGACGCGGCCCGGCGGGCGACGCTTCTGGTGATGGCGACGCCGTTCTGCGTCGATGCCGACATCGTCAGCCTCAGCGTTCCGCCGGCATTGAGCATCCAGCTCAACTGCCCCGCCCTTCACCCGGCCGACGGCAGCGAACTGTCGCTCAAGGGCCGGTTGATCGGCGCCCATACCAGCAACGGCCAGACCCCGGTTCTGCTGATGTGTCTGTGAGGGGCGGCATCGCTGGGCGCGGCCGTCGTGCCCTGCGCTGAGCGCATGAATTCCTCTCCCGCGCCACGATCTGGCCGGGCTATGAACATTTCAAAGAGCATCCTCATGGCCTGAACCACGAGGGGGTGGCGGGCGCTCGATGAGCACCGCGTCGGTAGTCCGTTTGGTGGCGCTCACCGAGCACCCGCCGCGGGATTTATGCGAGGCCCCGCCTGGGTTGGCAGAGGCGGGCTGGCACATGGGCCGCCCTCGACCGCCACGGTGCCGGGGCCTCGGTTTCCCGGGCCGGTCTCACCGGTGGCTGACCTCTGCCCGCCTTTAGCGCTGCACCATTTCAGGGCGTTGGCGCACGAAGAGGTTTCCCCCTCCGTCGACGGGCTTCCGAGCTCCAGTCCCCCCGTTTGCGAGACGAAAGGACGGGACACCGCACCCCGCTCCGCCGAACGAACGCCTCCGGACGGCGCCCCCTCATGAGCGAGGATGCCAACCAATATGGGGGCGGTTTTGGGAGGGGGGATAACTTTCTTTTCGAGGTAGGGCTGTGCCGGTAGCCTGGACGAAGCGTGAGCGAAATCCGGGCGGCAGAAAGCCCCGCATTGCGTGGAGTTCACCCTCGGGCGCAGCGAAGGTGCGACCCGGGGGCTCCGTGCGGGCTACGACTCGCTACCAGACTGGAAGCTGGCCGGGCAATATGCCATCTCTCGATGTCAGCCCGATGGAGGAGGTCATCATGCCGTTTCCCGAGTTCATCACGGCGTTCCCGAGCATCAACGTGCCATTCCCCGAGGATGTCGTGCAGACGGCCGCCCTGAAGTCAGACGCCGGTCTGATCGCCTTCTTTACGTTCCTCAAGGACATGGAGCTGCCCCTGCATTCGCATGGCGCCCAGTGGGGCACGGTCATCGAAGGCGAGATCGAATTCACCATTGGCGGCGAGACAAGAATTTACCGACCCGGTGACAGCTATTCGATTCCTGCCGGTGTCGAACATGGGGCAATGATCAAGGCCGGGACGCGGGTCATCGACGTCTTCGAAGAAGCCGACCGATATGCCTTGAAGGGCTGAGGTACGGAGCCGGGTACCCGCGCCCTGCCGCTCCTCGCGCGGCACCGCGGGCGCCGCTCCAGCCGATGCCGATGGCTCCCGATATCGGCCACGCGAACGAATGCGCTCCATCAGACGAACGCCTCCGGAGACGCCCGTCATTCGAGCGAGGATGAGGGCGGTGGCTCATGGGGGAATGGGAGCGGGACAGATTTATTCGGTCGCCAGCGCGGCCCAGAAACTGAAGAAAAACAGTGGACAATTTTCGGTGTCTATCCACGCCCCGGAAACTTCGGTCATATTTACACGATGGAAAGCCAATCTCGCCGAGCGCTTATCACATACGCGCTGGTCAGCGACCAGCTTTACGCCAGCAATGATTTCTACCTCGGCATTGTCCCCCTTCTATCAATTATTGCCTCCGAGAACGACGGGAAGCTCTTTCGTAAAGCTCGGCTTTCCGCAGATATCAGAGTTCTCTTCGGTCTCGATATTCACGAAGAGGTTTGTGCCTTTCTAGTGGATCAAATCTGACGGGTGAATCCGGCGGGGGATTCCCCTGGGATTTGGCGCATGCGAGTTTTGGGCATGCGCCCTGGGATTTCGATTACGCTGACCCCATCCGATCGCCGCCGCCTGAAGGCGATCATCGGCAACCGCAACGCTCCGCAGAAGCACGTCTGGCGGGCCGCGATCGTGCTCTTGTCGGCCGATGGCTGGGGCACGGTGGAGATCATGCGCCAAACGCACAAGTCGAAGACCTGCGTCTGGCGTTGGCAGGAACGCTTTGCTGAAGAAGGGATTGACGGCCTCCTGCGTGACAAAACGCGGCCGTCCCGGGTGCCGCCCCTTGCTGCCGACATAGCGGAACGGGTGGTCGCCCTGACGCTCACCGATCCGCCCGCCGAGGCAACCCACTGGACGGGCGCCATGATGGCCGAGGCGACTGGCATCAGCGTCTCCTCGGTTCAGCGCATCTGGCGGGCCCACGGGCTGCAGCCGCATCGAGTACGACAGTTCAAGCTCTCTACCGACCCTCAGTTCGTCACCAAACTCCGGGATGTGGTCGGGCTCTACGTCGATCCGCCGGCGCATGCCATCGTGCTCTCGGTCGACGAGAAAAGCCAAATCCAGGCCCTCGACCGCACTCAGCCGGGGCTACCGCTGAAGAAGGGGCGTGCCGGCACCATGACGCATGATTACAAGCGCAACGGTACCACCACGCTGTTCGCCGCTCTCAATGTCCTCGACGGCACCGTCATCGGCCGCAACATGCAGCGCCACCGCCACCAGGAGTTCATCCGCTTCCTCAACGCCGTCGAGGCCGAGGTCCCGGCCGGCAAGCTGATCCATGTCGTCCTCGACAACTACGCTGCCCACAAGCACCCCAAGGTGCGCCAGTGGCTCAGCCGGCATGAGCGATTCACCTTCCACTTCGTGCCCACCTCCTGCTCCTGGCTCAACGCCGTGGAGGGCTTCTTCGCCAAACTGTCGAAGCGACGATTGAAGCGCGGTGTCTTCCGATCCGTCGTCGATCTCCAGGCCGCCATCAACCGCTTCGTCGAGGACACCAATCAAATGCCCAAACCCTTCACCTGGACCGCCGATCCCGACAAAATCATCGCCGCCGTCAGGCGCGGGCACCAAGTGTTGGATTCAATCCACTAGTACCTAGACTACAGAAATACGGATTAATCGCCCGCGTTAAAGACAGTATTGAGCCCGAGTACGTTTGGACCGCCTCAAGTTATCCCGATGCCCATGCACTAAATTCTCTCGAATGCGACATAGACGCTCTGATAGATGAATTTCACCAATTCATCGCAGAATCGAGCCCGCTTGTCGCTTCAACGTTGAGCCAGACCCAAGTCGAGGATTATCTGTTTGATGCTGTGCTCTCCGCCGAAGAGGCAATCAACTCAATTCAACCCAACGGAGACGAGAACCCGCCAGACCCTCCTTCCGCGCCCTCTCGCAAACCGAGGTTCGGCAGCGAAGTCTCATACGTATTTTTCAAGTTCGTGCAGAAACTCAGGAAGGAGAAGAATCAGCTTCTGGATCGCATAAGTGACATCTCGAACGCGGTGATCGTTAGTGAAGCAGTTCTCGAACTTGATGCTCCGTCTGAGTTTCAGAGACCCCGACATGTTGAACTGACCCTTTTTCTAGACGCTCCGTTCGTCATGGATTATGTCGGGCTATCAGGATCAGACAGAAGAGACTACGCGAAATACATAGTGGATAATCTCAAATCGATTGGATGCCGGATGTTTCTATTTCGGCACTATATCGGCGAGATCCAAGGTAATCTGAAAGCAATATTGTCTCGCCGCCCATCCGAGCGCCGCGGGCCAACAGCGGATGCACTACTCAAAGGATGGGTTACTGAAGAATACGTCAAGGCGGTCTTTCTGAACACGGAGCGGTTCGTTCGAGACGCAGGCCTTGAAATTTTCGACTCCGATAGCTTCGTATTTCCGATAAATCAGCAAAGGCGCTTCAACGAGGCACTTCGAGACGACTTAACAAGCCGCCTAATTGGGAACTATGAGCACATGGTGGCTTTGGATCGAGATATTAAAGCGATTGGTCACATAATCGATAGACGACCTTTTTGGAACTCACTACGATCTATTCAAATCAAAATTCATACTACTAACGCACAACGAGATGCTGGCGAACGTCGCCAACTCGTTTGTGCGCCGCCATGACGACCAAGCTGAAGTTCCAGCGCATACGGACCGATAATTCATCAAAGAAAGCTCTATGCGATCGTGTGGCTAATAGTGGGCGGAGCAAAAAGAAAGCAGCTTTCACGGGTTCAACTTCTAAAGAATTGCGCGAGAGCAGTTCAATACGACCCTGCAATTATTGCGAGCATCAGAAAGAATCTTGGGAAAATCAGTAATGATAAAGAACGTCAGTTTGACGTCCTTGTTACTCAACCTCGCTATGTTCAGCTATCTTTCGAGCTTGCGATGCAAGCGAACGGTGCGAGGACGGCGGATGACGCCGAGCGCATCCTTGAAGAACTCAAGGATGAACTCGTTGCCGATGAGAAAGCCAAATATAAGGCGCTTCTGCGCGATGCCAATTCGGCGCAGAGGAAAGCCCTTGAGGAGTTGCGTGACAAAGCGAATTCGATCGCGTCCGATGCAGACGACTTGCGGTCTTCTCTAGAAGTGAGCAAGGCGCTGATGCGCCGAATGGTTGAGACTGCGCTCGCGGGCGACCTAAAGCTCGCACGCGTCGCAGTATATCTGTTTCGAGCTCTTCCCCTATTTATTGGCGTAATCATCGCTGGGGTTATCTTTTTCGGCGATCTAGTGGATTGAATCGAACACTTGGTGCCCGCGCCTGACGGCGGCGATGATTTTGTCGGGATCGGCGGTCCAGGTGAAGGGTTTGGGCATTTGATTGGTGTCCTCGACGAAGCGGTTGATGGCGGCCTGGAGATCGACGACGGATCGGAAGACACCGCGCTTCAATCGTCGCTTCGACAGTTTGGCGAAGAAGCCCTCCACGGCGTTGAGCCAGGAGCAGGAGGTGGGCACGAAGTGGAAGGTGAATCGCTCATGCCGGCTGAGCCACTGGCGCACCTTGGGGTGCTTGTGGGCAGCGTAGTTGTCGAGGACGACATGGATCAGCTTGCCGGCCGGGACCTCGGCCTCGACGGCGTTGAGGAAGCGGATGAACTCCTGGTGGCGGTGGCGCTGCATGTTGCGGCCGATGACGGTGCCGTCGAGGACATTGAGAGCGGCGAACAGCGTGGTGGTACCGTTGCGCTTGTAATCATGCGTCATGGTGCCGGCACGCCCCTTCTTCAGCGGTAGCCCCGGCTGAGTGCGGTCGAGGGCCTGGATTTGGCTTTTCTCGTCGACCGAGAGCACGATGGCATGCGCCGGCGGATCGACGTAGAGCCCGACCACATCCCGGAGTTTGGTGACGAACTGAGGGTCGGTAGAGAGCTTGAACTGTCGTACTCGATGCGGCTGCAGCCCGTGGGCCCGCCAGATGCGCTGAACCGAGGAGACGCTGATGCCAGTCGCCTCGGCCATCATGGCGCCCGTCCAGTGGGTTGCCTCGGCGGGCGGATCGGTGAGCGTCAGGGCGACCACCCGTTCCGCTATGTCGGCAGCAAGGGGCGGCACCCGGGACGGCCGCGTTTTGTCACGCAGGAGGCCGTCAATCCCTTCTTCAGCAAAGCGTTCCTGCCAACGCCAGACGCAGGTCTTCGACTTGTGCGTTTGGCGCATGATCTCCACCGTGCCCCAGCCATCGGCCGACAAGAGCACGATCGCGGCCCGCCAGACGTGCTTCTGCGGAGCGTTGCGGTTGCCGATGATCGCCTTCAGGCGGCGGCGATCGGATGGGGTCAGCGTAATCGAAATCCCAGGGCGCATGCCCAAGACTCGCATGCGCCAAATCCCAGGGGAATCCCCCGCCGGATTTACCCGTCAGATTTGATCCACTAGAGGTTCTTCGTTTCCGCCCATCCCTTGTTGCAGCGCTCTCGTGCCTTCTATCGATCGGCAGCCTAATTCCCTGGCACCACTGGGTTCGCGGACCGATGGAGGACGCAATGAAGAGACAACTCCAACTTAGGTTTGACGAACGAATTGTATACGACCTTAAAGTCGGAAATATGCTTGATCCATTTGACATCGACTTGGAGCATGGAAAACTCGTTTGGCAGGAACAAAGAACTGCTCCGCCTGACGGTGCACTCATCTGAACTGGGAGAGTTTTCCCGACCCGGCGCCTAGAGAGGAGGGATTTTGCCCTAGTTTTCGCCCCTCCCCGTCGCCATCCCAGCGCCCCATCTGTTGCTATAGTGTTCTCTGCTCAAATTCGTGGTAGTCGCCGGGGCAATGACCGATCCCGCCAAGCGCATCGACAGCGGGCCGTCTGGCGTGGGTGCCGTCATATTTAGCCGTGCACGTTCACTGCAAGTTCAGAAATCGCGTCGCAAGCTACGCCGCCAGCGCCCGATTCACGGCCTCCGGTTCGCGCTGGATCACCAAGAGATAGGCGCGGACGGCACCATCGGGGCTTGAGCGCCCCTGCTCCCAGTCGCGGATGCGCGCCGCGCTGAAGCCGTAGCGTTTGGCAAACGCCGTCTGCGACAGCTTGAGCTTGCGCCGGAGCGCCTTGACGTCGATCTCGTCGGGCACATGGATGACATAGGTGGACGGGTCAAGCTCGCCCTTGGCGATGGCCAGCGCCTGCCTGGCGCCTTCCAGTATCCGATTCTTGCGCTTCGTCATCATCGACCTCGCTTCTTTGCCCGCTTCGTCACCTCTGCCCGCCACACTTTCGGCAGGTCCGTCAGTACCCTGCGCAGCTCGTTGCGCTCGGCCTGCGCGAGATTCGCCTGCGTGTCCTTGCCATAGACATCGAGCAGGAACACCGGGATATCGTCGCCGCCATAGAACGTCACCACGCGATAACCGCCACTCTTGCCCTTACCGCGGCCAGCGAACCGCACCTTGCGCGCCCCACCGGTTCCAGGCATCACATCGCCAGACTTCGGATGGCGGGCAAGGTAGGTCACGATCCCGAAGCGCTCGTCATCGCCAAGCCCTTCGTCCCGCGCGGACGCCAGGAAGGCCGGAGTCTCGATGACCGTATGCACCTGGGGATGATATACGGAGATTCCGTATAATTTCAACCCGGTTGTAGTCCCCCTCCCCTTCGCCGCATCGGCGCCCCATCCGTTGCTATAGTGCTCGCGGCCTAGAATTCGTTAACACGCGCGGGCGAATGACCAACCCCACAACCCAAGCTTCGCCTGCGGCTTCGCATGGCCCCCTCCCCGATCAGGTCGGGGACAGGCTCTCCCCGAAACGCGGAGGGAGGGAGTCTGCCGCCGCTTCCGCCCTTGCGGCGATCGCCGGCGCTGCCCTCGTCCTTGTCGCGATCATCGCCGTTTCGGTGGCCCCGCGCGCCGCGGCAGACGAGCCGGCCATCCCGGCCTGGCTCGGCGCCCATGTCGGCGACGGCAATGGCGAGATCGCGCCGGTGGTGCTCGAGCGAGCGCGGGCGCTCTACCGGCAGAAGGTCGCCGCCGGCGCGGTCAAGAATCCCTGCTATTTCGCCATGGACGCCACCCGGCCGAACACCGCCAGCGACGGCACGCCGGGACTGCGCTTCTACATCGTCTGCGAAGCGAGCCGATCGTTTCGCGCGATCTCGTCGGGCCATGGCACCGGCCGCAACTGGCGCGGCCTGCCGAACTTCCGCAACGACCGCAGCTGCGCGAAGAACTTCGGCAACGCGCAGGATTCGAGCCTGACCACCGGCGGGGCCTATGTAACGGCCGAGATCAAGACCTCGTTCAAGGGCTATTACCGCACCGGGGCGCACAGCAATGCCCTGCTGGTGCGCCCGTTCCTCCAGTTCGACGGCGAAGGCGACACGGCCAACGCCCGCGAGCGCGAGATCGGCGGCCATGCGGCGGTGGTGCTCCACCACGTCTGCATGCTGAAGGACCCGCAGAGCCCCTACGCCAACAAGGACGGCTACGTGCCGCGCGGGACGCTGGTGAGCTATGTCGGCGGCCGCAGCAACGGCTGCACCAGCTGGTCGCGGGCGGACGCCGACGCGATCATGGCGATGACCAAGGACGACCCGACCACGGTCTACATCTATCCGGAGGCCGCCGACATCGATGCCGTCGCCCACGCCGTGGCGGCCGGGCGGTCGCTGGCCTCGCTCGGGCTCTATTGGGACGCCGCCTGTCTCAAGACGATCGGCACGCCGAAATTCTGGTCGGACGCGACGCTGGGTCCGCTGATCGCGCAGTACCGCCGGGATCACCCGCCGCCGCCGCCAAAACCGACGCCGATCTGCAAGTAGCAGTGAGGGGGCGGGAGAGCCGATCTCCCCTTCGCCGCATCGCCGCCCCATCTGTTGCTATAGTGTTCTCAGCTTCAAATTCGTGATAGTCGCGGCCGAATGACCGATCCCGCCAAGCGCATCGATAGCGGGCCGCCTGATGATGGCGACCCCACCCACCATGCTTCGCCGCTCCCGGCGGAAGCCGGCGGGATGGCGCCGCCTGCGCCGCAGCCGGGCTCCATCTCGGCGCGCGCCATGGGGGCGCGCTCGACGCCGTGGCTCGACAAGCTGAACCCCGAGCAGCGCGCCGCGGTGGAGGCGACCGAGGGGCCGGTTCTGGTGCTGGCCGGTGCCGGCACCGGCAAGACGCGCGTGCTCACCACCCGCATCGCCCATCTGCTCGCCACCGGCCGCGCCAGGCCCTGGCAGATCCTCGCCGTCACCTTCACCAACAAGGCGGCGCGCGAGATGAAGAACCGCGTCGGCGACCTCATCGGCGGCGTCGTCGAGGGCATGCAGTGGCTGGGCACATTCCACTCGATCGGCGCCAAGATCCTGCGCCGCCATGCCGAGCTCGCGGGGCTGAAGGGCGACTTCACCATCCTCGACACCGACGACCAGATCCGCCTGATGAAGCAGATCATCCAGGCCGAGGGCATCGACGAGAAGCGCTGGCCGGCGCGCCAGCTCGCCGGTCACATCGACCACTGGAAGAACCGCGGGCTGACGCCCGCCGACGTGCCCGATGTGGACGGGCGCGCCTTCGCCGACGGACGCGGCAAGAAGCTCTATGCCGCCTATCAGGCGCGGCTGAAGGTGTTGAACGCCGCCGACTTCGGCGACCTCATCCTCGAGCCGCTGTCGATATTGCGATCGAACCCGGACGTGCTCGCCGACTATCACGCCCGCTTCCGCTACATGCTGGTCGACGAGTATCAGGACACCAATGTCGCGCAGTATCTCTGGCTCAGGCTGCTGGCGCAGGCCAAGCCGCCGGTCGACGGCAAGGCGCAGGCCAACATCTGCTGCGTCGGCGACGACGACCAGTCGATCTATGGCTGGCGTGGGGCGGAGGTCGATAACATCCTGCGTTTCGAGAAGGATTTTCCGGGCGCCAAGGTGATCCGCCTGGAGCGCAACTACCGCTCGACCGCGCATATCCTCGGCGCCGCCTCGCACCTCATCAGCCACAACGAGGGACGGCTGGGGAAGACGCTGTTCACCGAGGCCAAGGACCCGGACGCGGTGCGCGTCACGGTCGCCTCGTCGTGGGACAGCGAGCAGGAGGCGCGCGCCGTCGGCGAGGAGATCGAGCAGCTCCAGCGCCAGGGCGTCGTGCTCAACGAGATGGCGATCCTGGTGCGCGCCTCGTTCCAGATGCGCGCCTTCGAGGACCGCTTCGTCACGCTCGGCCTCAACTACCGCGTCATCGGCGGCCCGCGTTTCTACGAGCGCCAGGAGATCCGCGATGCGCTCGCCTATTTCCGCGTGGTGGCGCAGGGCGCCGACGACCTTGCCTTCGAGCGCATCGTCAACACGCCACGGCGCGGCATCGGCGAGACGACCGTGAAGCTGTTGCATGACCGGGCGCGCGCCCGCACCATTCCGCTCACCGCCGCCGCCGCCGAGATCGTCGAGACCGACGAGATCGCGGCGCGCACGCGCGCGAGCCTGCGCGATCTTCTGGGCGCCTTCGACCGCTGGCGTGGGCAGCTCAACAGCCTTTCCCACACCGAGCTGGCCGAGATCATCCTGGAGGAATCCGGCTACACCGAGATGTGGCAGGCCGACCGCTCGGCCGATGCGCCGGGGCGGCTCGAGAACCTCAAGGAGCTGGTGCGCTCCATGGAGGAGTTCGATTCCATGACCGGCTTCCTCGAACACGTCTCGCTGGTCATGGACACCGACGGCGATGCCGGCGCCGATGCGGTCTCGATCATGACCCTGCATTCGGCCAAGGGGCTGGAGTTCGACGTCATCTTCCTGCCCGGTTGGGAGGAAGGCCTGTTCCCCTCGCAGCGCACGCTCGACGAGCAGGGCCGCGCCGGGCTGGAGGAGGAGCGGCGGCTGGCCTATGTCGGCATCACAAGGGCGCGCAAACGCGCCCATATCCACTTCGCCGCCAACCGGCGCATGCACGGGCTGTGGCAGTCGTCGATTCCCTCGCGCTTCCTCGACGAGCTGCCCGAGGCCCATGTCGAGGTGCGCGAGGACAACGCCGACTACGGCGGCTATGGCGGCAACGCCTATGGCGCCAGCCGCTTCGACGCGCGCGATCCCTTCGCCAACACCTACGCCACCCCCGGCTGGCAGCGGGCGCAGAAGAACCGCGAGAAGGCGGGCGGCAGTGGCCGGCGCGGCTTCGACAGCCCGCTATCGTCGGGGCCGCGGCTGATCGAGGGCGAGCTGGTGGCCAAGAGCGTCATCGGCGGGACGTCGCAATATGCGATCGGCGAGCGCGTCTTCCACCAGAAGTTCGGCTACGGCCGCATCGGCGCCATCGACGGCAACAAGCTCACCATCAATTTCGACAAGGCCGGCCAGAAGCGCGTGCTCAATTCATTCGTCGAGAGGCACTGATCCTTCGAGGGCCGCCCGCGGCTCACGCCGCGAGGATGACGGACAAGGCTTCAGAACTTGTAGCCGATGCCGGTGTAGATCGTATTCGTCGTCGACGAGCCGACCTTGTAGACGTTGGCCACCGGGAAGGTCGTCGTGCCGCTGAGATTGTTCAGGTATTGGTATTCAAGAAATCCGGTCCAGTGGCGGCTGAAAGCGTATTCCATGCCGAGACCGAGCGTCCAGCCACTGCCCAATTTGTCCTCGGTCTCCGTATACGGCGGAGTGCCGGTCTGGTGCCCGGGATTACCTGATATCTGTGTACGCGTGTCGGAACCCCAGCCCCAGTGCCAACCCGCGGTGCCGTAGAGCAGCAGGTTGTTGAACGCGTATCCCAGGCGGCCGGCCACCGCCAGCGACCAGTCGGTCCTGGACGACGCGCTCACGTGGGTGCTCGATCCGGATGAGGATACGTCGGAGGCAAGCGCGGTTACTCCAAACCCGGCGATGGTGCGCGGGCCGATGTCAAAATCGTATTGGAAGCGGGCACCGCCCGAGAGACCGGAGTGATCGCTCCCGCCGCTGCCAATAAACGCCCCGCCTACGCTGTCATAGGTGTTGCTGCTGCCGCTTCCCAGGAGTAGCCGCCGACGGCGGCGATGGAGAATCCGGACCAA
>CAWAIR010000014.1:0-11241 GCA_963782045.1 uncultured Alphaproteobacteria bacterium
AACAGAACTTCATCACGGAGTCTGCCGATCCCTAGACCCAGGTGCAGGAGAACGGCAAATACGTGATCAAGGGCAATGTGCTTGCCGGCAGCTCCGGCAGCGTGGTTGCCTTCGGCACCAGGATCATGAAGCCCAAGGAATTCAAGGCGGGCGAGACTGCGCCGCTGCCCGACGGCGGCACGCTGACCATCAACAAGGACGGCAGCTACCAGATGGTTTCGGATACGCCGTTTGCCGCCGATTCCGGCCGCAGGCTCTACTACACGGCCTTGAAGCCGCCGACCTTCACGCTCGAGAACTTCAAGACGGTGCTGACCGCCTCGGGGCTCGGCCAGTCCTTCATCAATTCGTTGACGGTGACCATTCCCTCGACGGTCATCCCGATCCTGATCGCGGCCTACGCGGCCTATGCGCTCGCCTGGATGCGATTCCCCGGCCGGGCACTGCTGCTCTCGATCGTCGTCGGCCTGCTGGTGGTGCCGCTGCAGATGTCGCTGATCCCGCTGCTCAGATTCTACAACGAGGTGGGACATGTATTCGGCGTGCCGGCCAAGACCTATCTCGGCATATGGCTGGCGCATACCGGCTTCGGCCTGCCGCTGGCCATCTATCTGCTGCGCAACTACATAGCCGGCCTGCCCAACGAGATCATGGAATCGGCGCGCGTCGACGGCGCCACCGATTTCGAGATCTTCGTGCGCATCGTCTTGCCGCTGTCGGTTCCGGCTCTGGCCTCCTTCGCCATCTTCCAGTTCCTGTGGGTGTGGAACGACCTGCTGGTGGCGATCGTGTTCCTCGGCCAGCAGGACAATCAGATGGTGCTGACCGGGCGCCTGCGGGCGCTGCTGGGATCCCGCGGCGGCGACTGGGAGATTCTGACCACGTCCGCCTTCGTGTCGATCATGGTTCCGCTGTCGGTGTTCTTCTCACTGCAACGCTATCTGGTGCGCGGCCTGCTGGCCGGCTCGGTGAAGGGCGGATAGGGCGATGGACGAAAGAGGGAAGCTGTAATGGGCGAGCTGCGGCTGCGTGACGTCAAGAAGTCCTTCGGCCACGTCGATGTGATCAAGGGCGTCGATCTCGATATCAAGTCGGGCGAGTTCGTCGTCTTCGTCGGCCCCTCGGGCTGCGGCAAGTCCACGCTGCTGCGCCTGATCGCCGGTCTCGAGGAAATCACCTCAGGTGAGGTCGAGTTCGACGGCGAGGTGGTCAACGAACTGCCGCCGGCGCTGCGCGGCATCGCCATGGTGTTCCAGTCATACGCGCTCTATCCGCATATGACCGTCTACAACAACATGGCCTTCGGCATGAAGCTGGCGAAGGCGAGCAAGGAAGAGATCGACAAGCAGGTCCGCAAGGCCGCGGAGACCCTCCAGCTCACCGAATATCTCGACCGCCTGCCCAAGCAGCTTTCCGGCGGCCAGCGCCAGCGCGTCGCCATCGGCCGCGCCATCGTGCGCAATCCGCGCGTCTTCCTCTTCGACGAGCCGCTGTCCAACCTCGACGCGGCGCTGCGCGTCACCATGCGCATCGAGATAGCCAAGCTGCACGAGCGCATGAACGACGTGACCATGGTCTACGTCACCCACGATCAGGTCGAGGCGATGACGCTCGCCGATCGCATCGTGGTGCTGCGCGCCGGCATCATCGAGCAGGTCGGCACGCCGATGGAACTCTACTAGATCGGCCGGACAACCTGTTCGTCGCCGGCTTCATCGGCTCGCCCGCCATGAACATGGTGCCCTGCACCATCGAGGCCGGCGACGGCGCGGCGCGCGTGCGGCCCGAGAAGCACGAGCCGGTGGCCGTCACCGCGAAGATTCCGGCGAGCGCCGTAGGCATGAAGGGCACGCTCGGCGTGAGGCCGGAGAACCTGTCGCTCGCCAATGGCGGCGCCCGCCGATCTTCCACGGCCGTCTCGACATCATCGAGCAGCTCGGCGAATTGAGCCTGCTCTATGTCGATTGCGGCTATGCCGAGCCGATCATCGCCAAGCTCGAGGGCAACGTGCAGCTCAAGCGCGACACCGATGTTGCGCTGGCGGCGCCGGCCGAGGTGCTGCACGTCTTCGACGACAAGGGCCACGCCTTCCACCGGACCTGAGCTTCCGGGCACATTGCCGGTTTCTTGCGTCCGCCGGGCAGCCGCCGGAAACTTTTTCCTTGCGGCTCGCCGAGATTGGAACCCGCGTCGTCGTGGCTTCTGGGCATAATCCCTAAGTTTCGCGCGAACTTGTCCGCCCGCGTCGGCCAGGCGTCCGGGCGGCGCCTCATGGAGGTCGCGCGATGTCCGAAAACACCCGCAAGCTTGCCGTGTTCCCGGCCTTTCACAAGGTCGCCGGACGCCGCGTCGTCATCGTCGGCGGCGGTCCGGAGGCCGCCGCCAAGATCCGCCTCCTGTCCGAAACCCGCGCCGAGATCGTTGTCTTCGCCGCTGCGCTCGACCAGGGCACCGGCGCCGATCTGATCGCCGCCCATGGCGACTGGCGCGGCGCCTTTCCGGCGGCCGCCGATCTCTCCGGCGCGGCACTGGTCTTCGCCGCCACCGGCTCCGAGGAGAACGACCGCGAGGTGGTGGCGCTGGCGCGCGCGGCCGGCGTGCCGGTGAACTGCGTCGACCGGCCGGAGCTTTGCGATTTCTATACGCCGGCCCTGGTCAACCGGGCGCCGCTCGCCATCGCCATCGGCAGCGAGGGCGCAGCACCCGTGCTCACCCGCCAGCTGCGCGCCCGCATCGAGGCGATGCTGGCGCCGGCACTGGGCGACCTCGCTACACTCGCCGAAAAGCTGCGCGCGCGCGTTTCCGCCACGCTGACCTCGTTCGGCGACCGGCGGCGCTATTGGGCTTGGCTCTTCTCCGGCCCGGTTGCCGAGAAGGTCTTCGCCGGCCGCCGCCGCGAGGCCGAGGACGAGGCGCTGCGGGCGCTCGAGATCGGTCCCGCCCGGCTGGGCCACGTTTCGCTGGTCGGCGCCGGGCCGGGGGCGGAGGACCTGCTGACGCTGCGTGCCCAGCGCGCTTTGCAGGAGGCCGACGTCATCGTCTTCGACCGGCTGGTGCCCGATACGATCGTGGCGCTCGGCCGCCGCGACGCGCGCCGCATCTCCGTCGGCAAGGCCAAGGGCGCCCATTCGGTCAGCCAGGACGAGATCAATCGCCTGATCGTCGGCGAGGCGCTTGCCGGCCGGCGCGTCGTGCGGCTGAAATCGGGCGACCCGCTGATCTTCGGGCGCGCCGGCGAGGAGATCGCGGCGCTGCGCGCCGCCGGCGTCTCCTTCGACATCGTGCCGGGCATCACCGCCGCCTTCGCGGCTGCGGCGGAGGCGGAGATCCCGCTGACGCTGAGAGACGTATCGTCTGCGCTGGTCTTCGCCACCGGCCATACGGCCGACGGCGAGACGCTTCCCGGCTGGGCGGACCTGGCGCTGCGCGGCGCCACCGTTGCGGTCTATATGGGTCGCACGGTCGCCGCCAAGGTGGCCGCGCGGCTGATCGAAGCCGGCCTCGCCGCCGCAACGCCGGTGGCCGTGATCGAGAACGCCTCGCGCAGCGACACCCATGCCTATGCCGGCCGCCTCGACCAGCTGGCATCTCTCGCGGCGCGGCCGGAGATCAGCGGCCCGGTGCTCATCATCGTCGGCGACGTGGTCGCCGCCGGCGCGCTTCGCGGCGCGCCCGCCGCACTGACCGAACTGGCGGCCTGAGGTTCTCTCCATGTTCAAACCGGCGAAGGACGGACCGGCAAAGGTCATTACCGCGAACGATCTGCGCGATGGCGTCGTGGTCTTCCTCGACGGCGAGAACGGCTGGACGGTCGATATCGCCGCGGCGCGCGTTCTCGAGGACGGAGCGGACCTGGACGGCGGGCTCGCCTTCGCTGGAGAACAGACCGAGGTGCAGATCGTTCTCGAAGCCTATCCGATCGACGTGGTGGTGACCGACGGCGTTCCGGTGCCGGTGCGCCTGCGCGAGCGCATCCGCGCCAAGCGCGGCCCGACCGTCGCCTATGGCGAGGCCGAGCGCGCCAAGCTGGCGGGAACGGCCTGATGTACCGCTATGACGAATTCGACCGTGACTTCGTCCGTGCGCGCGTCGATCAGTTTCGCGGGCAGGTGGCGCGGCGGCTGTCGGGCGAGCTGACCGAGGAGCAGTTCAAGCCGTTGCGCCTGATGAACGGCGTCTATCTGCAGCTCCACGCCTACATGCTGCGCGTCGCCATTCCCTACGGCACGCTGAATGCGGCGCAGCTCAGGGCGCTCGCATCGATCGCCCGCACATATGACCGCGGCTACGGCCACTTCACCACGCGGCAGAACCTGCAATTCCACTGGCCGGCGCTGAAGGACATCCCCGACATCCTCGATCGTCTGGCGCAAGTCGAGATGCACGCCATCCAGACCTCGGGCAACTGCATCCGCAACGTCACCGCTGATCATTTCGCCGGCGCCGCCGCCGACGAGATCGTCGACCCGCGCCCCTATGCCGAAATCCTGAGGCAATGGTCGTCGCTGCACCCGGAATTCATCTTCCTGCCGCGCAAGTTCAAGATCGCGGTCACCGGCGCGCCGCACGACCGCGCCGCCACGCAGGTCCACGATATCGGCCTCACCGCGAAGCGCGACGCCGACGGCCGGTTGGGCTTTGCCGTGACCGTCGGCGGCGGGCTCGGCCGCACGCCGATGATCGGCCACAAGATCCGCGACTTCCTGGCCGAGGAGGACCTGCTCTCCTATGTCGAGGCGATCCTGCGCGTCTACAACCTCTTCGGCCGGCGCGACAACAAGTACAAGGCGCGCATCAAGATCCTCGTCCACGAGGCCGGCGCCGACGAGATCCGCCGCCAGGTCGAGGAGGAGTGGCAGCGCATCCGCGCCGGCGCCCTGCGCCTGCCGGAGGAAGAGGTGCGCCGCATCGAGGCTTATTTCGCGCCGCCGGCGCTGGCGCCAAGGTCGGGAACAAGCATCGCGCTGAAGCGCGCCGAAGCCCGCAGCCCGGCGCTTGGCCGCTGGGTCGCGCAGAACACCGCGGCCCATCGCATCAGCGGCCACGCCATCGTCACGATCTCGCTGAAGCCGATCGGCGGCACGCCGGGCGACGCCACCGCCGACCAGATGGACCTGATCGCCGACCTTGCGGAGCGCTACAGCGTCGGCGAGGTGCGCGTCAGCCACGAACAGAACCTGATCCTGCCGCATGTGGCGCTCGACGATCTGCCGGCGCTGCACGAGGCGCTCGCAGCCGCAGGCCTGGCAACCGCCAATGCCGGGCTGGTCACCGACATCATTGCCTGCCCGGGGCTCGATTATTGCGCGCTCGCCAATGCCCGTTCGATTCCGATAGCCCAACGCATCTCCGAACGCTTCGCCGATCCGGCGCGCCAGAAGGAGATCGGCGACCTCAAGATCAAGATATCCGGCTGCATCAATGCCTGCGGCCATCACCATGTCGGCGCCATCGGCATCCTCGGCGTCGAGAAGAAGGGCGAGGAGTTCTACCAGCTCACCCTCGGCGGCTCCGGCGACGAGGAGACCGCGATCGGCGAGATCATCGGCAAGGGCTTTTCCTCCGACGAGGTGGTCGATGCGGTGGAGACGCTGGTAAACACCTATCTCAAGGTCCGCGACGGCGCAGACGAAGACTTTCTCGCCACCTATCGCCGTATCGGCCAGGCACCGTTCCACGAGGCGCTCTATGGGACTGCTTGACGCGGTGGCACTTGCCGTCGACCCGGAGGACGGCATCGAGGCCGAGGCCATCGCACTCAACGCGCGTTACGCTGCGCTCGATGCGCACGATGTGATCGCACTCGCCGTCGGCGAGCTCTATGCCGGCCGCATCGCGCTGGTGTCGAGCTTCGGCGCCGAGTCGGCCGTGCTGCTCCACCTGCTTTCGCAGGTGGACCGCAGCGTACCGGTGATCTTCCTCGATACCGGCCGGCTCTTCGCCGAGACGCTGGAATATCGCTCGGCTTTAGTCGCTCGTCTCGGGCTCACCGATATGCGCAGCGTGACGCCCGATCCCGAGCGCCTGCAGGCACAGGACCCGCACCGCGCGCTGTGGATGACCAATCCCGATCTCTGCTGCCATATCCGCAAGGCCGAGCCGCTTGCCCGCGCGCTCGACGGCTTCGACGCCTGGTTCACCGGGCGCAAGCGCTTCCAGAATGCGCATCGCGCCGGCCTGCACCTGTTCGAGGCGGATGGCGGGCGCATCAAGATCAACCCGCTGGCGCAGTGGAGCGCCGACGATATCAGGGCCTATATGGAGCGGCACGACCTGCCGGCCCATCCGCTGGTCGAACGCGGCTATCCCTCGATCGGCTGCGAACCCTGCACCAGCCGCGTGGCGCCGGGCGAGGACGCTCGCGCCGGCCGCTGGCGCGGAACCGACAAGACCGAATGCGGCATTCACACTGTCCTCGAAACCGACGGCAGCGGGATCTGACCATGCCTCTGTGGAAGAATGGCCGCTTCATCGACGACGACTGGACGATCGTGCCGGACGGAGAGCCGCTGCCCGAGGCGGGCAGGGTGATCGTCAGCCTCAAGCGCTGGCGCGAAGAGCGCGCGGCATTGGCCGGGCGCGCCGCGCCGCTCGGACTCGCGATCGCGCCGGGGAACGACTGGTTGGACATTGCGGCCGACCTGGCGCGCTTTCCGGTGATTGCGTTGACGATCCCGAAATATGCCGACGGGCGCGCCTTCTCCATCGCCCGGCTGCTGCGCGAGCGCGACGGCTACGCCGGCGAGATCCGCGCGCTGGGCAGCTACATCATCGATCAGGTGCCGCTGATGAAGCGCGTCGGCATCGACGCCTTCCTGACCGACGACCCCGTCCTCATCGCCGCCTTGTCGAGTGGCGAGTGGCCTGAAGTGCCGCATTATCTCCAGCCCGCACTCGATCGCGGCGACGAGGTGCCGGCCGGCACGCGCCCCTGGGGGCGGCAGCCGGCGTAGGGCAATTCGTTCTCGGCACTCGGTCGTCCCTACCTCCCCGCTTGAGGGGCAGGTCGGATTTCCTTGTCGAGGCGAAGCCGAGCTTAGGAAATCCGGGTGAGGGGTTCACCGCTGCGGTCAAGGCAGAGCAAAAATGGAGCCGGCCGCGCCGGCGCAGGCAAGGCCTCGTTCCCGCGCACGCGGCGCGCGCCACCTGCCTCGAGCCTTCCCGCATCGCTGTCACCCTCACCCTGTTTCTCTAGGCTCGGCTAACGCCTCGCCAAGAGAAACAGCCCTCTCCCTCCGGGAGAGGGGGAGACTGAACTTGGCGCTCAACCGCGATTGCCAGCCAGTTCGATTGCACTGGGCCCTCCGTCCTTCTACACACGGCCCCCATGAACCCCACTCAAGCCATCGCCACCGTCGCCCTCGTCGTGCGCGACTATGACGAGGCGCTGGCCTGGTACACCGGCACGCTCGGCTTCGCCTGCGTCGAGGATACCGACCTCGGCGGCGGCAAGCGCTGGATCGTGGTCGCTCCGCCGGGCGGCGCGGGCGCCCGGCTGCTGCTTGCCAGGGCGGTGACGCCTGATCAGGTGCAACGTATCGGAGACCAGACCGGCGGGCGCGTCTTCCTGTTCCTGGAGACGGACGATTTTGCCAGGGATTTCAAGGCGATGACCGAACGGGGCGTGAGCTTCGCGGAAAGCCCGCGCGACGAGCCCTACGGTTATGTAGCGGTGTTTCAGGACCTCTACGGCAATCGCTGGGACCTCATCCAGCCGACGCGCGGGGGCGCGTCGTGAGCCACCAGCTCCTGTGGATCGTCGCCGGCGGGCTTGCCGGCGGTTTCGTCAACGGCCTCAGCGGGTTCGGCCTGGCGATGGCGGCGATTCCGCTGTGGCTGCTGGCGCTGTCGCCGGCCAACGCCGCGTCTCTCGCCGCGATCTGCGCCGTCGTCGCCCACCTCCAGTCGGTGTCGCTGATCGTCCACGCCATCGACACGCGACGACTGACCCCCTTCATCGTCGGCGGCCTCATCGGCATTCCGGTCGGCACCTGGCTGCTCGTCGGCATCGACGTCGCCTCGTTCCGCTTCTGGGTCGGCACGCTGATCGTCGTCTACAGCATGGTCATGCTGTCGGGGCGCGTGCGGCTGAAGATTCCGGAGAACGCTATCGCCGACGGCGTCGTCGGCTTCATCGGCGGCATCCTCGGTGCGCTCGCCGGCCTCTCCGGGGCGTTGCCGGCGATCTGGAGCGGACTGCGCGATTGGGGCAAGGACGCGCGCCGCGCCGTGCTCCAGCCCTTCAACATGGCGATCCTCGCCATCGCGATCGTCGCCCATGCCATCGCCGGCCTGTTCACCATGGATCTGTTTCGCGCGCTTGCCTTCGCCGTACCGGCAACGCTGATCGGCGCCTATGCGGGCAAAGGCCTCTATCGCCGCCTCGGCGACCGCCACTTCGACCGCGTGGTTCTCGCCATCCTGCTCACCGCCGGCGTGCTGGTCGTCGGCTCCAACCTGCTGGCGGGCTGAGAGGCTTGGCGCGGCGGGCGCGCTCCGTATAGTGCGGGCGCACAGCGACCACGGAGAGCGACATGCACAGCCCGGCGCATGCCACCACGATTTCGCCGCAGCCCTATGCCCGCACGGCCGGCGTCCTCTATCTGCTGATCATCGCCTTCGGCCTGTGGAGCGAGCTCTTCGTCCGCTCGAGCCTGATCGTCGCCGGCGACGCGACCGCGACCGCCGCCAACATCCTCGCTTCCGAGGGGCTGTTCCGTGCCAGCTTCGCCGCCGATTCGGTGATGGCGCTCTGCGACGTCGCGCTTGCCATGCTGCTCTATGTTCTGCTCAAGCCGGTGAACGCCACGCTGGCGCTTACTGCCGCCGCCTTGCGGCTGGTGCAGACCGCGGTGATTGCCGCCAGCCTGCTGCAATCAATATTCCGCGCTGCTGCTTCTCAACGGCGCCGCCGGTGCGGTTTTCGATCCGCCACAGCTCCATGCGCTGGTGGTTCACGCCATCGCGATGCACGCCCACGGCTACGATCTCGGCCTCATCTTCTTTGGCGCGAGTTGCCTCGTGCTCGGGCTTCTCGTGGCGCGCTCGGGCTACCTGCCCAAGGCGCTGGGCTGGCTGGTGATGGCCGCCGGCGTCGTCTATCTCGTCGGCAGCTATGCGCTCTTCCTCTTCCCCGACCATGCGGACGCCGTCCAGCCGCTCTATGTCGTGCCGCTCGTCTCCGAGGTCGCGCTCTGCCTGTGGCTGCTGGTCAGGGGCGTCAATGTCGAGGCGTGGCGGCAGCGCGTCGCGCTGCCGGCATAGGCCAAGGCACACGCCGACGCGACCGGAGGGAAGCGTCGGCGTGGCCACGGCACAGGCGCCCTGCAGGGCGCCTAGCGCAAACCTTCAAGATTCAGGTCCGGACGGGCGCCAGTTGCCGGACCGCGCCGCATCGACGACAGCGCCATGCCGGCGTCGCCATCCTCGGGCGCTTGCGGAAACTTCGGGCGCATGGCCTTCCCCCACGGTTTGGCGTCCGCACGAGTATTGTGCGAATTGTTGCGGAATTATTTGGCCCTCCGCCACGCCACCAAAAAAGGTCGCGGTCGGTGATCCGCTTGGGTAGGCTGGGGTTCCTGGTGGTGGCTGGAACTTGGGGGCAGACGAGGCGTGCCTGAATCCGTTCGCTATGCCGGCATGACCTTCGAGTCGGACTTCCTGTTCGGCATTGAATTCGAGCGGCCGAGAAATCCGTTTCAGCCGCGCCGAACGCATCCTTTTGGCAAAATTCACCGCCAATCCGAAGGCCGTGCTCTCGCGGGACCGGTTGCTAGACGCCATCACCGGCCCCGGCTCGGATGCCTCCGACCGCAATATCGACTTCGTTATCAACCGCTTGCGCCGCAAGCTCGGCGATTCAGCGCGCCGGCCGGTCTACATCGCCACCCAGTATGGCGAGGGCTATGTGTGGGTCGCCGACCGCGCCACCCAGGCGGCCCGTCTGGCGGGCGCCTTTATCGTCATCGGGCCGTTTCGCGGGCTCAGTCACATCGGCAACCTCGCCGATCAGGCGCGCAACTGGGCTCAGGAGCTGCGCCGCCGGCTCGCCCGGCGGGTGGACGGAAACAAACGGGTGGAGTTGGACGAGACCTGCCCGTCGGCGCAGGACTTCGTCGGCGACAAGCCGCAATTCGCTCTTGAGCCGACCTTCGTCGTCGCCGACAGGCGCCTCGACTGCGCCGTCACGCTCAAGGACTTTCCCAGTGGTCAGGTCGTCCACGTCTCACGCCGGGCGGTCGCCGCGGGCGAAGCTCCGGTGGATCACGAGGTGATCGATAGTCTTGCCGGCGACATCATATCGGCGATCTGGGACCGTCTCGCCTATCGCGCGAGCACATCGCAGGCGCCAGCCGATCCGCCGCTGGCGCTGCGCATGCACACCGCGACCCAGCTGCTCGGCAATCTCGAAAGCTGGGTCGAATCCGAGAAGCGGATGCGAGCGCACCTCGCCCAGAACCCGGAGGACCATCAGGCGCAGCTCCTCTTGGCCGTGGCGCTGCATACGAAATACGTACAGATGTTCATGATCACACCGGCGAACGACACCCGCGCCGCCGACGAGGATGAGATGGAGCGGCTGGTGCTCGCCGCCCTGCCGCATCTCCAGGACAATCCAGTCTTCGTCATGACTGCCGGCAAACTGCTCTATTTCCTCGATCGCGGGCATCGGGCACTGGCGCTCGATCTCGTCGAGCGGGCCTTCCAGGCAACCACGGCGCTGGCGACGTCCTTCGCCATCCTCGGACAGATCCGCATGTTCCAGGGCCAATTCGCCGAGGCGCTGTCGCTCTACGATCAGGGCATCGAGCTGTCCGAGGACAGCTCGGAATTCCACATCTATCTTCTGGTGATGAAGTGCCAGGCGCTGACCGCGGCCGGCGATCGCGAAAGCCTCGACCGGGTGACGGCGGAACTCTACGCCAAGAAGGCGGGCGCCCGCGAGACTCTCTCCATCTTCTTCACCTCACCCGAGCCTGGGCAAGCCGCCCCCGAGGCGCGCATGATGGCGGCCGCAATCAGCGAAGAACAGGCGCGCGGTCTGCTGGTCTATGCCAACTACATCGGCGCCCGGCTGTTCGATCATGTCGAACACCGCGAGAACCTCCTGCGGACGCCGGCGACCATCCTGGTCGAGCACTTCGGCGACGGCGTCATTCCCGACGAGGTGCGCGCCACCGCGCCGGGCCTCCTGCCGAAGGTACCAACGCTCGCCGCCGAATAGTGGCCTGAGGCCTACAG
>CAWAIR010000015.1:0-144326 GCA_963782045.1 uncultured Alphaproteobacteria bacterium
ACTACGCACCAATCCGCCGCGCCGCTCCGACCGCTTCGTGGACGATTGGCGGAAGCTCAACCCGCGCCAGCGAGCGCCAGTATCAGGCGGGCGACATGTCCGGTTACAAATCCACGCGGTCGGCGATGGGCGACATGGCGAAAAGCCTCGAACGCGATCCCCAACTTGAATCCATCCTCGGAGGCCGCAAGCGAGACCTCGGCATTTCGTTCGAAGTCAGGCCGCCGACTCGGACTGGAACTCGCCTTCACGCACGGCATCGACCTCGGCAGAGGCCGGAGTATCGGACTGTAGAACTATCCTATTTTCCGCCGCCTCTACGCCACGCTACGACAATACTGAAAAACGCTCTTGCGCGCGTGCGACTGCTCGTTCTGTTTGGATCAGGAACACTCAGAAACGACCAGCAGGAGGCAGCACAGCCATGCCCGCCCCAGACCGTATCGTCCGGCTGAACACCGTCCTCGCCCGGACTGGCCTTTCCCGCTCTACCATCTACCGCAAGATTGCCGAAGGCACGTTCCCACCTCAGATCAAGATCAGCGTCAACGGCGCGGGATGGCATGAATCCAAAATCAATCGCTGGATCGAAGATCCCGTTTTGTGGAGGCCAAGGCGAGAATACGACGAAGGCCGATAAGGCCGGATGCGCGAAGTGGCGGGACGACAGCGCGGGTTGTATCATCCGACCAAATTTCCGGTGGAAAACGGAATCGAACCCCCGGTATATTTTTTCTATTGGGTAATTTTGCGGGTATCGATCATTACCCGCACTGAATATTCATCAATAAAGTCAACCGTATAACATGTAGATTTGATTCCGCCCCTGGGCACCACCTCTTAACCGTCGCAAAAATCGCCAATAAATCAAATAACGTAGCAAGGCAATTCGATTCCAGTTTTGGGCATTCAGATTGATTTCTGCCGCTCGCTTATTCGTTCGGCCACTAGTTTTGCTTTCGCTAGTCGTACGTGAACGCTAACTCAGCGCACCATTGCTGCCTATCGGCAGACGAAGTGTGGACGCGGTCCGGCTGGTCCAACGGTTGAGTGGTGTTGGTATTTTTGTTGGTATGGATGGAATGATTTGGTACGTCCGCAGACGTTATTTTCGGCTCGCCCGCACCTAACTTACGCGTATGTGAAATGCGGAAAAGTGATGATTTCTTGACAGGATGGGGGAAAAAATCTAACTATCGCGAATGTGAAATACGCGATAGTTAGCTTCATGCTCTACCTTGTTGGCGAAAACCTCGACAAGACCCGTGCCCACTACCAGGCCGCAACCGGCCGGATTGTGCAGCTCATGCGCGGCCTCTATGTCGACGCTCATGATGATGCCGACGATGCCGTTCTCCGGCACGCCGTGCGTATCGCGCGCTATCTCTATCCACGCGCCTATCTTTCTGCCGCCAGCGCTGTGCTGCTGACGCCGACGCGGGACGGCCGCCTGTTCATCAGCGGCCCACGCAACCAACGTACCCGCATCAGGGGCCTTGAGATCATCCAGAATGCGGCCCCGGCGCATCCCTCCACCGCTCGGGCCGTCGTCGATGACGGTATGGGAGAATTCTCCGTCAGCGTGTCCTCCATCCGGCAGCGCTTCCTGGAGGCTTTCCGCCTGCGCAGCGAGCACGCCACCTCGATCGACGATCGCATGCGCGCCGTTCTCGCCGAGCGCCTGCTGGAGGAATACGGCTCCCCGAAACAAGCCGCCGATGCTCTCTGGGCGCTTGCACGCGAGAACGGCTGGTACCGGGAAGGGGAGCAGGCCGAGCGTTATCTCCTCAAGAGTCCTCCCGCTCCCCCGATGCGCAATGAAGCCGCGATCGTCTTGACCGTTGCCTGGCACGGGCAGCCTATCGGCACGCTTCGCCACGACGGATTCGAATGGCGCTGGCAGCAGGACAAAGACTTCGACCTGCCATTGGTGCAGCAGCGCACACCTGGCAAGCTGCCGCCCTTCATCCTCTCGCTGCTGCCTGAGGGCTGGCTTGAGCGCGTTCTCAATGACCCCGATGAGCGCGCTCTGCTGCGCTCTGGCAAGCGCTACATGTCCAACATTACGATTGTCGAGGGCGGCGAAGACCCGGCGGCGCTGCCGGCCGACGTCCTTTTCAGTCCGCTGGCTGCGCACAGCCGGGACGGAATCTTCACCGGCGTCTACGCGGGGCCCGGTCGTGGCGACATTGAGCAGGGTTTTGAAGAGAACCTCGCTCGGCTGTTTGCCAGTGCGCAAACGCCTCGCCTCTCAGGGGTGCAGATCAAGGCGCCGATGTTCCTTGACGGGCAGGGTACGCTTTCTCCCGCCACTGGTCTGCCGTTCACACACATTCTCAAGCCCGCCGGCACCGGCGGCTTCCAGGCGCTTCCGATCATCGAATACCTCGCCATGGCACTCGGCCGTCATGCTGGGCTTGCTGCACCCGACACTGCGCTGACGGTCATGCCAGACGGGATGCCGCCGGCGCTGATTGTCGAGCGATTCGACATCCGCACCGCCGCCGCCGACGAGCGCCGGATCGCCCTCGAAGACCTGTGCTCCGTTCTCGACCTGCCGCCGTCCGCGAAATACGACGGCACGATCGAGCGCATCGCGCGCGCGGTCAGGCCACTTTCGACGGCGCCGGACGACGATTTGCTCATTGTCTTGAAGCGGGCGCTCTTTGCCTGGCTGATCGCCGACGGCGATATGCACCTGAAGAATCTGGCGCTGCTCAAGACGGCATCGCCCGGGGCGCATGCCTTCGCCACCGTCAGGCTCGCACCGCTCTACGATGCCGTCACCACCAAGGCATTCCCACGGCTTGCGCACGACCGCATGGCGCTCAAGCTGGCCGGCAAGGATGACCACTTGAAGCGCGCCGACTTTCTCAAATTCGCGGCGACCGCCGGTGTTGCGGCAGCGAGCGCGAACGCTGCGATCGATGACATGCTTGCGGGGATCAGCGCGGGGCTTGAACACATGGCCGTCCCGGAATTGCCGGGCATCGATGCCGATATCGCTGCGAGGGCCGGGCAAATGCTGGCGCTCTGCCGCCAGAGGGTCACGGCATCTTCCTGAAATCCCGACTGCGCCCAGCGTTGGCAACGGTCGAGACGACGGCATCGACCGCGCCGGCTGCTGGAGCCCATCGGCAACATCCCACCGTCGGAAGCCGAGGAGCGCTACTACGCCAGGCCGGATGAACAAGCTATGGCGGCGTGACTCAGACAAAACGGCCTCCGGAAAACCCGGGGCGGTTCACCTCCCCGCGCCGAGGCTTCGAGAGAGGGTCGCGAGCATGCCGGGCATTGCTCATGCCGTTTCGAAGACAACCCTTTGTGGGTGGTTGACTGAGGTCAGATATTCGACCGGCTGATCGTTCTCGTCATTGGCGACGGAGCGGAATATGAGGGTCGGCGAATCCGGCCTGAGGCCGAGGAGCTGCGCTTCCTGTGCGGTCGCCGACGACACGCTGAGTGTCCCCCGACCGCCGCCCATGATGATGCCATAGCGCTGTGCCAGAAGGGCATAGAGCGACTGCTCGCCAAAGAAATCGTCGGCCGCAAGGCCAGGCACGCGCGCTGCCGCGAGCACGGTGGTCTCGACGCAGAAGGGCAGGTCATTCACCGTGCGCACGCGCCGGATTGCGATGACGCGCTCGCCCGTACGGATGCCGAGATGCGCGGCCACGCGTGGCTCGGCCTCGTGCTGCTCGAAGAAGAGGAGCCGGCTTCCCGGCGTCCCTCTCGGGACAGTATGATCTCCCTGCCATCCGCAAAGAGGCGCCCGATATCGATATCGGCGTTGCCATGTTCCCGCATCCGAAGGGCAAGGACACGGCGGGCATTCTCAGTGGCTGGGATTTCATCGTGCCGGCGGATTCGGCGCATCATGACGCAACGTTGAAGTTCGTTGCCTTCCTGATGAAGCCGGAGAACCAGGGATTTTACACCGATACATTCCCCGCCGCGCAAAGCGCGATGAGCATGCCTCGGTTCCAGGACCCGCTGCTTCAGCCTTTCAAGGAGGCTTTGAAATATGCGCGTCCGCTGCCGGCCTCGCCGGCCTGGATCCGCACGACGCAGATCGTCTATTCCTCGGTCCAGTCGATCATGTTGGGTCAAGCGACGCCGCAGGCCGCCATGGACAGCGCCGCTCAGCAGATCGACGCGGCCTTGCAGCAGTAGACGCCTGAACATAACACTGGGCCGGCGAGCGACGCGCTCTTTCGCCGGCCCAACGGTTGGTTGCTTTTCCATGCGGCCGCGGGCGCGATCGGGCCGCTTCTGCCGGAGGGGTCCATGAAGATCGCGCGTGTCGAGAGCTTCCTCTTCAATCCCGGAAGCACCCGAAACCTGCTTTTCTGCCGCATCGAGACTGACTCTGGCCTCTATGGTTGGGGCGAGGCCTATGTCACCGCCGAAAAGGAAAAGGCGGTGGATGAATATCTGCGTGCCATGGCGCCGCATCTGATCGGACGCTCGCCCTATCAGATCCGCCATACCGGTCAGGTCTTTTTCGACGACTTCGTCATCCGCCGCTCGTCGCTTGGCTTCTTTTCGGCGTGGAGTGCCGTCGAGATGGCGCTGTGGGACATCGTCGGCAAGAAGGCAGGCCTGCCCTTGCACGTGCTGCTCGGTGGTGCCTCGCGCGAACGCGTGCGCGTCTATGCCAATGGCTGGGCTGACGAGCCGGGAACGCTGGACCAGAACATCGAGCGGGCCTTGAAGGTCAAGGCACTCGGCTATACCGCGCTCAAGTTCGATCCCTTGCCGGGGCCGTGGAGAACGTTCATCCACCGTCAGGACGAGGATTTTGCCGTCGATTATGTGCGCCGGATGCGCGACGCGCTGGGGCCGGAGATGGAGATCCTCATCGAGGTCCACCGGCGCCTCGCTCCGCAGCATGCCATCCGTCTGGGACGCCGCCTGGCCGAATTCGACATCGGCTGGTTCGAGGAGCCGTGCCTGTCGGACAATATCGAGCTCGTTGCCGAAGTGCGCCAGCGCCAGCCCATTCCGGTGGTCATCGGAGAGACGATCTATTCCAAGGAATCCTATGTGCAGGTCTTTGAGAAGCGCGCTGCCGACATTCTCAACCCGGATATTTGCGCGATCGGCGGCATCACCGCGCTGATGGATATCGCCACAATGGCGCAACCCCATGCGGTGGCCATCTCTCCGCACAACAACAACAGCACACTGGCGGGCCTTGCCGCGACCGTGCACGTGTGCGCCGTGATTCCCAACTTCACCATCGCGGAGTGCTTCATCAACCGGCTGAGTGCTTGTGACGACATCGCCCTTTCGTCGATCAAGGTCGAGGCAGGTTGGGCGGAACTGCCACAGGAACCCGGGCTAGGCATCGACATCGACGTCGAGCGGATGCGTGGGTCGCCCTATCGGGACTATCCGGCCAAAGGGCTACGTCAGTACTGGGAGGAATTCCCGCGCAAGAACTACCGCATTCCCGGCATCATGCAGGGCGCGGGCGGGGTGTCGCGCGAGGACATCTAGCGGCGGGGGGGGTGGGACAGGCGAGACCAAAAGACAAGGTGAGTTATGGGAAAGCTCACCTGTCCACTTTTCAGTAAGTGATTGATGTTATTGGATTGGCGCATTCCGCCCCTGGCACCACCCACCTTTTCCCGCTTGCCGTTGCGCCGGATCGCCTAGGCTGTCATCGCCGCAGGCGTTTGAAATGGCATGAATTTTCGTGGGTTCGAACGGGGCTGGCCGCGGACCTGGCACGTAAGCGGCCTATCCGCGTAACGGATTTCTGTCGGTGCGGCGATCGCCGGTGCCCCGGCGGAGCGATCCCGGGGCCGGGGCGTTTCCCCGGGATCGTGTCGTCACGGCGCTCAGGCGACCTTGAAGTCTTCGATCGACTTGGGAACCTTGCCGTTGGGAAGCAGGACCCGCTCGACGATGGCTTCGCTGTGCAGCGCCCAGGGCAGAATGACCGCCGAGTGGCCGCCGCGGCCGCCAACCACAACGATATCGACGTCGGCCGGCGTTCGTGTCACCGGCATCGGGTGCCGCTTGGCGAAACTCGCCGGACGCACCGGGACCAGACCCCTGTCACGGACCAGCGGGGTCTGGTTGAAGGCATATTGGTGGATGTGCTCGCGGATGGCGTCCTTGGTCCAGCCTTCGCGCTCCAGCAGCCAGTAATGGTCCTCGGTGAGCACCAGCACCAGGGGGCCAGGCATATAGGCATTGTTGGTACCGAGCGTCGTGCAGCAGTCGACGATGGTGTCGAGCAGATCGCCGGCGGTCAGGCTGAGGAAGTCGATGATGTCGTGGGGCGGCTCGGCCTTGAGCACGTAGACCGTGGTGGTCAGCTCGTCGTGGCGTTCCGCGTTGATCGTCTTCCACTTGGTGATGGCGGGATCTTCCCCGAAGCAAAAGGTCAGCTCGGCCTGCGAGGAGGTGCAGGCGAGATCGGAGAATCCCGGGACCACCCGACAGGCGTTCACCAGGACCAGGTTGACGGCCCGCCCGATCGTCATGTTGGCCGGAAAGCCGGGGCCGATGCAGCCGGCGCCGCCATAGATGCCGATCTCCTGCGCCAGGGGCCCGCTGACGATCACCATGTTGCCGCCCGGATGCGAGGTGCTGACCGACTGCAGGAAGTTGTAGCGCTTGTCGGCCATGGCCCTGAACGAAGCCACCAGGATCGGCATGGCGGTGGGCTTGCACCCGGCCATCACCGCGGCCATGGCGACGTCGCGCACCTTGATGTCGCGGCCGCTCGGGCCGATTTCCCTGGCCAGGATCTCGCTCTCGTCGAACGGGCAGTAGCTCATCATCCGCTTGAGACGGGTGGGCGTCGGCGGGATGATCGGCAGGCCGTCTCCGAGGTGAAGTTCGTTGAACAGGTCGGTGATCTCTTCGATGCCGGCCGCGGGCTCCGAACGCGCCTCGGCGGCAATGACGATTTCCTCGGCCTTGCGCAGCAGGCCATCGTCCGACGGGGGATCGTTGTCGAGGCCGAAATCAAGCGCCGCGCGCTTGCCGATCGCTTCGCCCTTGAGGGTCAGGGAATCGAAGATCACCGGCATGGCGGCGTCGATCTTCTGGTCGATCTCCTCGACCGAGCTGCCCTGATAGATATCGATCGGGCACAGGCATAGCTGTCCGGCCCGATAGAACGCCACGCTCCTGACCAGATCGGCGCCCGGAGGTGCGGTGATGTAGACGGCGGGGATGCCCAGTTCCTCCAGCGCCATGGTGACGATCGTCGTCGCCGGGCTGGTGCCCATGTCGCCGAGCGCGACTACCGCCGCCACCGGCTTCGCCGAGGCGAGCTGCTTGGCGGCATAGTCCTTCAGGTCCTGGGTCGACTTGCCGCGCACCGTCTCCCGGAAGTCGACGATGTTGGTGATGTTCTGCTTGGCGAAATTCGCCTTAACGCGCCGGAACACCTCCATGTAGTTGCAGAAGCTGAGCTTGGTGTTGTCGTAGAATACGACCGGCCCCTTGCGCAGGGTCTCCATGTCGACGCGGGGGGCAAGCTTGAGGTCCGGCCGCGTCCATGTCCCTCGCGGGTCGAGGATCGCGTTGGTGGTCGTCGTCGCAGCCATTTCCGATCTCCTGGGATTGTCGTTTTTTCCGTTGATTTCCGTGCGGATCACGCGGCTGGCAGGAAGGATCGCCGTGCGCGGGGCCGCCGGCGGCGTGCGTCACCGCGCGGTCAATCCGCGTATGATGGATTCGAGCCGGTCCGATGCCGGCCGGTCGACATAGCCAAGGCTGAGGTCGAAACGCGCGCTTGCGCCGGCCGCAATCTGGCTGACGCGCCTGGCGTTCCGTTCGGCCAGGTATCCTTCGGGACGGCATGTTGAGGGCAGCGCGATGCCGGCCGCCTGTACGTTCTTGTTGCGCAGCAGCCAGCGCACCGGATGGGGAAATTCCTTTGGTGAAAACGAAACCGAAAACCCGTCGCCCTCGGGCCGGCGCATCATCACATGCGTCTGCCCGGTTTCGTCGCAACCGAGGTTCGACAGATAGAAGACCTGCTCGGGATTGAAGCTGACCGACGGGTCGAGATGCTCCATGAGGCCCGGATCGTCGGCCAGCCTGTCGATCAGCCTGATATAGCCCTCGGACTTCTCGATGTGCCCCGGAACCGCCGTTCTCACCGTGACGTTTTCGGGCGTATAGGCTGCCGCCTGCAGAATGCGGCCGCCGTCGACGAAGTCGAAGTTGATGTGGCAGTTGTACATCAGGTCCATCGGCTCATCGCTGCGGTTCTCGACCAACATGCCGATTTCGAGTTGCGTGCTCTCCGGCCGCATCGTCACCGAGGGGTAGGCGACATAGTGCGAGGTGAATCCGTCGATATGCTCGCGTTTGCCGGTCAGGCGGACATAGGCGCCTTTGGCGTCCGAGCCGAGTTCGAGGTTTGCCGATTCAAGGACGGCGCAGGGGAATTCGCCATGCAGTTGGTGCGTATCGTCCGGTGAGGGCGCACCGTTGCGCAACAGGCCGCTGTGAAAGGCCAGGCATCCATAGGTTTCGGAAATCACAGTTGCCGGACGCGGCGCCGGATATTTGTTGCCCATGCCGAGCCGCACGCCGTCGAAGCTCGCGTCCCACAGCATCTGGCCGAGATAGGGCAGCATGATCGCATGGCCGCGGGCATTGGCCACGCGGACGGCCGCCACGCCGGTATCGTATCGGAACAGCGACACCTTCACGCCCTCGGCGGTCAGAAAAGGCCGCTCCTTTTCGCCGAACAGCGCGGGGTATAAGCAAACTTTTGTCATCTCAGCCATCAATGCGTTGCAAGGCGGGACGCGTGGGTGTTGCGTTCGCGTCCCAGGATTTCCAAACTTCGCCAGACCGGGCACACGCAGCGCAACCGAACAGCTCTGCGGCACCGCCGTGCCGCGCCTCGGCGCCGGAACTAGGCGACCTGATTCATCTCCCCCACCAAGGTGTCGATCTCCGCTTTCGACGGAATGCTCGTCTGGGCGCCGTGCCTCGTGCAACTCAGCGACCCGGCTGCGACGCCGCGCTGAACGGCCGACGCGAAGCTCATCGCCTGGTCGAGGGCGGCCACGAATGCCCCGACGAACGTGTCGCCGGCCCCGGTGGTGTCGACCGGAACGATCCTGGGAGCGGCGACCTGATGGCGTTCGCCGCCGTGCCAGGCGATCGCGCCGGCGGCCCCCAGCGTCACGATCGCCGCGCATCCGCATCGCTCACTGATCCGGCGCACCGCGTCCTCGGGGTCGGCCGGTGCGAGCCCGGCCCCTTCGGCCGCGATCATCGCCTCGTGTTCGTTGACGATCAGCACGTCGAGATCGGCAAGCATGTCCTCGGGCACCGGCCCGGCCGGCGCCGAATTGAGCACGACGCGCGCCCCGCGCGATTTGGCGAGCGCTACCGCACCGAAGGTTTCCCTGTCCGGGATCTCGCGTTGCAGCGTCAGCGTGTCGCCGGCACCGAACGCGCATCGCTCAAGCTGCTCGAGCCGCGTTGCGAGATTGGCGCTCGATGCGGCGATGACCGTGTTTTCAGCCTGGGGATCGACCGCCACCAGGCATATGCCGGTCGGCCCTTCGATCGTCTTGAGATGCGAGAGGTCGACGCCGCTGCTGCGCAGGATGCCGGTCGCGACGGACGCGAACGCGTCATTGCCGCAGGTGGCGACATGAACGACGCGCGAACCCGCACGCGCCGCCGCGACGGCCTGGTTGGCCCCCTTCGAGCCTGGCACGGCAACGTAGCCGTCGCAGAGGACCGTCTCGCCCGGTCGTGGAATGCGTGGCACGTTGGCCACCAGGTCAACCGCCACCGATCCGAAGACCACAATCATGATACTGAACCCTTGAGAGCGGAGACCCGTTCGCGCACCGGGTTGTCACGCGACGCGGTCGCGTTCCGCACTTGAATTTTCCAACGAACCCCCGGGGGGAACATGACGCATGGCGCCGGTTGCGGAAGACCCGTCCGTTGCCTGCGTCATATCTCCCTCCGGGAGTCGAGAGCATGAGACCTACGGCTGAACGGTGGGCTGAACGATGCTCAGCTTGAACAGATCGGCCGGGGCCTGGCAGTTCTGGCAGTTGACGTCGGGAACGTTGGCCGCTTCCTTGACGACATCTGCGGGCAACGGCTGGATCGTGGCACCGGGCGTCGCGGTTCCGTGCAGCGCCGAATCAAGCGAGATTTCGGGCGTCAGCGTCGGATTGAAGATCTCGGTGTTGAAGGAATCGGGCACCAGGTCAGGCGAGAAGGCGTTGCAGCCGTCGACGATGGTGTTCCCCTTGCAGACCTTGATCTGGTCGGCCGGAACCCACGGCAGCGGCACTTCGATGTTATGCACGGTGACCTTACGCTTGCCGGTCAGTTCCTCCATCATCAGCTTGAAGGCATAGGCGGAGGTCCAGATCGGGTCGCCCGACGAGATGCCGGTCAGCCCCTTGGCCTTGTAGTCGGGGTTGGCGAAGGCGAGGCGGAGGCCGTTGGTGTTTTCGCCGGTCACCGGAACGAACTTCTGCATGCCGGCGTCGACCATCGCCTTGACGATGCCGTCGGCACCGTTCTCGCCGAAGATCGCGTCGACGTCGGGATGAGCGGCAAGCGCCTTGGCAGTTTCCTGCTGGGTCGCCTGGCTGCTCCACATGCCGTAGTACTCGGCAATGACCTTGATGCCGGGATACTTGTTGAAGACGCTCATGGCGCCGTCATAGTCCATCTTGTCGACCGAATTGCCGGCGACGCCGCGGTCGAAGAAGATGTTGCCCTTGCCGCCGAGCTTGTTGACCAGCCACTGCGCCGTGTTCACGGTGAACCCGGAGGTGATGAAGCTGACCGTGTGTGCGCACGGCTCCGTGACCGTCGCGCTGTAGGTGTAGACCAGCACGCCCTTGTCGCAGGCATGACGGATCGCCCGATTGAGGCCGGTGGCCGAAATCGGGAAGGTGATGATCGCATCGGCACCGGCAGAGACCATGCTCTCGTAGGCCGAAGCCTGCGCCTGCACGTCGATGCCGGAAATGACGGTCTTGAGCTCGACCATCTGATCATAGGGCGGCGTTGCGGCCATTGCCTTGATCAGGTTGGACGTCTCCGTCTGATAGCCGTTCCCGCTGTAGCTCATGCTGAGATAGACGAGGAACTTCTTCTTGGCCTCAGCGCTGGCCGGCGTCTGCAGCATGAGCGCTGCGCATGCCGCCAGGGTCGCGCCGACCAGGAACTTTCTGGTTCTTGCACTGAGCATATCTTCCACTCCCTTCTTCTCTTTGTCGCCTGAGCGTCAGGCGGTTATCCCGGCACAGGCCGGGCTTTCTTCTGTTGTCTCTGCTTCGCGCGGAGACCCCATGAGGCGAGAAGCACGTCAAGATCGTCGCGCAGCATCAGCAGCGCGACGAAGATGACCGCTCCGTAGATGATCGTTCGCCAGCCTTCGGCGATGCCGAGCGACGAAACGATGGTGGACAGGGTCGTCAGCAGGATCGCGCCGGCAACCGCCCCCAGATAGATGCCGCGCCCGCCGACAATGGCGGTGCCGCCGATGACCACTGCCGCCACTGACGGCAACAGATAGGCCTGGCCCATCATCAGCGTTACGCCCCTCGAATAGCCGTCGAGCAGGACGCCGGCGAGCGCCGCGCTGGCGCCGCTGATGGCATAGGTCGTGATCACCAGCCGACGGACGGGCAGGGCAGCCACGTAAGCGGCTGTCGGGTTTGTGCCCAGCGCATAGAGCTTGCGGCCGAAGGTCGTCCGCACCTGCAGGAACCATCCGGCCAGGGTGGCGACAACCATCAGATAGAGGATCGGTGCACCGAAGCCCGTCGGGGCAAACAGCGCACCCAGATAGGGAGACGCCGCCCCGGCTGGCACGCCTTGGGTGAAACCGAGGGTAACGCCATAGAGAATGACGCCCATGGCCAGGGTCATGATGAACGGCGGTATCCTGAGGATGCTGACGCCGATGCCGCTGCACGCACCGATCGCGGCAGCAACCAGCAGGATCGCCGGCACGCCCCACACCACGCCGAAGAGGGAGCTGCCGACCCAGTTGAAGGCCAGCACGCCGCCGAGCGTCACCATGGAGGCGACGCTGAGGTCGAGGCCGCCGATCAGCACGACCATCTGCTGGCCGAATGCGACCACCATCAGGAAGCTCGATATGATCAGGATGGCCCGGATCTGCTGGAGGCTGCCGAAACCGGGGCCGAGCACCCGTGAGGCCGCGATCAGCAGAGCCGAGACCAGGAAGAGGATGAGGGCGGTCTTGACCTCGCGGTTGAGCCATCCCAGGCCACGGCGTTCTGCGGCCCCGCGGGTGTCGGCCGCCCTTGCGGCCCCGGCCGATGTCGGATTGTCGCTCATGAGCGAACCTCACGTTCCGACGAAAAGCGGGCCGACAGAACCGCGACCAGGACAGCCGCAATCATGATGACCCCCTGGAAAATGCCGGTGTAGAAAGAGGAAACGCCGGTGGAGAACAGCACCTTCTGCAACAGCGTCAGGGTCAGCGCGCCGAGCATCGAGCCGGCGACACCGCCGCGCCCGCCGGAAAACGAAGTGCCTCCCAACGCGATGGCGGCGAACGCCAGCAGCAGATACGGCTCGCCGATGTTCGGGGTTCCCGTCGCCGTCAGGGCCGTCAGCATGAAGCCGGCAAGGCCGTAGCAAACGCCGGCGAGAACGAAGGCAATCACCTTGACCCGCCGCACGGGAACCCCGGCGAGCATCGCCGCGGTCTCGTCGGCGCCGACGGCATAGAGGCCGATGCCCCAGTTGGTCCGGCGCAGAACGAACCAGATCGCATAGACAACCAGCGCGATCAGCAGGGCGATCGGCACGGTGCCCCAGATGTCCCCGATCAGCGTGTCGCTGATGAAGGTCGAGACGTTGCCGCCAGGAGCGTCGAGCACCAGCAGCGCCACGCCAGTGCAGGCGATCATGGTCGACAGCGTCAGGGCGATCGATTGCAGATTGAAATAGGAAACCAGAACGCCGTTGATGGCGCCCACCAGCGCCCCGCACGCCATCGCGATCGCAAGCCCCTCGAGCGCACCGATCGGCCCATTGCCGGCGTAGACCGCAACCAGCACGTTGGTCAGCGACACCACGCCGGCAACCGAAAGGTCGAATCCGCCCGTCAGCACCACCAGCGTGCCGCCGGCCGCCGCCAAGGCGAGGGGAAGGCTGTTGTTGAGGACCTGCTCGATGACGAACAGGCTGAGGGCGTCGGATTGGGTCGAGGCGAAGATGACGAACAGAACCGCCAGTATGATCACGATGACGAACGCGCCTTCGCCGGGCAGGCGCAGGTACCACGGGTCTGGTCTAATTGTCGGCGTCGTGCGGGTGGTCATGAGACTGCCCCCTGTCCGGTCGCAAGCGCAACGAGGTGCGGTTCCGACAACTGCTCGCGAGGCACTTCTCCGACGATCCGCCCGTCGTAGACGACCAGACATCTGTCAACCAGATCGACCAGTTCGGAAAGCTCGGTCGAATAGAGCAGGACCGCTCCGCCGTCGCCGACGAAGTCACGGATGACGCTATAGACGAGTGCCTTGGTGCCCACGTCGACGCCGCGCGTCGGATCGAACAGCACCAGGTTGCGTGCCCCCGACAGCAACACTCGGCCAATGAGGGCCTTCTGCTGATTGCCGCCCGACAAGGCGCCGATGCGCAGCTTCAAATAGCGCGGTGGCAGGTCGACGCGCTGCGCGCCTCTGCCGACGGCCGCGCTTTCCTGCCCACGATCGATGATGCCGAAGCGCTGCAGTCCGGCCAGAAGCGAGAGGGTGAGGTTGTCCGCGGTCGGAAGTCCAAGGAAGATTCCCTCGGTCTTGCGCTCCTCCGGCACGAAGCCGATGCTCGCCTCCGCCGCATCGGCGGGAGTGCGAATGGCGACCTGCTTGCCGTCGATGCGAATTTCCCCGCTGCGAATGCGTGTGAGGCCGGCAAGCATCCGGAACAGGTCGCGCTGACCCTGGCCTTCCAGCGCGGCAACCCCGACGATTTCACCACGATGGATCTCGAGGCTGATCTCCTTCACCTTGCCACCGGCCAGCATGTGGGCGGCAAGGGCCACAGGTTGGTCGCTGTGGCTGCTGCTATCCGCGGCGACCTTGCGCGGGTGGGCGACGGCGCCGACCATCAGCTCGAAGATGCGCTCGTTGTCGACGCCGGCGAGCGACACCGTTTCGATGCTTTCGCCATTGCGCAAAACCGTGCACCGCCGGCACAGCTTCCGCACTTCGTACAGGCGATGCGAAATATAGAGGACGCCGGTGCCGGCGTCGGTCACCCGATCGAGGATGTCGAACAGCCAGGTCGGATCGGCGAGGGCGGCAGTGGGCTCGTCGAGCACGAGCAGCTTCGGCTTGCGGCTGATGGCGCGGACGAGTTCGATGCGCTGCTTTTCGGCGAGCGACAGCGTTCCCACGACCACGCCAGGGTGAATGTGTTGCAGCCCGTATTCGGCGAGAATGGCAGCGGCGCTGTCCCAGTTCCTGTTGCGAGAAACGAGGCCGCCGGCTCCCTTGAGTTGGGTCGGCAGCATCAGGTTCTCCGCCACGGTGAGGTTGGGCAGCAGACTCAGTTCCTGAAACGCGGCGGAGACTCCGGCCTCGCGCGCGGCCATCGGACTACCGGGGGCGAAGGCAGCATCGTCCAGCTCGAGCGTTCCCTCGTCCGGAGCCACGATGCCGCTCAGCATCTTCACGACGGTGCTCTTGCCGGCGCCGTTTTCGCCGACCAACGCATGGATCTCGCCGTGCTCGATATCGAACGACACGCGCTTGACGGCGATCGTCGCGCCGTAAGCCTTCGAGACGTCCTGCACGTTCAGGACCCGCGAAGTCAGAATCTCCCTGTGCCCGGCCGCGAGGCCGCGCTCCTCAATCATCTGCGTCACTCCAGTCGAAAGTCTTCAGCCGTGCGGGGCTGCGCTCCAATCGGTGCCCAATGAGCCGTTCGGCACCCTTGCGGCCAAGATGACCTGCGTCATTCGTAGAAGTCCGGCGCGTGCTTGTTCTTGAGCCAGTCCGTCGGGTCGTGCGAAAGCCACAGCATCGCCTCCAGGCTGCTCACCAGCAGGCGGAGGCGGCGCATCGACTTCACGGAATCCAGCGTGTTGTAGTCGGAAGGCATTGGCAGGCTGCCGGTCAGCCCCGAATAGAGATGAGCCGTATCGCCGGCCAGGACGATCGTGCGGCCCGCGAGGCGAACGACCACCGACGCATTTCCCGGCGTGTGACCGGGCATGTGCACCATGACGATGCTGCCGTCGCCGAACAGGTCGAATTCCTCGTCATCGATCTCGTTCCAGTCGAAGCCGCGCGTCGGCTCGATATCTTCGCGTCGGAAGAGAGGGCCGCCGGGAAGCGGCCAGTAGGCATATTGCAGCTCGCCGCCCATGACGTAGAACTTGGCCTGCGGGAACATGTACATGCCGCCGGTGTGGTCCCAGTGCAGATGCGTCATGATCACGTGGGTGATGTCGGCGAGCTTGAAGCCGAGCGCCTCGATCTGCTTGTCGACGCACTGCTCGGCCTTGAGCGAGATGCCGACGCCGTCGGCAAAGGCGCCATAGGGGATGTGCGGATCCGCGACCGCTGACGGCGCGATGCCGGTGTCGATGAGCACGAGTCCGCGCCCATGCTCGACCAGGAAGCTGGGGGCGGGGAGCTCGACCGGGCCGCTCTCCCCGAGAACCAGGGTCCCTCTCTGCTCTGAGATGGTTCCGCCCTCCAGAGCCCATAGTTTCTTGGCGGTTCCGCCTTGGTTCTTCATGGTCTTCCTCCCTGGCGCCTGCCGGCGCTCAGTCATGTCGCAGTATGTCTGCCGTCCGGGGTTCGACGTCGGGTCGCGATGCGAACTTGCAAAACCCGTCGTGCCGGACACGCCGGCGGTGTCCGTCCATCGATCTGCTACCCTTCCCGAGAACGCCCTGAGGCCCTCGCGGAACCGTTGCCTTTTGCGGCCGATCGCTTCTTCTGCGGCGCGCGTGGCTGAGGGTCTTCGAGCAGCCCCTCCGCCGTCTCCTGGTCGGTGATCAATCCATTGACGAGCCGCCCGACGAGGGCCGCGCGAATAGCGGCGACGCGTTCGCGGCCGCACTGCACGATCACGCTCCGCCGGGAAGGCGGGAACGGAAGCCGGAACGATGTCAGTCGGTTGCAATAGCCGACGTCGAGAATGTTTCCCTCGGCGTCGAAGCAATGGCCGAGCGTTTCGCCGATCGCCCCGGCCGCTATGACCTCGTCGAGCTCTTCCTTGGTGATGAAGCCGTCGGTGTGCAGCGGCGCCTTCTCGTTTACGAAGCAGATGCCCATCATCATCAATGTCGCCTCTTCGGCGAGCGCGGCGGAGCCACGAAACGAAATCTGCCCCTGCAGCAGGTTCTTTTCCTCGATCGAGTTCGCCACGACCGGCATCGGCAACGGATAGCACTGGGCGCCGATACGCTCTGCCAGACCAAGGATGACGTCGTAGTGGCCCACCCGGCCTTCGCGCGTCATGTTGCCCATCAGCGAAAACAGCCGGTGCATGGGGCGGTTCATCGGCACCACACGCAACGCCGCATCCGAGATCACGCGGCGGCCGCCGATGCCCACGGTTACCGGTGCCGTCTGCAGAAACAGGTTCTCCAGATAGAAGCCGGCGGCGGAGGCCACCGAAATGACGTTGTCGGCGTGGCTGGCGACGCTCGGCACGATCTCGCAATAGTCGAGACCGAAGCGCTCCTTCACGCGGTCGGTAAGCATGACGCACGATGCCAGCGGGTAGACGAGCTGGAAGCGAATGAGATTCTCCGACGCGGCGAGCGCGATCAGGCGCTGAACGATCGGCCGCGAGACATTGAGGGCGTAGGCGATCTCGTCCTGGCGCTGGCCCTTGGCGTGATAGAGCCAGGCCGCCCGGGCGGCCAGATCGAGACGGCGCTCGCCCAGCGTGATCGGTTGGTCGGTCTTGCCCCGTTGGTTCGATGCGGGCGCCGAATCATCAGCCATCGCGTCACATCCTCCCCTCGCCAATCGCCGGCGAGATCAGTGTCCAGTTCGACCCTGCTCAACGGGGGCGGGTCGGTTTCCCCTTCCGTGCGCTCCGAATCGCCGGAAGCGGTTCAAAAGCAATTCAGCGATCAAGCGTCCGAAAATTAATCGCGTTCCAATCTTGAAATCATTAAAGAACCAGAAAATGTGAAAACACCGGCCAATTGTACAAAGTATAGATGGCACATACAGAACAGAATTAGTGTAAGACTAACAACAAAGACAAAACCATTCCGCGGCGCGCCAACAGAGCGCGCGTTCTACATTTAAATGAAGCTAGCGGAATTGTTCGCGGCGGGCCTTTCCTCCGCAGGCCTCTTTTCGGTCAAGAACGAACATTAATTCGCTTGACAAACAATTGCTACCACTCGACCCTGTGCGTGTCAACCGCTCCTGCGGGGCCGATCACGGGGATCGACCGGTCGGCCGAAGCCGCCGCCGGGGCCTTGCGGAGTGCGTTCCCGGCCCGCCCGATGCGCGTGCAAACCCGCCCTGAAAGCGCGGGGACGACGGTTCGAGCAGGGCGGTGGAGAGCGCGATGATGCACGACCCGTCAGGCAGGTGGCGGACCATGGAGCGGCAAGTCATCAGGACGGCAGCGCAGAGGCCGCGAGCACGGGCGATCCATCAGCATGATCTCGGCCTTGTCGTCGTTCGGGCAGCGCCAAGCGCGGCCGGCAACGGGGCTGCCGCCAAGCCAGCGGTTTCAGGATTTCCCCACGTCGCATCCGACAGATCGGGGCGTGGGGCAAAAACGAAAGGATCGGGAGGACTGAAATGAGTGGACGGTTGGCAGGAAAGCGCATCGTCGTGACAGGCGCGAGCGCGAATATCGGCCGCGAGGCTGTGCGCAGTTTTGTCGCGGAAGGCGCGCGGGTTGTGATCGGCAGCCCGGAAGAAGAGGCCGACCGTCGCGTCGAGCAGGAATCAGGCGGTGCCGTCGCTGCCCGCTTCGTCGACGTGAGGAGCGAGCAAAGCGTGCGCGACTTCATCGCCAGTGCGGTGGAATGGCTGGGCGGCCTCGATGTCCTTGTTCAGAACGCCGGCATGCAGTTTTCCGGCCCGGTCACCGAGTTCGACGCCGACAAGTGGGATACGCTGTTCGCCGTTAATGCGCGCGGCCATTTCTTCGGGGCCAAGTATGCGGTGCCGCATCTGAGGAAGTCCGGCAAGGGGTCGATCATCAACATGTCGTCCATCGCCGGCCGGCGCGGCGGACCAGGCATGACCGCCTATTCGGCGTCCAAGGGCGCCTCCATCGGCTTCAGCATCGCGCTGGCCATGGAATTGGCCGAGGACAACATCCGCGTGAACGCGATCTGCCCTGGCTGGATCGACACGCCTTTCAACCAGCCGGCCATCGACGCCATGGGCGGGCGGGCGCGGCAGGAGGAAACCGTGCGGCAGATCGTTCCGCTCGGCCGCCAGGCCACGCCGGAAGAGATCGCGCCCCTGTTCGTTTATCTGGCGTCGGACGAATCGTCCTATGTGACCGCCCAGACGATCAGCATCGACGGCGGCATCTACACCTGAACTGATCGCCGGTTGGGCGATCGTGCCGGATAAAATGCGGCGTCTCCGTGCGCAAATGGCGCCGGTGCGCGGCGCCTTGCCTTAAGCCCTTGAAATCGCCTCCTTCGGCCAGCCCGCCCCTGCGCACCACGCGCAAACCCGGCCATTGAAATCCAACGCCTTATTGCCGCTAATCTCCCGCGTTCTGCGACGGCGCTGCGGGGAAGTGCCCTTTTCGTTCGGCACTGGCAGAGGAACGCCGGGCGCGCCCGCAAGCCGCTCGCTCGGGCATGCGCCACGGCATCGGTGCGAAGGAAGGTGATGGCATGAGAATCGCGGAGATGAACTGGCAGCAGGTCGAGGCCTATCTCAAGAAGGACGATCGCGCGGTCCTTCCATTGGGCAGCACCGAACAGCACGCGCATCTGTCGCTTGCGGTCGAACTCGATCCTTTCGGAACGTGTGGCCGTGGAGGCGGCGGAGCCGTTGGGCATCCCGGTGTTTCCCGTCGTCGCCTATGGCGTCACGCCGTCCTTCCGGGCCTATCCCGGCACCATCAGCCTGCGTCTCGAAACCCATCTCGCGCTCGTCGGCGACATCCTCGATCGCCTCGGGGAGCAGGGCTTCAGGAGGGTCGTGATCGTCAACGGCCATGGCGGCAATCTGCCGGCCGGCAACCTGGCGGCGGAATGGATGGCGGACAATCCCGGCGTCGCCGTCAAGTTCCACAACTGGTGGAACGCGCCGGAGACCCTGGCCAAGGTGCAGTCGATCGATCCCGTCGCATCCCATGCATCGTGGATGGAAAACTTCCCGTGGACGCGGCTCGCGGGCGTCGTCCAGCCGGACCAACAGAAGCCGATGGTTGATTTCGCGCGCATGCGGGTGATGGACCCGGCGGGCGTCAAACGCTATCTCGGCGACGGCAATTTCGGCGGCCGTTACGAGCGTGCGGACGCGGACATGCTGGCGATCTGGGAGGTCGCCGTCGCCGAGACGCGCGCGTTGATGGAGGGGCCGTGGTCTTGACCGCCGACCTCATCGCCCGCCTGCGCGCCCTCGATCCCCGCGGCCGCGATTGCCGCTCCCGCCGGCGCGACCGGGGACGCCTGCCTCGCCGAATGGCGGGCCTCGGGCACCGCCTTCGTCGCCCGCGATCCCGGCATGGAGCGTCAGTACTGGCGGGCGGTGCGCGAGCTCTTCTCCTGCATCAGGCCGACCGGCGATCGCGGCGCGATCCTCAACGAAGGCGGCATCTATTTCGGCTGCTGGCTGGAAAGCCGGGATTTCCTCGCCCGCATGTACCAGGCGATGGCCGCCTACGACGGCTGGATCACCGGGCATCGCGACACGCGCGCCACAAGGTCGGCGAAGAAGCCACACTGGGAATCAAGCCCGCCGAGGCGCATTATTTCGGGCCGGACGGGCTGCGCCTGCCCTTTTTCGACGGCGCCTCCGCCGCATAGCACCAACGGACATTTTCAAATGGGCACGATCACCAATCCCATCCTGCCGGGCTTCAACCCCGATCCCTCGATCTGCCGTGTCGGCGACGACTACTACATCGCGACCTCGACCTTCGAGTGGTATCCGGGCGTCCAGATCCATCATTCGACCGATCTCGCCAACTGGACGCTGGTCACCCGGCCGCTCAGCCGCAGGAGCCAGCTCGACATGCGCGGCGAGCCGGATTCGTCGGGCATCTGGGCGCCGTGTCTGACCCATGCCGACGGGCTGTTCTGGCTCATCTACACCGACATGAAGCGGCACCAGGGCTCGTTCAAGGACGGCCACAACTACCTCGTCACCGCGCCGGTGATCGAGGGCCCGTGGTCCGATCCGGTCTTCCTCAATTCGTCGGGCTTCGATGCCTCGCTGTTCCACGACGACGACGGGCGCAAATGGCTGGTGCAGATGCTGTGGGATCATCGCGCCCGCCCGAACCTGTTCTCCGGCATCGGTCTGCGCCAATATGATCCGGTCGCCAGGAAGCTCGTCGGCAAGATGCGCAATGTCTTCAAGGGCACCGAGCTGAAGCTGACCGAAGGCCCGCACCTCTACAAGCGCGGCGGCTGGTATTACCTGCTGACCGCGGAAGGCGGCACCGGTTTCGACCACGCCGTCACCTTCGCCCGCTCGCGCGATATCGCCGGTCCCTACGAGCTGCATCCTGACAAGCACATCCTCACCGCCAAGGACCATCCGCGCCATCCGATCCAGCGCGCCGGCCATGGCGACCTCGTCGACACGGCGGACGGACGCACCTATCTCGTCCATCTCATGGGCCGGCCGGTGACCCAGAAGCACCGCTCGATCCTTGGGCGCGAGACGTCCATCCAGCAGTGCGAATGGCGCGACGACGGCTGGGTCTATGTCATCAACGGCCCGCTGCCTTCGGTCGAAACCGAGGTCCCCGGCACGCCGCGGCCGCAGCCGCGGAAGGTCACCTACGATTTCGCCTCTCCCGCTCTCCCCATCGACTTCCAGTGGCTGAGGACGCCGGAGCCGGCGCGCATCTTTTCGCTCACCGACAAGCCCGGCTGCCTGCGCCTCTTCGGCCGCGAGCCCATCGGCGCCTGGTTCGAGCAGGCGCTGGTCGCCCGCCGCCAGACGAGCTTCGCCTATCGCGCCGAGACCGAGGTCGATTTCGCCCCCGAGGACGAGCGCCAGTTCGCCGGGCTCACCGCCTATTACGGCCGCCACGCGCTCTACTATCTGGCGCTGACCGCCGACAGCGATGGCAGCCGCGAGCTGCTGATCATGGCCTCGCCCGCCGACCACCCTCTCGGCATGCTCCACTATCCGGTGGCGCCGGTGAAGATCACGCCGACCGGCAAGGTCCGCATGGCGGTCGAGGTGAAGGATTTCCGCCTGCGCTTCTCCTATGCGCTTGCCGGCGCCGAGGGCTGGACGGCGATCGGGCCGGATTTCGATGCCTCGGTTCTCTCCGACGAGGCGAGCCTTGACGTGCGCGGCGGTTGCTTCACCGGCGCCTTCGTCGGCATGGCCGCTTCCGACCTCAACGACGGCGGCAAGCCGGCGGATTTCAGCTTCTTCTCCTACGAGGCGCTGCCCGGCGATCAGGATTGAGCTGCGGCGCTCACGGTGAAGCCAGCCGCCGCCAGGTTTCGGCGTAGGAGGTGAGTTCGATGGCGAGCCGGGCGACCGGCGCGTCGTGCCTGGGCTTCGACGCGGCATCGGGGCCTTTGGCGAGCAGCGCCGCGCCTTCGACGGTGCCGGTCGCATCGGCCTCGGCCAGGATCGGCCGCGGCACCCGCTGTGCCAGCGCGGCGAGGAACAGCCGGTTGCGGGCGAACGGGCCCTCGACGATCACCGGACCGTCGGCGCCGGCCAGCGACAGGCAGGCCTCGGTGACCATCACCGCGTAGAGACTGGCGGCGGCGACGCGTTCGCCGGCGGAAAGCCCGGACGCATCGACCGTCCAGCGTCCGTCCGCCTTGCCGAACGGGCCGGTGCCGGGCGCGAAGGTCGGCAACGCCATGATCTTGTCGGCGACGACGTGCGACACCTCCCCGTCCTCCGGTTCGGCCGCGCTGTCGCCGCTGAGGATGGCGAATTCTCGTCCGGCCATGAAGCGGGTGGAGGGCACCGGGCGGCCGAAGCCATCGACGTTGGCCAGGCAGTCGCGCGCCGGGTCGAGGCGCTCGATGCTGCCGCCCGGTGCCAGCACGATGGTCCACGTGCCGGTGGAGAGCACCGCGAATGGCGCCCGCCGGCTGAGCACATGAGGCAGCAGGCTGGCATTGCTGTCGTGGATGCCGGCGACGACGCGCGCGGTCGGGGCGATACCGGTCCGCTCGGCAATCTCGGGCGCAAGCGTGCCGACCGTGTCCCACGCCCTGACGATCGGCGGGAACAGCCGGTCCCAGCCTTCGTTGATCGCGAGGCGCGAGAAGGTCCCGGCGCGCGGCGCCCACAGGTCGGTGTGGCAGCCGAGGGAGGTCACCTCGGAAGCCTTGCGGCCGGTCAGCCGCCACACCCAGTATTGTGGGTAGGGCAGGATGGCGTCCGTCTCGGCGAAGCGGTCGGGGAACTTGCGGCTCAGCCAGAAGAGCTGGCGGCCGGCATTGAGCCCGTTGGGAAGATCCGGCGACAGCGTCTCGCGAAAATCGCCGCGCGCTTTGCCGTAGTCCGCCCGCACGTCCTCCGGCCCGTCATGCTCGTAGTCGAGGACCGGCAGCGCCAGCGCTTTGCCGGCGATGAGCACGAAGCAGGCGCCGTGGGTGGTGACCGAGATGGTTGCGATCTCGGCGTCCCGCGCGAACAGGGTGAGCCCCTCGACGATCCACGCCCACAGCGCGTCGACGTCGAAGTGCGGGTAGGGGCCGTCGGTGAGCACCGTGTTGGCGGTGGTGCGCACCGCCTCGACCGCGCCCGTGTCCGGCTCGACCAGCGCCAGCTTGGCGCTGGACTTGCCGATGTCGATGACAACGATGCCGGGCACGCCCATCGCCCGTCATTCCATGTGGAAGACGGTCGCAAGCGGTACGGAGATCGGCTCGTTGTCCGGCTTCGTTTCCATGATGTCGGCCATGTGGGCCCACCAGCGCTGCATGACCGGATGGGCGGGGAGATCGTCCATGCCGTGGTCGTCGGTGCGCCACAGCACGCCGAACAGGGTGTTGGTCTCGCGGTCGAGATGGATCGAGTAGTCGGAAACGCCGGCCTCCCTGAGCAGCGCGACCAGCTCGGGCCAGATGGTGTCGTGCCGGCGCTTGTACTCGGCCTCCATGCCCGGATTGAGCTTCATCTTGAAGGCGTATTTCTGCATCAGGCGTTCCTCCAGCGGCGGGCGATCTTGCCGGCGACGATCGGCAGCGCGATCGCCCCGATGAGCAGCGAGCCGATGAAGATCGATTGCACGATGCCCGGCACGTTGAGCAGGCCGAAGCCGAAGGTGACCAGCCCCATGACGAAAGCGGCGATGAATACGCCGGGGATGGTGCCCGAGCCGCCGAGGATGTTGACCCCGCCGAGCACCACCATGGTGATGATTTCCAACTCCCAGCCGGTGGCGATGGTCGGCCGTGTCGAGGAGATGCGCGAGGTGAGCAGGATCGAGGCGACGCCGCTCATGGCGCCGGTCAGCACGAACAGCAGGAGGCGGATGCGGCCGACGCGCACGCCCGAGAACAGCGCCGCCACCGGATTGTTGCCGACGGCGTAGACGCGCCGGCCGAACGACGTGAAGTGCAGCGCCACGCCGAAGATGACGGCAAAGACCAGGAACAGGACGAACTCGAAGGAGATCACCCAGAAGACGTAGCCCTGGCCGAAATAGGCGAAATCCGCCGGATAATGGCGATAGACTTGGTCGCCGAGGATGACGTAGGCGATGCCGCGGAAGAGGCTCATCGTGCCGATGGTCACCACGATCGAGGGGATGCGGAAGAAGGTGACGACGAAGCCGTTGAAGGCGCCGGCGAGGATGCCCACCGCGATGCCGATGAGCATGAGCAGCGGCGATCCGGCGCCGGCGGTGGCGGCCGCGCCCATGGCGGTCGACGACAGGGCGATGATCGAGGCGACCGACAGGTCGATCTCGCCGGCGATGATCAGGAGCGCCATGGCGAAGGCGATGATCGCCTTTTCGGTGAAATTGAACGTCGCGTCGGAGAGATTGTAGGGATTGAGGAAATAGGGCGAAGCGGTCGCGTTGAAGACGAAGATCGCGGCGGCGACGGCGAACAGGATCACCTCCCACCGCGTCCACCAGCGATAGCCGCCGGCCGGCCGGTCGGGAATGCCGTGCGAGGTGATGGTCTCGCTGCTCATGCCGCCGCCGCCTCCTTGAGGATCAGCCGTCCGCTCTGCCGCTCGCGGCCCGAATTGATGATGACCGCGCCGAGGATGGCGGCGCCGGAGATCGCCAGTTGCCAGAACGGTGAGACGTGGATCACCGGCAGCGCCTCGCTGACCACGCCGAAGAACAGCGCGCCGAGCACGGCGCCGGGTACGGTGCCGACGCCGCCGGCGATCGAGATGCCGCCGATGACGCACGAGGCGATGACCTGCAGCTCGAAGCCGCCGGCGATGTCGACATAGGCGATGGTGAAGCGCGACGCCCACAGGTAGCCGCAGAAGCCGGCGATGGTGCCGGAGATGCAGAAGGCGATGAACTGGGTCATGCCGACGTTGATGCCGGCATAGACGGCGGCGACCGGATTGCCGCCGACGGCATAGAAGGCGCGGCCGGTGCGCGTCACCCGCATGAAGAAAAGGAAGACGATCACCACGGCGATCGCGAACCAGGACATCAGCGGCAGGCCGAGGACCTCGGTGCGCGGTGCGGCGATGAAGGCGGCGCTCATCTGCCGGCCGACGATCGAGGTGCCGCCGGAGGCGATGAAGGCGAGGCCGCGATAGATGGACAGCGTGCCGAGCGTGACGACGATCGGCGGAATGCCGACCAGCCACACCATGGCGCCGTTGAAGGCGCCGAGTTCCAGGCCGATGCCGGCGGCAAGCAGCATGAGCAGCGGGATCGGCATCTCCGGGTGGGCGGCGTTGACCAGCGCCACCAGCACGCCGGTGAGCGCGATGTTGGCGCCGACCGACAGGTCGATGCACTTGGTCAGGATGACGGTCATCTGGCCGAGCACGCACATGATCAGGATGGCGGTGTCGTTGAACAGGCCGGCCAGGCTCGACGGCTTGACGAAGTTCGGCGTGATCAAGCCGATGCCGGCGATCATCACCATGACGATGACAGCAAGCAGGATGTCGCGGCCGATGCGCATGTCAGGCCGCCTCCGCCGGGAGGTTGCCGGTCGCCGCCGCCACCAGCATCTCGGCGGTGATCCCGGCCTCATCGAAGCGGGCGACGATGCGCCCCTGGCGCATGACCGCGACGCGGTCGCTCATGCCGAGGATTTCGGGCAGCTCCGACGACACCATGACGATGCCCACGCCCTGCGCCGTCAACTGGCGCATGAAGGCGTGGACCGCGGCCTTGGAGCCGACGTCGATGCCCTTGGTCGGCTCGTCGAGGATGATGACCCGCGGCTCGGTCGCCAGCCACTTGCCGATCACCACCTTCTGCTGGTTGCCGCCGGACAGCGTGCCGACCTCCTGGCTGAGGCTGGCGGCGCGCAGGTCCAGGCTGGTGGCGTATTCGCGCGCCAGATCGAACTCGCGGGCGAGATCGAGGAAGCCCTTGCGCGTCAGCCGCGCCAGCGAGGGCAGCGTGATGTTCTCGAAGACCGGCAGCGCCAGTACCACTCCCTGGCGCTGGCGCTCCTCCGGCACGTAGACGATGCCGCGCCCGATCGCATCCGCCGGCGAGCGGATGATGGCGATCTCGCCGTCGATGCTGAGCGCCCCCTTGGACGGCTTGGTGATGCCGAACAGCGCCTGCATCACCTCGCTGCGCCCGGCCCCGACCAGGCCGTAGAAGCCGAGGATCTCGCCCCGGCGGAGCTCGAAGCCGATATCGGCGAACTCGGTCGGGTGGCAATAGCCGGCGACCGTGAGCAGCGTCTCGCCGATCGCGCTCTCGCGCTTGGGGAAGATGGTGTCGACCGTGCGCCCGACCATCAGCGAGATGAGGTTGGCCGGCGTCGCCTCGGCGACCAGCCCTTCGCCCACCGAATGGCCGTCGCGCAGCACCGCGTAGCGGTCGGCGATCTGGAAGATCTCCTCGAACTTGTGGCTGATGAAGAGGACCGCCTTGCCTTCGCGCTTGAGCTTGCCGATGATCTGGTAGAGCTCCTCGACCTCCTTGTGGGAGAGCGAGGCGGTCGGCTCGTCCATGATGACGATCTTGGCGTCGACCGAGAGCGCCCGGGCGATGGCGACCAGGTGCTTGCGGGCGATCGCCAGCTCGCGCAGCGGCACGTCGGGATCGAGGTCGACCTCGATCTCCTGGAGAATCGCGCGGGTGCGCGCCCGCATTGCCTTCCAGTCGAGCAGGCCGAAGCGGCCGGTGATCGGGTGGCCGAGGAAGACGTTCTCGGCGACGGTCAGCTCGTCGAACAGCACCGTCTCCTGGTGCGTCGCGGTGATGCCGCTGTGGAAGGCGGCCTCGGCGTCGGGGATGACGATATCGGCGCCGGAAAGTGCGATGCGCCCTTCGTCGGGGGCGTAGACGCCGGTGAGGATCTTGACCAGCGTCGACTTGCCGGCACCGTTCTCGCCGATGAGTGCGGTGACCACGCCCGGATAGAGCCTGAGGGTCACGCTTTCCAGCGCCCGCACGCCGGGAAAGGATTTCGAGATTCCGATGGTCTCGAGGACGGGGGCTGGAGCGGTCTCGGTCATGCGCAAGAACTTCCGAAGCGGCGCAGCATAACCGGCGTCGCCGGCTCCTCGAAATGGGGCCGTCGGTCGCGGCCGGCGGCCCCATGGCGAAGGAAGGAAGAGGCGGGAGGCGGCGGTCGCCTCCCGCAGGCTAGGGAGGAGCCTCAATAGACCTTCGCGAACTCGTCGATGTTCTTGGCGTCGAACACGAAGGGCGGTGCCATGGCGCCGGAGAGGTCGTCGTCGAGCTTGACCTTGCCGAGCCGGCCCATCGACAGCTCGCCGCCGGCGACCGCCTTCTCCTTGCCGGTGGCGAGGTTGTAGGCGATGGTCGTGGCGGCATAGCCGAGGTCGATCGGGTTCCACAGGGCGAACTGCGGCGCCGCGCCCGACTTGACGTGCTTGATCATCTCCGAGGGCAGGCCGAGGCCGGTGACCAGCACCTTGCCGACCAGATTGTTGTCCTCGACATACTGGGCCGCGGCGGCAATGCCCACCGTGGTCGGGGCGATGATCACCTTCAGGTTGGGATCGCTGTCGATCAGGCCCTTGGCCTCGGTGTAGCTCTTGTCCTGCTTGTCGTCGCCGTAGACGACCTTGGTCAGGTTGACGTCCGCATACATGCCGGCGTCCTGCTTCATGACGTCGATCCAGGCGTTCTGGTTGGTCGCGGTCGAGGTCGCCGACAGGATGGCGACGTCGCCCTTCTGGCCGTTGAGCAGGTCGCTGGCCATCTTCAGGCACTGGTCGCCGATGAGCTTGGTGCCGGAAGCCAGCAGGTTCATCTGGCGGCCGGCCTTGGACACGCCGGAATCGAACGAGATGACCGCGATGCCGCGGTCCATCGCCTTCTTCAGTGCCGGCACCAGCGCGTCGGCGTCGTTGGCCGAGACGGCGATGGCGTTGACGCCCTGGGCGACCAGCGAGTTGATGATGTCGATCTGGCCTTCAGGGGTCGCCTGGGTGGGGCCGGTGTAGATCACCTCGACGTTGCCCAGCTCCTTGGCGGCTTCCTGGGCGCCCTTGTTGGCGGCATCGAAGAAGCCGTTGCCGAGGTTCTTGACCAGCAGGGCGATCTTCACGGTGTCGGCCGAGGCCGGTTGCACGGCGAACGGAAGCGCCATCGCGGTGCCGATCGCCAACGTCTTGAGAAGTTTCATTTGTCACGTGTCCTCCCATTGGTTCATTTGCATTTGCCTGAGGTGCGATCGGCGCGCCTCATGCCGCCGACGATGACGTCCCGCCGTCGCTCTCCTCCCGAGCCGCGACGATGAGACGGATTCCGGCCTGTTCGACGATCTTGGCGTCCCGCGTCGAGACGCCGTCGTCGGTGATGAGCGTGTGCACCCGCTCGAGCGGACACAGGATCAGGCTCGAGCGGTTGGCGAACTTCGACGAATCGGCCAGCAGGACCAGTTCCTCGGCCTGGCTGAGGAGCTTCTGCTCGGCCTGGATGAGCAGCGGGTCGCCTTCCATGACGCCGAGCGCGCCGATGCCGCGCGCGCTCATGAACATGCGGCGCGCATAGAAGTTGCGCGTCACGTCGTTGTCGAACGGCGACAGGATGATGTTCTGCTCGCGGTAGATGGCGCCGCCCGGCACCGTGATCGTGTTCCGCGAGTTGCGCAGCAGGTGCTCGGCGATCGGGAACGAGTTGGTCAGGATCTGCATCCGCCGGCGGGCGAGGTGGTGGACCATCTGGAAGGTGGTCGTGCCGCCGTTGATGATGATCGAATCGCCGTCCTCGCACAGCGCCACCGCGGCGCGGGCGATGGCGCGCTTCTTGTCGACGTTGACGCCCTCGTTGACCGAGAACGGGCGCCCGGCAATGCCCGACCACCTGCGGCGGGTGGAGCGCCTCGGCGCCGCCGCGCACGCGGCGGAGGCTGTCCGGCGACGTGCATCGCGCCGATGTCGCGCCGGATCGTCGCCTCCGATGCGCCGGTCAGTTCGACCAGCTCGGAAACCGTCACCACCGGCTTCTCGGCCACTTCGCTCAGAATGATGCGATGGCGCTCGATTTCGTGCATTGCTCCTCCCATGGCGACATCACCAAGGATTTCCAGAGAGTCAATCAGGAACCGTCATTTCCGATAATGTCGCACCGCAAACAATCATTGTTGTGCTGCAACATGCGCGACTATGAGCGCTTTTGATTGACATCCGCGCGGGATTTGCGCGACAGCATGGCACCCGCCCCCGCTGCCCCGGCGGCCAACCATCAAAGCCCGCAAACAGGATGAACGCGCCAACCGACAAGACCCTGCTCGTCAGTCGCTGGGACGAGAGCCATGCCGCCACGCTGACCCCGTCGCAGCTGCTGCTCTACCGCTCCAATCTGCTCGGGTTCCGACCTCCGCATCACCAATTTCGGCGGCGGCAATACCTCGGCCAAGCTGAGCGAACGCGATCCGCTCATCGGCAAGGACGTCACCGTGCTGTGGGTGAAGGGCTCCGGCGGCGACCTCGGTTCGATGAAGCTCGACGGCTTCGCCACGCTCTATCAGGAGAAGCTGGATGGTCTGAAGGCGCTCTATCGCGGCCCCGACCACGAAGACGAGATGGTCGGCTACCTGCCGCACTGCACCTTCAACCTCAATCCGCGCGCCGCCTCCATCGACACGCCGCTGCACGGCTTCCTGCCCTACGCCCACGTCGACCACATGCACCCGGACGCGGTGATCGCCATCGCCGCATCGAAGAACTCGCGCGCGCTCACCAGGGAGATCTACGGCGACGCCATCGGCTGGCTGCCCTGGCGGCGGCCGGGCTTCGAGCTCGGGCTGATGCTCGAAAAATTCGCCCGTGCCCATCCCGAGGCCGAAGGCGTGGTCCTCGAGAGCCATGGCCTGTTCACCTGGGGCGAGGACGGCCGCGCCTGCTACGAGACCACCATCGCCGCCATCAACAAGGCGATCGCCTGGCTCGCCGAGAAGGAAAAGGCGCTCGGCAAGCCCGCCTTCGGTGGCGCCGTCAGTGAGGCCGAGGCGCCGGCGGCGCGCCGGGCGACGGCCGCCAGGCTGATGGTCGCCATCCGCGGCGAGATCGGCGGGCAGGAGAGCAAGGTCGGCCACTTCGACGACGATCCGGCGGTGCTCGAATTCGTTAATTCGAAGCGTCTCGGCGAGCTGGCGGCGCTCGGCACCTCGTGCCCCGATCATTTCCTCAGGACCAAGATCCGGCCGCTGGTCGTCGACTATGCCGGCGACGCGGATGCCGCGTTGGCCGGTCTCGGCCCGGCCATTGCCGCCTTCCGCGAGGACTATGCCGGCTACTACCGGCGCTGCAAGCACGCCGACAGCCCGGCCATGCGCGATCCCAATCCGGTGGTCTATCTGGTGCCGCGCATCGGCATGATCACCTTTGCCCGCGACAAGGCGACGGCACGCATCGCCGGCGAGTTCTACCGCAACGCCATCAACGTCATGCGCGGCGCCTCGACCGTCGACACCTATGTCGGCCTGCCCGAGCAGGAGGCCTTCGACATCGAGTACTGGCTTCTCGAGGAAGCCAAGCTCCAGCGCATGCCCAAGCCCAAGAGCCTGGCCGGCCGCATCGCGCTGGTCACCGGCGGCGCCAACGGCATCGGCCGCGCGGCGGCGTCCCGGCTCGCATCGGAGGGCGCCGCCGTCGTCCTCGCCGATATCGACGAGAAGGCGCTCGGCGAGACCCGGGCGGCCTTCGCCAAGGCCTACGGCAAGGACAACGTCCGCGGCGTCGTCATGGACGTCACCGACGAAGAGGCGGTGGTCAGGGCCTTCGCCAGCGCGGTCACCGAATATGGCGGTCTCGACATCCTCGTCTCCAATGCCGGCATCTCGTCGGCCGCGCCCTTCGAGGACACCACGCTGGCCATGTGGAACCGCAACATGGACATCCTCGCCAAAGGCTATTTCCTCGTCTCGCGCGAGGCCTTCCGGGTGATGAAGCGGCAGGGGCTGGGTGGCTCGATCGTCTTCGTCGCCTCCAAGAACGGCCTTTCGGCTTCGGTCAATGCGTCCGCCTATTCGACCGCCAAGGCGGCGGAGATCCATCTCGCCCGTGGCCTGGCGCTGGAAGGGGCGCCGCTCGGCATCCGTGCCAACGTGGTCAACCCGGATGCGGTGCTGCGCGGTTCCACCATCTGGTCGGGCGAATGGCGCGAGCAGCGCGCCGCCGCCTACCACATCAAGCCCGACGAGCTTGAGGAACACTATCGCCAGCGCAGCATGCTGAAGCGCAGCGTGCTGCCCGAGGACGTGGCCGAGGCGATATACTTCCTCGCCTCCGACCTGTCGGCGAAATCGACCGGCAACATCATCAACGTCGACGCCGGCAACGCGGTGAGCTTCACGCGCTAGAAAAATATGGGGAAACGAATGCTCAGGGGCCCGATCGACCAGGATCTGATCGCCAGGAAGAACAAGCGCCTTCAATCGCACCTCGACGCAGACTACGCGGCGTTGGGCAGCCAGCTCGCCCGCCGCGGCGTCGATATCGATGCGGTCGCCAAGCAGGTGGCGGCCTTCGCCGTCGCCGTGCCGTCATGGGGGGTGGGCACCGGCGGCACGCGCTTCGCCCGCTTCCCCGGCCCCGGCGAGCCGCGCGACATCTTCGACAAGCTCGACGACTGCGCCGTCATCAACCAGTTGACACGGGCCACGCCGACCGTCTCGCTGCACATCCCGTGGGACAAGGTCAGGAACCTCAAGGGGCTGAAGCACAAGGCCGACAAGCTCGGCTTGAGCTTTGACGCCATGAACTCCAACACCTTCCAGGATTTGCCCGGGCAGAAGAAGAGCTACAAGTTCGGCAGCCTCACCCACGCCGACAAGGCGGTGCGCGAGCAGGCGATCGCCCACAACATCGAGTGCATCGAGATCGGCAAGAAGCTCGGCTCGACCGCGCTCACCGTGTGGATCGGCGACGGCACCAATTTCCCGGGACAGGCGGACTTCACCAGGAGCTTCGAGCGCTACATCGAGTCGATGAAAGCGGTCTATAAGGCGCTGCCCGCCGGCTGGCGCATCTTCATCGAGCACAAGATTTACGAGCCGGCCTTCTATTCGACCGTCATCCAGGACTGGGGATCGAGCTATCTGGCGGCGACCGCGCTCGGCCCCAAGGCCTTCTCGCTGGTCGACCTCGGCCACCATGCGCCGACCGTCAACATCGAGATGATCGTCGCCCGGCTGATCCAGTTCGGCAAGCTCGCCGGCTTCCACTTCAACGATTCGAAATACGGCGACGACGATCTCGACGCGGCCGCGATCAATCCCTACCAGCTCTTCCTGGTGTTCAACGAGCTGGTCGGCGCCGCCAAGCGCAAGGCCAAGGGCTTCGACCCGGCCTACATGATCGACCAGTCGCACAACGTCACCGATCCGATCGAGAGCCTGATCACCAGCGCGGTGGAGATCCTGCGCGCCTATGCCCAGGCGCTCATCGTCGACCGCGAGGCGCTCACCTCCTATCAGGAGGACAGCGACGCGCTGATGGCCAACCAGACGCTCAAAGCAGCCTTCACCACCGACGTCGCGCCGATCCTGGCCAGGGTGCGTGCCGACAAGGGCGGCGCCATCGATCCGGTAGCGACCTACCGCGCGGCCAGGTACCGGCAGACGGTCGCCAGGGAACGCCCGGCAGTCTCAGGCGCCAGCGGCGGCATCGTTTGAGCGTAGTCGCGAGCGTCTGCCTTCGGCGCCATCAAACTCGCCCGTCATCCTCCGGCGAGCGCAGCGATACCCCGGTCTCGCTGCGCTCGCCGGGGGACGACGGTCATTTCCTCACAACCGTCACAACCGCTCAAGGGCAGCCGAAAACGGAGCCTGCCTGGCGCCGAGCCGCAGGTTGGGCGTTGGCACGGGCGGCAGATTGGCGAGGGTCCAGCCGTCGAGGGCCATCGCCGAGGCGAGCGGCACCACCTTGAAGCGCGCCGCCAGCTCGGCGAGCATGTCGCGCGACATGGACTGGCGCGCGCCGCCCATGGCGATGATCCGCACCAGGATATCGGCGGCTTTCTCCGCCGTGTCGATCAGGCCGAAGGCTTCGTCGGGCGTCTCGCCGGCGCCGAAGATGCCGTGGAACTGCCACAGCACCAGCGCGTGGCGCTTCATTTCCTCGGCGGTTGCGTCGCCGATCGCCGCGGTGCCGGGCACCATCCAGGGGATTGCGCCGACGCCGTCGGGAAAGACGACCAGGCATTCGGTGCTTCCCTCCCACAGGGCGCGGGTGAGGTTGTCGCTATCGAACTTCAGCACGTAGGAGAGCGCGATCAGGTTGGTGGCGTGGCAGTGGACGATCGCCGCCCGCTTGCGTGGCGCGGCGCGCTTGCGCACGGCGTGGGACTTGAGATGCGCCGACAGCTCCGAGGTTGGGTTGGCGCCATCGCTGTAGCCCCAGCAGACCGCGGCGACCCGCCCGTCTGCCGACACGTGGATGACGCCGAGATTGGCTTCCGGATTGAGCTGGACGTTGCGGAAGTATTTGCCGGTGCCGGTGACCAGGAAATAGTCGTCGGCGAGCTCCGGCAGCGGCTCCTCCAGCGGAATGATGCGGCTCTCCCGCCATTCCGCCAGATATGGGTCTACATCATGGTCGAGCAGACGGAACGAAACGTTGCCGCCGTTGCGCTCGTCCCAGCCCTTGAGCCAGGCGTCCGAGGTGATCTTCACCATCTCAGCAACGAACCAGGATGCGGCGGTATTGGGGGAGATCATGGCCTTCTCGGTGGGGTTTGGGCGATTTCGATCAATATCGATCAAAATCAATCAAAGAGCAAAGGACTCAGCGGTGTAACGAGGTCGCATGACCCAGACGGTGCCGGGACGTGGACGGACGACGGCCACCATCGAACTCAGTTTCTATTGCAGGGGGAACGTCCCGCCTTGCGCAGGATCAAGCCGGTTCGCGAGGCAGGCCGACTGGCCCCAATTCCGCAACGCAGCCCTGCAGAATCCCCACTGCAAGGTCATCGCGAACGCGCCTATTTACACGGTGTAGCAAGCGAGAAGTGGAGCACGACGATGAACACGGATCGGATTGCCAAGGCCTATCGCACCTGGCGGAAATACCGCTCGACCTACAACGAATTGATGCGGATGTCGGACCGAGACCTGTGGGACATCGGCGTCCGCCGCGGGGAAATCCCCGCAATCGCTAAGTCCTACGCCGTCCAGTAGGCACCTGTTACCTGATCTGCTCCTCTCCTGGCGGGCGCTCTCCCGGCGCCCGCCTTGTTTTTGGGGCAGCTGCCGCGGGATCTCGCAGCGCCTTGTGCCGGACGCCGCCTTTGATGTAGTCGGAGCGACCGACCGGCCCTGCACCCGTTTCTCCTGCCGCTCGAGACCGGCCCCATCCCGACGATGACCATCTCGCAAGAAGCCCAGCGCCGCCGCACCTTTGCGATCATCTCGCACCCCGACGCCGGTAAGACCACGCTGACCGAGAAGCTGCTGCTCTTCGGCGGTGCCATCCAGCTTGCCGGCGAAGTGCGCGCCAAGGCCAATCGCCGCCAGACCCGCTCCGACTGGATGGAGATGGAGCGCGAGCGCGGCATCTCGGTGGTCACCTCGGTGATGACCTTCGAGCACGACGGCACCGTCTTCAACCTGCTCGACACCCCCGGCCACGAGGACTTCTCCGAGGACACCTACCGGACGCTGACCGCGGTTGATTCCGCCGTGATGGTGATCGACGCCGCCCGCGGCATCGAGGCGCGCACGCTCAAGCTGTTCGAGGTCTGCCGCCTGCGCGACATCCCCATCATCACCTTCATCAACAAGCTCGACCGCGACGGCCGTCATCCCTTCGAGCTCCTCGAGGAGATCGAGAAGCGCCTGGCGCTCGACACCACGCCGCTCACCTGGCCGCTCGGCATGGGGCGAAGCTTCGCCGGCGTCTACGACCTGGAGAAGGATGCCATCCACCGTCTCGACTCCGACGGCGGTCTGCGGCCGGTCGCCGAGATCACCGCCGCGGCGCTCGCCGACTACCTGCCGGAGAACGAGCGCGAGACGGTCGCCGAGGAGATCGCCCTTGCCAAGGCAGCCTCGCGCCCGTTCGAATTGACCTCATTCCGCGAAGGCCACCTGACGCCGGTGCTGTTCGGCAGCGCGCTCAGGAATTTTGGCGTCCGCGACCTGATCGAGCGGCTGGCCGCCTATGCGCCGTCGCCGCGGCCGCGCGCCGCCGAGGAGCGCGAAGTGGTGCCGGACGAGAGCGCCATGAGCGGCTTCGTCTTCAAGATCCAGGCGAACATGGACCCCAACCACCGCGACCGCATCGCCTTCCTGCGCGTCTGCTCGGGCAAGCTGACGCGCGGCATGAAGGCGCGCCTCGGCCGCACCGGCAAGGTAATAGCGCTCAATGCGCCGCAGTTCTTCTTCGCCCAAGAGCGCGCCATCGCCGACGAAGCCTATGCCGGCGATATCGTCGGCCTGCCCAACCACGGCACGCTGAGGATCGGCGACACCCTGACCGAGCGCGAGGCGCTGACCTTCCGCGGCGTGCCGAGCTTCGCGCCGGAGATCCTCAGGCGGGTGCGGGTCGGCGACGCCATGCGCGCCAAGAAGCTGCGCGAGGCGCTCGGCCAGATGGCGGAGGAGGGCGTCGTCCAGGTGTTCATGCCGACCGACGGCTCGCCGCCCATCGTCGGCGTCGTCGGCGCCCTGCAGCTCGACGTTCTGCGCCAGCGGCTCGCCGACGAATACAATCTGGAGATCGACTTCGAGACCGCGCGCTTCCAGGTCTGCCGCTGGGTGAGCGCCGGCAATCGCGCCGACCTCGACGCCTTCGTTGCCGCCCACCGTGGCGACATGGCCGAGGATCTGGATGGCTCGCCGGTCTTCATGGCGACTTCGGCCTTCATGCTCAATTACGAGATCGAGCGCGCCCCCAAGCTCGCCTTCTCCGACATCAAGGACTACCAGCGCCAGGCGGTGAGCCCGTAGGCGGCCGTCGCCGCCGCATAGCGGTCGGCGCTCGGTCGTGCCGGCGGCTTCAGGACGGCAGGTTGCCGTTCGGGGTTGCCGCGTCGATCACCTTCGGCAGGTATTCGGCAAGGAGTTGCGGCAGCTGGTCGATATGGAGGCCGAGGCTTGCGGCGATGCCCGCCAGTTGATCCGAGCTCAGGGCGGATCTGATCTGATCTGCCGAGACCGGCAGGTTGGCGCCGGTGCCGATCCAGGACGCGACTTGATCGCCCAGTCCGGCCTTCTGCAACTGCGCGACGATTTCGTTCAGTCCGCCGGCGTCCGCGAGCGCCTTTTCGGCGATGGACATAAGATTGCCCTGTCCGCCCAGCATCGCGCCCAATCCGTCGAGAAGTCCCATGACCATCCTCCTGCTCTGTTGCTGCGACAGGGATAGCAACGACCGCCGAGATTGTCATGCCACCCCCAGCAGCCCCGGCAGTTCGGCGAGCGTCGTCACCTCCGCCACCGGTGCGCCCGGCAGGCGTTCGCGCCGCTGGCCGGTGCGATTGCACCACACCACCTTCATGCCGAAGGAAGCGGCGGCGTGGACATCCCAGCCATTGGACGACTGGAAGGCGATTTGCCGCGCCGGCACGCCGAGGCGGTCGACGGCGAGCTGATAGACGCTTGGGTGCGGCTTGAAGGCGCCGACCGCCTCCACCGACAGCACCTGATCGAACAGCGGTTCGAGGTTGGCCGCCGTCACCAGCGCGGCCAGCATCTCAGGCGTACCGTTGGAGAGGATGGCGGTCTTGAATCCGGCGGCCTTGAGACGCGCCAGAACATCTGGCACTTCCGCAAACGGCTTCAGGCCGAGATAGAGGTCCATCAGGCGTTGGCGGAGATCGGGCCGGTCGAGCCCGACCGTCTCCAGCGCGAAGTCGAGCGCCTCGCCGGTCACCTGCCAGAAATCGGCGTGGCGCCCCTGCGCGGCGCGGAGCCACGTATAGGTGAGCTGCTTGTCGCGCCACAGCGCGTTCAGCCGGTCCGCCTCCCGCCCGATCTCGTCGCGGCAGGCGGCTACGGCGGACGCGATGTCGAACAGCGTGCCGTAGGCGTCGAAGACGCAGGCGCGGATGCCGGCGAGCGCGGGGAGGGCGGCCACCCTATTTCGCCCCGGCCAGGTCTGGCGCCGTCGCCGGCGCGTGGATGGGCGCGCCGTGGCCGGGCAGGAAGACGGAGAACGTCGCGCCGTTGCCTGGCGGCGAATCCACCCAGATGCGCCCGCCGTGATGCTCGACGATGTGGCGCGAGATGGTGAGGCCGAGGCCGCTGCCCGACGGCCGGCCGGTATTGCGGTCGCGCGCCTTGGCGAATTTCTCGAAGATGATCTGCTGGTCCTGCGGGCGCACGCCTTCGCCGTTGTCGGTCACCTCGACCAGATAGCCGGCGCTGTAGTTCTGGCCGGTGACGCGCACATGGCCGCGCTGGGGGTCGGCGAATTTCGCCGCATTGGAGAGCAGGTTGATGAACACCTGCATCAGCCGGTCGCGGTCGGCATGGACCATGCGCTCGGCCGCCTCGATGGCCACCTCGACGTCCCCATGGGCACCGCGGAACAGCCCACCGGTCGCCGCCACGGCATCCTCCAGGACGACCGCGGGGTCGGTCTCGGCCATGCTCCAGTCGGCCTGACCCTGCTCCAGGCGGGTGAGATCGAGGATGGTATCGAGCAGGCGGGTGAGCCGCTGCGTCTCGCTCTGGATGATGGTGAGGTAACGTTCGGCCTGTTCGGGCGGCAGTCCTTCCGGCTCGCTGAGGATTTCCGAGAAGCTGCGGATCGAGGTCAGCGGCGTGCGCAGCTCGTGGCTGACCGTGGACAGGAAATCGTCCTTCAGCCGGTCGAGTTCCTTGAGCTGCGCGTTGGCGTGGGTCAGCTCGCGCGCCGTCACTTCCAGCTCGCGCGACTTCTGTTCCAGTTCGCGGCTGTAGGCGATGACCTGCTGCGTCTCCTCGAGGATCGCCATCATCTCCTCGAAGGACAGCGTCTCGCCCTTGGCGATCGCCGCCACCAGCGCGCGGGCGGTGGCCGCGCCGATGCTGCCGGCGAGCAGCCGCTCGGCGAAGGCGATGAGCTCGGCGTCGGCCTCCAGCCCCTCGCCGAAGCTGACGCCGCGCTTGCTGGCATAATCGTTGAAGGCGCGCGCTGCCCGTTCGGGGCCGATGAAGCGCTGCAACAGCGCATAGAGCTCGTCGAGCGCCGCCGAGCGGCGCCAGATCTCGGCTTCGCCCGGCGGCCGCCGGAAGACATCGACGAAGGCGATCGCCTGGATGCGCTCGATCAGCTCCTGGTGCGAGAACAGCGACACCAGAATGTAGCCGCCGATATTGGCGGCCATGCTCCAGAACAGAGCGTGGGTCAGCGGGTCCCAGCCGGTGAGGCCGAACAACGCCTCGGGCTGGAGAAGCGCGATGTGCCATGGGCCGGCAAGGATCGCCTCCGACATGACGCCGCTGCGCGCCAAGAGCGGCACCAGCATGGTGTAGGCCCAGGTGAGGAAGCCGAGGGTGAGGCCGGTGACCGCGCCCAGCCGCGTCGCGTTGCGCCAGAACAGCCCGCCGACGATCGCCGGCACGAACTGGGCGGCGACGGCGAAGGAGACCAGGCCGATCTGGGCGAGCGGACCGGATTCGCCGGTCACCCGGTAATAGGAATAGCCGAGCAGCAGGATGACGAAGATGCCGGCCCGGCGGATGAACAGGAGGAGCTGTGTGAGGTCGCCGCGAGCATCGAGCTTGAGCCAGCGGATGCGCAGCAGCGCCGGCATCACCAGATCGTTGCACAGCATGGTCGACAGCGCGATCGCCGCCACCGCCACCATCGCGGTCGACGACGACAGGCCGCCGATGAAGGCAAACAGCGCCAGCGCGTGCTGTCCCTGGGTGATCGGCACGGTCAGCACATAAAAGTCGGGATTGGCCTCCGGCGGCAGCAGCGTCAGGCCGGTTGCCGCGATCGGCAGCGCGAACAGGCTCATCAGCAGCAGATAGAGCGGGAACAGCCACGCCGCGGTCGCCAGATGCCGCTCCTCGACGTTTTCGACGATGGTGATGTGGAACTGGCGCGGCAGGCAGATGATCGCCGCCATCGACAGGAAGGTCATGGTCAGGAAGCGCGCCGCATCGCCTTGCGGCAGCAGCATCAGATTGTCGAGCGCCGGCGCCAGCTTCGCCTCCGCCGATCCGATCCCCGGGCCGAAGGCGATCACGACATAGAGGCCGACCGCCAGCAAAGCGAGGAACTTGACGCAGGATTCGAAGGCGATGGCCGCGACCATGCCTTCGTGGTGCTCGTTGGCGTCGAGATGGCGGGTGCCGAACAGGATGGCGAAGATCGCCATGCCGATGGCGGTGAGGAAGGCGGCATCGCCGAGGATGTTCGGCGGCGTCCCGGTCAGCGTGCCGTGGATGTCGGCGAACAGCGTGTAGTTGACCAGCACCGCGAAGGAGGTCGACACCGCCTTCAGCTGCAGCGCGATGTAGGGCATGGCGCCGACCGTGGCGATGACCGTGACCAGCACGCCGAGCAGCGCGCTCTTGCCGTAGCGCGAGGCGATGAAATCGGCGATCGAGGTGATGCGCTGCGATTTGGAGATGCGCGTGATCTTGCGCAGCAGGAACCACCAGCCGAGGAAGACGATGGTCGGGCCGGTATAGATGGTGATGAACTCGACGCCGCGGCGAGCCGCGGTGCCGACCGCGCCGTAGAAGGTCCACGAGGTGCAGTAGACGCCGAGCGAGAGCGTGTAGACCAGCGGCGAGTGGATCAGGCTGCGCCCGCTCTGCGCCCGCCGGTCGCCGTACCAGGCGATGGCGAAAAGCAGCCCCAGATAGGCCAGCGCGACGACGATGACGGCGGTAGAGCTGACCACGCCTCAACTCCGCTCCGCCGGCTCCGCCTCGCCGTCCGCGGCCATGCGGCGCGCCAGCCAGCCGCCGCAGGCGATGACGATGAGCCACATCGCGAAGCAATAGACGTGCAGCAGCGGGATGCCGAAGACCAGCACCGGCACATTGAAGATGGCGAGGATCGGCGGGGTGAGCAGGAAGAAGGCAACCACCGGCAGAACGAAAGCGCGGTCGGCCAGCCGCCCGCCGGAGCGCACGAAGATCGGATCACGCCTCACGAGGCGCGTCCTCGTGGGCGAGCAGGGCGCGCACCCGTTCCACCACGTCGCGGTTGGAGAACGGCTTGGTGACGTAGTCGTCGACGCCGAGTTCGCCCGCCTTGCGGCGGTCCTTCTCGTGGCCCTTGGCGGTCAGCATGATGATGCGCGGCTGCTTGGCGGCCGCCTCGCGGCGGATGGCGGAGACGACCTCGAAACCGTCGAAACCGGGCAGCATGATGTCGAGCAGCACCAGATCCGGCTCGATCCGCCGCGCGGTCTCCACCGTCGACGGGCCGTCATGGGTGACGCTCACCTCATAGCCTGCCCGCCGCATCAGGAAGGACAGCGCCTCGACCAGATTGCGTTCATCCTCGGCAACGAGAACCGACTGGGTCAATGCCCCCTCCCTTGGTCGATTCGGCCCGACACCTCCGGCTTGTCTCCCGCCGGATTGTTGGATCGGAAGCATATAGATGTCCCCGAGTTCATGTCACCGGCGCCGATGCCGGTCCGCCGGGCAGCGGAACCCGGTCGAAGGCCCGGTGGATGCAGGTCTCGCGCGGGCATTGCCGGCAGGTGACGCCGATCGGCACGATCGTCCGCGACGCCGCCAGATCGAGCCCGTCCGCATAGACGAAGCGATGGGCGTGCTCGATGGCGCAGCCGATCATCACGGCGTGATGTCCGGCGGTGTCGCGGCCGCCGGGCTCGGCCACCTCGGCGCGCGCCACGCACAGGAACGTCTCGCCCTCCGGCAGCCGGCCGACCTGGCTCACCACCCGCCCGGGCGAGGCGAAGGCGTGGTGCACGATCCAGCGCGGGCAGGCGCCGCCATAGCGCGGCAGGCGCAGGCCGGAGGCGGAAAAGCGCTTGGAGATGTTGCCGGCGATGTCGGTGCGCAGGAAATGCAGCGGCACGCCCTCGGCACCGGGGCGGCTGAGCGTGGTCAGCCGGTGGCAGACCTGCTCGAAGCTGGTGTCGAACCGGTGACCGATGCGCACCACGTCGAAGCGCAGTTCGTCGGCGACCGCACGAAACCGGCGATAGGGCATCAGCACGGCGCCGGCGAAATAGCTGGCGAGCGCCTTGGTCAGGCGGCTGTCCGCCCCCGGCGCGGCAAGCCCAGCGCCTTCGACCAGTTCGCCGAGCAGCGCGCCATGGGTCTCGATGCCGATCAGCCGGGCGAGCCGGAAGCGGACGCTGGCGCGGACCAGTTCGTCCGAAAGCAGAAATGCCGCGTCCTCCAGGCGCTCGCCGGCCGGCGTCACATCGGCCGCCGGCACGAATCGCACGGCAATCTCCAGCTCGCGCTCCAGGTGGTCGCGCAGTGCCTCCAGCGTCGGCTGCCCGGAAGAGAGCTTGGCCAGCGTCTCCTCGGCCGCCTGCTCCAGGCGCGGGAAGTGGTTGGCATGGTCGGAGATGAAGTCCTCGATCTCCTCGCGCGGGGCGGGCAGCGGCCGCCGGGCGCCGCGGCCGCTCAGGAAATCGAACATGTCGCCGGCGCGGGCCGCCAGCGTCTCGGCCTCCCCGACCAGCGTGTTGATGAAGCCGATGCGCTCCCGGTCGGACAGGTCGCCGTAGTCCTTCAGGATCTCGGCATAGGAGCGGATGGTGGTGATCAGCGCCAGGATCTGGTTGCTGACATCGAACAGGAAGGTGTCCTCGCCGAGGCGTTCGCCGAGCAGGTCCGAGCGCGCCCGCGTCTCGCGGTAGGCGCGGTAGAGACCGAGGATGGCGCGCGCCGCCCGCGGATTGTGCGCCACCAGCTCGGCCGCGTCGGCGCCGGTCATCTCGACGCCGATGACGCCGGTATCGGCGGCGACCTCGCCGAGTTCGGCGATCAGCCGCGCTTCCTCGGTGCCGGCGAGCGAGCGGCTGTCGAGGCCGACGGCATCGGCGATGCGGTGAAGAAGGGCGCCGCCGATCGGCCGCTTGTTGTGCTCGATGAGGTTGAGGTAGCTCGCCGAGATGCCGACCTGGCTGGCGAGCCCCTGCTGCGACCGGCCAAGCTCCTGGCGTCGCTTGCGAATTCTCTGGCCGACCGGGGCCCGGGCCATGGGCAGCGCCTCCCTTGTAATTTCTTTACAATCTTACGGCTGACCGTGCAATAGATTGACAAATAATGACAATAAAATCAATCATTTATTGATCCCTTGACAATCGCTGCTAGGCTGCGCGCCGGGGAAGGACAGAAGACTCCCGAGGTTCGATCCTCGGCCCCACCCGAAACGGAAACGACCGGAGGAGCTAGTATGACAGACCGCAAATCGCGGCTGATAACGCCGTATTCACGGCGCGCCATCCTGAAGGGATCGCTCGCCACCACCGCAGGCCTCGGAGCCCTCTCCATCGGCGGGATGGGCCCGCTACAGTTGATGAGCGGCGCCTGGGCGGCGGACCAGCCCCCAATCGGCACCTGGCCGGACGGTTCGTCCGGCTCGTCCATCAACATCGGCGCGACGGTGCCGCGCACCGGCACCTATGCCGCCCAGGGCGAAGATGAGCTCAAGGGCGTCCAGCTCGCCATCGATCACATCAATTCCGGCCACGACCTGATCAAGCAGATCGCCCCCAAGGTCTCCAAGGGCCTTCTCGGCAAGGAAGTGAAGCTGGTCGTCGCCAACTCCGGCGCCAAGCCCGACAATGCGGTGCAGGAGCAGCAGAAGTTCATCGCCGACGACAAGGTCATCGCGATGTACGGCGCCACCTCTTCGGCGGTCGCCGTTGCGCTCAACAAGTTCGCCCAGCGCGAGCACGTACTCTATCTCGTCGGCATTTCCGGGTCGAACGACACCACCGGCAAGGACTGCGCACGCTACGGCTTCCGCCAGTGCTTCTATGGCGAGACGGCGGCCAACGCCATCGGCCCGCAGCTCATCAAGCAGTACGGCAAGAACCGCAAGGCCGCCTTCATGACGCCCGACTACACCTACGGGCACACGGTGACCAAGTCGGTCAACGACTACCTGTCGCAGAACGGCGGCTGGACGATGGTGACCAACCAGGTGTCGCCGCTCGGCACCCAGGACTTCAGCCAGTACCTGACCAACATCGCCAATTCCGGCGCCGAGTTCATCATCAACGTGAACTGGGGCCGCGATGCGGTGCTGTCGACCCAGCAGGCCAAGCAATTCGGCCTGATCCCGCAGCCGATGACGCTGGTCATCCCCTACCAGATCCCGTTCATCGCCAAGGAAGTGACGGCCGAGCTGACCCAGGGCGTTCTCGCCGCGACCGATTTCTGGTGGACGCTGGAGGACAAGTACCCGCTGGCCAAGACGTTCGTCGCCGAGTTCCAGAAGAAGTACAACTACCGGCCGGAGTGGGGCGCGGAGAACGGCTACATGCAGTTCGCCATCTGGGCCCGCATGGTCTCCGAGGCTGGCACCTTCTATCCGCCGGACGTCATCAAGCAGTACGAGAAGGGCGAGACCTTCCCGTCCATGGTCGGTGACGTGCACTTCCGTCCGGAGGATCACCAGCTGGTGCGTCCGGTCGTCATCGTGCGCGGCAAGAAGCCGAGCGACATGAAGAACGACGAGGACTTCTGGGAAGTTCTCGAGGTCGTTCCGGGCGAACCGCTGATGCAGAAGCCGGACGCGTTCGGCTGCAAACTCGGCGACTACACCTGATCTAGCGTTGCCCTCTTCGCATACGGCAGCGAAGAGGGCATCATACCTTCCCAAAGCCGGGCTCGACCCGAGCCCCACGCTCTCGCTTCGCGGCGGGAGCGTGGGGTTCGTTACGGAGCCGGGCAAGCGGGGCGACAGCAACGCCAGGGGCAAGCGCGGACAACACTGTGCTCAATTGGGCCAACTTCATATCGCAATGCTTCAACGGGCTGGTCCTCGGCGCGCTGCTGGCGCTGATTTCGTCCGGCCTGACCATCATCTACGGCACCCTTGGTGTCCTTAACCTGGCGCACGGCGCCATGTTCATGCTCGGCGGCTACGCCGGCTGGTACGCCTATTCGCTCACCGGCAATTTCATCGTCGCCCTCATCGCCGGTTCCCTGTTCGGCATGCTGGTCGGCGTGGTGACCGAGCGGCTGATCATCCGCCATTTCTATGACCGGCCGCACGAGGACCAGCTTCTGGTTACCTTCGGCCTCGGTATCGTCTTCGTCGAGGCGGTGCGTTTCGTCTTCGGCAGCCTGTCGAAGTCGGTGCCGGCGCCGTGGCCGTTCATCGGCATCTACAATCTCGGCTTCATGTACTATCCGACCTACCGCCTGGCGCTGCTCGGCATCGTGGCGGTGGCGCTGGCGGTGCTCTACGTCGTGCTCTACCGCACGCGCATCGGTCTGATCGTGCGCGCCGGCATCGAGGATTCGGTCACCGTCGGCACCCTCGGCATCGACGTCTACAAGGTGTTCTCGTTGGTCTTCGGCATCGGCGCGATGGCGGCCGGCTTCGCCGGCATCGTCAACGCCCCGGTTGTCTCGGTGGCGCCGGACGTCGGCGAGGCGATTCTGGTGCAGACCTTCGTGGTCGTCGTCATCGGCGGCGTCGGATCGTTCCCCGGTGCGGTGCTCGGCGGCCTGATCGCCGGCGAGATCATCAGCATCACGTCGATGTTCAATCCGGGCTACTCCTACGTCATGCTGTTCGCGGCCATGACGCTGGTGCTGGTGCTGCGTCCCTACGGCCTGCTCGGCACTGCCGGGCGCGAGTGAACGCAGGCCGGCGATGCGCAACCAACGTCCCTTCATCGTCGAGGCGTTCACCGCGATCGGGCTGATCGCCGTGCCCTTTGTGCTGCCCTACCTCGGCTTCACTCCGACGACCATCGACCGAATCCTGATCTGGGGGCTGTTCGGCATCGGGTTCGACATCCTCTTCGGCTTCACCGGCCTGCTTTCCTTCGGCCAGTCGGCGTTCTTCGGCGCCGGCGGCATGATCGCCGCCTATCTGCTCGCCGTCAGCGGCTTCCCCTACGTCACCGCCGCCGTGTTCATCGGCATGATCGGGGCTGCGATCATCGGCTATCTGGTCGGGCTGATCGCGCTCCGGCGTACCGGCATCTACTTCGCCATGATCACGGTGGCGATTGCCGAGGTGTTCTATTTCGTCGAGTTCAATCCGCTCTCCGCCTTCACCGGCGGCGAGAACGGCATACCCGGCGTGCCGACGCCCTCCCTCTATCTCGGCTTCACGACGGTCGAGTTCGACAGCGACTGGATGCTCTACGGCTATCTGGCCTTCTGGTTCTTCCTCGGCATCGTCATCGCACTGAGAATCGTGCGCTCGCCGGTCGGCATCATCTTGAGCGCCATCCGCGACAACCCGTTGCGCGCCGCCGCGCTCGGCCACAACATCCAAAGTTACAAACTCACCGCCTTCGTCATCGCGGCGGCCTACGCCGGCTTCGCCGGCGGCCTGCTCGGCCTGTTGCAGGGCTTCATGCCGCCCGACGCCTTCACCTTCGCCACCTCCGGACAGCTCGTCATGCAGGCCGCGATCGGCGGCGTCGGCACGCTTTTCGGGCCGCTGGTCGGCGCCACGCTGTGGCTCTATCTCAGCGACTTCTTGCAGACCACGCTCCATCTCGGCGCCACCTGGAAGCTGGTGCTCGGCATCATCTTCGTGCTTCTGGTGGTGTTCCTGCGTCGCGGCCTGGTCGGTGGCGCGGTCGATCTCGTCAACATGCTGACGCGCCGCGGCAGCACGGACGGCGAGCCGGAGGAGAGCGGACCGGCGCCGCGGCCGGCGAGCCTGTCGGCGGCAAGCGCCAGCGACGCCCCTGCCGCCACGAAGGCGCCGCTGACGCGGCGCCGGCCGGCGACCAGCCACACCGGCCCGATGCTGGAGGTGCGCGCGCTCACCAAGCAGTACGGCGGCCTGTCGGCCAACCGCGATATCGACTTCACCGTGGACCACGGCGAAATCCGCGGCATCATCGGCCCGAACGGTGCCGGCAAGACCACCTTCTTCAAGATGCTGACCTGCGAGATTCCACCGACCTCGGGGACCATCATCTTCGAAGGGCAGGACATCACCGGCATGGGGGTGAGCGACGTCTGCCAGCTCGGGCTCACCAAGAGCTATCAGGTCAACCAGCTCTTCACCCGCCTCACCGTGCGCGAGAACCTGACCATCGCCGTGCTCGCCATGATCCGCGGCAAGTTCAAGCTCGACCCGTTCAGCAACCCGGCCAGGGTGGCCGGCCTCGCCGAGCAGGTCGAGCACACCATGGACTTGATCCAGCTCAGCGAGCGCGCCGACGTTCGGGTCTCGGCGCTCGCCTACGGCGAGAAGCGGCGTCTGGAGATCGGCCTGGCGCTCGCCACCTCTCCAAGCCTGCTGCTGCTCGACGAGCCGCTTGCCGGGATGAGCCCGAGCGAGCGGGTGGAGACCGTGGCGCTGCTCAAGTCGATCGCCGAGGACCGCACCATGATCGTCATCGACCACGACATGGATTCGCTGTTCGAGCTGGTCGAGCGGATCACCGTGCTGCAGGAAGGCGAGGTGCTCACCGAAGGCACGCCGGAGGAGATCAAGGCGGACCCGGTCGTCCAGGAGGCCTATCTCGGCGGCATCCACGAGGGGTTCGAGCAATGAGTTTCCTCGAGGTCAAAGGGCTCAACAGCTACTACGGCGACTTGCACATCTTGTTCGACGTCTCCATGACCGTCGAGCCCGGCGAGGTCGTCGCGCTGCTCGGCCGCAACGGTGCCGGCAAGACCACCACGCTGAAGAGCCTGATGGGCGTGGTGACGCCGCGGCGCGGCTCGATCGTCTTCGACGGCGTCGAGATCGCTGGCCGCAAGAGCCACGTCATCGCCCAGGCGGGCATGCAGCTGGTGCACGAAGACCGCTCCATCTTCGGCAGCCTCAGCGTCGAGGAGAACCTGATCCTTGCCGGCCTGACGGCGTCGAACCGCTGGCCGCTCGAACGCGTCTACCAGCATTTCCCCCGGCTCGCCGAGCGCCGCCGTCACGGCGCCACCAAGCTCTCCGGCGGCGAGCAGCAGATGCTGGCGATCGCCCGTGCGCTGGTGCGCGATCCCAAGCTGCTCCTGCTCGACGAGCCGTTCGAGGGGCTGGCGCCGATCATCGTGCACGATCTGCTGGCGACCTGTCGCAAGCTTGCCGACGCCGGCCAGACCATCGTGGTGGTCGAGCAGAACATCTCCGCCGCCCTCAGCCTGGCGCACCGCGTCTACATCATCAACAACGGGCACATCGTCGAGACGATGCCCAAGACCGAGCTCAAGACGCGGCCCGAGGTCCTCCACCGCTATCTCGGCGTCTGACTGGCTCAGTCGAAGAACGACCTGTCCGCCTCGGCGAGGTAGGGCCTTGCCTTCTCCGGAACGATGTCGATGCCCATTCCCGGCCGGTCCCAGACCGCGATCATGCCGTCCCTGACGACCGGGTCGGGCAGCCCCTCGACGATGTCGTACCACCACGCCGGATCGCCGGTCGGGTATTCGAAGGCGATGAAGTTGTCGGGCAGCGTCGCCGACACCTGGACCAGCGCGGCGAGGCCGAGCAGGCCGTTGGCGGTGCCGTGCGGCGCCATCATGATGCCGTGCAGGTCGGCATATTCGGCGATCCATTTGAGCTCGGCGATGCCGCCGACATCGCACGGGTCGGGGCCGACGATATTGACCGCCTTGCCCTCGATCAGCGCCTTGAAGTTCTGGCGGAGATAGATCTGCTCGCCGGTGTGGATCGGCGTCGACGGTGGCCATGGTGAGTTCGCGGTAGACGTCGGCATTGACGTAGGGCGTGTAGTCGCCGGTGATGAGGTCTTCCAGCCACATGAGGTTGAGCGGCTCGACGGACGCGGGCGAAGCGGATGGCGTCCGGCACCGTCCAGCCGGGGCCGCAATCGAGCGCCAGGCCCACCTCGTCGCCGAGCACCTCCTTCATCGCCTCGACGCAGGCGATCGATGTGCCTGAGGCCGCGCTCGGTCATGAGCGCCCGGTCGACGGCGCCGCCATGAACGTGCACCGGGTTGATGTCGCCATAGGCGAAGCCGGGCAACGTTCCGCTTCATATCGCTATGGAAGGCGATGGCCTGCTTGACGATGGTGAAGCCTTCCTTCGCCGCCTTCATGTAGGCCACGGTCTCGGCGTAGTCCTCCGGCCTCTCGCCCTTCAGCGGCAAGCGGACGGCACCGTTATAGACGCGCACGCGGTCGCGCACCTTGCCGCCCAGCAGCTTGTAGACCGGCACGCCGGCCGCCTTGCCGGCCAAGTCCCACAGCGCGTGCTCGACCACGCTCACCGCCGCGCCGTGCGGCTTGAAGGCGCCGCGCGCCCGGATCTGGCGCATGCAGCCCTCGACGTTGGTCGGGTCCTGTCCGACCAGCCCATCCTTGAGCGCCAGAACGTGCGGCACGACATAGGGTTTCTAGAACTCGGCCTCGCCGTAGCCGCTGAGCCCCTCGTCGCTGACGATCCTGACCACCGGATTCTTGCCGATGATCGCGCATTTGAGGTCGACGATCCTCATTCCTCCTCCGAGTGCCGGGCGACTCGTTTGCCGTCGCCCGCGCCTATCAATCCGAATTCGCCGCGCCACGCCAGAATGATCCGCGGCTTCCCCGGTTACCGGAAAGTGCCTGCCTGACAAATCGGCTGGACCGCGCCATATCGGGCCAATGTCCGAATCCGCGCCCCTCGATCTCGAAACCCGCACCGGCTGGCCGGATGAGCTGCGCCTCTTCCTCGACCGCTTTCCGCGCCACACTTGGCCGCCGCGCCGGCGAGATCGGTGCCGTTGCCAAGTTCTGGCTCGACATCCATGATGGCTTCCGCGGCTTTGCCGGCAAGCTCGACGCCGCCACCGGCGAATTCCGCGAGAGCCGCGTGACGCCGGCCCATTTCCGCGCCTGGTTCGCGCCGCGGCTCGACATGTTCCTGTCGCACCTCAACGGCCACCACCAGATTGAGGACTATCAGTATTTCCCGATATTCGTCGCCGCTGAAGCGCGGCTGAAGCGCGGCTTCGACATCCTGGAGACCGATCACGCCGTCATCCACGCCGCCATGGACCGGCTGGTCGAGACCGCCAACGGCTTTCTCGTCCTGCCGCCGGAGGACACCGACAAGCTCCGCTTTGCCGGCGATGCCTACGCGCAAGCCAGCGACCGGCTTCTTTTCATGCTCGGCCGCCACCTCGACGACGAGGAGGACCTGATCGTGCCGCTCATCCTGGAGCGGGGCGAGGGCGATCTCGGCCTCTAGAACGGGGCTGGCGCCGGGCCAAAAAGCGACCGGGAAGCATGGACCGGCGGCCCTATCTTTCATAAGTTCTCGCCCGCCGACGCCTTTCCCTGCCGGCCCACGAAGCAGTTTTCAAGAAAGAGGATAACGCCATGGCGGATATCGGTCTCGTCGGTCTCGGAGTGATGGGCTCGAACCTCGCCCTCAACATGGCCGAGAAGGGCTACACGGTCGCCGTTCACAACCGCACCACCGCCAAGATCGACGCCTTCATGGCCAATGCCGGGCCGCTCGCCGAGCGCCTGGTGCCGTGCAAGACGGTGCGCGAGCTGGCCGACGCCATCAAGCCGCCGCGCCCGATTGTGCTCATGGTGCAGGCCGGCCCGCCAGTCGACGAGGAAGCCAGCAAGATCGGTCGTGAGATCGTCCAGGGCGACATGCTGATCGACGCCGGCAACGCCAATTTCCGCGATACCCAGCGGCGCGTGACCGAGCTCGGCGCGCACGGATTTGAATTCCTCGGCATCGGCGTTTCCGGCGGCGAGGTCGGCGCCCGCCACGGCCCCTCGATTATGGCCGGCGGCACGGCGCACGCCTGGAAGCGGGTCGACAAGATCCTTCTCGACATCTCTGCCAAGTTCGACGGCGAGCCCTGCGCCGCGCTGATGGGCACCGACGGCGCTGGCCATTTCGTCAAGACCATCCACAACGGCATTGAATACGCCGACATGCAGATGATCGCCGAGGTCTACGGCGTCATGCGCGACGGCCTCGGCATGGGGCCGGCCGAGATGGCCGACGTGTTCGGCAAGTGGAACGAGGGTCGGCTCAAATCGTATCTCATCGAGATCACCGGCGAGGTGCTCGATGCCAAGGACCCGGAGACCGGCAAGCCGATGGTCGAGATCATCCTCGATACCGCCGGGCAGAAGGGCACCGGCCGCTGGTCGGCGATCGAGGCGCAGGATCTGGGCGTGCCGGCGACCGTGATCGAGGCGGCGGTGGCCGCCCGCGGCCTCTCCGCCCAGCGCGATTTCCGCCTCGCCGGCGAAAGGCTCTTCGGCAAGGCCGACACCAGGCTCGGCGCCGCCGCCGGCGACCGCCAGCAGATCCTTGATGCGCTCGAGCAGGCGCTGCTTGCCGGCAAGATCGCCGCCTACGCCCAGGGCTTTGCCGTGCTCTCCGCCGCCTCCGAGGCTTGGAGCTGGGACCTGCCGATGGGGACGATCGCCAAGATCTGGCGGGCCGGCTGCATCATCCGCTCGGTCTTCCTCGACGACATCTCGCGCGCCTTCTCGGCGAGCGGGTCGATCGCCAACCTGATGACCATCGATCCCTTCGCCGGCTGGCTGAAGGCGAGCCACGGCCAACTCCGCCATGTCGTCTCGGCGGCGGTGTCGAAGGGCATGCCGATGCCGGCACTGTCGAACGCGCTCGCCTATTTCGACTATGCCCGCACGGGGCGCACCACCGCCAACCTGCTGCAGGGCCAGCGCGACTTCTTCGGCGCCCACGGCTTCGAGCGCACCGACAAGGCAGGCAAGGGCTTCCACGGCCCCTGGGCGCAGGGACCGGGATAGGGGGCGGACCTTTCCCCCGGACCTGTGGTGCCCGACCCGACCGGGCACCCGGGCCGGACCTGCCTCACAGTGGATCCTGCCTCGGTTCCGGCCATCGCCGGAATGGAGGAGGAGGGGAGCGGCCTCCTGTGACCGCCATCACTCCACCGCGCCTGCGCCGCCTGCTAGTGGAGCATCCGCCGGGTCGTCGTCATCAAATCGCACCAATGGATGGCGATACCGGAAGCGCGATGCACCCGCCTTTGACGGCGGCGACACGCCCCCATAAGATCGCGCCAATTCTCTGAAGCGGGGGGCGTTGCGGAGGATTTTTCATGGGCGACGGATTTCGTCGGCTGCTTGCGGCCGTTTTTGCTCTCGTTCTTCTTCCCCTTTTCGTCGCCGCCTCTCCGGCGCTCGCCGCACCCAAGCGGGTCATCGTCACGCCGAATGCCGACTATTCCGGCTTCGACATGGAGACCGTGAAGGACGTCGATCAGTCCGCCTGCCAGGCCGCGTGCCTTGCCAACGGCGCCTGCCGCGCCTTCACCTTCAACACCAAGGCCAGGTGGTGCTTCCTCAAGTCCGACTTCGGCGAACTGGCCGCCACGCCGGATGCGGTTGCCGGCCGCATCGTCGAGGCCGTCGCGCTCACCCCGTCGGTCGAGCACCAGCGGCTGGCCGAGCTCGATTTCCTGCCCTCCGACTATATCGACGAGGCGCGCACGCTCGTTGGCGCCCTCGACAACCGCTTCTCGGCTTCCGGCGCCAGCTATACGGCGCTACGTAGCGCCGGCGGCATCGCCATGCGCGCCGGCAACTACGACGCGGCGGCGATAGCCTTCGGCCGCGCGCTCGCCATCGCCGGTGACGAAGCCATCGCCTGGCTCGATTTCGCCCGCGCCAGCCTTGCCCGCAATCCCGACAACTATGACGAACGTCAGCAGGCGGCGAGCGACGCCAGCGCCGCGGCGATAGACGGCTATCTGCGCTCCGATTCGTCGGCCGGCCGCGCCGTCGCGCTGGCGCTCGCCGGCTCGGCGCTGGCCAAGCGCACGGCGTGGAAACCCGCCATCGAGTCCTATCGCGCCAGCCTCGCCCTGGCAGAGACGCCAAGCGTGCGTGCCGCCTACGACAAGCTGGTCGCCGAGCACGGCTTCCGCATCGTCTCCCACGACGTCCAGGCGGACAGCGCGACCCCACAGATCTGCATCGCGTTCTCCGACAAGCTCGCCGTCGACCGGCCCGACCTTGCCGATTTCGTCACCGTCGAAGGCGGCGATGGCCTCGCCGTCGAGCCGCAGCAGAGCCAGATCTGCATCGACGGCGTCAAGCACGGCAGCCGCTACATCGTGCGCGTGCGTGCCGGCCTACCGGCCGCCGACGGCGAGACGCTGGCAAGTCCGGTCGAGCTCTCGATCTATGTGCGCGACCGCGCCCCCTGGGTCGGCTTTGCCGGCAACGCCTATGTGCTCCCGGCCGGCCCCGGCGCCTCCATCCCGCTGTCCTCGGTCAACACCGACAAGGCGCGGGCGACGATCTACCGGATCGGCGACCGCTCGATCGCTCAAGTCATCCGCGACGGCACCTTCCTCAGCAACCTCGCCACCTACTCCGCCCAGCAGATCGAGGACCAGGTCGGCGAGAAGGTCTGGCAAGGCGAGATCGATATCACCTCTAAGCTGAACCAGACCATGGTGACGGCGATCCCGATCGCCGACGCGGTGCCTGAGATGAAGCCGGGCGCCTATGTCATCACCGCCCAGCCGTCGACCGACGACCCCAACAAGTGGGGGCCGCTGGCGACCCAGTGGTTCATCGTCTCCGATCTCGGCCTGACCGCGCTTTCCGGCCATGACGGCGTCCATGCCATCGTCCGCTCGCTGTCGACGGCCAGGCCGATCGCCGGCGTCAAGCTGCGCCTGGTCGCGGTCAACAACGACATCCTCGGCGAAGCGGTGACTGACGATGCCGGCTATGCCCGCTTCGATCCGGGTCTGGCGCGCGGCACCGGCGGCATGGCGCCGCAGCTCATCGTTGCCGAGACCGACACGGACTATGCCTTCCTCGACTTGACCCGCGCCGCCTTCGACCTGACCGACCGCGGCGTCGCCGGGCGCGCCGCGCCGAAGGCGCTCGACGCGTTTCTCACGCCCGAGCGCGGCATCTACCGGCCGGGCGAGGTCGTCCACCTGACGGCGCTGGTCCGCGATGCCCGCGCCAATGCCGTCACCGACCTGCCGATGACGCTGGTCGTCCAGCGGCCGGACGGCGTCGAGTTCCTGCGCCAGACCCTCTCCGACGGCGGCCTCGGCGGCTATTCGCAAGATGTGCAGTTGCAGGCCGACGCCATGCGCGGCTCGTGGACCGTCCAGCTCTTCGCCGACCCCAAGGGCGCGCGCGATCGCCGAGACTTCGGTCCTGGTCGAGGATTTCGAGCCGGAGCGGCTGGCCGTCGAACTCGACACCGCCGCCAAGACGCTTGCAGCCGACAAGCCGGTCACCATCGACCTCTCGGCCCGCTACCTCTATGGCGCCCCGGCGCCGGATCTCCCCATCGAGGGCGACCTCGACATCAAGGCGGTGGACAGCCTCGGCTGCCTTCCCCGGCTACACATTCGGCCTCAAGGAGGATTCGGTCGAGCCGTCGCGCCAGCCGCTGGAGATCGACGCGACGACGGACGCGGACGGCAAGGCGCGTTTCGACGTCGACCTGCCCGAGCTGCCGGTCACCACCCACCCGCTGCAGGCGAGCCTCGTGCTGCGCGTTGCCGATACCAACGGCCGCGCTGTCGAGCGCACGCTCGAGCGGCCGATCCAGCCGACCACGCCGATGATCGGCGTCAAGCCGCTGTTCTCCGGCGATCTCGACGAAGGCGCCAATGCCCGCTTCCAGGCGATCCTGGTGGCGCCGGACGGCACGCGCATGGCCAAGGCCGGCGTCAAGTGGAAGCTGGAACGCATCGAGAGCGACTATCAGTGGTATCGCTGGGACGGCAACTGGACCTACGAGCTGATCACCAACGCCAAGCGGGTGGCGGGCGGCACCGTCGATTTTTCGGCCGACCAGCCGGCGACCATCGAGGCGCCCACTGACTGGGGCCAGTACCGCCTGACCGTCGAGGACGACGGCGACACCCCGGCCGCATCGAGCGTCGCGTTCTATGCCGGCTGGTATCGCGCGGTGACCTCGTCCGATACGCCCGACACGCTCCAGGTGGCGCTCGACAAGCCGGCCTACCGCATCGGCGATACGGCGAAGCTCAAACTCGATCCGCGCTTCCCCGGCATCGCACTCATCAGCGTCATCGACGACCGCCTGATCGAGATGAAGGCGGTCGAGGTGCCGGAGGGCGGCACCACCGTCGACCTCACCGTCACCGACAAGTGGGGCCCCGGCGCCTACGTCACCGCGACGCTCTACCGGCCGATGGACATCGCCGCCAAGCGCATGCCTTCGCGCGCCCTCGGCCTCACCTGGGCCAAGGTCGATCCGGGCGACCGCGACCTCAAGGTTTCGGTCGATACGCCCGACGAGATGCGGCCGCGCGGACCGATGACCATTCCGGTCTCGATCGGCAACCTCAAGCCGGGCGAGGAGGCCTATGTCACCGTCGCCGCGGTCGATGTCGGCATCCTCAATCTCACCAGCTTCCAGGCGCCGGCGCCCGACGACTGGTATTTCGGCCAGCGCAAGCTCGGCATGGAGATCCGCGACATCTACGGCCTGCTGATCGACCGCACGCAGGGTGTGCCCGGCGTCGTGCGCTCCGGCGGCGACGGCGGCCTGACGCGGCTGAAGGCGCCACCGCCGACCCAGAAGCTGCTCGCCTTCTATTCCGGCATCCTCAAGGTCGACGACAGCGGCAAGGCCTCGGTCACCTTCGACGTGCCCGACTTCAACGGCACCGTCAGGGTCATGGTCATGGCCTGGACCAAGGACGGCGTCGGCCACGCCAGCAAGGACGTCTTCGTCCGCGATCCGGTGGTGGTGACGGCCTCGATCCCGCGCTTCCTGCTGATCGGCGACACCTCGCGGCTGCTCGTCGAGATCAACAACGTCTCCGGTGCGGCCGGTGACTACAAGCTCAGCGTTGCGACCGGGGAGGGCATCGACTTTCCGACCGAGGATGCCGAGAAGACGGTGACGCTCGCCGAGAAGCAGCGCGTCTCCTTCGTCGTCCCGCTCGATGCCAAGGCGGTCGGCGATTTCGACGTGTCGGTCGATCTCACCGCGCCCACCGGCGAGGACTGGCCGACCAACCTGACGCTCGGGGTCCGCCCCGCCGCCTCGCCCATCACCCACCGCGACGTCGTCTCGGTCGCGGCCGGCGGCAAGCTCACCGTCGATGATGCGCTGACGCAGGAGTTCGTGCCGGGCACTGCGTCGGTGGCGGTGTCGCTCGGCGGCGCCGGCCCACTCGACGTACCGGGCATCCTCGCCGCGCTCGACCGCTACCCCTATGGCTGCGTCGAGCAGTTGACCTCGCGCGCCATGCCGCTGGTCTATCTCGACGATGTCGCCGCCTCGGTCGGCATCGCCGCCGATACCGCGATCCGCGACCGCGTGCAGAATGCGATTGGCAAGGTGCTCGCCGATCAGGCGGCCTCCGGCGGCTTCGGCCTGTGGGGACCCGAGGACGCCGGCGGCGACCTCTGGCTCGATGCCTACGTCACCGATTTCCTCACCCGCGCAGCGGAGAAGGGCTACGACGTGCCGGATGTCGCGCGCACCATCGCGCTCGACAATCTCGCCAACGGCGTCGCCTATGCCAGCGACTTCGAGAAGGGCGGCGAGGATATCGCCTATGCGCTCTACGTGCTGGCGCGGGCCGGCCGCGCCGCCATCGGCGACCTCCGCTACTACACCGACTCCAAGCTCGCCGCCTTCTCCACGCCGCTGGCCAAGGCCCAGCTCGGCGCGGCGATGGCGCTTTACGGCGACCGTATGCGCGCGACCCGCGCCTTCACGGCGGCCATGGCCGATCTCGACAAGGAGGACGCCAAGCAGGGCTGGCGCAGCGACTATGGCACGTCGCTGCGCGACGGTGCCGCGGTGCTGACGCTGGCCGCCGAGACGCAGGTGGGGTCGGTCGACCTGCACAGCCTGGCGCTGCGCATCGCCGCGCAGGAACGCAACCAGCGCTATACCAGCACCCAGGAAGATAGCTGGATGCTGCTCGCCGCCGCGGCGCTGATCAAGGATTCGGCCAAGACCGAGTTTGCCATCGACGGTCAGCACATCGCCGCGCCGCTCTATCGCCGCTACGGCGGCGAGGCGCTGGCCAAGAAGCCGGTCGAGATCGTCAATCTCGGCGGAGAGCCGCTCGAGGCCGTGCTGTCGGCGACCGGCGTGCCGCTCGCTCCCGAACCCGCCGGCGGCAACGGCTACACCATCGAGCGGCAATTCTATACGCCGGACGGCGACCAGACCGACATTTCCACCGTCGGCCAGAACGATCGTTTCGTCGTGGCGCTCACGGTCACCGCCGATCACGACGGCGGTGGGCGCCTGCTCATCGTCGATCCGATTCCCGCCGGCTTCGAGATCGAGAACCCGGACATTTCGGCATCGGGCAGCACGACGAGCCTCGACTGGCTCGACGTCGACAAGGTCGACCACACCGAGGCGCGGACCGACCGCTTCGTCGCGGCGATCAACCGCGCCGACGGCGGGCCGACGAGCTACACGGTGGCCTATTCGGTGCGCGCCGTCTCGCCCGGCACCTTCACCTACCCGGCGGCGACGGTCGAGGACATGTACCGTGCGGAGTTCAACGCCCGCACCGCCGCCGGCAAGGTCGAAGTCGTCGGCCCGACGCGCTAGGCAACAAGCGACGGGACGCGCCGAATGGCCGAGACGCCCGCCACGGACTCCCTCTCCCCCCTTGCGGGGGAGGGCGATCGCATGTGGCACGGGGCCGAACCCTCTCCCCTTGCGGGAGAGGGTGGACCGCGCAGCGGTCCGGGTGAGGGGTGTTGGCAGGGCCATGCCGGTACCCTGCTCCCTGTCCCTCCCCCACCAAAGCCGGATGTTTCCGACTTTGGCATTGATGAATCCAAACACGGGCAAGCCCGTGTTCGGCGGGCGAGGGGACGAAGATGGCGGCGCTTCGCATTGATCGCAGCGATCGTTGTCTTTGCAGGCGCCGTCATCGTCGGCATCGGCGGGAGGCTCGTCTGGCGCCAGATCGAAGTCGCGCTGCCGCCACTGCCCGACCCCAAGGCGATCGCCACCTCGACCATCGTCGTCGACCGCGACGGCAGGCTGCTGCGCCCCTTCACCATCGCCGACGGGCGCTGGCGCCTGCCGGTGACCACCGGTGACGTCGATCCGAAATTCCTCAAGATGCTGATCGGCTACGAGGACCAGCACTTCTACCAGCACGGCGGCGTCGACCTTCTGGCGCTGGCGCGTGCCGCCGGCCAGTTCGTGCTCGCCGGCGGCCACATCGTCTCCGGCGGCTCGACGCTGACCATGCAGGTCGCCCGCCTGATTGCCGGCGACAGCACGCGCTCGGTCCTCGGCAAGCTGCAGCAGATCTTGCTGGCCGAGAAGCTGGAGGCGCGCTTCAGCAAGGACGAGATCCTCGATCTCTATCTGCTGCTCGCCCCCTATGGCGGCAACATCGAGGGCGCGCGCGCCGCCTCGCTCGCCTATTTCGGCAAGGAGCCGAAGCGGCTGACGACGGCCGAGGCGGCACTGCTCGTGGCGCTGCCGCAATCGCCCGAGGCCCGCCGGCCCGATCGCGACGCCGTCGCCGCCCGCGCCGCCCGCGACCGCGTGCTCGACCGGCTTGTCGCCGAAGGCGTCACCGATGCGGATGCGGCCAGGGCGGCGCTGAGCGAGCGCGTACCGACGGCGCGCAAGGCCTTCCCGCTGCTCGCCCCGCACCTCGCCTTGCAGGCCGTTGCCGCCGCGCCCGACGAGCCGGTTCATCGCCTGACGGTCGACCGCGACCTCCAGGCCTCGCTGGAGCAGCTCGCCGCCGACCGCGTCGGTGGCCTCGGCCCGAAACTCTCCATCGCCATCCTCGTCGCCGACGTTGCGGCCGGCGACATCCTCGCCTCGGTCGGCTCGGCCGGCCTGTTCGAGGAGGAGCGCGACGGCCATGTCGACATGACCCGCGCCGTCCGCTCGCCGGGCTCGACGCTGAAGCCGCTGATCTACGGCCTCGCCTTCGAGCAGGGGCTCGCCGTCCCCGAGACGCTGATCGAGGACCGGCCGACCGGCTTCCACGGCTATACGCCGTCCAATTTCGATGGCTTCCATCGTGGCACGGTGACCGTGCGCGAGGCCTTGCAGGAATCGCTCAACGTGCCGGCCATCGTGGCGCTCAATGCCGTCGGTCCGGCGCGGCTGGTGGCGCGTCTGAAGCGCGCCGCGGTCAATGCCGAGCTGCCCGACCAGTCGGCGCCGGGGCTCGCCATCGGTCTCGGCGGCGTCGGCGTGACGCTGCGCGATCTCGTCTCGCTCTACGCGGCGATCGCCCGCGGCGGCACGGCGGTGGCGCTCAATGATGGCGTCGGCGATCAACCCGACGCGCTTTCCGGCGCGCCGGTGCTGTCGCCGATGGCAGCCTGGTACGTGTCGGACATCCTCGAGGGCGTGCCGCCGCCGCTGAACGGCATCGCCGGCCGCGTCGCCTACAAGACCGGCACCTCCTACGGTTATCGCGACGCCTGGGCGATCGGTTTCGACGGCGCCCATGTCGTCGGCGTCTGGGTCGGCCGGCCGGACGGCACCCCGGTGCCCGGCCTGTCCGGCTTCGTCAGCGCCGCGCCCATTCTGTTCGAGGCCTTCGACCGCATCGGGCCGAAGCGCGTCGTGCTGAAGCGCCCGCCGCCCGGCGTGCTCCGGGTTTCATCGACATCGGCCCTGCCGGCGCCGCTCCGCCATTTCCGCGATCCCGGCCAGGCGATCTTCGAGCAGCGGCAGGACGATCCCGAGATCGCCTATCCGCTCGATGGCGTCACCGTCGATCTCGGTATCGCCGAAGGCGATCCCGAGCCGCTAACCGTCAAGGTCCGCAACGGTGCGCCGCCGTTCACCTGGTTCGTCAATGGCGTGCCGGTAGCGCGCACGCCGTTTGCCCGCTCCGAGACCTTGAAACCCGACGGTCCCGGCTTCGTCACCCTCTCCGTCGTCGACCGCGACGGCAAGTCGGACCGGGTGACCGTCAGGGTGGAGTAGGCGGCAGGTTAGGCAATCTCTTCGAGGTCGAGGCCAAGCTCCGCCAGAGAACGGTCGATCTTGGCAGCCCAACCGCGTCTGCCGCGACCACGGGCATCGGCGATGGCATCCGCGAGCGCGTGGGGATCGGATTCGGTGAGCGCTTCGGTCAGGGCGCGGGCTTGCAGCAGGTCCTTCTGGCGCTTGGGGATATCCCGACGCTCTTGCGCGAGAATCAATTTATGAACGGCAAACCGCGCCGGCTGCGGGACGCTCACGGCGACACCGCTGCCGAACAGGACGACCGCTGGAACGGGTTCGGCTATCAGCCAACGGATGAACTGAAGCGGCGTCGCCCCGGCCTCAATACCCTTGAGTGGGAGTGGGCTGGTGTCGTTGCGCGTCCGCTGCTGTGTCACGAGATCGACCATGAATCCGTCGGTGGCCCGGAAGGCAGACGAGGGCGCCTTGGGCGACAGAGGCGGAATGGGCGCGAAGCTCGGCTCGGCGCGCCTGAGCACGTCCAGGAAGGTCTCATCCTGGGGGATGCTGGGGATGGCGAGTCGGGCCGTCGCCAGATCGGCGTCCCCGGTCATTAGCGTGGGACGCGGAAGCGCATGGGCCACGAGCGGTGAGTAGCATTGGTATGCGGCGGTACCGATGAGAACCGCGTCGTGGAAGACCCCCGCGTCGGCAAGGACGTCGAGGACCCTGCCCAATTGCGGCGACGGCCCGGGAATGCCCGCTCGGACCAGCAGCCTGATGGTCTTGCGGTCCTGCCGGGCGTCTTCCTGCGACCTGCGGATTTCGGCTACTTTGGCCTCGGTCTCGGGATCGTCAGCGAGGCCGATATAGTCGTCCTTGCGAACCCTGCCCGCCAGGCGCTTGACATAGGCGTATTGCCGCCCTTTCACCGTCATGGTGAAGACCGAGCCCGGACGCGCCGGGCGCGAATGCACGCGCTGGGTCAGGTCCGCGTACAGAGTGGAAAGTGAGAGAGCGATCTTCTCCATGACGGGAGTTATAGACACAAGGCGCCCATGCGTCTATAACTGGTTATAGACGCTCCTGCAGATCGGCGTCTGTAACCGCCTGCGCTTCACCGCTCGTCCAGCGCCTTGACCGCGGCGATGGCGGCGGAGGCGCGGTTCTCGACGCCGAGCTTCTGGTAGATCGTCTCCAGGTGCTTGTTCACCGTGCGCGGGCTCAAGCCCAGAATGTCGCCGATGTCGCGGTTGGACTTGCCCTGCGCCACCCACAGCAGCACCTCCGCCTCGCGTCCGGTGACCGAATAGAGCTTGCGCAGCACGGCGGCTTGCGCGTCGGTGCCGTCGATCGAGATGCGGAAGAGGATCTCGCTCTCGCTGGTGGCGCTGAGCAGCGAGAAGTGCAGCCGCCGGGCCTCGTCGATGGCGATGGTCGGCGGCGCCGGCATGCTGCCCTCGGCGTTGCCGACCACCCGCAGCCATGTGCGCAGCGGCTCGGGCAGCGCGGCGCCGTCCCAGCCGGGCAGCGCCTCCTCGATCAGCTTCACCGCCTGCGGCGTGCACCACAGGATCTCGCCTGCGCGGTCGGCGGCGAGCAGCGTCCGCCCGGCAGTGTCGAGCGCCAGGCGCGCGCTCTGCGCCGTGCGCGCATTGGCCAGATGCACGCGGATGCGGGCGAACAGGACGTCGAGCACGATCGGTTTGGTGATGTAGTCGACGCCGCCCGATTCCAGCCCCTCGACGATGTTCTCGGTCTCCGAGAGCCCGGTCATGAAGATCACCGGCACATGGGCCAGCGCCGCATTGCGCTTCATCCGCCGCGTCGTCTCGAAGCCGTCCATGCCCGGCATCACCGCGTCCATCAGCACCACGTCCGGCGTAATTCGTTCGGCGACGGCGAGCGCCTGGGCACCTTCGGTGGCGACCAGCACGGTCGCGCCGAACTTCTCCAGCGCGTCGGTGAGGAAGCCCAGCGCCTCCGGCGAATCGTCGACCACCAGAACGATGTCGCGCGCCTTGACCGGCTCATTCATCGCGAAAACTCCTCCAGCACGGCGGTATAGCGGCGGAAGTCGAAGGCGCGCACGTGCCGTCGCATCTCGGCGACAAAAGCGCGGTTGCCTTCGTGGGCGTCGAGCTGGTCGAGCTTGCTTTCGATGCCGCGTACATAGCCGATGTGGCCGAGGCGCAGAAGCTCGGCGACGTGCTCCGCGCCGGGCGAGGTGAGCGCCGCCGCGGCGGCGCCGTTGGCCTTGGCGGGCGGCGGCTCCTCCTCCCGCCAGTCGACGCCGGTCAGGTCGGCGATGCGGTCGAGCAGGCGCTGCACCTCGAACGGCTTCACCATCACCGCGTCGTGGGCGTCCTCCTCCGAGGGCGGCGGCGGCGTCTCGCCGACATTGGCCGAGAGCATCAGGATGGCGCCTTCCTGGCCGCGCTCGCGCAGGCTTCGCGCCAGGTCCCAGCCGTTGATGCCGGGCATCGAGATGTCGAGGATGAAGAGGTCGGGCTTGAGCTCGGCGGTCAGCGCCAGACATTCCGCCCCGTCGGCGGCGGCCAGCACCGTGAAGCCGAGCGGCTCGAGGATCTGGCGGATGAGGTCGCGCTGGTCGGGGTCGTCGTCGACGATGAGCACCGTGCGGCGGGCGCCGGCGTAGCCGGTGATCGGCCGGCGAGGCGCCGCCGACGGACGTTTCCAGGTGACGGCGGAGAGCATCAAGCGGATGTCGAAGGTGCTGCCCTTGCCGGGCTCGCTCCTGACGGTGACGTCGCCGCCCATGAGGTTCACCAGCATCTTGACGATGGTGAGCCCCAGCCCGGTGCCCGGCACCAGCCGCGTGCGCTCGGCGGTGCCGCGCTCGAAGGGTTCGAAGATCTTGGGCAGGTCCTCCGCCGCGATGCCGACCCCGGTGTCCTCGATGGTCAACGTCGCCACCTGGCTGCGGAAGGCGATCTTCAGCGCGACGTGTCCGCTGTCGGTGAACTTGATGGCGTTGGAGAAGAGGTTGACCAGGATCTGGCGGAGCCGCTTGCCGTCGGTCGACACCAGTTCCGGCATGGCGTCCGGCTTGATGTAGTTGAAGGCGAGGCCCTTGGCTTCCGCCTGCGGACGGAACATCTCGACGATGTCGGCGAGGAACTCATCGAGGTGGATCTCGTTGCGCTGGAGTTGCAGCCGGCCGGTCTCGATCTTGGAGATTTCGAGCAGCCCGTCGATGAGGCCGGAGAGATGCTCGGCGCTCCGCCGGATGATGTGGACGCGGCCCTTCTGTTCGGGCGGCATGGTGGCGTCGCGTTCGAGGATCTGGGTGTAGCCGAAGACCGAGTTGAGCGGCGTGCGCAGCTCGTGGGAGAGGCCCACCAGATAGCGGCTCTTGGCGAGATTGGCGGCTTCCGCCACTTCCTTGGCCTTCTGCAGCGCCGCGTCGGTGCGGCTGTGCGCTTCGATTTCGCGCAACAGCAGCGTCGTCTGGCGCGCCGATTCCTCCTGGGCGACCCGGCGGCTCTCGTGCGCCAGCACCAGGAACCAGGCCAGAATGCCGGCGACGATGAGGAGGATGAAGAAGGCCGCCCACAGCGAGCGGGCGACGGTGTCGGAATAGGCCGGCGCAGCGCTGGTCACCTGGAAATAGACCAGGCAGAGCGCCGCGGCGACGAGCAGCATGAAGACGGAGAGCAGGCCGAAGAACTGGACGATGCGCGGACTGATGCGCGCCGTCAGCGATTCCGGCAGCAGCGCCGCCACCACGCTCGCCGCCTGCGCCTGCAGCCGCGCCTTCGGCTTGCACAGGTCGTTGCAGCGCGCGTCGAGCGAGCAGCACAGTGAGCAGATCGGCCCCGAATAGGCCGGGCAATAGGCGGTGTCCTCCGGCTCGAATTCGAGGTCGCACACCGTGCAGGTGAACGCCGCGCGCTCGTGCCATTTCGCCCGCGGCTTGCGCGCCAGGTAGTACTTGCCGCCAGTCGCCCAGGCGATCGCCGGCGCCGAGATGAACGGCACCACCATGGCGATGAACACAGCGAGCGCTTTGGCCGTGGCGCCGAAGAGGCCGGTGGCCGAGATCAGCGCCAGCGCCGCCGATATGCCCATGGCGCCCAGCCCGACCGGGTTGATGTCGTAGAGGTGGGCGCGCTTGAACTCGATGCCCGGCGGCGACAGGCCAAGGCGCTTGTTGATGGTGAGGTCGGCGACGATGGTGCCGAGCCAGGCGACGGCGACGATCGAGAACAGGCCGAGGATCTTCTCCAGCGCCGTGTAGATGCCGAGTTCCATCAGCACCAGCGCGATGGTGACGTTGAAGATGAGCCACACCACCCGCCCGGGATGGCTGTGGGTCAGGCGCGAGAAGAAGTTCGACCACGCCAGCGACCCGGCATAGGCGTTCATCACGTTGATCTTGAGCTGCGACACCACCACGAAGGCGGCGGTGAGCAGCAGCACAAAATCCCGCCAGGGAATGACGTAGCCGAAGGCAACCCGGTACATCTGCGCCGGCTCGGCGGCGTGCTCGGCCGGCACCGCGTGGCTGAGCGCCAGCACCGCCAGGAACGAGCCGAACAAAAGCTTGGGCGCGCCCAGCACCACCCAGCCGGGGCCGGCGAGCAGCGTGCCGAGAAAGCCGCGCTTGCTTTCTGTGCCGGCCGGAGTGAAGCGCAGTACGTCGACCTGCTCGCCGATCTGCGGCATCAGCGCCAGGATGACGGAGGCCGCCGCGCCGAACTTGAGCAGGTCGAATCCGGCGCCGGTTGAGCCGAGGCCGGGAAAGTTCCGCCAGATCTCGAAGCTCCCCCAGTCCTGCCAGGCGATGAAGCCGACCGGCAGGATGTTGAGGCCGATCCACAGCGGCTGGGTGATGAGCTGAAAGCGACTGATGCGGGTTATGCCGTGGGTGACCAGCGGGATCACCGCCACCGCGCTGATGACGTAGCCGACGGGAAGCGGAATGCCGAAGCACAGGTCGAGCGCCGTCGACATGATCGAGGCTTCGATGGCGAACAGGATGAAGGTGAAGGTCGCGTAGATCAGCGAGGTGACGGTCGAGCCGATATAGCCGAAGCCGGCGCCGCGGGTGAGCAGATCGATGTCGACGCCGTAGCGCGAGGCGTAGCGCGCCACCGGCACGCCGGTGAGGAATAGCAAGGCGCCGGCGACGATGGTGGCGGCGATGGTGTTGGTGACGCCGTAGGAGAGGGTGATCGACCCGCCGATCGCCTCCAGCGCCAGGAAGGAGATGGCGCCGATGGCGGTCTGCGCCACCCGCGGCGTCGACCAGCGCCGGGCGCTCTTGGCGGTGAAGCGCAGCGCGTAGTCTTCCAGCGTCTGGTTGGCGACCCAGCGATTATACTCGCGACGGACCGGCAGGATTCTCTGTCGCCCCGCCATGCTCCCCTCTTCGTTCGCCAAATTTCGCTTCACGCTGCCGCTGGCACTGCCTTTTTGCGATGCAAGTTATGGGCCGGAGCCGCCCGAAGGGCGGCCCCGCCTGCCTTCGCCAGGGCCATCTACGTCAATCGACGTATTTGCCACCCCGCATGATCGTCGGAAGGTCCAGGCGACGACCAAACGGCCGGCGATGGCATGCCGGGTGCATGTCGGGGTTCGAAGCCAAGGGGCGGTCGTCACGCAAACACGCCGAACCAACACGTGTCCTGCCCTCCCGCAGGCGACGTCAAGAGGAGTTCACGCATGTTCAAATCGACGGGCCGGTTCCTCGGCTCTCTGGCGCTGGCGGCCGCGGTAGCAGTGCCGCTCGCCACGTCGGCCCGGGCTGCCGACGACACCATCAAGGTGGGTATCCTGCATTCGCTGTCGGGCACCATGGCGATTTCGGAGACCACCCTGAAAGACGTCATGCTGATGCTCATCGACGAGCAGAACAAGAAGGGCGGTCTGCTCGGCAAGAAGCTCGAGCCGGTCGTCGTCGATCCCGCGTCCAACTGGCCGCTGTTCGCCGAGAAGGCGCGCGAACTGATCAGCCAGGACAAGGTCGCCGCCGTTTTCGGCTGCTGGACCTCGGTCAGCCGCAAGTCGGTGTTGCCGGTGTTCAAGGAGCTCGAATTCGATCCTCTTCTATCCCGTGCAGTACGAGGGTGAGGAGAGCGAGCGCAACGTCTTCTACACCGGCGCCGCGCCGAACCAGCAGGCCATTCCCGCCGTCGACTACCTGATGAGCGAGGATGGCGGTTCGGTGAAGCGCTGGGTGCTGGAAGGCACCGACTACGTCTATCCGCGCACCACCAACAAGATCCTCGAGGCCTACCTCAAGGCCAAGGGCGTCGCGCCTGAAGACATCATGGTCAACTACACGCCCTTCGGCTTCTCCGACTGGCAGACCGAAGTGTCGAAGATCAAGGCCTTCGGCTCGGCCGGCAAGAAGACGGCGGTGGTCTCGACCATCAACGGCGACGCCAACGTTCCCTTCTACAAGGAACTCGGCAACCAGGGCATCAAGGCGACCGACATCCCGGTCGTGGCCTTCTCGGTCGGCGAAGAAGAGCTGTCGGGCATGGACACCATGCCGCTCGTCGGTCACCTGGCGGCGTGGAACTACTTCGAGAGCGTCGACACGCCTGCCAACGCGGCGTTCATCAAGGAATGGCACGCCTGGACGAAGAACGACAAGCGCACCACCAACGACCCGATGGAAGCCCACTACATCGGCTTCAACATGTGGGTGAAGGCGGTCGAGAAGGCCGGCACCACCGATCCCGACAAGGTCATCGCCGCGATGGTCGGCGTCACCGTACCCAACCTCACCGGCGGCTACGCCACCATGATGCCGAACCATCACATCACCAAGCCGGTGCTGGTCGGTGAAATCCAGGACAACGGCCAGTTCAACACCGTCTGGCAGTCGCCTGGCGAAGTCCCCGGCGATGCTTGGTCGGACTATCTGCCCGGCTCCAAGGATCTGATCTCCGATTGGCGTGCGCCGATGTCCTGCGGCAACTTCAACGTCAAGACCGGAAAGTGCGGCGGAGAACAGGCTGCCGCGAACTAGACCCGCATGAAGTTAGCCGGACGGGGCGTCGCCCCGTCCGGTTCTCTCGAAAGGCAATGGTCTTCGCTGAATGTCGATGCTGCGCACGCCGATCCTCCTGCTTCTGCTCCTGATGGGCCTGTCGGTCAGCGCCGCCGCGACGCCGGCGGACGATCTCACCACCGCGCTGCAGGGGCTGGCCAAGGACAGCTTCAGCGAGACCGTCAAGGTCGTGAATGCCGTTGCCGCCAGCGGCAGCGACCGCGCCGAGGTGATCCTCACTGCGCTCAAGCAGGGGAACCTCTATTTCGCCACCTCCGACCAACAGGCCTACATCAAGGATTCCTCCGGCAATCTCACCGTTGCCGTGACGGGCGAGCCTCATCAGGGTGACGTGCCCTTCGGCCTGAAGAAGGTGCGCCTCAACAACCTGGTGCGCAGCGCGCTCGACGCCGCGATGGGTGCGCTGCAGTTGATGGCGCACGATCCCGCCAAACGCCGCGCTGCGGCCGAAGCCGTGTTCAAGTCGCGTGATGCCTCGGCGCTCCCTGAGCTGGAAAAGGCGATCGCCGCCGAAACCGACCCGGCCATCAAGGCCGAGCAGCTTCAGGCGCGTGCCGCCGTGGTCCTCGCCATGCCCAGCGCCAGCGAGGCCGACATGCTCCAGGCGGTGGACGTCATTCGCGACCGCGGCGACCAGGACGCGCTGGCGATCCTCAACAGCCTGCCGTCGACGGCACCCAAGTCGGTGCTCGCCGAGGCCGGGAAGGCCATTGGCGTCATCAAGGGCTCGCTGGCGCTGTGGGACGTGCTGCAGAACCTCTGGTACGGCCTGTCGCTGGGCTCGGTCCTGCTGCTCGCGGCCATCGGCCTGGCAATCACCTTCGGCGTCATGGGGGTCATCAACATGGCCCACGGCGAGATGGTCATGCTCGGCGCCTACACCACCTTCGTCGTCCAGGAAATCATCCGCAGCCAGGCGCCCTGGCTGTTCGACTGGTCGCTGGCGATCGCCCTGCCGGCCGCCTTTCTCGTCTCGGGCGCCGTTGGCGTCGCCATCGAGCGCGGCATCATCCGCTTCCTCTACGGCCGCCCATTGGAGACGTTGCTCGCCACCTGGGGCCTGTCGCTGATCCTGCAGCAGGCGGTGCGCACCATCTTCGGTCCCGACAACCAGGACGTCGGCAACCCGTCGTGGATGTCGGGGGCCGTCGATATCGGCAATCTGACCATCACCTACAACCGCTTCTGGATCATCATCTTCTCGATCGGCGTGTTCGTCCTGTTGCTGGCGGTGCTGCGCTTCACCACCTTCGGCCTGCAGATGCGCGCCGTCACCCAGAACCGCGCCATGGCCTCCGCCATGGGCATCCGCACGCCCTGGGTCGATGCGCTCACCTTCGGTCTCGGCTCCGGCATCGCCGGCATCGCCGGCGTCGCGCTGTCGCAGATCGACAACGTCAGCCCCAACCTCGGCCAGAGCTACATCATCAACTCGTTCATGGTCGTGGTCTTCGGCGGGGTCGGCAATCTGTGGGGCACGCTGGTCGGCGCCTTCTCGCTCGGCATCGCCAACAAGTTCCTCGAGCCCTATGCCGGTGCCGTCCTCGGCAAGATCGCCATCCTCGTCTTCATCATCCTGTTCATTCAGCGGCGCCCGCGCGGCATGTTCGCGCTCAAGGGCCGGGCGGTGGAAGCATGATCGGCCGGTTCTTCTCCGGCGGCATCGACCGCACCGCGTTCGTCGTCCTGGTGTTCATCGTCGGCTTCGGGGCACTCGTCCCGGCGCTCAATCTGTGGACCCCGGTGGGCAGCCCGCTGCACGTGCCCGACTACCTCGTGCCGCTCGTCGGCAAGTACCTGACCTACGGCCTGCTGGCGCTCGCCGTCGGCCTCATCTGGGGTTATGCCGGCATCCTGTCGCTCGGCCACGGCGCCTTCTTCGCCCTCGGCGGCTACGCCATGGGCATGTACCTCATGCGCCAGATCGGCACCCGCGGCGTCTATGCCAACCCGGACCTCCCCGACTTCATGGTCTTCCTCAATTGGAAGCACCTGCCCTGGTACTGGTACGGCTTCGACATGTTCTGGTTCGCGGCACTGATGGTGCTCGTCGTGCCCGGCGTGCTTGCCTATGTCTTCGGCTGGTTCGCCTTCCGCAGCCGCGTCACCGGGGTCTATCTGTCGATCATCACCCAGGCGATGACCTATGCGCTGCTGCTCGCCTTCTTCCGCAACGACATGGGCTTCGGCGGCAACAACGGGCTGACCGATTTCAAGGACATCGTCGGCTTCAACATCCAGGCCGGCTCGACCCGCGGCGCCCTGTTCTTCGCCTCGGCATTGGCCCTGGCCATCGGTTACGTCATCTCGCGCGCCGTGGTTGCCTCGAAATTCGGCAAGGTCCTGGTCGCCGTGCGCGATGCCGAGAGCCGCACGCGCTTCCTCGGCTACCGGGTGGAGAAGTACAAGCTGGTCGTCTGGGTGCTCTCCGCCTGCATGGCCGGTGTCGCCGGCGCCCTCTACGTGCCGCAGGTCGGCATCATCAATCCCGGCGAATTCGCGCCCGCCAATTCGATCGAGGTGGTCATCTGGTGCGCGGTCGGCGGCCGCGGCACTCTGGTCGGCCCGATCGTCGGCGCTCTCCTCGTCAATTTCGCCAAGACCTGGTTCACCTCAGGCGTCCTTGCCCCGTACTGGTTGTTTGCTTTGGGTGGTTTGTTCGTCGCGGTCACCCTGTTCCTGCCACGGGGCATTGTCGGCACGATTGTTGGCTGGAGCCGCAATCGCCACGCAAGTCCGCCGGCGGCCGAGGCGCCGGCGCCCAATCCCCCGCCGACCACCGACATGGTCGAGGACACCTTGCCCAATCCGGCGGAGTGAGCGAGATGAACGATCACGCCAAGAGCACGCTGCTTTATCTCGACGGCGTCACCGTCTCCTTCGACGGCTTCAAGGCGCTGAACGAGCTGTCGCTCATCATCGAGCCCGGCGAGATGCGCGCCATCATCGGGCCGAACGGCGCCGGCAAGACCACCATGATGGACGTGGTCACCGGCAAGACGCGGCCGGATTCCGGCGACATCTATTTCGACGGCGCGGTCGATCTCACCCGGCTCGACGAGGCCGCCATTGCCACGCTCGGCATCGGCCGCAAGTTCCAGAAGCCGACCGTGTTCGAGAGCCACACGGTGTGGGACAATCTCGACCTCGCGCTCGCCGGCCCGCGCGGGCCCTCCGCCGCGCTCTTCCGCAAGCGGCCGCCCTCGGCCGCCGAGCGCATCGAGGAGATTCTGTCGATCATCCGCCTCGGCGACCGCCGCGACGTGCTCGCCGCCTTCTTGAGCCACGGCCAGAAGCAGTGGCTGGAGATCGGCATGCTGCTCGCCCAGGAGCCCAAGCTGCTGCTCGTCGACGAGCCGGCCGCCGGCATGACCGACGCCGAGACCGAGACCACCGCCGAGCTTCTCCGCGAGATCGCCAGGGAGAAGTCGGTGATCGTGGTCGAGCACGACATGGTTTTCGTGCGCGCGCTCGGCGTCAAGGTGACGGTGCTGCACGAGGGCTCGGTCATCTCGCAGGGCTCGCTCGACGAAGTGTCGGCCGATCCGCGCGTCGTCGAAGTGTATCTGGGGAGATGATGATGACTCGACGGAAGCAGGCAATCGGCGCTAGGCAGTCGGCAGTCGGAAATAGCGCGATTGCCGACTGCCCAATGCCGACTGCCGGCTCCGAAGGAGCCGTGCCATGCTGAAGGCCACCAACGTCGATCTCTTCTACGGCGCCGCCCAGGCGCTCAGGGGCGTGTCGTTCTCCGCCGAGATCGGCAAGGTTTCCGCGTTGATGGGCCGCAACGGCGTCGGCAAGACCTCGTTCCTGCGCGCCATCATGGGCGAGCAGCCGATTGCAGGCGGCGAGATCGCCCTCGGCGGCAAGGTGCTTGGCCGCATGGCGCCGCACGATCGCGCCCGCCTCGGCATCGCCTACGTGCCCCAGGGCCGCGACATCTTCCCGCTGCTCACCGTCGAGGAAAACCTCAAGACCGGCTACGCGCAGCTTCCGCATAGCCAGCGCTCGATTCCCGCCGACGTCTTCGATCTCTTCCCCGTGCTCGGCGACATGCTGCGCCGGCGCGGCGGCGATCTCTCCGGCGGCCAGCAGCAGCAGCTCGCCATCGGCCGCGCCCTGGTCACCCGGCCGAAGCTCTTGGTCCTCGACGAGCCGACCGAGGGCATCCAGCCCTCGATCATCAAGGATATCGGCCGCGCCATCGAGTGGCTCAGGACCAAGGGCGAGATGGCGATATTGCTGGTCGAGCAGTATTTTGACTTCGTCCACCAACTCGCCGACACCTTCTCGGTCATGGACCGCGGCGAGATCATCCTGTCCGGCACGCGCGACGAGATGGACCCCGACAAGGTCCGCCGGCACCTGACGGTTTAGCGGGGACGCAACCCGTCGCGCAGGATCGCGAAGAAGTGCCCTCGCGAACGTCCCGTCTGGTCGACGGCCATCGTGGCGGCCGCCATCAGCGCAAGCACTTCGCCGGCGGAGACGTCGCGGCGAATGGCGCCCGCCATCTGGGCGCGGCGCAACAGGCGCGCTAGCGCGGCGCGCAATGCCTTCAATTCGTTCTGAACGGTCGCGCGGATGTCGTAACCGGCGTTGGTCAGCGCCGCGACCAGACTCCGCTTCCACGCCGCGTCGGCCCAAATACGCCCGAGCAGATCGAAGAAGGCTGCGCCGGGGTCCGCATGGGCGAGGCGGTCAGTGGCCATCGCCGTGAGTTCGGCAAGATGGTCGGCCACGATCGCCGCGTAGAGGACCTCCTTGGTGGCAAAGGCGCGGTAGACGGTGCCAACGCCAACGCCGGCACGGCGCGCCACATCGTCCATGCCGACATCCGTGCCGCACTCTGCAAACAGCGTCCGCGCCGCGGAGAGAATCCGCGCCTGATTGCGCCTGGCGTCGGCCCTGAGCTTCGATCCGCGCGCCGGCATTGTCAGCCGTGCTGCGCTGCAGATGACCGCAGTCGCTCTGCCATCGCCAGCGAATCGAAATAATCGCGCTGCTCGACAATTTCGTCGCCGCGCACGCGCACGACCTGGATAAACGGCAGCTCGTAGAGTTCGCCGCCGTCCGCGGCCAGCCCGATCGCCTCGAACTCGGCGACGATCACTTCCGCGTCCGTGGTGTCGTGAATGTGCAGATTGCGGTAGGCGCCAATGCGCTGCCCCGCCGCGCGAGCCGTGCGATAGCGCAGTTCCAACAATTGCCGGATGGCGCTGCGCCCTTCAAACCGTCGCGGCATACCCGGCGGCGCAAACGGCAGGACGAGCACGCCGTCCTCGGCAAAGCAGTCGACATAGGCGATGTCATAGACACGCACGAATGCGTGGGCGCGTTCAAAAACCTCACGTGGCGTCATCGGCGCCTCCAAAGCGGAACGGTAGTTCCGATTGTAAATGGAACATCGGTTCCGTTTGTCAAGGTAGCCGTGCTGACGCGGGGTGGTCGACGGCAGCCGCGACGAGATGGACCCCGACAAGGTCCGCCGGCACCTGACCGTCTAGCTTTCCTCCGCCTCGCTGCGGAGCCGCTCTTCGAGCGCCGCGACCACGGCGTGAAGCTGCCGGTGGAACCTGCCGCGCTCGCTCGCCGGCAGGCCGGCGAGCGCCTCCTCGTTCACCATGGCGATCGCCCGGCGGAGCGCCGGCAGCTTGCGCCGGGTTGCCGGCGACAGCGAGAAGAGCGCGCTCCGCCCGTCGTGCGGGTCGGGCTGGCGCACGATGATGCCGTCGCGCTCCATGCGGGCAAGCGTCGCCGCCATCGTCGGCTGCTCGATCGCCGCGATCCGCGCCAGCGCCTTCTGCGCCAGCGCTTCGTGGGTGGCGAGCGCGTTCAACACCGGCAGATACGCCGCGGTGAGACCGAGCGGCTTCAGGTGCCGGTCGGCCAGCCGGCGCAGCAGCCGCCCGCCCCAGTTCATCAGGTAGCCGACGGAGAGGTCGTTCGTGGGCTCGTGATCCATAGCTTGCTATGTAAACAGATCGTATGCTATGTATATCGCGAAGGGAGCCTCTTGCCAAGGAGCCGCGCAATGTCCGCGAAAAGCACGAACGACCGTTATGGCTGGGTCGCCATCTGGATCCACTGGCTGAGCGCCGCGGCCATTGTCGTGCTGTTCGCCCTCGGTCTTGCCGCCGCCAACAGCGGCGGCCCGGCGTTCAAGGCAGCGCTCTTGCGTGCGCACGTGCCGCTTGGCCTTTTCGTGCTGCTGCTCACCGTGTTGCGCATCGTCTGGTGGTTCGTCGACCGCCGGCCGTCGCCGCTCCCCGGCCTGCCGCGCTGGCACGCATCGACGGAGACGGTCGTCCGCGTCCTCATCTACGCCGCCATCCTGCTTCTCGGCGCGAGCGGCATCGGGCTGCTGGCGTTCTCTGGCGCGCCCGCCGTGCTCTTCTTTGGCGCCCCCGGTCCGCTACCGGATTTCTGGCGCTTTCCGCCGATGTTTTCCCATTTCCTGGGGGCCTCGGCGCTCGTCGCCCTGGTCGTGCTGCACGTCGCCGCGGCGCTCTACCATCACCTCCTGCGCCGCGACCGTCTGCTGGCCCGCATGGGCGTCGGCTGAGGCGCGGGAGGACTTCAGGTGCCGCCGGGCTTCGCGGTGAGCACCTTCTGAAATGCCACCGTCGCGTTGCGGGCATAGCCGAGATGCTCGTAGAAGCCGCGGACGGCCATGTTGTCCTCGCGGATGAGGAGCTGCACCTTCCAGACGCCGCGCGCTACGAGCCAGGCCTCCGCCGCTGCCATCATCGCCCGGCCGCGGCCGGTTCCCTGCCGTTCCGGCAGGGCCGCCAGGTGATAGACCCAACCGCGGTGGCCGTCCTCGCCGACCATCGCTGCCGCGGCGAGGCCGCCGTCCGCCTCTGCCACCAGCACGATCGAATGCGGTCCGCGCCGGGCGAAGGCGATGTCGTGGTCGGGGTCGTTCCACGGCCGCGTCACGTTGGCCGCATGCCACAGCGCAACGACCGCCGGAACGTCGCCGTCGGCGATCGGCGGATGACTGGCCTGGCCCGCCGCTTCCCAGGCCGCCGCGCATTGCCGCCGGAACGATCCTACCCCATGGCCGGCTATCTCCCGCAAGCCCGGGCGGGCGTCAAGGCGGCGCCGGTCCGGTCGAAGCGCGAATGACCAGCTCCACCGGCCACAATTCATGGACCGTTTCCGGCGGCCGTCCGGCGATGAGGTCGACGAGCATTTCCGCCACCCGCGTCCCCGCCGCCCGGATCGGCGAGCGCACCGTTGTCAGCGGCGGCACCATGCGGTCGGCATTGAGGAACGGGAACACGTCGTCGTGGGCGATCAGCGACACGTCGCGGCCGAGCGTCAGCCCGGCGGCGCGGATGACGCGCACGCAGCCGAAGGCGAGCATCATCGAGGACACCAGGAAAGCGGTCGGGCGAGGCTCCACAGCGAACACGCGTTCGGTCAGCCGGTAGCCGACGTCGTCGGTCATCGGGCCTTCGCCGATGAGATTCGGATCTGGCGTCAGTCCGCGCGCCGCGAACGCCGCCCGGAAGCCGCGTTCGCGATGCACCGCATAGGTGAAGCGCGTGCTGCCGTTGATGAGCGCGATCCGGGTATGGCCGAGGTCGAGCAGGTGGCTGGTGGCGCGGCGGAAGGCGCCCTCGTTGTCGATGTCGAGCCAGGCGTAGGGGGCGTTGATCATGGTGCGCCCGTGCACGACGAAGGGCAGGCCGAGCTCCGTCAGCAGCGACACCCTCTCGTCCTCGTAGAGCGGCCCCGACAGGATGAGTGCGTCGACGCGGTGCCCGGCGACGATACGGCGATAGGTGCCGGTCTCGTCCCCGGCCCGCGCCGGGGAGAGCACGATGTCCATCTCGTCCTCGACCAGCCGTTCGCCGACCCCGGCGAGGAATTCGACGAAATGCGGGTCGACCAGCAGGTTGCGGTCGGTCGGCAGCACCGTGCCGACGGCGCCCGCGCGCCCGGTGGCCAGCCGGCGGGCGCTGGGGTTGGGGCGGTAGTGATAGCGCTGGGCGGCTTCCAGCACGCGCCGCCGCGTCGCCTCGCTCACCTCCGGATAGCCGTTAAGCGCTCGGCTGACAGTGGTTTGCGACAGACCCAGGCGGTCGGCCAGGTCCTTGAGCTTCATTGTCCGGCATTGCCTCCCTGGAGCCGATTCAAAGCGCTTTCGGCGCGCCGGCGCAAGTTGCCCGAGGCCGCACGCCGGCGGCAGCGGCCGGAGAAGCCGGGAAACGCCGGGCCAGGGTGCGGCGTTAAGGCAGTGTCACAGAATGGGGCTAGACCACGGGTCGCTTGACGGTCCGGGCACCATCGAACATGATGCTCCAAAGCGCTTTGGGAAATCAGTTGACTTGCGTCGGCTGGAGTCCAGGGGCTTCAATAGAGGTAGTCCGCATGACGTGCGGGCCCGGATTGGGCTCGCGCATCATGCGCGCCACTTTATGATTCCATCGCCTATCTTGCTCCAAGGGAGGGTTCTCATGAAGAAACTACACCACACCTTGTTGGGCTTCGCTGCGGTCCTGGCACTCTCCGCCGGGTCGGCCGCGGCAGCCGATCTGTCGGTTCCGATCGACAGCAATCCCGCCTTCAACTGGAAGAGCTACCACGACTTCGCCGCCAAGCATCAGGACCTCAAGGGCCAGACGCTGACCATCTTCAGCCCGTGGCTGACCGCCGACGAAGTCGGCTTCAAGAAGGTGCTCGCCTATTTCGAGGCAGCCACCGGCGCCACCATTCAACACACCGGCTCCGACTCCTTCGAGCAGCAGATCGTCATCGACACCCAGGCCGGCAGCCCGGCCAATATCTCGGTGTTCCCGCAGCCTGGTCTCGCTGCCGACATCGCCAGCAAGGGCTACCTGACCCCGCTCAAGAGCGACGTGAAGGATTGGCTGCTGAACAACTACGCCGCCGGCCAGTCCTGGGTCGATCTGTCGACCTACAAGGACAAGAGCGGCAACAAGCAGCTGTTCACCTTCCCGTGGAAGGCGGACCTGAAGAGCCTCGTCTGGTACGTGCCGGCAAACTTCAAGGAAGCCGGTTACAAGATCCCCAAGACGATGGAAGACCTCAAGGCGCTCACCGAGCAGATCGTCAAGGACGGCGGCACGCCCTGGTGCATCGGCATCGGCTCGCAGGCCGCGACCGGCTGGCCGGCGACCGACTGGGTCGAGGACCTCATGCTGCGCCTCAACCCGCCGGACGTCTATGACGGCTGGGTTGACAACTCGGTCAAGTTCAACGATCCGCGCGTGATCAAGGCGATCGACGAATTCGGCTGGTTTGCCAAGAACGACAAGTTCGTCGACGGCGGCGCCGCGGCGGTGGCTTCCACCGACTTCCGCGACGCCCCCAAGGGCCTCTTCACCTCGCCGCCGCGCTGCTACATGATGCACATGGCGTCGTTCATCCCGGCCTTCTTCCCCGAGGGCACCAAGCTCGGCACGGACGCGAACTTCTTCTACTTCCCGCCCTATGCCAGCGAGCCGAAGCTCGGCAACCCGGTCGAGGGTGCCGGCACTCTGTTCGCCATCACCAAGGACTCGCCGGCGGCGGAAGCCTTCATCGAGTTCCTCGAGACGCCGATCGCGTCCGAGATCGCGATGAACCAGTGGAACTTCTTCACGCCGTCCAAGCTGGTCAACGCCGACGTCTATCCGAACGAGACGCTGAAGGGTGAGAACGCGATCATCCAGAACGCCACCACCTTCCGCTTCGACGCATCGGACCTGATGCCCGGCAAGATCGGTGCCGGTTCGTTCTGGAAAGGCATGGTCAGCTACGTCGGCGGCGAGTCCGCCAAGGACATGGCCGACCAGGTCCAGAAGGATTGGGACGCGCTCAAGTAGGTAGTACGACAAGTCTTCATTTGACTTGATCAAACAGCAGGTCCCGGGGCTCTCCCGGGACCTGTACGTGCTTAGGGGAGGACGGTGCGTTTCGGCATCGGTTGTGTCGTCCGCTCTTTGCCGGTAGCCTTGCCGAAACAATAGCCGGCGCGGCGCCATCCTTGGGCGAGGGGAGGGGGGAACAGAATGGGGCAGCTGTTTAGCGCGCTCATCACGGTCGTCATCGGCGCCGGGCTTGCGGCAGCCTACTTCTACGCCGCCAACAAGGTTCTCGATCTCATCTGGCCGCCGCGCGGCCCTGCCAAACAGGCAGCGCACAACCAGAGGATCTCGGCCACCATTCGGCCTTGGCTGTTCCTCGGTCCGGCAATCTTCTTCCTCGGCCTCTATCTCGTCTATCCGGCCCTCAACTCGCTACGGCTGAGCTTCTTCGGCCGCAGCGGCGTGCGTTTCGTCGGCCTGTACAACTATGCCTGGGCCATCAACGATCAGCAGTTCCGGGAGTCGGTTCTCAACAACATCCAGTGGCTGATCGTGGTGCCGGCCGCCAGCACCTTTATCGGCCTGGTCATCGCCTACCTCACCGACCGCATCTGGTGGGGCAACATCGCCAAGAGCATGGTCTTCATGCCGATGGCGATTTCCTTCGTCGGCGCCAGCGTGATCTGGAAGTTCATTTACGAATATCGCGGCGCCGACCAGCCCCAGATCGGCCTGCTCAACGCCCTCATGAAGCTGTTCGGATTTGCGCCGGAGCCGTGGATCACGCTTCCGTTCTGGAACAACTTCTTCCTGATGGTGATCCTGGTGTGGATCCAGACCGGCTTCGCCATGGTCATTCTCTCCGCTGCACTGCGCGGCGTTCCCGAGGAGACCATCGAGGCGGCGACGATCGACGGCGCCAAGGGCTGGCACATCTTCTTCTATATCATGATACCGCAGATCTGGAGTTCGATCGCCGTGGTGTGGACGACGATTACCATCACCGTGCTCAAGGTCTTCGATATTGTGCTGGCGATGACCAACGGCCAGTGGAACACCGATGTGCTCGCCAATCTGATGTACGACTGGATGTTCCGCGGCGGCGGCGATTTCGGCCGTGGCGCCACCATTGCCATCGTCATCATGATTGCGGTGATACCGATCATGATCTGGAACATCCGGCGTATCAACGCCGAACAGGCGGAGCGCTGACATGGCCAGCGTCAGACGCCGCAAGGGCAAGTGGGGCAAGTATATCGTTCACGCCTCGGTCGTGCTGATCGTCCTCATCTGGACGATCCCGACGCTAGGCATCCTGGTCACCTCGTTCCGCAACAGGGACGCGATTGCCGTATCCGGCTGGTGGACGGCGCTGACCACCAGCCGGCAGAACTTCATCACGCAGTCTGCCGATCCCAAGACCCAGGTTCAGGAGAACGGCAAATACGTGATCAAGGGCAATGTGCTCGCCGGCGGCTCCGGCAGCGTGGTTGCCTTCGGCACCAGGATCGTGAAGCCCGAGGAATTCAAGGCGGGCGAGACGGCGCCGCTGCCCGACGGCGGCACGCTGACCATCAGCCAGGATGGCAGCTACCAGATGGCTTCGGACACGCCGTTTGCCGCCGATGCCGGTCGCAGGCTTTATTATACGGCGTTGAAGCCGCCGACGTTCACGCTCAGCAATTACAAGACAGTGCTGACCGCCTCAGGGCTCGGCCAGTCCTTCATCAATTCGTTGACGGTGACCATACCGTCGACGATCATTCCGATCCTGATCGCGGCCTACGCGGCCTATGCGCTCGCCTGGATGCGGTTCCCCGGCCGCGCGTTGCTGCTTTCGATCGTCGTCGGCCTGCTGGTGGTGCCGCTGCAGATGTCGCTGATCCCACTGCTCAGATTCTACAACGAGGTGGGAAATGTCTTCGGCGTGCCGGCCAAGACCTATCTCGGCATATGGCTGGCGCATACCGGCTTCGGCCTGCCGCTCGCCATCTATCTGTTACGCAACTACATCGCCGGCCTGCCCAACGAGATCATGGAATCGGCGCGCGTCGACGGCGCCACCGATTTCGAGATCTTCGTGCGCATCATCTTGCCGCTGTCGGTCCCGGCGCTGGCGTCGTTCGCCATCTTCCAGTTCCTTTGGGTGTGGAACGACCTGCTGGTGGCGATCGTCTTCCTCGGCCAGCAGGACAATCAGTTGGTTCTGACCGGGCGTCTGCGGGCGCTGCTGGGATCCCGCGGCGGCGACTGGGAGATTCTGACCACGTCCGCCTTCGTGTCGATCATGGTTCCGCTGGCGGTGTTCTTCTCGTTGCAACGCTATTTGGTGCGCGGCCTGCTGGCCGGCTCGGTGAAGGGCGGGTGAGTACGATGGACGAGAGAGGGAAGCACTAGCATGGGCGAGCTGCGATTGCGTGAGGTCAAGAAGTCCTTTGGCCACGTCGATGTGATCAAGGGCGTCGACCTCGATATCAAGTCGGGCGAGTTCGTGGTGTTCGTCGGCCCTTCGGGCTGCGGCAAGTCCACGCTGCTGCGCCTCATCGCCGGCCTCGAGGAGATCACTTCCGGCGAGGTCGAGTTCGACGGCGATGTCGTCAACGAGCTGCCGCCGGCGCTGCGCGGCATAGCCATGGTGTTCCAGTCCTATGCGCTCTACCCGCATATGACCGTCTACAACAACATGGCCTTCGGCATGAAGCTGGCGAAGGCGAAGAAGGAAGAGATCGACAAGCAGGTCCGCGCCGCCGCCGAGGTCCTCCAGCTCACCGACTATCTCGATCGCCTGCCCAAGCAGCTTTCCGGCGGCCAGCGCCAGCGCGTCGCCATCGGCCGCGCCATCGTGCGCAATCCGCGCGTCTTCCTCTTCGACGAGCCGCTCTCCAACCTCGACGCGGCGCTGCGCGTCTCCATGCGCATCGAGATCGAGAAGCTGCACGAACGCATGAAAGACGTGACGATGGTCTACGTCACCCACGACCAGGTCGAGGCGATGACGCTCGCCGACCGCATCGTCGTGCTGCGGGCGGGCATCATCGAGCAGGTCGGCTCGCCGATGGATCTCTACAACCGGCCGGACAACCTGTTCGTCGCCGGCTTCATCGGCTCGCCCGCCATGAACATGGTGCCATGCATCGTCGAGGCGGGCGATGGCGCGGCGCGCGTGCGGCCGGAGAGGCACGAATCGGTCGCCGTCACCGCCGAGATCCCGGCCAGTGCCGTCGGCATGAAGGGGACGCTCGGGGTGAGGCCGGAGAACCTGGCGCTCGCCAATGGCGGCGCCCAGCCGCTTTTCCACGGCCGCCTCGACATCGTCGAGCATCTTGGCGAGCTGACCCTGCTCTATGTCGACTGCGGCTACGGCGAGCCGATCATCGCCAAGCTCGAGGGCTTCGTTCAGATCGAGCGCGGCAGCGAAGTCGCTCTCGCCGCACCACCCGACATGCTGCATGTCTTCGACGACAAGGGCCACGCCTTCAAGCGGCCGTAGAGCGCTTCTTGGTCAGATAGAAGCAGTTCCGTTTCTCGACCGGGGAGGCGATCCGGCGTCGAGACCGGCGAAGGGCGATGCCGGGCATCCCTATCCGATGTTGGGCATTGTGAATGAAGCAACTCCGATAAATCGGAGTTGCGGGGAGAGAGGATCCTCAAGCCGCCGCTGTGGAGCAGGGCACGGATGGCGGAGGAGGCACTGCGCCTTCGCCCCTTTCTTTCGTCACGGCCTCAGGGACCGCAAACATTTTCCTCAGGCGTTGCCGAGATTGGAACCGGCGTCGTCGTGGCTTGCGCGCCCGCTTCCTAAGTTTCGCGCCGACCTGTTGCCCGTGCCGGTGAGGCGCCTGGGCAGTTCACGGAGGCGAGCGCGATGTCCGCAACGGCCCGCAAACTTGGCGTCTTCCCGGCCTTCCACAAGGTCGACGGACGCCGCGTGGTGATCGTCGGCGGTGGTGCGGAAGCCGCCGCCAAGATCCGCCTGCTGTCCGAGACCAAGGCCGAGATCGTCGTCTTCGCCGCCGCGCTGGAGCGTAGCACGGGCGCCGACGTGATCGCTGCCCATGGCGACTGGCGCGGCCGCTTTCCCTCGCTCGCCGATCTTGCCGGCGCGGCGCTGGTCTTTGCCGCCACCGGCGCGGAAGAGAGCGACCGCGAGGTCGTGGCGCTGGCACGCGAGGCCGGCGTGCCGGTCAATTGCGTCGACCGGCCGGAACTCTGCGATTTCTACACGCCGGCCCTGGTCAACCGCGCGCCGATCGCCGTCGCCATCGGCAGCGAGGGCGTCGCCCCGGTGCTCACCCGCCAGCTGCGCGCCCGCATCGAGGTGATGCTGGCGCCGGCACTCGGCGACCTTGCCGCGCTCGCCGAACGGCTGCGCGGCCGCGTCGGCGCGGCACTCACCTCGTTCTCCGATCGGCGGCGCTATTGGGCGCGCTTCTTCTCCGGCCCGGTCGCCGAGAAGGTCTTCGCCGGCCGCACGCGCGAGGCCGAGGATGCGGCGCTGCGCGCGCTCGAGATCGACCCGCCGTGGTCCGGCCACGTCTCGCTGGTCGGCGCCGGTCCGGGAGCGGAGGACCTGCTCACCCTCCGCGCCCAGCGCGCGCTGCAGGAGGCCGACGTCATCGTCTACGATCGGCTGGTGCCCGAGGCGGTCGTCGCCCAGGGCCGCCGCGACGCCCGCCGCGTTGCCGTCGGCAAGGCCAAGGGCGCCCATTCGGTCGGCCAGGACGAGATCAACCGGCTCGTCGTCAACGAGGCGCTCGCCGGCCGCCGCGTCGTGCGGCTGAAGTCCGGCGATCCGCTCATCTTCGGCCGTGCCGGCGAGGAGATCGCGGCGCTGAGGGCCGCCGGCATCTCCTTCGACATCGTGCCGGGCGTCACCGCCGCCTTCGCCGCCGCGGCGGAAGCGCAGATTCCGCTTACCCTGCGTGGCGTGTCTTCGAGCCTGGTCTTCGCCACCGGCCATACCGCCGATGGCGACACGCTGCCCGATTGGGCGGGCCTCGCGCTCCGTGGCGTGACGGTGGCGGTCTACATGGGCCGCACCGTCGCCGCCAGGGTCGCCACGCAGTTGATCGCGGCCGGTCTTGCCGCTGCCACCCCGGTGGCGGTGATCGAGAACGCCTCGCGCGCCGACGCCAGCGCCCATGCCGGCCGCCTCGACGAACTGGCGTCCCTCGCCGGGCGCGACGACATCGCCGGCCCGGTGCTTATCATCGTCGGCGAGGTGGTTGCCGCCGGCGCGCTTCGCCCGGCGCCGGCCGCGCCCCTCGCCGAACTGGCGGCCTGAGCCATGTTCAAAGCCGCCAGGGAAGGCCCGGCCAAGGTCATCACCGCCAACGATCTGAGAAGCGGCGCCGTCGTTTTTCTCGATGGCGACGGCGGCTGGACGGTCGATATCGCGCTGGCGCGCGTGCTTGAGGACGGCCCCGACCTCGACGACGGCCTCGCCCGCGCCAGGATCGAGACCGACGCACAGGTGATCCTCGAAGCCTATCCCGTCGACGTGGTGGTTACGTACAGCGTGCCCGTACCTGTACGCCTCCGCGAGCGAATCCGCGCCGAACGCGGCCCCACCGTCGCCTACGGCGATGCCGAGCGGACCAACCTCGCTGGAGCGCGTTGATGTACAGATACGACGAATTCGATCGCGATTTCGTCCGCGAGCGCGTCGACCAGTTCCGCGGGCAGGTGGCGCGCCGGCTGTCGGGCGAGCTGACCGAGGAGCAGTTCAAGCCGCTCCGCCTGATGAACGGCGTCTATCTCCAACTCCACGCCTACATGCTGCGCATCGCCATTCCCTACGGCACGCTCAATCCGGCGCAGCTCCGCACGCTCGCTGTCATCGCCCGCCGCTACGATCGCGGCTATGGCCACTTCACCACCCGCCAGAACCTCCAGTTCCACTGGCCGGCGCTGAAGGACATCCCCGACATTCTGGCCGAGCTCGCTGCGGTCGAGATGCACGCCATCCAGACCTCGGGCAACTGCATCCGCAACGTCACCGCCGACCATTTCGCCGGCGCTGCCGCCGACGAGATCGTCGATCCGCGTCCGTATGCGGAAATCCTCCGCCAGTGGTCGTCGCTCCACCCGGAATTCATCTTCCTGCCGCGCAAGTTCAAGATCGCGGTCACCGGCGCACCGCACGATCGCGCCGCCACCCAGGTCCATGACATCGGTCTTGCAGCCAGGCGCGACGCCGACGGCCGCCTCGGCTTCGCCGTGTTTGTCGGCGGCGGCCTCGGCCGCACCCCGATGATCGGCCACCTGATCCGCGACTTCCTGCCGGAGGAGGACCTGCTCTCCTATGCGGAGGCGATCCTGCGCGTCTATAACCTCTTCGGCCGGCGCGACAACAAGTACAAGGCGCGCTTCAAGATCCTCGTCCACGAGGCCGGCGCCGACGAGATCCGCCGCCAGGTGGAGGATGAGTGGCAGCGCATCCGCGCCGGTGCGCTGCGCCTGCCGGCAGACGAGCTGCGCCGCATCGCCGCCTATTTCGCGCCGCCCGACCTGACGCCCCGCGCGGCGGAAAGCGCTGGTCTGGAGCGCGCCGCGGCCGCCGATCCGGCGCTTGGCCGGTGGGTCGCGCAGAATACCGCGCCGCACCGCGTCAGCGGCCACGCCATCGTCACCGTCTCGCTGAAACCCGTCGGCGGTACGCCGGGCGACGCTACCGCCGACCAGATGGAGGTGGTCGCCGACCTCGCCGAACGTCATAGCGCCGGCGAGGTCCGCGTCAGCCACGAGCAGAACCTCATCCTCCCGCACGTCGCGCTGGACGATCTGCCGGCGGTCCACGCGGCGCTCGCCGATGTGGGGCTGGCGACCGCCAATGCCGGGCTGGTCACCGACATCATCGCCTGCCCCGGGCTCGACTATTGCGCGCTCGCCAACGCCCGCTCGATACCCATTGCCCAGCGCATCTCGGAGCGCTTCGCCGATCCGGCCCGCCAGCGCGCCGTCGGCGACCTCAAGATCAAGATCTCCGGCTGCATCAATGCCTGCGGCCACCATCATGTCGGCGCCATCGGTATCCTCGGCGTCGAGAAGAAGGGCGAGGAGTTCTACCAGTTGACGCTCGGCGGCTCCGGCGACGAGCAGACGTCGATCGGTGAGATCATCGGCAAGGGCTTTTCCTCCGACGCGGTGGTCGATGCGGTCGAGACGCTGGTCGATACCTATCTCAAGGTGCGCGCGCGCCCCGAGGAGACCTTTCTGGCAACCTATCGCCGCCTCGGTCAGGCGCCGTTCCACGAGGCCCTCTATGGGACTGCTTGACGCCATCGCGCTTGTCGTCGATCCCGAGGACGGCGCCGGGGCCGAGGCCATCGCGCTCAACGCGCGCTATGGCGATCTCGACGCGCACGATGCCATCGCGCTTGCCGTCAACCAGCTCTATCCGGGCCGCGTCGCGCTGGTGTCGAGCTTCGGCGCCGAGTCCGCCGTTCTCCTCCATCTGGTCTCGGAGGTCGACCGCAGCCTGCCGGTGATCTTCCTCGATACCGGCCGGCTCTTCGCCGAAACGCTGGAGCACCGCACGAAGCTGGTCGCCCGCCTGGGCCTTGCCGACGTGCGCAGCGTGACCCCCGAGGCCGAGCGCCTGCGCGCCAGCGATCCGCATCGCGCGCTGTGGATGACCAATCCCGACCTTTGCTGCCAGATCCGCAAGACCGAGCCGCTCGCCCGCGCCCTCGAAGGCTTCGATGCTTGGTTCACCGGGCGCAAGCGCTTCCAGAGCGCGACGCGCGCCGGCTTGCCGCTGTTCGAGCCGGATGGCGCGCGCGTCAAGATCAACCCGCTGGCCCGCTGGGGCGCTGCTGAGCTCAACGCCTACATGCAGCGCTACGGCCTGCCGGCGCACCCGCTGGTCGCGCGCGGCTATCCCTCCATCGGCTGCGAGCCCTGCACCAGCCGCGTTGCGGCGGGCGAGGACGCCCGCGCCGGCCGTTGGCGCGGCAGCGACAAGACCGAGTGCGGCATCCACACCGGCCTCGAGGCCGACGGCAGCGGAATCTGACCATGCCCCTCTGGAAGAATGGTGCTTTCATCGCCGACGACTGGACGATCGTCGCCGACGACGAACCGCTGCCCGAGGGCAACGCCATCGTCAGCCTCAAGCGCTGGCGCGAGGAGCGCGAGACGCTCGCCGCACCCGGGGCGCCGCTCGGCCTGCTCATCGAGCCGGGGAGCGCCTGGGCGGACATCGCCACCGACCTCAAGCGCTTTCCCGTCATCGCCGTGACGATCCCCAAATATGCCGACGGCCGCGCCTTCTCCATCGCCCGGCTGCTGCGCGAGCGCGACGGCTACACCGGCGAGATTCGCGCCATCGGCAGCTACATCATCGACCAGGTGCCGCTGATGGCGCGCGTCGGCATCGACGCCTTTCTCACCGACGATCCGGTCCTCATCGTCGCGCTATCGAAGGGCGAGTGGCCGGAGGTGTCGCACTATCTCCAGCCGGCGCTCGGCGCCGAGGTTCCCGCCGGCACGCGCCCCTGGGCGCGCCGGCGCGCCTGAGTGGCTGCCGTCAGCCGCGTTCTTTGTGCAAGAGCTGCCTGCTGCAGCATGGGATCGGGGCACCAAACCCTCTCCCCTTGCGGGAGAGGGTGGTGCGCGCAGCGCACCGGGTGAGGGGGCGTCGTTCGACCGGAAGTCGCATTGCTCTTTGCGGCGTCCCTGCCGGGAGGGGTCCCGGATGCGCCTGTATACGAAGCAGGCGCCGATTGCGCGCTGGGGCTTGCCGCCCTAGACACTGGCGCCATGGACTCCCCGCCCGCCCGAAGCATCGCCACCGCCGCCCTTCTCGTGCGCGACTATGACGAGGCGCTCGCCTGGTACACCCGCGTGCTCGGCTTCGCCTGCGTCGAGGACACCGACCTCGGCGGGGGCAAGCGGTGGGTTGTTGTCGCCCCGCCGGGCGACCGCGGAGCGCACCTGGTGCTGGCCAGGGCGTCGACCCCGGAACAGGTCGCCCATATCGGCGACCAGACCGGTGGGCGTGTCTTCCTGTTCCTGGAGACAGATGATTTTGTCAGAGATTTCAAGGCGATGGCGGCGCGCGGCGTGACCTTCGCGGAGGCCCCGCGCGCGGAGCCATACGGCACCGTTGCGGTGTTCGGCGACCTCTACGGCAACCGCTGGGACCTCATCCAGCCGCGGGAGAGGACGCCGTGACCCATCCGCTGCTGTGGATCATCCTCGGCGGCCTTGCCGGCGGTTTTGCCAACGGCCTCAGCGGCTTCGGCCTGGCGATGGCGGCGATCCCGCTGTGGCTGCTGGCGCTGTCACCGGCCAACGCCGCCTCGCTTGCCGCGATCTGCGCCGTCGTCGCCCACCTCCAGTCGGTTTCGCTGATTGTACATGCCATCGACACGCGCCGGCTCGCTCCCTTCATCGTCGCCGGTCTCTTGGGCATCCCGGTCGGCACCTGGCTGCTCACCGGCATCGACGCCGCCTCGTTCCGCTTCTGGGTCGGCTCGCTGATCGTCGTCTACAGCCTCATCATGCTGTCGGGCCGCGTGCGGCTGAAGGTGCCCGAGAGCGCCCTGGCCGATGGCATCGTCGGCCTCCTCGGCGGCATCCTCGGTGCACTTGCCGGCCTGTCCGGTGCGCTTCCCGCCATCTGGAGTGGCATGCGCGATTGGGGCAAGGACGCGCGTCGCGCGGTGCTCCAGCCCTTCAACATGGCGATCCTCGCGGTGTCTGTGGTCGCCCATGCCGTCGCCGGCCTGTTCACCATCGATCTCTTCCGCGCGCTTGCCTTCGCCGTACCGGCGACGCTGATCGGCGCCTATGCCGGAAAGGGCCTCTACCGCCGCCTCGGCGACCGCCATTTCGATCGCGTCGTGCTGGCGATCCTCTTCGCTGCCGGTGTGCTCGTCGTCGGCTCGAACTTCATCGCGCCATAGATCGCGCGCGAGGGGGTGGACCTCAGCGCCTGAGCGGTTAGGGTTGTCCGGTCATTCGGGCAGCAAAGCAGGGGCGAGCTTTTGCGTGCGATCGTTTATGACCGGTACGGTCCGCCGGACGTGTTGGTGCTGAAGGATATCCCCCGGCCGCAGCCGGCGGACGATGCGGTGCTGGTCCGCGTCCACGCGACGGTGGCGACGCCATCGGACTGCGCCTTCCGCAAGGCCGAGCCGTTCATCGTGCGCTTCTATACCGGGCTGACGCGGCCGAAATACCCGGTGCTCGGTACGGTGCTTGCCGGCGTCGTCGAGAGGGTGGGCAGCGCCGTCACCCGCTTCAGGCCCGGCGACCGCGTCTTCGGTGCGTCGAACGACAGCTTCGGCTGCTACGCCGACTATGTCGCCGCTCCCGAGGCCGGCATCCTCACCGCCATGCCCGACGGCATCTCCTTCGCCGAGGTGGCGGCGATCAGCGAGGGCTTCCTGACCGCGATCCCCTTCCTGCGCGATCACGGCGAGATCGGACCGGGCAAGACGCTGTTGATCAACGGCGCCTCCGGCAACATCGGCGTCAACGCGATCCAGATCGCGCGGCACTTCGGCGCGCACGTCACCGGCGTGTGCAGCACGGCCAATGTCGATCTCGTCCGCTCGCTCGGCGCCGACGACGTCATCGATTACACCAGGGAAGATTTTACCCGCTCGGGGCGGAGCTGGGACATCGTCTTCGACGCCGTCGGCAAGAGCTCGTTTGCGCGCTGCAAGCCGGTGCTTGCCCCCGGCGGCATCTACCTGATCACCAAGGTCTCGCCATCGATCCTGTTTGGCGTGCTCGCCAGCCGCCTGACCGGCCGTGGCAAGAAGATGCGCAACGCCGCCACCGGCCTGCGCAAGGCCGCCGACCAGGTCGCCGACCTCGAGATCCTCAAACAGCTTATCGCCGCGGGCAAGCTCAGGGCCGTCGTCGATCGTAGCTATCCCCTTGAAAAGACTGCCGAAGCGCACGCCTATGTGGAGACCGGCCACAAGGCGGGCAGCGTCGTCATCGCCGTCGCCGCCGACGCCTGAGAACGGCCCGCCGAACCGTCGTTGCTGGAGGAGAGAGCATGACCGACCGGGCGATCGAGACCTCGCCGCAGCCCTATGCCCGCGCCGCCGGCGTCCTTTATCTCCTCATCATCGTCTTCGGCCTGTGGAGCGAGGTCGTCGTCCGCGGCAGCCTGATCGTCGCCGGCGACGCGGAGGCGACGGCGACCAACATCCTCGCCGCCGAGGGCGTGTTCCGCGCCAGCTTCGCCGCCGATTCATTGATGGCGCTCGCTGACGTCGCGCTCGCCGTCCTGCTCTATCGCCTGCTGAAACCGGTGAACGCGACGCTGGCGCTCACCGCCGGCGCGCTGCGGCTGATCCAGACGGCGGTGATCGCCGCGAGCCTGCTCCACCAGTATGCCGCGCTGCTCATCCTCAACGGCGCCGGCCATGCCGCGGCCTTCCCGCCGGACCAGCTCCATGCGCTGGTCATGCTGGCACTCGACATGCACGGCCACGGCTACGATCTCGGCCTCATCTTCTTCGGCGCGAGCTGCCTGGTGCTCGGTTTCCTGGTGTCGCGCTCGGTCTATCTGCCAATGGTGCTGGGCTGGCTGGTGATGGCCGCCGGCGTCGTCTATCTCATCGGTTCGTACGCGCTGTTCCTCGCCCCCGACCAGGCGGCGCTGGTCCAGCCGCTCTATGTCGTGCCGATCGTCTCCGAGGTGTCGCTCTGCCTGTGGCTGCTCATCAAGGGCGTCAACGTCGAAGCGTGGCGGGCAGCCGCATCCGCAGCCTCATCCTGAGGTGGCCGCCGCGGGCGCCCGCGTAAGCCTCATCTGAGGCGCCCCGCGAAGCGGGGCCTCGAAGGATGGGCCTCATGGTTCGAGGCTCTCCCGGATCAAGTCCGGGGTCCTATCTCACGACGAGGGCCAACGCGGCCGTTCCGCATTCGGCTCCGCTGCCTATGGGCCAAGTCAAGATCAATCGCCGGGATACTGCTCCGGCGCGGTGCCGTTCAGGTCCAGGACCATGGGATAGCGGCGGCCGGCAACCCGCTCGCCAAATCCTGTGACCTTGACGAGGAATTGCCATTCGTCGCCGTAGTCGAAGATGAACTGCATGCGCTGTCCGGTTTCGACGAAGACCTTGCCGACCTTCGTCTTCTTCACACTGTGCGCCGGGGCGGTGCCGGGTTCGGGCGGCCAATCATCGGCATCGTCCATATCGGCGAATGCCTCGTAGCGCGTGCGTGAGCCTTTGATAGTGGTCACCGAGGTCGCTGTAGAAGCCGAAGGCGTGATCGAAGCTGAATCCGAACGATTCGATAATGCCGCGCGCCAGAGTCGCCAGACTGACGGTCGTGGGCACTTCAATCTCACGCCAGCAAGCGGGCTGACCTACCAGGGAAGCTTTGAGATGCACGGTGCTCATTGCCGCAACTCCTCCACATCCGGTGCTCGACGGCACTGTCACACAGCATGAAGTCGCCTGTGAGTTTACAGAATCCCCGCACCCAGCTCCGCCGGCTGGGCATTGCCGCGGAACATGCGGAAGAGCTCGCGGCCGTTGCCGTATTGGTTGCCCGAGAGGTCGGGTGCCATCGGCGTGCGCGCCGCAAGATCGGCGGCATTGGCGATGACGGCAAGCGTGCCGGTGCGCGGGTCGAGGCGGATGACGTCGCCATCGCGGATGCGCGCCAGCGCGCCGCCCTCGGCCGCCTCCGGCGTCACGTGGATCGCCGCCGGCACCTTGCCTGAGGCGCCCGACATGCGCCCGTCGGTGACCAGCGCCACCTTGAGCCCGCGGTCCTGCAACAGGCCGAGCGTCGGGGTGAGCTGGTGCAGCTCCGGCATGCCGTTGGCGCGCGGCCCCTGGAAGCGGACGACGGCGACGAAATCCTTGGTCAGCCGCCCGGCCTTGAAGGCCTCGCGCAGGCCCTCCTGCGAATCGAACACCATCGCCGGCGCCTCGATCACCTGGTGCTCCGGCGCGACCGCCGACACTTTCATCACCGCCCGGCCGAGATTGCCGGTCAAGAGCTTCAGCCCGCCCTCGGGCGAGAATGGCCTGGCAACGGTCGCCAGAATCTTGTCGTTGCCGCTCTCGGGTGCGCTCTCGTGCCAGACGATGCCGCCGTCCTCGCCGAGCTCCGGCGTCTGCAGGTAGCCGGAGAGGCCCGTACCCCACACCGTGCGCACATCCTCGTGCAGCAGGCCGGTACCGATCAGCTCGCGCATCAGCACCTGCATGCCGCCCGCCTTGTGGAAGTCGTTCACATCCGCCGCGCCGTTCGGATAGACGCGGGCGAGCAGCGGCACGACTTCGGAGAGGTCGGCGAAATCGTCCCAGGTGAGCGTAATGCCGGCCGCCCTGGCGATAGCGACCAGGTGCAGCGTGTGGTTGGTCGAGCCGCCGGTGGCGTGCAGGCCGACGACGCCGTTGACGATGGTGCGCTCATCGACGATCTCACCGATCGGCGTATAGGCGTTGCCGAGCGCGGTGATCGACAAGCGCCCGCCTCGCCGCCTCGCGGGTGAGCGCATCGCGGAGCGGCGTGTTGGGGTTGACGAAGGTGGCGCCGGGCAGGTGCAGGCCCATGATCTCCATCAGCATCTGGTTGGAGTTGGCGGTGCCGTAGAAGGTGCAGGTGCCGGGCGCGTGATAGGACCTGGCCTCGACCTCGAGCAGCTCCGCGCGGTCGATCTTGCGTTCGGCGTAGAGCTGGCGCGCCTTGGAGCGCTCGAGGTTGGGCATGCCCGGTCGGCATCGGCCCGGCGGGGATGAACACCGCCGGGATATGGCCGAAGGTGAGGGCGGCGATCATCAGTCCTGGCACGATCTTGTCGCAGATGCCGAGGAAGACGGCGGCGTCGAACATGTCGTGCGACAGGCCGACCGCCGCAGCCATGGCGATGGTGTCGCGCGAGAACAGCGACAGCTCCATGCCGGTCTGTCCCTGGGTGACGCCGTCGCACATCGCCGGCACGCCGCCGGCGACCTGCGCCGTGCCGCCGGCCTCTTGCGCCGCCTGCTTGATGAGGTCGGGGAAGCGGCCATAGGGCTGGTGCGCCGACAGCATGTCGTTATAGGCGGTGATGATGCCGAGATTGGGCGTCTCGTTGCCGGCGAGCTTGGCCTTGTCGCCGACGGCACAGGCGGCAAAGCCGTGCGCCAGGTTGGAGCAGGAGAGCTTGCCGCGGCGGACCCGCGTCTCGGCCGCCTTGCGGACGTGGTCGAGGTATTGCTCGCGGGACGACTGGCTGCGCCGGGCGATGCGTTCGGTGACCTCGCCGATGCGGGAATGGATGCTCATGGGCGGACTCCTGAAGGCGGCCGCGGCGGGCCGTGGCATGGGGTTTCCAGGACCGATCTAGCGGCCCGATTTGAAAGTTCGATGGCGCTGCCCGGCGCCTGTGCAAGGAGCGGGCCGCCGGGGCGGCCTCGTGGGCCCGCGCCCCCTGCCTAGCGGGTGAAGTCGGCGAGCTTGCGGCGCTGGCGCCGGCGACGGAGGAGCGCAAAGGCGACGTAGAGGACGGCGAACACCGCCCAGATCGCCGCCAGCGTTCCCATCATCGCCCAGAGCATAAGTCCGGCTCCTCACTCCCCGTCGTCGTGCCAGGTGCGGCCGTCGCGCTCGATCAGCGAGATGGCGGCGGTCGGCCCCCAGGTGCCGGCCGGGTAGGGCTTCGGCCCCTCGCTGGTCGCTCCCCAGGCATCGACGATCGGATCGATCCACGCCCATGCCGCCTCCACCTCGTCGCGGCGCATGAACAGCGTCTGGTTGCCGCGGATGACGTCGAGGATCAGCCGCTCATAGGCGTCCGGGCTGCGCACGCCGAAGGCCTCGGCGAAGCTCATGTCGAGCGGCACGTAGCGCAGCCGCATGCCGCCGGGGCCGGGGTCCTTGATCATCAGCCACAGCTTGACGCCCTCGTCCGGCTGGATGCGCAGCACCAGTCGGTTGGACTCGAGCGCGCCGGCGCTCGGCTCGAAGATCGAGTGCGGGAATGTTGCGGAAGGTGAGCACGATCTCGGAGGTGCGCAGCGGCAGGCGCTTGCCGGTGCGCAGATAGAACGGCACGCCCGCCCAGCGCCAGTTCTCGATCTCGGCCTTGATGGCGACGAAGGTCTCGGTGATGCTCTCGGGATTGTCGATGTCCTCGGTGTAGCTCGCCATCGGTCCCTGGCGCGCCGACGCCGCCGCGATATTGCCCGCGCACCACCAGTTGCGCCGCATTGCTGTAGTCGATCGGCTTGAGCGCCCTGAGCACCTTGATCTTCTCGTCGCGCACCGCATCGGCGTCCATGCGCGCCGGCGGCTCCATCGCCACCAGGGAGAGGAGCTGCATCATGTGGTTCTGCACCATGTCGCGCAGCGCCCCGGCCTGGTCGTAGTAGCCCTCGCGGCCGCCGACCCCGATGCTCTCCGCCGCGGTGATCTGCACGTGGTCGATGTGGGCCGCGTTCCACAGCGGCTCGAACAGCGCATTGCCGAAGCGCAGCGCCATCAGGTTCTGCACCGTCTCTTTGCCGAGATAGTGGTCGATGCGGTAGATCTGGCTTTCCTCGAACACCCGGCCGACCAGGTCGTTGACCTCGCGCGCCGACTGCGAGGTCGTGGCCGATCGGCTTCTCGATGATCACCCGCGTGCGCGGCGTGATCAGGCCCTTGGCGCCGATCTTGGCGCAGATCGTGCCGAACAGCTCCGGCGCCACGGCAAGGTAGAAGGCGCGGGTGCGCTCATCGCCTTCCTTGAGCATGGCGGAGAGGTCGTCCCAGCCGGCGTCGGCGGTGGCGTCGACCGGCACGAAATGCAGCCGGTTGAGGAAGGTCTCCAGCACCGCGTCGTCCTTGGCGCCGTCGGAGGCGTGCTCGGCGAGCGCCCGTCGCGTCGCCTCGCGGTAGTCGTCGTCGCTCATGTGGCGGCGCGACACGCCGATGATGCGGGTCACCGTCGGGATCTGGCCGTCGAGGTGGCGTTCGTAGAGGGCGGGCAGCAGCTTGCGGTAGGCGAGGTCGCCGGCGCCGCCAAAGACGACGAAATCGAACGGCTCTACGGCGATGATGCGGCTGGTCATGGCGGAGAAGCTCCGAAAGGCTTGGGAGATCCGGCGCCCGACGGCTTTCGGGTTCCGGTGGGTGCGGTCTACACTGACAAGCGGAGCTTTGGCAAAGGATTCGCCGGGACGGCCGGCGCCCGCGGGCGAGGGGGTGATATGCGTCCACCGCTATGTGTGGTTCCCTCCGGCGACTGGACGGGCGAGGGGGCGGTGTGGCACGCCGTGCACAAGGCCGTCTATTGGGTCGACATCAACCGCTTCCTCGTCCACCGCTTCGAGCCGGAGACCGGCAACGTCAGGAACTGGTTCTTCTCCGAGCCGGTGGTGGCGCTCGGCCTCACCGACCGCCCCGACACGCTGTTGGCCGCGCTCGCCTCGCGGCTGATCCTGTGGCAGCCGGCCAACGATGCCCGCGCCGATTTCGCCAATCCCGAGCGCGGCCGCGCCGGCGTGCGCCTGAACGACGGCCGCCCCGATCCGGCCGGCAACTTCTGGGTCGGCTCCATGCCCAACAATGTCGGCGCCGACGGCGAGGATCTGCCGATCGAGCGCGACGACATGGGAAAGCTCTTCCGCGTCAGCTCCGACGGAACCTTCGCCACCCTCAAGAGCGGCATCGGAATCAGCAACACCGTGTGCTGGAGTCCGGACGCCACCCGCTTCTATTCCGCCGATACGCTCGCCAACGCGATCTACCTGTGGGACTTCGATCCGCGCACCGGCCGCATCGCCAGGGAGCGCCCGTTCTTCGCCGGCTTCGAGCGCGGCCTGCCGGACGGTTCGGCGATGGACCGCGAAGGCTATCTGTGGAACGCGCGCTACGGCGGCGGCTGTGTCGTGCGCATCGCGCCCGACGGCGAGATCGACCGCATCGTCGAGATGCCGGTTTCGAAGATCACCACCTGCACCTTCGGCGGGCCGAAGCTGAAGACGCTGTTCGTCACCACCGCGCGTCGCAGCGACGAACGCCTGTCGGGCGGCCTTTTCGCGCTTGAACTCGACATCCCCGGTCTCCCCGAGAACCGCTTCCGCCTGTCCGCCTGACCGGCATCACGATCGTCGCATTCCCCGTTGGGCTTGTCAGGACCGGTGGCTTTGGCGCAAATGGGCGTGCAGAGGGTGGGCAGGACCTTCGTGGGGAGAACGGGATGTCCCGTTTTGTCGAGTTTCTGGCGGCCGGCGCGGCCGTCCTCGTTCTGTCGGCAGGCGTTGCCCATGCCGACAGCCGTCTGTTCAGCGCCCGCAGCGACAAGAGCGGCGTCACGGTCACCGGGGCCGCCCTCGACGGCAAGGAGCTGGCCGTCGCCGGACAGGGCGGCGGCGTGACCTTCTTCCGCATCGACAATCCCGGCGGCCCGGTGCCTTGCGCCGAGCGCATCGCCTTCTTCGGCTCCAACGGGCTGGCGACCACCGCCGATGTCGACATCTGCGCCAACGGCGCCCAGGTGAGCGTGCCGTTCTCCACGGCGGCGAGCACGCCACTGCCGCCTCCGGCACCAACCCAGCCGCCACCAGCGCCGCCGCCCGCTACTCAGGCGACCGGCGCGCAGCCGGTCACCATCAGCCTCGACGATCCCAACGTCAGCATCGACGGCGTGTTCATCGCCGGCAAGCCGGCCGCCATCAACCGGCGGTTCGGCAATGGCGTGGAGGTGCTGGTGCAGCCGGGATCGGACGGCATTGCCTGCTCGCGCGACCTCGGCCTGGTGCTCTCCGACGGGCGGCGCATCGCCCGCGCCGTCGACATCTGCGCCAACGACTGGCAGGTGAATGTCAAGCTGCTGTCCTCCGGTGGCACGACCACGTCGGCGCCACCGCCACCGACGGCCGACACCGGATCGCCGGCTTCGCCCGACGCGACCTGGATGTTCACCTCCAACAGCAACAACGGCAGCCTTGCCTTCGCGGTGCCCAATTCCGACAACAGCGAGTTCACCGCGGTCTGCGAGCCGGCGTCGAACGCGGTGACCATCGCGCTCGGCCGCAGCGCCTCCGAGGTGCAGCCGGGCGCGCCCGTCACCGTCGGCTTCTCCGCCGGAGATTTTGCGCAGAACTACCAGGCGACCGGCTCCGACGTCTCCCAGCAGACCGGCCTCTCCAATCCGCTGATCACGCTCAAGACCGACGACCCGCTGTGGCCGGCCCTCATCCGCGAGAGCAGCCTCGTCGTCCGCATCGGCTCGGCGGCGCCCTACAGCCTGTCGCTCACGGGCAGTGCCGCCAAGGCGCGCCAGTTCCTCGCCTATTGCAGCCCGGCGCCTGTGGTCGTCCCCGCGCCGCCGGTGGTCAGCGCGCCGCAGATGCCTTCACCGGACGCCGGCGCCATCCCCTTCGCCTGCGACGACGGCAGCTTCATCAGCGTCGTCTTCGACGACGCCAATGGCCGGGTGATCGTCACCGAGCGCGGCGGCGGCGTCCCGGAGAGCCTGCGTCGCGTGCCCTCGCGCCAGGGCGCCCGCTACGTCGGCCACGGCGACGAGCTGGTCGGCTACGCCGAGACCATCACCTGGTCGCGCGGCGGCAGCTATCCGGCGACCTGCCGGCCGCGATAGGCGGGGCCATGGCGACCGGCGGAGCCTCGACACGGACTGCGCGCGTCATCGATGCGCCGCCGCAGGCGCTCTACGACGCCTTCATGGACCCGGCCAAGCTTGCCGACTGGCTGCCGCCGGGCGACATGACCGGCATCGTCCATGCTTTCGACGGGCGCGTCGGCGGCGGCTACGTGATGTCGCTGTTCTATCGCGCCGACGATCCCGATGAACGTGGCAAGACTGGCGCGCGCGAGGACCGCGTCGAGGTCCGCTTCGTCGAATTGAGGCCGCCCGGGCGGATCGTGCAAGCCGTCACCTTCGTGACCGACGACGAATCGCTGAAGGGCGAAATGACCATGACGGTGACCTTCGTCGCCGCCCCCGGCGGCACCGAGGTGACGCTTGTCTTCGACAACTTGCCGCCCGGCCTCAGGCCTGAGGACAACGACCTCGGCGCGCGGCTCTCGCTGGACCAGCTCGCCCGCCGTTTCGCCTGACGGCGGGCGCCGGTGGCGCGGCGGTCACCGGCACCGCGCCGTTGGCGAGGGGGTGGCGTGGGTCGCGAGGCGGGTCTAGAAGCTCGCCCATGACTGTCATGGTAGCGAGAGCTATGAAAAGCCCTGAGGCGCCGTCCGCGCGCGGGGCGTGGGGCGCGGAAATCTCCGCTACGCTCGGGCTTGCCTGGCCGATCGTTCTCACCAACGTCGCCCAGGTCGGCCTGGCAACGACCGACGTGGTCATGATGGGTTGGCTCGGGCCGGAGGCGCTCGCTGCCGGCGCGCTGGCTGTCAACCTCAATTTCGCCTTCCTCATTTTCGCCATCGGCATCGTCACGGCGACGGCGCCGCTGACGGCAATCGAGCTCGGCCGCAACCGCCATTCGGTGCGCGACGTGCGGCGGACAACGCGCCAGGGCTTCTGGGCCGCGATCGCCGTCACCCTGCCGATCTGGGTGGTGCTATGGCATGCCGATGCGATCTTTCTTCTGCTCGGCCAGCAGCCGGCGATCGCCTCTCATGCCGCCTCCTATCTGCACACCTTCCAATGGCAGTTCCTGCCATTCCTGTTCTACGTGATCCTGCGCAACTTCGTTTCGGCGCTGGAGCGTCCGCTGGCCGCGCTGTGGATCGGCGGCAGCGCGCTCGTCGTCAATGCGACGCTCGTCTGGTCGCTGATGTTCGGTCATTTCGGCCTGCCGGCGATGGGGCTGCCCGGGGCCGGCATCGGCACCACGCTGACCAACATCTACATGGCCGGCGGTCTGGCGCTGCTCATCACGCTCGACCACCGCTTCCGTCGCTATCACCTGTTCGGCCGCTTCTGGCGGCCCGACTGGTCGCGCTTCCGGGCTATCTGGCGGATCGGCGTGCCCATCGGCATCACGCTCGCCTTCGAGGCGACCATCTTCAACGCGGCGACCTTCATCATGGGGCTGATCAGCACGGCGGCGCTCGCTGCCCACGCCATCGCCATCCAGATTCCCTCGCTCACCTTCATGGTGCCGCTCGGCCTCGCCACCGCGGCGACCGTGCGCGTCGGCCGCGCCTATGGCGCCAGGGACACCGCCGGTGTCGGACGGGCCGGCTGGTCGGCCTTCGCCGTGGCGATGGTCTATGCCTGCGGCACCGCCGCCCTGATTCTGCTCCTCCGTCACCAGCTCGTTGGCCTCTTCCTCGACTGGTCGAACCCGACCGACGCTGCCGTCGCAACTCTCGCCGCCTCTTACCTGGTGTGGGCCGGCATCTTCCAGATCGTCGATAGCGGTCAGGTGGTCGGCGCTGGCATGTTGCGCGGCCTTGGCGATACGCGCGTGCCCATGTGGCTCGCCGGTCTCGGCTATTGGGGCATCGGCCTGCCGGCCGGCGTGGCGCTGGCGTTCTGGTTCCATCTCGCCGGCGTCGGCATCTGGATCGGCCTGTCGCTCGGTCTCGCCTCGGTCGCGGTGCTGATGAACACGCGCTGGGCCATGCGCGAGCGTCTCGGCCTCACCGGGCGCACGCCGCCCGATAAGGGGTCGGCCGAACCCGCCGTCGGCCGCGCCACGACCGGCTGAAACACTCCGTTACAATCGGGGCGCAGTCGCGAAACACTGGGCTTACAGAGCGGTGGTGATCTCCGCGCCATCGCCCGGCCGCAAGGCGCGAAAGCGCGAAGCGCCGGCCGACGTCCCGACCGGCATCCGCCGGCCAGGGCCAACCCAGAACCGGAGACTGCCCATATGATTCGCAAGATCGTCGTTGCCGCCGCGCTCACCACCGTCCTCGTCGCGCCGGCGTTCGCCGCCACCACCTACTACGTCGAGCAGAGCGCCAAGACCCACAAGTGCTCGGTCACCACCCACAAGCCGGACGGCAAGACCTTCTCGATGATCGGCAAGGACACCTACAAGACCAAGGCAACCGCCGACAAGGCGATGAAGGCCGCGACTGAGTGCAAGATGTAGGCTTCGCCTGATCTCCGTCACGCGCCGGCCGCCTTTGCCGGCGCGTGATGCGTCCGCCCGAATTTCGCCGCGATCCGGGCCGAGCAGACATCCTTCCGGGAGGCTGGATCACACCGACGGCAACGCATCCGTCCCGGGCGGGCATCACAGGTGGGCGCCACGCCGCATCTTCTCATCGTCGACGACGACCGTGAGATCAGGGACCTGGTCTCGCGCTTCTTCGTCAAGCACGGCTACGAGGTCGTTGCCGCCGCCGACGCGCCCACCATGGAGACGGCGCTCGCCGCCGGCGGTGTCGAGCTGGTCATCCTCGACCTCATGCTGCCGGGCAAGAGCGGGTTGGAAGTCTGCCGCGAGCTGCGCGCCCGCTCCACCGTGCCGATCCTCATGCTCACTGCCATGGGCGACGAGACCGACCGCATCGTCGGGCTCGAGATGGGCGCCGACGACTACATCGCCAAGCCGTTCAATCCGCGCGAGCTTCTCGCCCGCGTGCGCGCCATCCTGCGGCGCACCCGCGCCACCGCCGCCGCGCCCGGCAAGCCGGCCGCGGCGCCCAAGCGCATGCGCTTCGCCGGTTGGTCGCTCGATCTCGGCCGCCGCCGGCTGGAGGCGCCCGACGGGCTCATCGTCGATCTCACCACCGGCGAATACGAGCTGCTCATCGCCTTTGCCGAGCGTCCGCAGCGCGTTCTCACCCGCAACCAGCTTCTCGATCTCGCCCGCGGCCGCGATGCCACCCCCTTCGATCGTTCCATCGACGTGCAGGTCAGCCGCATCCGCAAGAAGATCGAGGCCGACCCCAAGGCTCCGGAGATGATCGTCACCGTGCGCGGCGACGGCTACATGTTCACGCCGGAGGTCGAGGTGGCTTGAGGCGCTTCCTGCCCGATAGCCTAGCCGCCTGGGCGCTGCTCATCGTCATCGGCGGCCTGATCATCGCCGAGGTCGCCACCGTCGGCGTCATCGTGCAGAACCGCGTCCTCTACGGCCGCATGAACGGCTTCTTCCATCTGGCCGAGCGCGTCTCCTCGCTCAGCCGCGCCATTGCCGCGGAGCCCGTGCGCAGCCGTGCCGAGCTTGCTAGCGCCCTGTCGACGCCGACCGTGCAGGTGACGGTCGGCGACAAGCCGATCGCCACCAGCACCGGCGCCAGCGACGACGAGATCGCCGAGCTGGAAGACGTGCTGCAGACGCGGCTGGGGGATTCCGGCGTCACCGAGGTCGACGTCGGGCGCGGCGCAGTGGCAACCGAGCCGGGCAACCTGCCCGAGCCGCCCGGCGACGACGCCGGCCCGGTGGAGCGTTTCCTCTCCAACATCGAGCAGCACTACGCCTTCGACGACGCCTATCTGGTCTCGGTGCAGCTCGACAACGGCAGTTGGGCCAACTTCACCGTGCCGGTGGCACCCGCGCCGAAGCTGTGGTCGGACAATACCATGCTGCTCACCGTGGTGGTCATCGCTCTGGTGCTTGCCGGGTCGATCTGGGTGCTCAGGCGCCTGACCGCCCCCTACGCGCTGCTCGCCGAGGCCGCCGAGCGCCTCGGCCGCGACATCAACGCCGAATCGCTGCCCGAGAAGGGACCGCGCGAGGTGCGCGCCGCCGCCCATGCCTTCAACCTCATGCAGGCGCGGCTGAGTCGCTTCATCGGCGACCGCGACCAGCTTGTCGCCGCCATCTCGCACGACCTGCGGACGCCGGTCACTCGCCTCAGGCTTCGGGCCGAATTCGTCGAAGATGCCGACCAGCGTGCCCGCATGCTCGCCGACCTCGAGGACATCGAGGCGATGACCCGCTCGGTGCTCGCCTTCGCCAGCGACACCGCCCAGCCCGAGGCGCGCGAGCAGATCGACCTCGTCTCGCTGGTCGAATCGCTGGCCAGCGACATGCCGCACGTGACGCTGGCGCTGGCGCCCGATCTGCCGGCGCGGGTGAAGTGCCTGGCCGGCCCGGTGGGGCTGCGGCGCGCCATCGCCAATCTGATCGACAACGCGGTGAAATACGGCGGCACTGCCCGCGTCTCGCTGGCGCTCGATCCCGCCGCGATCCGCATCGCGGTCGACGACGACGGCCCGGGCATTCCGCCGGATGAGATGGAAGTCGTTTTCCGGCCCTTCCGCCGGCTGGAGGCCTCGCGCAACCGCGAGACCGGCGGCGCCGGCCTCGGGCTCACCATCGCCCGCTCGGTCGCCCGCGCCCATGGCGGCGACGTGATGCTCTCGAACCGACCGGAAGGGGGGCTGCGGGCCGAGATCGTCCTGCCGCTCACCGCCGCCGACGCACCGGCCCTGTCGAGCGCCTGAAGCGGTGACCTCGGTCACAGCTTGTCCCGCCGCCGAGGCGTAGCGTCCGCTGCTCGCACGGCCATGGCTGTGCCCCAGGCGAAGGAGGGGAAGAAGAAATGCGTCTGTCACTCTGGCTGGCGGCTTTGTGCCTGTCGGCAATTCCGTTGGCGGCCCAGGCGGCACCCGGCGACGTCTCCGTCGAACGCGGCCGGCAGGTCTCGATCGTCGGCGGTTGCAACGATTGCCACACCGCCGGCTACAACGAATCGGAGGGCAAGATCGACCCGGCCAAGGCGCTGCGCGGCACCGCCATCGGCTGGATGGGCCCATGGGGCACCACCTATCCGGCCAACATCCTGCTCAAGCTCAAGGACATGAGCGAGGACGATTTCGTCCACTACGCCCAGACCTTCACGGCGCGGCCGCCGATGCCCTACTACAACGTTCACGCCATGGACGAGAGCGACCTGCGTTCGCTCTATCGCTACATCAAGTCGCTTGGCGATCCCGGCGACCCGATGCCCGATTACGTGCCCCCGGGCGAGGAGCCGAAGACCCCCTATTACGTGGCGGCCCCGCCGACCATGCCGAAATAGCGGACCAGGAGATGCGGCGGCAGGAGTCCGGCCCCGGCCGGGCTCCGCGTTGTCAGGTCAGCCGGTTGCGGAACATCCATGCCGCGATCGGTAGCGTCACCACGCTGATTGCGACCAGCGGCCACAGGTCGCCGGTGAGCTGGGCAAGGCCAGTGCCCTCGAGATAGACGCGGCGGGTCATGTCCAGCGCGTAGCGCAGCGGGTCGATCAGCGTGATCAACTGGAACGCCTCGGGCATGTTGGCGATCGGCGTCGCCAGGCCGGAGAGCAGGATGAAGGGCATCAGCAGGACGAAGGAGAACAGCATCGCCTGCTGCATGTTGGCGACCAGCGACGAGATGAACAGCCCGACGCCGACGGCGGCGATGACGAACAGGATGAGGCCGCTGTAGAGCGTGACGAGCGATCCGGCGAATGGGATCTGGAACCAGAGCTGCGCCACCAGGAAGATGATGGTCGCCTGGATGAGGCCGACCACGGTCGAGGGCAGCGCCTTGCCGATCATGATTTCGGCTGGGCGGATGGGCGTCACCAGAAGCTGGTCGAAGGTGCCGTCCTCGCGCTCGCGCGCCACCGACAGCGCGGTCAGCATCAGCACCTGAAGCAGCGTGATCGTGCCGATCAGGCCGGGGATCATGTTCCAGCTCGTCTCGAGGTTGCCGTTGTACCAGGCGCGCACCGTCGCCGTCACCGGCGGGCCGGTCAGGCCGTGCTCGGCCCGCCAGTCGGCGTTGAAGCTATCGACGATGGCGTTGACATAGCCGACGGCGGTGCCGGCGGTGTTGGAATTGCGCCCGTCGACGATGAGCTGGATGGCGGCGGACTGGCCGGCGGCGAGCTTGCGCGCGAAGTCGGGACCGATGCGCACGACCAGCAGCACGTCGCGGTTGTCGATCAGCCGGGCGATGTCGGCGGAGCGCTCGATGGTGGCGACGCGCTCGAACACGCCGGAGCCGTCGAAGCGCGCCAGCAGCTCGCTGGAGGCGGCGCTGCGGTCCTCGTCGTAGACCGCGTAGGGGGCGTGGTTGAGGTCGAAGGTGGCGGCGTAGCCGAACAGGAACGATTGCAGCAGCGGCGGCAGGAAGAGGATGACGCGGCTGCGCGGATCGCGCAAGAGCGCCAGCACCTCCTTGCGGACGAGGCTCAGGATGCGCAGCAGGCTGTCTTTCATCGGCCGACCTCAGGCGAGTTTCTTGCGCGTGGCGCGATGGGTGGCGGCAAGCAGGATGAACGCCATCAGCGCCAGCACCGCCGCGTTGGGCAGGATGACGCTCCAGATGTCGCCGGCCAGGAAGATCGTCTGCAACAGCGTGACGAAATAGCGGGCCGGCAGGACGTAGGTGAAGATCTGCAGGGCGACCGGCATCGAGCGGATGTCGAACAGGAAACCGGACAGCAGCATCGCCGGCAGGAAGGAGGCGATCAACGCCACCTGCGAGGCGACGAACTGGCTCTTGGTGACCGACGAGATGAACAGGCCGAAGCCGACTGAAACCAGCATGTAGATCATCGAGACGACCGTGAGCACGGTGAGCGAACCGCGCAGCGGCACGTGGAAGAGCACCTCGGCGGCCACCACGCAGAGCGTGAAACCGATCATGCCGAGGCCGAAATAGGGCACGATCTTGCCGAGCAGGATCTCGTTGACGTGCACCGGCGTGACGAAGATCGCCTCCAGCGTTCCCCGTTCCCATTCGCGCGCCATGACCAGCGCGGTGAGGAAGGCGCCGACCAGGGTCATGATCAGCACGATCAGGCCGGGGACGAGGAAATAGTGGCTGTCGCCGTTCTCGTTGTACCAGATGCGGCTGTTGGCGATGACCGGTCCGTTGCCGGCGACCGGGTTGCCCTCGGCCGCCAGCCGTTGCGACGCCGCGCCGATGGCACCCAGCGTGTAGGCCTGGATGATGCGGGCGGTGTTGGCGTCGGTGCCGTGCAGCAGCACCTGCACCTGGGCGTCACCGGCGGCGACGTTGCGGGCGAAGTCGTCGCGCAGATGGACGATGCCGTCGACCTTATGGGCGCGCATGAGCTTCTCGGCCTCGGCCATCGATGTCACCGTGCGCGCATCGAAATAGGGCGACAGACGGAAGCCGGCGGCGACCTCGTTGGCCATCGCCGACGGCTGCTCGATGACCAGCGCCATCGGCGCGTTGGTGACGTCGAGCGACAGCGCATAGCCGAACAGGAGGATGAGGATCACCGGCATGACGATGCCGAGTGCGATCGAGCTCGGGTCGCGCATGATCTGGCGGCTCTCCTTGACGATGAGGGCGCGCACGCGCCGCGCCGCGCCGGCACGGTGGGGGGAGGCAGCCGAGGCGGGCTGCGCCGGCGCGGTGGGGCTGGTCTCGCTCATGCCGCGTTCCTTTCGCCCGGCCGGCCGTGTTCGCGCCGCGCCTCCTCGACCACGGCGATGAAGGCGTCCTCCATGGTCGGCTCGCGGTTCTCCTCCGCCGGCGCATGGCTGCGGATCTCGGCCGGCGTGCCGCGGGCGAGCACCTGACCGGCGTCCATGATGACGACGCGGTCGCAGTATTCGGCCTCTTCCATGAAGTGAGTGGTGACGATGACGGTCACCCCCTGCTCGGCGAGCGCGGTGATGCGCCGCCAGAACTCGCGCCGCGCGAGCGGGTCGGCGCCGCTGGTCGGTTCGTCGAGGAAGAGGATCTCCGGCTCGTGGATGAGGGCGGCGGCCATCGCCAGCCGCTGCTTGTAGCCGCCCGGCAGTTGCCCGCTCGGCAGCCTGGCGAGCGGGGCGAGCTCGAACTGCTCCATCGCCCAGTCGATGCGCTCCTTGCGCCGCTTGCCGGAAAGGCCGTAGGCGCCGGCGAAGAATTCGAGGTTCTGGGTCACCGACAAGAGGCCGTAGAGCGAGAACCTCTGCGCCACGTAGCCGACGCGCTGGCGCGCCGAGGCGCGCGCCTTGCGCAGGTCGACGCCGGCAACACGCAGCGCCCCGCTGGTCGCCGGCAACAGGCCACACAGCATCCGGAAGGTGGTCGTCTTGCCGGCGCCGTTCGGTCCGAGCAGGCCGAATATCTCGCCGGTCTTCACCGCGAAGCTGATGTGGTCGACCGCAGTGAACGTGCCGAACTGGCGGACGAGATCGCTGACCTCGACCACGGTGTCGCCGTTGTGGCGTTTCGTCTCGTGGCCGAGCGACAGCGAGGCGGCCTTGCCGGCCTCGGCCGCCTTGTGCAGGAGCACCATGAAGCCGTCCTCGAAGCGAGGCTTGACGGCGATGGCGTCGACGCCGGCGAGCGCGCCGCCGTCGGCCCCTCCCTCCGCTCCGCCCTCCGCCATGACCAGCCGCACCTTGCCGCCCTGCGGCACCGCGTCGGTGACGTTGGGGTCGTCCAGCAGCCGTGCCTGGAGCAGGCGCGCTGGCTCTCCCGCCGACGGCGTGGCGAGGTAGGCGCGCCCGGCGGCCGCCTCGGTGATCGAATGCGGCGGCCCTTTCGCCAGCACCGTGCCTTCGTGCATGACGATGGCGTGCTTGCAGCGCTCGGCCTCGTCCAGATAGGAGGTGCTGATCAGCACGGTCAGCCCCTGATCGTTGACCAGGTGCAGGATGATCTCCCACAGCTCGCGGCGCGACAGCGGGTCGACGCCGACGGTGGGCTCGTCGAGGAGCAAGAGGTCAGGAGCGCGCACCAGCGTGCAGGCGAGGCCAAGCTTCTGCTTCATGCCGCCGGAAAGCCGCCCGGCGAGGCGCCGGGCAAACGGGCCGAGCGCCGTCATCTCCATGAGCTGCGGATAGACCGTGCGCCTTTCCTCGGCCGTCACGCCATGCAGGTCGGCATAGAGGTCGAGGTTCTCCTGGACGGAGAGGTCCTCATAGAGCCCGAACTTCTGCGGCATGTAGCCGACCCTGTCCTGCACCGCCTGCGGGTCGTGGGCGATGTCGATGCCGAGCACCGAGAGATCGCCGGCATCCGCCGTCATCAGTCCCGCTATCAGCCGGATGAGGGTGGTCTTGCCGGCGCCGTCGGGGCCGACCAGCGCCGTCAGCCCGCCGTGCTCGACGGTCAGCGACACGTCGTCGAGCGCGGTCACCGTCTCGCCGCTGGAGCGCTTGAACAGCTTGCGGATGCCGCGGCCGTCGATCGCGGGGAGGGGAGCGGTCATTGCGCGCCCGCCGTCTCCGTCGTCAGGTGGACGGTCGCCGGCATGCCGAGGCGGAGCAGGTCGTTGGGGTCGTCGACCAGGATGCGCACCTCGTAGACCAGGCTGGTGCGCAGCTCCGCCGTCTGGATGGCGTGCGGCGTGAACTCCGCCACCGGCGAGATGAAGCCGACGTGGCCGGTGAAGCTCTGGCTGTCGCCGTCGACCGTGACGGTGGCCGCATCGCCGGGCGCCACCTTGGGCAGGTCCGGCTCCGAGATATAGGCGCGCACCCATTTCGGCGTGACGATGGCGATCGAGAAGACCGGCTTCTGCGGCGATGCGATTTCGCCCGGCTCGAGCAGCCGCGAGCGGATGATGCCGCCAGCCGGCGCGGTGAGCGCGGCGTCCTCGAGCTGCTGGCGGATGAGGGCAAGCTGCGCCTGCGTTGCCTTGAGCTGGGCCTCCGCCGCGGCGATGTCCTCCTTGCGCGGGCCTGCCTTGGCCAGCACCAGCGCCTGGCTGGTGACTTCGAGTTGGGCGTCGGCGGAATCCTTGGCGGCCCTGGCGGCATCGATCTGGCTTTGCGTCACCGACGGCCCGCCGCCGGTGCTGTCCTTGAGCATGACCAGGCGCTGGTAGTTGAGGTCGGCGTTATGCGCGTTGGCCTTGGCCGCATCGACGTTCGCCTGTGCCTGGGCGATCTCTTCCGGGCGCGAGCCGTTGTGCAACTTGTCGACCGCCGACGTCTGCGCGGCGACCTGCGCCTCGGCCTGGGCGACCTGTGGCTCGATGCGGCTGGCGTCGAGGCGGGCGAGCACCTGGCCCGCTTTCACCTTGTCGCCCTCCTCGGCCAGCACCGCGGCAATGCGCCCGCTGTCGTTGAAGGCGAGGTCGACCTGGCGCAGGTCGACGTTGCCGTAGAGCACCAGCGGGCCGTTGCCGTTGCCGTCGTGGTTGAACCACCACCAGGCGAAGCCGCCGCCGACAGCGATGACGAGGACCAGGAGGACGATGACCCGCCTCATGACTTGGCTCCTTCGAGAATGGCATCCACGTTCTGATGGACGACCTGCTTGATGGCGTCGCGTTCGCGTTCGCCGATGGCGGTCCACTCCATGCGCCGGAGCACGAGGGCCTGCGCCAGCCGGAAGACGAGGACCTGGCCGAGCATGGTGAAGACGCTGAGGCGCACGGTTTCGTCCACCGGCCTGCCGAGGATGGTGGCGACCGCGCGCGCCACCGTTCCGGTGGCGCCGCTCATGAAGCCGTAGACCACCTCGAAGGCGGCCGTCGGATACATCTGCTCGCGCACCAGGAAACGGGCCCAGCGCTCCGCTTCCGCCGAGCCGAGCAGGGTGTTGATCATCGTTTCGATCAGGCGGTGAAGCGTGGCGCGCGCGGCGGCCGGCGTCGCGGTTGCCTCGGCTTCGTTGGCGACCGCCAGGTTCGGCCCGATCTTGGCGAGGATGCTGCTAACCACATGCTCGGCAACGGCGATGTGCAGCGCCTCCTTGCCGCCGAAGTGATAGACGATCGCCGCCAGGTTGGCGTTGGCCGCCTTGGCGATCTCGCGGGTGCTGGCGCCCTCGTAGCCGAGCCGGCCAAAGACATCGAGCGCCGCCTCGACAAGCTGGGCCCGGGTTTCGGCACCGCGGTCGCGTCGCGCGCGCCGGTAGTGCGGCGAAACCGCATGCGGCGCATCGCTGGCTGGGCGCGCGCCTGGCCTTGTCTGGTCCATTCCGGTTTCCCGTTTCGCCCGGCGTTGAGCCATTTCATGCGCCTTGTATCGTCGTTTCGGTGCGTCATACAGTCGAATGACTGAAAATGTCAATCGGTCGTTTGATTAAAGTTCCGTAAACGGGCGGTGCCGCGACCGGAGGCCGAGCAGTCGCAATCGGCGGTGGGCGGCCGGATGGAGCACGAGGGCCGCACCTTTCGGTGCGCCCGAGGGTTGAACGCGCGCAATCCGAGCCGGCGGGCGGGGCGGCTACGCCTCGAGGCCTGCCTCGGCCAGCTCCTCGCGCCGCTTCGGCCTTGGCGGCAGCAGGAAGGTGGTGAGCGAGACGACGATCAGCCCCGCCGCCAGCCACACCAGCGTCCCTCGCATCGCCGTCGAGAAGTCGCGATGCGAGGCGGTGCTCCCCTGCCGCGCGACGACGGCGCCGACCTTGGCCGCCAGCGCCGGGCTGGATGCGGCGAAATCGGCCTGCGCCTTTTCGGCGGCCGCGCAGCTCGGTGGCACGTCCGAGAAGTCCTTGGCGTTGGCGCGGTCGCGGAAGCAGGCTTCGAAGGAAGCGACCACCCCGGGCACGGCCGTCTCGGGCAGGCCGGCCGCGACGAGTTCGGTCGAAAGCGTGTCGCGCACGCTGTCGACGCTCTCCGTCGCCTGGCTGCCGAGCAGCCCGAAGAAGACGACGCCGACCGCCGCCACCCCGATCGCGCCGCCGACCTGGCCGACGGCGTTGATGACCCCGGAGGCGGAGCCGGCGTCGGCCACCGGCACCTGCGCCAGAATGAAGGGATAGATCGGCGCCACCACGCAGCCCATGCCCACGCCGATGACGAGCAGCACCGGCACCACCGCCCACGGTGACAGTGCACCGCCGTAGATGCCGATCTCGACCATGAGGAGCCCGAAGCCGACCGCCATGATCAGCGGTCCGGCGGTGATCACCGTGCGGCCGAGGCGCGGCACCAGCAGGCCCGGCGCCAGCGCCACGGTGATGCCGATGCCGAGCGAGAAGGGGATGCTGGTCAGCCCGGCGGTGAGCACGTCGTAGCCGATGCCGATCTGCAGGAAGATGGTCAGCACCAGGAAGAAGGCGGCGACCACCGCGTAGAAGGCGAGCTGGATGGTGATGCCGCCGACGAAGGAGCGCACGCGGAAGAGATGCGGCACCACCAGCGGCGAGCCGTCGCGCTTGTCCTTCCAGATCTGGCTCCGCGCGAACAGCACGAAGACCGCGAGCGACGCCGCCATCGAGATGAACGCCCAGGTGGGCCAGTCGAGCTGGCGCCCCTCGATCAGCGGGAACATCAGCATCGTCATGGCGAGAAGGATCAGGCCGACGCCGACGACATCGACATGCAGCGGATGCGGTGACTTGTGGTCGGGCAGGAAGGCGAGCCCGAGGCCGACCGCGACGATGGCGAAGGGCAGGTTGATGAGGAAGATGGTGCGCCAGCCGAATCCGTAGGGGTTGCCGGTGATGAGCAATGCGCCGACGATCGGCCCGGAGACGGTGGCCAGCCCGGCAACGGCGCCATAGAGCGCCGAGACCCGCTGGCGCTCTTCGACGGTCGGATACATCACCTGCATGAGGGCGAGCGTCTGCGGCACCATGAGTGCGGCCGACAGGCCCTGGGCGAGCCGCGAGGCGACCAGCATCTCGCTGGAGACGGCGAAACCGCACAGCACCGAAGTGAGCCCGAAGCCGGCCATGCCGATCAGCAGGAGCTTGCGATAGCCGAAGATGTCGCCGAGGCGCCCGCCGGTAATCAGGAACAGCGCGAAGGTGAGCTGATAGCCGGCGACGATCCACTGGATGGCGGCATAGCTGGTGCCGAGTTCGCGCTGGATGGAGGGGATGCCGATATTGACGATGGTCGAATCGAGCAGGTCCATGCCGAAGGCGATGAGGATCACCCACAGTGCGATGCGCCGCCGGCGCGGGTCGATGCCCGGGTCGGTCACGGCAGCGGTGCCATCGGCAATCGCGGACATGGCAAAAGCCCCCTTACACCGGCGCAACCATCAGAGCGCTCCTCCATCGGCTTCAAGCTCAAGCAGCTCATCGATCGACTGACGCTTGCGGATGACCGTGAGCGCTCCCGCATCAAGCATGACTTCAGGCGCCAGCGGTCGCGTGTTGTAGTTTGAAGACATGCTCGCTCCATAGGCCCCCGCGTCGCGCAGGATCGCTATGTCGCCAGCCTCCGGTAGCGGGAGTTCGCGGAACTCGACGAAGCCGCCATCATGTTGGGTGAAGACGTCTCCCGCTTCGCAGAGCGGCCCGGCAACCGCGATGGGACGGGTCGGGCCGGCAACCGGCACACCGGCTCGCGTTATGAAGCAGATTTCGTGGTGGCTGCCGTAAAGGATTGGGCGGGCCAATTCGTTGAAGCCCGCGTCCAGGAGCACGAAATGTTTGCCGGCCACATTCTTGACCGCGCGAACCTCGGCGACGAGAAGCCCGGCGTTGCCCACGAGGTATCGGCCAGGTTCCAATTCGAGGCGTATCCGGCTCCCCGTGATCCGCTCGGCCTCGAGCCTCGTCTTGTTCCATGCTGCATAGTATTCGGCGATATCGATCTCGGGTTCGCCCGGTCGATAAGGGACGGAGAGCCCCCCGCCCGCCGAGATTGCCAAGAGCGTTCGATTGGCACGTCGCACGGCATCCAGCATGCTGTCGCAGACACGATGCAGGTGCGCATAGTCGACGCCTGAGCCGATATGCATGTGGAGTCCGATCAGGGACAGTCCGTATTCGTCGACGAGACGCAGGCTGTCCTCGAACTCCTCATGCCAAATTCCATGCTTGCTCGAAGGTCCGCCCGTATTGGTCTTGCGGTTGTGACCATGTCCAAAACCTGGATTGATCCTGAGCCAGACCGGATGACCCCGCCCGACGCGACCGAGTTGCCTCACCATGTCGGGCGAGCCGCAATTGACCGGAATTCCCAGTGCGAGGACGCGTGCCAGCGTCGCCTCGTCGATGATATCGGCCGTGAACACGATGTCATGCGCGGTCGTGTCCGACACGTAACCTGCCCGCAGGGCTCGTTCGATCTCACCGAGGGAGACGGCGTCGACCGCGACCCCCATGGAACGGAGGAGGCGCAGGATATGCGTGTTGCTGTTGGCCTTTTGGGCGTAGCGGATGCAATCGAATGCTGACAATTGCCTGACCCGCTGCCGTATCGGCTCGGCCTCGTAAAGCCAAAGCGGCGTGCCCACGCGCTCAGCGGATAGGAGCGCCGCGTCGATCAGGTCCGGCCGCAGCGATTGTGGTCTCGTCACGAACAGGTCTTCGGTCTGAGCAAATGGCCGAAAATGTTTAGGCCATGCTTGGCTTGAGGTAAACGGCGGGCCCCGCGTGCTTATCAGACGTGGCGTCGTGGAACCGTGCGTGCGGCCTAAAGCCAGTCGCGCAGGCGATACCAGGTCATGGCCGCGACCAGAGCCGGGAAGCGCAGGAGGGGCCCTCCCGGAAACGCCGACACCGGCAGCGCGGCGAATGTGTCGAGCTTGGCCGTGTTGCCGGCGATGGCTTCGGCCAGGATCTTTCCCGCGAACGGCGCGATGGCGACGCCCTGGCCGGAATAGCCGGCGGCGGCATAGACGCCCGGCCGCACGCGGCGAATATAGGGCAGGCGCTGAAGCGTGATCGCCAGCGTGCCGCCCCAGGCATAGGCGAGCGGGGTCTCGGCAAGCTCGGGATAGATACGGACGAGATGGTTGCGCACCAGTTGCGCAACGTCGTCGCGATGATGGTGACCATAAGTCTCGCCGCCGCCGAAAACCAGGCGGCCGTCGGCCGTTGGCCGGAAGTAGTAGACCACGAAGCGAGTGTCCGAAACCGCTTCGCCGCCGTGAATGACACCGCCCGGCTTTCCGGCGCCGATCGGCTCGGTGGCAACGATGTAATTGTCGATCGGCATCACCCGAGCATCGACCTGGCTGTCGATGCCGGCGAGATAGCCATTGCCGGCCAGGATGACGATGTCGGCCCTAAGCGTGGCGGTCTCGTCACCTCTCCCCTGTGGGGAGAGGTCGGACCGAAGGTCCGGGTGAGGGGGTTCCATGCCCTCCGGATGGCTCGGCACCCCCTCTCCCTGTCCCTCTCCCTGTCCCTCTCCCCGTTGGGGAGAGGGGACGGATACGGTGGGCGTAGCAGAGTTGCATGCCACGGTGAACCCCGTCGCCGCCTCTCCGCTCACCTTGGCGGCCCGCGTGCCCTCGAAGATGCGGGCACCGGCCTTGGCTGCGGCGCCGGCGAGTCCTTGCGCGAATTTCAGCGGATCGAGATGGCCGGCGCGCGCGTCGCGCCGCCCGCCGAAATAGACGCCGGTGCCGATCGCCTCGGCGAGCGCCGCGCGGTCGAGCCAGGTGACGGCGTCATAGCCGTAGTCCCGCCTGAGCTTGTCGACATAGGCGATCTCATCGGCGACCAGCCGCTCACGGTGCACGGTTTCGATCAGGCCAGCCCGCCAGTCGCAGGCGATGGCGTGCCTGTCGATGAGGCCGAGCGTGGTGGCCTTGGCCTCCTCGGCCAGCGCCCACAGGCGGAGGGCAGCATCGGCGCCGAGATGCGTCTCCAGCCAGTCCTGGTCGCGCCGCTGGCCGCTATGGAGCTGGCCGCCGTTGCGTCCCGAGGCGCCCCAGCCGACGCGGTTTGCCTCCACCAGCGCCACCTCGATGCCGGCCTCCGCCAGATGCAGCGCCGCCGACAGTCCGGTGAAGCCGCCGCCGACGATGGCGACATCGGCCCGCGCGGACTCGGCCAGCGGCGGAAAGACCAGCGCGTCATCCGCCGTCGCGGCATAGAGGGACGGGGCGTGAGCGGACGTCACCCGCTCCGCCGTTCCTGTTTCGGGTAGGGCGTGCCGTTCCTGTGGACATAGGCGCCGGCCGGCGTCGTCTTCATGTCGATGTCGGAGTAGTAGGCGCAGTCGTCTTCGAAGCGCGAGCCGATCTCGAGCAGCACCACGTCGTCGTCGGAGCGGTTGCGGAAGCTGTGGCCGTTCTCCTCGCCCGCCCTGAAGCCGGCGGCATCGCCGGCGTGGAGAATTTCCTCGCCGTCGTCGGTGACCAGCGTCACCTCGCCGGAGACCACATAGACCAGCTCGTCCTCCTTGTCGTGCCAGTGGCGCTGGCTCGACCAGGCGCCCGGCGGCAGTGTGCAGAGATTGACACCGAACTGGCTGAGGCCCGCGGCATCGCCGAGCCTGACGCGGTGGCGCGCGCGGCAGGGCGCGTCGAAGGGCGGCGGATAGAGCGTGCCAGCGCTGACCGGCGCTTTCTCCAGGTCGATCTTCTTGGACATGGCGATGGCTCCACATGGACAGGTGCAGCCATTCTAGCGCTGCGCGCCGGCAGGTCACTCACTACTATTCGGCCGCCTCGGGCTCGCCGGGGATGTCCGTCTCCTGCTGCAGCGTATCGCGGACATAGAGCTGCTTGACCGCGACGAAGAGGACGACGGTGAGCGGCGTCGCCAGCAGCAGGCCGAGCGGCCCGAAGAGCACGCTCAGCGCCAGCAGCGCGAACAGCGCCAGCGCGGGCGGCAGGTCGACCGCGCGCCGCTGGATCATCGGCACGATGACGTTCGATTCGAGCTGCTGGATGCCGACATAGAGCGCCAGCACCCACAGCACTGTGGCGTTGCCGTGCGGCAGCGCCAGCAGCAGGCCCGGCACGGCGCTGACGATCGGCCCGACCAGGGGCACGAACTCGGCAATGCCGGCGAACACGCCGAGCGCCAGCGCCGAGGGGATGCCGATGATCGACAGGCCGATGGCGACGGCGGCGCCGACCATCACCATGGAAGCCAGTTGCCCGAGCAGCCACAGGCGGAGCGCGGTGCCGGCATGCTCGGTCGCCGGCGCGACGTGGTCGCGGAGCTTCGCCGGCAGCAGGGCCAGCGCGCCGCGGCGGTAGAGATCGGGCCGCAGGGCGACATAGAGTCCGGCGACGACCACCAGGAAGGCGTTAGCGGCGATGCCGATGAAGCCGGTGGTGTAGCCGGCGAGGCTGAGCAGCACGTTGCCGCGCGCGGCAAATTCACCGATCTGCGTGGTGATGCGGTCGGACAGGTTGTCGATGCCGATCATCTCGCCCAAGGCGGAGACCTCGCGCGGCAGCTGGTCGAGCAGCATCGCCACCTGGCCGGAGAGTTGGGCGCCCATGAACACGGAGAAGGCGGCGAGTACCAGCACGATGGTCAGGCCGGCGATGGCCACCGCCCAGCCGCGCGAGATCGGCACCAGCCGGCGGATCAGGTCGGCGATGCCGAGCAGGATGCCGGCAATCACGATGGCGGCGAATGCCAGCAGGAAGACATCCATCAACTGCCAGATGAGGAGGGCAAGCACGATGAGCCCGCCGGCGGCCAGGACGGTGCGCAACAGCTCGCCGTTGCGGTTCCCTGCGTCGGCCGGCCGTGACGTGCGCTCGAAATCCATGATGCTCCGCAGACTGAAGCCCCCGGAGGTCGAACGGGCGCGGCGCGGGAAGGTTCCCGTGGGCGAAGGAGATCGGGGCGCTCGTCGGGCCGACGTCGCCCTCCCCCCGGGGCGCGGTCCGGGCGATCTAGCCGGGCGCGGCCGGAGGCCGGACGCGATGATCCGTCAGGAATTCCCGGTCGAATTTCGACATGGCTCCGGAGTTCCACATGCCATTCCACTTCGGAGCGTGGCCATGCCGCCTCTTCATCCAGTCGAACAGTTCGGAATGCCGCACGAGATACCACTCGCGTCGCCGGGCGGGCTGCAAGGGGCCATCCGGAAACAGCATCCAGATGCGAGGCAGGCTGCCGTAGCGATTCCAGTCGACGGTGATACGGCCCTTGAGCTGCACCGCGATAAGGTCTCCAACGGGCGTCCTGAGGATCAGATCTTCGCCTTCTGTGTCAGCTTCCGGTCGATAGACCCGATAGCCGCACCTGATGAGCAACGCAGACGCTTCGGCACGGTTGGCAGCTTCGATCTCGTTGGACGACAACCTCACCGGCATGCGGCTTGTCTCTGAAACGACTGTCCTCACACGTTGAGCAACAGGAATTCCCGCTCCCACGGGCTGATCACCTGCATGAAGGTCTCGAACTCAGCCTGCTTGATGGCGCGGTACGTGGTGACGAAGCGCCTGCCGAAGATCTCGACCAGCTCTTCGCACTCCTCGAACAGCGCCACCGCTTCCAGCAGGCCGCGCGGCAGGGCGATCTCGGATTCGTTGGCGGATCCGGCGACCGGCTCGGAGACCATCAGCCCCTCGGTCATGCCGAGATAGCCGCAGGCCAGCGACGCGGCGATCGCCAGATACGGATTGGCGTCGGAGGAGGGGATGCGGTTCTCGATGCGCCGCCCCGCCGGCGTCGAATAGGGCACCCGCAGGCCGACGGTGCGGTTGTCGTAGCCCCACATGGTGTTGACCGGCGCCGAGCCGGAGCGGATCAGCCGCCGGTAGGAGTTGACGTAGGGCGCCATGATGCAGGTCACCGCCGGCAGGTACTTCTGCGAGCCGCCGATGAAGGCGAAGAACTCCGGCGTCGGGTCGCCGGCCTCGTCGGAGAAGATGTTGGCGCCGGTCTTCATGTCGTTGATCGACTGGTGGATGTGCATCGCCGACCCCGGCTCCAGCGTCATCGGCTTGGCCATGAAGGTGGCGTACATGTCGTGGCGCAGCGCCGCCTCGCGGATGGTGCGCTTGAACTGGAACACCTGGTCGGCCAGCACCAGCGGGTCGCCGTGGCGCAGGTTGATCTCCATCTGCGCCGCGCCTTCCTCGTGGATCAGCGTGTCGATTTCCAGGTCCTGCTGTCCGGAGAAGTCGTAGATGTCGTCGAACAGGTCATCGAACTCGTTAACCGCGGCGATCGAATAGGACTGGCGCGCCGATTCCGGCCGCCCCGAGCGGCCGCTCGGCGGCTCCAGCGGATAGTCGGGATCCTTGTTCGGCTTGACCAGGTAGAACTCGATCTCGGGCGCCACCACCGGCACCCAGCCGCGGTTGCGGTAGAGCTCGATCACCCGGCGCAGCACCTGGCGCGGCGCGATCTCCACCGGCCGCCCGTCGGCGTGGTAGGCGTCGTGGATGACCTGCGCCGTCGGGTCGCTTTCCCACGGCACCACCGAGAGGGTCGAAAAATCCGGCTCTAGGTGGATATCCTGGTCAGCGCTGTCGTTCTGAAAGGTCTCGTCGTCGTGCGGCCAGTCGCCGGTGATGGTCTGGGTGAAGATCGAGCCGGGCATCGCCATGATCGGTCCGGCGATGAACTTCTGCACCGGCATCATCTTGCCCCGCGCCACGCCCGCCTGGTCGGGCACGATGCACTCGATGTCTTCAATGCCGCGATCAGCGATCCACGCCTGCGCCTCTGTCAACGATGCCACCCCCCGGATCCGTTCGGCGGCGGGCGGGGTCTTTCTCTTGCGTGCCACAGGTCACCTGATGTTGCCGCCAGGGCGCCGCCATCGGGGAAGCGCCATGGCGAGAAGAAACGGCGCGGTCCAGGGATTTTGCGCGCAATCGCCACTATCGGCAACCGGACCGCGGCTGGCGCGTTTCTAGCACGGCGTGCCACCGACCCTGTTGTCGCCGTTCGCGATCAACCTTAACGTGGGGGCAAGTCCGGCCGGAACCGGCGTCGTTTGGCGTGTTGGTCCGTTCGGCCCGAGGTCGTTGGGAAGGAGACCGACATGCCTGCTCGCACTGCCCTATTGCTCGCCACCGCCGCCCTTTTCGTCGCCACTTCGGCCTCCGCCGAGGACAAGGTGGTCAATGTCTACAACTGGTCGGACTACATCGCCGACGACACCCTTGCGAATTTCACCAAGGAGACCGGCATCAAGGTCACCTATGACGTCTACGATTCGATGGAGACGCTCGAGGCCAAGGTCTATGCCGGCGCCTCTGGCTACGATGTCATCGTGCCGACCAATCCGAACCTGCAGCGCATGATCCAGGCGGGCGTCCTGCAGCCGCTCGACAAGTCGAAGCTGCCCAACGACAAGCACCAGTGGAAGTTCATCTCCGATCGTCTGGCGGCCTACGATCCCGGCAACAAATACGCCGAGGACTACATGTGGGGCACCACCGGCATCGGCTACAACATCGACAAGATCAAGCAGATCATGCCCGATGCGCCGGTCGATTCCTGGGCGATGGTCTTCGATCCCAAGGTCGTGTCGAAGTTCAAGAGCTGCGGCGTCTATTTCCTCGATTCGCCGGACGACGTGATCCCGTCGATGCTCGCCTATCTCGGCCTCGACCCGAACTCCAAGAAGCCGGACGATCTCAACAAGGCGGCCGACGCGCTGAAGGCGGTCACCCCCTACGTGCAGAAGTTCCATTCGTCGGAATACATCGATGCGCTCGCCAATGGCGACATCTGCATCGCCATCGGCTATTCGGGCGATGTCTTCCAGGCGCGCGACCGTGCCGACGAAGCCAAGAACGGCGTCCACATCGACTACAAGATTCCCAAGGAGGGCGCGCTGATGTGGTTCGATTCGATGGCCATCCTCAAGGACGCCCCGCATCCCGACAATGCGCTCGCCTTCATCAACTACATGTTGGACCCGAAGGTGGCCGCGGCGAACTCCAACTACGTCTACTACGCCAACGGCAATAAGGATTCGCAGAGCCTGCTCAGCAAGGATGTCATCGACGACCCGGCCATCTACCCGCCTCAGGCGGTCCTCGACAAGACGTTCACCACCACCCCGCCGGGCCAGAGCACCCAGCGCCTGTGGACGCGATTGTGGACGGCGGTGAAGACGGGGCAGTGATCGGTTGATCGGGCGGCGGCGCGGCCACCGGCGCCGCCGACCTCAGGGGGGATGATGGCCAAGACCGCTCTCGGACCGGTTCGGCGCAAGTTCGCTCCGTGGAACGATCCGGCCGCCAAGCCCTTCATCGAGTTTCGCGGCGTCACCAAGCGCTTCGGCGATTTCACCGCCGTCGACGACATCTCGCTCACCATCTACGAGCGAGAGTTCTTCGCCCTGCTCGGCCCCTCCGGCTGCGGCAAGACGACGATGATGCGCATGGTCGCCGGCTTCGACGATCCGACCGCCGGCGACATCCTGCTCGAGGGTCGGAGCCTGGCGGGCGTGCCGCCTCACCGGCGCCCAAGCAACATGATGTTCCAGTCCTACGCCCTGTTTCCGCACATGACGGTCGAAGGCAACGTCGCCTTCGGCCTCAAGCAGGCCGGCATGCGCGGGCGCGACATCAGGGAGCGGGTCGCCGAGATGCTGAAGCTGGTCAAGCTCAGCCCCTTCGCCAAGCGCAAGCCGCACCAGCTTTCCGGCGGCCAGCGCCAGCGTGTCGCGCTTGCTCGCTCGCTCGCCAAGAAGCCCAAGGTGCTGCTGCTCGACGAGCCGCTCGGCGCGCTCGACAAGAAGCTGCGCGAGGAGACCCAGTTCGAGCTGTCCGACCTTCAGGTCGATCTCGGCATGACCTTCATCATCGTCACCCACGATCAGGAAGAGGCGATGACCCTGGCCGACCGCATCGCCGTGATGGACCACGGCAAGATCGTGCAGATCGGCACGCCCTCGGAGATCTACGAGCAGCCCAACTCGCGCTACGTCGCCGACTTCATTGGCAACATCAACCTGCTCGAAGGCAACATCACCGGCATCGAGGGTGGCGCCGTCCGGCTCGGATGCAGCGGCACCGGGGTCATCGTCGAGGTCGCCCAGCTCGAGATCCAGGCCGAGGTCGGCGACGCCGCCTGGTTCGCCGTCAGGCCGGAGAAGATCGGCGTCTCGCTGTCGCCCCCGGCCGACAAGTCGGTCAATGCCGTTCCCGGCGAGGTCTGGGACATCGGATATCTCGGCGACATCTCGATCTATCACGTGCGGCTGGCCACCGGCGCCACGCTGAAGGCGACGGTGGCCAACGCCACCCGCATGGTCGAGCGGCCGATCACCTGGGAGGACAAGGTCTGGCTCAACTGGTCGCGCGACAGCGGCGTGGTGCTGACCAAATGACCGGCGTTTGGCTCCCATCCGACCTGCGTGTCCCGGGCGCCGCGCGGCATGAAATGACGCGCCGCAGAACCGGGACCTGGGAAAGGATCGACTGGATCCCGGCTCTGCGGCGCACCGCTTCGCGCTGCACCGCGTCCGGGACGCGTCGGCCACAACGATGCGGGGAAGCCGATGGCAGCCACTGACACCGCCGCTCCGGCCGCCGACGAGCCGCAGAAGAAGAGCCGGGCGCGCTGGCTGGTGCTGGTGATCCCCTATGCCTGGCTGCTGGTGCTGTTCTTCATTCCCTTCCTGATCGTGGTGAAGATCTCCTTCTCCACCTCGATCCTCGCCCAGCCGCCCTATTTCCCGACCTTCCACATCGGCGCTGGCCTCGCCGCGCTGTGGGGCGAAGCGAAGAAGTTCACCGTCGACAACTACACCTTCCTCACCTCCGACGCCCTCTACGTGAAGGCCTACCTGTCGAGCCTGTGGATCGCGTTTGCCTCGACGGTGCTGGTCATCCTGGTCGGCTACCCCATCGCCTACGGCATGGCGCGGGCGCCGCGCCGCTGGCAGCCGACCCTGCTGATGCTGGTCATCCTGCCGTTCTGGACCTCGTTCCTCATCCGCGTCTACGCCTGGATCGGCATCCTCAAGAAGGAGGGCCTGCTCAACGAGCTGCTGCTCTGGCTCGGCGTCATCAACCACCCGCTGACCATCCTCAACACCAACTGGGCGGTCTATATCGGCATCGTCTATTCCTATCTGCCCTTCATGATCCTGCCGCTCTATGCGGCGCTGGAGAAGATGGACGAATCGCTGCTCGAAGCGGCGGAGGATCTCGGCTGCACGCGGCTGAAGGCGTTCTGGAAAATCACCTTTCCGCTGTCGATGCCCGGCGTCATCGCCGGCTGCTTCCTCGTCTTCATCCCGGTCACCGGCGAATTCGTCATCCCCGATCTGCTCGGCGGCAACGGCACGCTGATGATCGGCAAGACGCTGTGGGATGAGTTCTTTTCCAACCGCGACTGGCCGCTGGCCTCGGCCGTCGCCGTCATCCTGCTGCTCATCCTGGTGGTACCGATCGTCGTTTTCCAGAACCAGGAACAGGTCCGCGCGGAGCGAGAGCAATGAAGACCTTCTCGCGCTTCAACCTGACCTCGGTCACCCTCGGCCTCGCCTTCCTCTATGCGCCGATCGTGCTCCTGGTCATCTATTCGTTCAACGCCTCCAAGCTGGTGACGGTGTGGGGCGGCTGGTCGACCCGATGGTACGGCGAGCTGCTCAACGACCAGGCGCTGCTCGATGCCGCCTGGGTGACGCTGCGCGTAGCGCTGCTCTCGGCGACGGTCGCCACCGTGCTCGGCACCATGGCCGCGGTGGCGCTGGTGCGCTTCGGCCGCTTCCGCGGGCGCTCGCTGTTCTCCGGCATGATCTACGCGCCGCTGGTCATGCCCGACGTCATCACCGGCCTGTCGCTGCTGCTGCTTTTCGTCTCGCTCAACGTCGCCCGCGGCTTCTGGACCATCGTGCTTGCCCACATCACCTTCTCGATGTGCTACGTGGCGGTGGTCATCCAGTCGCGGCTGGTCACCTTCGACCGCAGCCTCGAGGAGGCGGCGATGGATCTCGGCAGCCCGCCGCTGAAGACGTTCTTCGTCATCACCTTGCCGATCATCTTTCCGGCGGTGATCGCCGGCTGGATGCTGGGCTTCACCCTCTCGCTCGACGATCTGGTCATCGCCAGCTTCACCACCGGCCCCGGCGCCACCACGCTGCCGATGAAGATCTACAGCCAGGTCCGTCTCGGCGTCACGCCGGAGATCAACGCGGTGTGCACCATCCTCATCGCCATCGTCACCACCGGCGTCATCATCGCCTCGATCGGCTCCAAGCGCGCCGAGGTCGAGCGCCGCCGCGCCGAGCAGCTCGCCGCGCAGGAAGCGCCGATCGCCGTGCTGGCGTAGGGCCTACGGGAAGGGGCCGCGCGGCTGCCTGATGCGCGCCCTGACGTCCGGCGGTGCCTGGGCGATGGCGCCGGCAACGATGTCCTGGCCGACCGTCTGCACCTCGTCGGTGGTCGCGCGCACGTTGGCGAAGGCCTGATCAAGCGCCGCGCGGTCGAACGGATTGGCGCGCATCGCCGCGAACATCTGCTGGCGCGCCGCCTGCACCGCCACCAGGCCGGCGCGGAACTCGCCGCGATGGGCACGCACCTGATCGCGGATGTCGCCCTGGATCTCCGGCGGGAAAGCGCGGATGCCGAGCGCCACGATGCGGTCGATCTCGCCGCCGCCCGGCGGCGGCGGTCCCCGGAAGCGCGAGACCGCAAATCCGGCGACCAACAGGTTGGCCGCCAGCGAAACCAACAGCACGACGAGCAGCGTGACCGCGAAGGGGCCACGGATGGTCATAGCACGCTCCCCGAATCGACGGTGGTCGTGGTCCCGCTCGAACCGAACATCAGCCCGGCGAGCGTATCCTCGCCCTGGCTCGAGGGGATCGCTTCGCCGGCGGCGAAGCCGGCGACCAGGAAGAGCATCATCGCCGCACCGGCCCAGGCGAACAGGCGCCGCGTCGGTTGCAGCGTCAGGTCGCGGTGCCTGCGGTGCTCGATGCCGGCCATGATCCGGCCGATCTGGGCGGCGTCCAGCGCGACCGGCGTCACCGCCCTGCCGATGAGCATATCGAGCGTGCTCGCCTCGGCCTGGAGCTTCGCCGCCCGCGGCTCCGCCGCCATCAGCGCTTCCGCTTCGGTGCGCTCCGCCGCCGGCCACCGTGACAGATCGCCACCAAGTCGGCTCAGTGTTTCTTCGAATCGTTCGAGGTTCATGGTTCCAGTCCCCCTTGCGCCTCGCGCTCGGCGAGCCGCATTCGCAATGTCCGCCGGGCCCGCACCAGAAGCTGCTCGATTGCCCCGACGGTGAGTCCCATCGCTTCGGCGATGTCGCCATTGGACCGATCCCCGTCGGCGGCAAGCAGAATGGCCGCTCGTTGTCGCGCGGGCAATGCACCGATGTCGCGGGTGACCGCCTTGAGTGCGTGGCTCGCCGCCAGCCTGTCGTCGGCCGGCGGATCGGGATCGGCGGCATCTTCCACCGCGTCCAGGCCGAAGAAGCGGCGGGTTTTCCTCTTGCGCTCGCCGTCGATTGCCCGGTTGATCGTCATCCGTGTCAGGTAGGCCGCGAACGGCGGGCCGCCCGGTTGCCATCGGCCGGCGTTCCGCCACAGGCTCCAAAAGGTCTCCTGGACGATGTCGTCGGCCTCCGCCGCGCCGCCACTGAAGCGCAGCGCCAGCGCCTTCAGCCGGCCGCCGTGGCGGCGGACGATCTCGGCGAAGGCGCGCTGATCGCCGGCGGCGATTCCCGCCACCAGCGTCTCGTCGCTCGTCGCCGCGATCGTTTCCAATGAGCCTCGCCCCCCGGTGGCCTCGATCTTACCGGCAGAAGCCGGTTGCCGTCGCGCCTTTTGCGGCGTGGCCACCGGGGCGAGCGTGATGAGCCATTCCATCGGTCTCCCTCAAGCTCGCCCCGAATGCGTTGCCCTTACTGCTGCTGCGGGCCGGTCGCCGGGCCGCGGACGGGCAGGTGAGCGGTGAACTCGTCCAGCGAGATGGCACCGTCGTTGTTGGTGTCAATGCTGGCGAAGGTCTGCGGGCCCTGGCCGTTACCGAAGCCCTGCGGCCCCGGGCCGTTGAAGCCCATGCGGCCCATCATGCCGCCGCGCGGGCCGGGACGGTCGTCATTGCGGCCCTGGCCCCAGCGGCCGTCGAAGCGGCCCTGCCAGCCGCGCTGTCCGGGGCGATGCATGCCGGGGCCACCGGGCCCGCCCGGGCCGCCGCGCTGGCCGAGCATCGCACCGAAGCTGTTGCGCAGCTCGTCCGGGGTCAGCTTGCCGTCGTGGTTGGTGTCGAGCGCCGAGAAGACCGCGCTGGACAGCGCCGCGTATTCGTCCTTGTCGATGGCGCCGTCATGGTTGGTATCGAGCAGATTGAACATGATCTGGCCGCGCATCGGGACCGGCTGGGAGACGGCCGGCGCGTTCGCGGCCGGGCCGGGGCCGGTGCCGTTGGGGCCGGTGCCGTCGCCGCCGGCCGCCAAGGCCGGCAGGGTCATCGTGGTGGAAGCCGCAAGCGCTGCCGCGGCGATGATCAAGGTCTTGGCAGACATAGGTGTTTTCCTCGTTTAGGCATCGCTCATTCGACGCCCTTCACACCTCAACACGGACGCGCCACGGCCGCCCTACGTCCGCCGACGTTAAATATCGGTCATCCGCGCGGCTGGCCGGCGGTCTGATCGCGGAGGGTGAGCTGGCGCGGGCCGATCAGCGGCTTCAGCCAGGTGCCGGTGATGGCCAGCGGCACGGTCTTGCCGCCGCCGGATTTCATCGCCAGCGTCGCGTTGGCTTCGACCGATCCGGTGATCAGCGAGCCGCGTCCGTTGAGCGCCACCGCATAATCCTTGCCCTTCAGCTTCATGTCGCCGGTGGCCAGGATGCTGTTCTCCAGCCTGACCGTCCCGGCGAGTTTGGCGAAGGGCGTCGAGCCTTCCCCCGGCGGCATCGGCTCGGCCAGCGGATCGGTCATGCGGTTGGCGATCTCCGCCATGTCGACCCCGTTGAGCGTGCCGTCGGCGACCGTGATGGAGGCGTCGCCGGCCAGCGAGTGCACCAGTTCGCCCCAGGTCGCGCCGCTCCCGTTGATGTCGATGTTGGCGTTGGTCTTGCCGCTGATCGGGCCGACGCCGATGAGGTCCTTGAGCGGCGCCTGCGCCAGCGCGCCGTCGATCGTCGCCTTGATGTGCGTGGCGAGCTTGTCGCCGTCCATCGCGGCGCCGATGGTGGCGCCGAGCTTGCCGCCATAGACCTCGGCCTGGCCGATATTCACCGTCACCGCGCCGTCCTTGATGGTGCCGGTCGCGCCGAGCGCGGTCATCCGCACGCTGCCGATCAGCACCTCGCTCACCGACAGCCTGAGGTCGCAATCGACGAGGTCGGCGATCGGCAGCCGCGTCGCCGCGAACGGCCACGGCCCCTTGGCGCCCATGTCGGCGCTGACCGCCTCGAAGTAGGGCGACAGGTCGAGCTTGGTTGCGGCGAAGGTGCCCTGGACGGCGGGGCGGGCGCCGCTGAAATCGACCGACAGCACCCCCGTGGCGTCGTTGCCGTCGAGGCTCAGCGCCGCCTTGGAGAACGACAGCCCCGATCCGTGCCAGGAGAGCCGGCCTTCGACCGACGCCGGACCGAGGATGGAGCCGTTGCCGAGCGCGGTGCCGAGCCACGCCACGACCTTGCGCACCGAGGGCGTGCTCACCGAGGCGTCGCCTTCGAGATCGGGGCCGTCGAGGCCGAGCATCTTGCCGTTGAAGGAGACGCGCAGCGGCGTCGAGGCGATGGCGAAGCGGACCGTCGAGCCCTTGCCGTCGAGAAGGTCGAGAGGGTTGGCCACCGAGCCGTTGAACTCGACCGATTCGCCACGCCATTGCATCTTGCCGTTGCCGCTGAGCGCGGTGGCGGCGTTCGCCCACGTCAGGTCGAGATCGACGTTGTCCAGTTCCTCGTGGTGCTTCGCCGCCAGGTCGTCGTAGACGACCGTGCCGTCGGCGATGCGCAACCGGCCGAGGGCAAGGTCGGCGATCGCAGGTCCCTTTGCGTCGGTGGCGGCCATCGTCCAGTTGGTGCGGCCGTCGCCTTCGGCGATCAGGTGGACGCGCGGCCGGACCAGGGTGAAGGCCTCGAGCTCCACCCGGCCGATCAGCAGCGGCAAGAAGCGCAGGCGCGTCGTCACCTCGTCCGCGACCACGAAGGGATCGTCGCCGAGGCCCTTGGGGTCGGCGACGGTCAGCCGCTCGATGGTGACGGCGAGGTGCGGATAGATCGACAGGCTGGGCTCGCCGGAGAGCGTCACGGCCCGCCCGGTGGCGGCGGAGATCCGCTCGGCGATGCGTTGCTTGATCAGCACGGGCGAAACGGCCAGCGGCACGGCCAGCGTCGCCAGCCCTGCCAATCCGACGGCAATGACGGCCACGATGGCTATTCGTTTCATGCGATCGGAGTTCCCTTGGTGGGGCATCTCTGGGTAGGAAGAAATGCCAAGAACCGCAAGGAATTTCTCACTGCGAAACGCCGCTGCACCGCTTGGACAGAAGGCCGGCGGGGGGTTATCGGTGGGGGCCGGGAGGCGCGGGGGGAGGAGGCGCTGACGATGACAAGCGAAATGCCGCTGTGGCGGCCGAGCCGCGAGGCGGTTGCGGCAAGTCCGCTCACCCGGTTTGCCGGGGAGGCGGGGAAGCGCGCCGGGCGGAGCCTGACCGGCTACCGCGCGCTGCATGCCTGGTCGGTCGACGATCGCGCCGGCTTCTGGGACCTCGTCTGGGACTTCTGTGGCGTCATCGGCGACAAGGGCGCCCGGCAGCTCGTCGACGGCGAAGCGATGCCCGGCGCCCGCTTCTTCCCCGATGCGACGCTCAACTTCGCCGAGAACCTGCTGAGGCGCACCGACGACGGCGACGCCATCGTCTTTCGCGGCGAGGACGGCGCCACCCGGCGTCTCTCCTGGCGCGAACTCAACGACCTCGTCTCGCGTCTCCAGCAGGCGCTCGCCGCCGCCGGCGTGGGCGTCGGCGATCGCGTCGCCGGGCTCCTCCCCAACACCCCGGAAGCGATTGCCGCGATGCTCGCCACCGCCTCGCTCGGCGCGGTGTGGTCGTCGGCCTCGCCCGATTTCGGCGCCAACGCCGTCGTCGACCGCTTCGGCCAGATCGCGCCCAGGGTGTTCTTCTCCGTCGACGGCTATCGCTATGCCGGCAAGGAGATCCACCTCGGCGCGAAACTCGCCGAGGTCGTCTCGCGTCTTCCGGGTCTCGCGCGGACCATCGTCATGCCCTTCCTCGGCGAGGCCGAGACGGTCGCCGCGGCGCTGCCCCGCGCCATGTCGCTCGACGCGGCGCTCGCGCCCTTCGCCGCTCGGCCCGTCGCCTTCACGCGCGTCGCCTTCGGCGATCCGCTCGCCATCCTGTTCTCCTCGGGCACCACCGGGGTCCCCAAGTGCATCGTCCACGCGGTCGGCGGCACGCTGCTCCAGCACCTGAAGGAGCACCGCCTGCAATCCGGCATCGGCGAGGGCGACCGCGTCTTCTATTTCACCACGCTCGGCTGGATGATGTGGAACTGGCTGGTCTCGGGCCTGGCCTCCGGCGCGACGCTGCTCACCTTCGACGGCTCGCCCTTCCACCCCTCACCCGCCGTCCTCTTCGCCTACGCCGAAGAGGAACGTGCCACCTTCTTCGGCACCTCGGCCAAGTTCATCGATGCGGTGAAGAAGGCCGATTACCGGGCGGCCGACCACCACGACCTGTCGCGCTTGCGCACCATCGCCTCGACCGGATCGCCGCTGGCGCCGGATAGCTTCGATTTCGTCTACGACGCCATCAAGCGCGACGTGCATCTCGCCTCGATCTCCGGCGGCACCGACATCGTCTCCTGCTTCGTTCTGGGCGTGCCGACCGAGCCGGTCTGGCGCGGCGAGATCCAGGGCCCCGGCCTCGGCATGGCCATGGACGTCTACGACCAGGACGGGCGGCCGCTTGCCGCCGGCAAGGGCGAGCTGGTCTGCACGCGGCCGTTTCCGTCCATGCCGATCGGCTTCTTCAACGACCCTGACGGCGCCAGATATCGCGCCGCCTATTTCGAGCGCTTCCCTGGCATCTGGTGCCACGGCGACTTCGCCGAGTGGACCGCGCATGGCGGCATTGTCATCCACGGCCGCTCCGACGCCACGCTCAACCCCGGCGGCGTGCGTATCGGCACCGGTGAGATCTATCGCCAGGTGGAGCAGATTCCGGAGGTGGTCGAGGCGCTGTGCATCGGCCAGGACTGGCAGGGCGACGTCCGCATCGTGCTCTTCGTCCGCCTCAGCGCGGGCGTCGCGCTCGACGACGACCTGGTCAAGCGCATCAAGACGGTGATCCGTACCGGCGCCAGCCCGCGCCACGTGCCGGCGCGCATCGTCGCCGTCGCCGACATCCCGCGCACCAAGTCGGGCAAGATCGTCGAGCTGGCCGTGCGCGACGTCGTCCATGGCCGTCCGGTCAAGAATGTCGGGGCGCTCGCCAACCCCGACGCGCTCGCCAACTTCCGCGATATCGATGCGCTGCGCAGCTAAGTCCGTGCCCCACTTATCTTGGCTGAACGCTGCCGCGATCTCCCATCTCCCCCCTTGCGGGGGAGAACGGCGAAGCTTGCGGATCGCGTCAGCGAGACGTTAGCGGAGCCAAGAGGGGGGTGTTTGGCGAGGCGGTGCCCAGACTCCCCTCTTAGCTGCGCCAACGATCTCCGCCTTCGGCGGAAATCGGGCTCCGCTATTCTCCCCCGCAAGGGGGGAGATGGGCCGTGCCGGCTTCGATGGTGTTGCCTTATCCCGCCAGCACGCGCGTCGTCGGGAAGGTGATGCGCACCAGCGTGCCCTGGTCGACGGCGCTGTCGATGGCGAAGCTCGCCCGGTTGGCCTCGACCAGCGCCTTGGTCAGCGGCAGGCCGAGGCCGGTGCCGCGCTGGTCGCCGCTCTTCGAGGTGGCGATCTGGCGGAACGGCTTCAGCGCCGTCTCGACATCCCTCTCGGACATGCCTATGCCGGTATCGCGGATGCGCACGATCACCTCGCCGGAGGCCTCCATCGCGCTCGACACGATCACCTGACCGCCGGCGCGGGTGAACTTCACCGCGTTGGACAGCAGGTTGAGCAGGATCTGGCGCAGCGACCGCCGGTCGGCGACGACGTTGGGCACGTCGCCCGACAGCGAGGTGCGGATGATGATGTGGGCGCGGTTGGCCTGCGGCTGCATCAGCGCGACGCATTCCTGAATCAGCGAATTGACCGCGACGGCCTCGAACGACAGCTCCATCTTGCCGGCCTCGATCTTCGACAGGTCGAGCAGGTCGTTGATCAGGCTCATCAGGTGCTGGCCGGAGACGTGGATGTCCTGCATGTAGGCGCGGTAGCGCTCGTTGCCGATGGCGCCGAAGCGCTCCTCCATCATCACCTCCGAGAAGCCGATGATGGCGTTGAGCGGCGTGCGGATCTCGTGGCTGATCTTGGCGAGGAAATCGGATTTCTCCGCATTGGCGGTCTCCGCGGCCCGGCGGGCGGCGACCAGCTCCTCCTCGACGTTCTTCCAGTGGGTGATGTCGCGCAGCACCGCGCAGAATTTGTCGTCGCCCTCGGCGATGCGCCCCATCGTCATGAACAGCGGAATCAGGCCGCCCTGCGGCACCCGGCCGATGACCTCGCGCCCGTCGTTGAGCACCGAGACGACGCCGTTGGCGACGAGCCCATCGAGATAGTCGAGCGCCGCCCGTTGGCTTTCCTCGGCAAGCAAGCTGGTGAACGGACGTCCAATGTAGTCGCTGCCGTCGATGCCGAACAGCGCCTCGCAGGCCCGGTTCATGCTGCCGATGTGCCCCGTTCGGTCGACCACGATCACGCCGTCGGTCGCCGTGTCGAGGATCGCCTCCAGCTCCTCGCTGCGCGCCTCCGCCGCGGCCAGCGCCGCCACCAGCGATTCCTCGTCCTCGGCGATGGCGTCGACCTCGCGGCGCGGCGCGATGGTCAGCATCAGCGCGGTCATCTCGCTCCAGGTGACGGCGTTCAGCCGCGCCTCCACGGCGGCCGGTTCGCCGTCGGATCGCCGCACGGTGAGCAGTCCGCCACCGACCGCCGTGCCGTTGGCCCAGCCCTCGGCGCCGTCGGGGAAGATGGCATCGACGCCGCCGGCGTCGATGAAGGCGGCAAGCGTTTCGTAGCCGGCAAGTTCAAGCAGCGCGCGATTGGCGTAGAGCGTGCGGTGATCGCGGAACACCACCAGCCCGACCGGCAGACGGTCGAGCAGGCGCGTATCGGTCTCGACCGCCGGCGCCTTCGGCGGCGGAAACGGCTCCTCGGCCTCCTCGTCGGGGGGCGCCGCCGGTGCCGCTGGCGGGCGCTTGCCCTCGGCCTGGCGTGTGCCGAGCGTCTCGCCGATGCGCTCGAAGGCGTCGCGCTCGACCCCGGAGAGGCGTGTCGTCGGGCGCGCGGCGGCCGGCAGGCGCACGATGTTGGAGGTCGGCGCGGTTGCCTCCTGCGGCGCGGCGGGCGCCGGTCGTGACCGCGCCTGGCGGCCCTCTTCGACGCTCTTGCGTGCCGCGTCGTCGAGGTCGTCGTCGATCCGCGTCACCGGCTGGGGCGGGGGAGGCGGCGGCGCCTCGGCTTCGGCCACCGGCGGTTCCGGCTGCTGCGGCGCGATTGCGACGGGGTCTTCCGGTTGCGGTTCGGGTGCTTCCGGTTCGGGCGGCGGTTCCGGCTCGGCGACCACGGGGGCCTCGGCGATCTCGGCGATCTCGGCAAGCGACCGCCGCTGCGGACGGGCGTCCGGCTGGCGGTCGTCGAGATGGCAGAGGCCAAAGCCGCGATAGCCGTGTCCGTCCGGAGGCGGCACCGGGAAGGCGGCGAGGTCGACCGCCAGCGTGTCGGCGCCACCGGCGGGCCAGCGGACGCGGGCCGACCATGGGCGCGCCGCAGGCAGGCCGGCGCCGATCGTTCCCCCGGGATCGAGGCCAAGGACCTCGGCGAGGGCCTCCCACGGCTTACCGGTGACTGCAGCCTGTTCTTCCCCGACGGCCGCGGCCAGTTCGGGCGAGACGAAGGTGAAGCGGTGGTCGCGGCCGAGCGCAAAAGCGAAACGCAGCACGCGCGCCGGGGCCGGCCGCCGCGGTGCCGGTGCCTGTCGGGGGGCGGGCGTCTCGACCACCGGCTCGGGTTCGGCTACCGCCGGTGCCGGCGGCTCGGGTTCCGTTACCGCGACCGGCTCGGCCGTCTCGGGTTCCGCCGCGGCAACCGGCTCGGCCGGGCCGACGATGAGCAGGAAGCAATTGCGCTCGCCCGCGCCGAAGCGCGCCACGCCGGCGGCGCGTTCGCTCTTGCCGATGGCGATGGTCTCTCTGGCCCGTCCGTCGCGCGCTTGGGCGGCGGCGGAGACCAGTGCGTCGATCGCACCCTCCGCCGGCGCCAGCGCGTCGTAGCCGCCGGAGGCGCCGAGCACCTTGCCGTCCTCGGTCAGCACTGCCACCAGGCAATCGTCCTCGGCGATGGTATCGGCGAGACGCTCGGCGCGGGTGACGATGGATTCGGTGCTGCCACCTGAGGCGGCGACCGCGAACACCGCGCTCGAATGGTCGGCGAGGTTGAGCCGGCGGCAGGCGGCGGCGAGTGTGGTGAAGGTGACCCCCTGGCCGATGCGCAGCATCTCCAGCCGGCCGGTCTCGCTCGGCAGCAGCCGCGCCAGCCGCGCAAGCTGGGCCTTCAGCGGGTTCATGCCGGACAAGCGGCGGTCGAGCAGGGCGGCCACGTGCCGGTCGCCGAACAGCGCCACACCGGCAGCGTTCGCCCACAGGATGCGCGTGCCATCGCCGGAAAACACCAGCGCCGCGCGCGGGTCGAGCAGCGTCGCGCCAACCGGGGCGATCGAAACCAGGTCGAGATAGGGGTAGGTCTTGCCGTTCATCCGGTCGGCCCGTGGGTGCGCTTCCCCGCGCCCCTCTCGAAGCTTAACAATATGTTAATACAGCCGGATTTTGCCATGGTCCATGCGTCCGCGGCCTTTCCGCTGCACCAAATGCCGGCACGGTTAACTCCCCCGCGCGGGGCCGGCTGCGGCGGTCAGCCCGGCCGTTTTCTTGTGCGACGCAATATTTTTGTTGCAATGCACAAGAGACCCTCTATGTTAGCGCCACAGATCGTTACGCCATTCCCGGATTGGAAGAGAGCTTCCCGTGATCCGGGGCAGCTTTTCAAGGAAAACGCTCCCATGACCACCACCAACGGCAAGACCAGCAAGTCGGCGAAAGCCACCGCCACCCCGTTCGAGGCCTTCAGCTTTCCGACGGCGAGCTTCGAGGTTCCTGCTGCCTTCCGCGAATTCGCCGAGAAGTCGGTGACCCAGGCGCGCGATGCCTACGCCAAGATGAAGAACGCTGGCGAGGAGGCGACCGGCCTGGTCGAGGAGACCTTCGAGAACGCCCGCGACGGTGCGCTCGCCATCGGGGTCAAGGCCATCGACGCCGCCAAGTCGAACAGCGATGCCTCCTTCGCGCTCGCCCGCGACATCTTCGGCGCCAAGACCATGTCCGAGGTGATCGAGCTCCAGTCGGCCTTCGCCCGCAAGCAGTTCGAGGCGATGACCACGCAGATCAAGGAGTTCCAGGAGCTCGGCGAGAAGGTCATGACCACGACCACCAGGCCGGTGGCCGAGAAGGTCGAGAAGACCTTCAAGGATCTGAACGTCGCCTGACGCGCCCTTTCAGCCTCTTGAGCGGCCCGGACCGGAAACGGCTCCGGGCCTTTTTGCGTCCGGCCCCGCCCGGCGGCTTTTTTCTTGAACCGCCCCGGCAATGATCATAGTTTCCGGCCGCCGGCCAAGCGTGCAGCTGTAGCTCAGTTGGTAGAGCAACGGATTGTGGATCCGTGGGTCGCTGGTTCGAGCCCAGCCAGCTGTACCAAAAAGTCTCCATAAAGTCTCCAAGAGCCGCTTCGCCGCGAGGCTTGGCGGTTGCCGTGTAAGCCCCACTGACGATTGTCACCCACGGATCTCGAGTGCTGTGCCCAAGCGACGGGAGGGGCACCGGCGTTGAATGCAAACTGCGTTGCACTTGGCAGACCGCACGGAACGGCCTCGTCGAAAGCTTCAACGGGCGCCGATGCCTCTGACGTCATTTGCCTACAGTAGTCCTCGCAAGCCGCCGCAGAGCCTCATGGGGATCGAACCCGATCGCCTGGGCCAAGTCGAGAAACTCCACAACATCGATCCGTCGATGGCCTGTTTCGATACTGGCAATAAACGACTGAGGGCGCTTCAGTCGCGCCGAGACCTCTCGCTGCGTCAGGCCGGCTTTTTCGCGCTCCTCAACAATGAAATCCCGCAGAACAAAATGGCGCGGTGTGCCGAGTGTTCGAGGCATTCCACCCCTTTGCTTAGGAGGTACCCCTCAACGGGGGCGCGAGGTTTCTAGTCGAAAATTCATTAAACATGGGCTTGCTTTTGAGTGGATTTTCCACTAGACTAGATTCGTCGTATTATAGACTAAGGAGAGCGCAAATGAGCATCGTCGTGACGCTCAGCGGCGGCGGCAAGGGCTAGTTTGCCGAAGATCCCGGCCACCCCAGTTGGGGATAGTGGTGCGCTTCGGAAAAGGAAGTACGCCACAATAGAGGCATGCCGGCGGGTTGGGATGCGCTCACTAGTTTCATAACAGCGAACGTTTGGGCAGCAGCAGCCGTTGTGCTGGCCCTGTTCGGCGCTGCCCTCACCACTCAAGCGCGAGATCAAATCCGTGCCGGCACAAGCTGGATGCTTGGCCCTATCATACAATATCTACCTTGGAATCGTGTTCCCGAAGGGCTGCGTCCGAGCGCCTTGTCATCCGCCTTCACGCTCGTTCAGGTTTTCCTTCTCGATACCGCTGGCAACCGCGCTCGATACGAGAAGACGACGTCGTTCGTGGTCAATGGCCCAACGACGTCTTACAAGGAGGCTGTGACCGCGGAGCATACTGTGATTGCATTTACTTCAATGCGTGGAACCGTCGTTGAGACCGTTGTCGAGCGCGGATACTTCGTTTCATCGATCGATCTTGGAAACATCGTTAGGGAAGGGGAGCGACTCACAAATTGCTATTCGGCCGAGATCCTCAACTCATTCGTCAAACCGAACGAGCATTGGACCCAGGAGTTCATGTATCCCACCGAGCACCTCACCCTCCAAATTCACTTTCCAGCGGGACGACCGCCAAAGACGGTCGCATGCATGATGCTCGAAGGAACCCTTGAGAAGCCAGCGGGCAGCTCGGCCGTACTCGTTGATCTTTTCGGTCGAAGATCGATTGTGTGGGACATTGCCAACCCCAAACTCGATCAGGTCGCCAAGCTCGAGTGGACTTGGTAGGAAGGTTGCCGCGCGATTACATTTCGGTTCCGCAAAGCACGATTACCGCGAGCGCGATTGCGAGCTATGGGATGTGGATCGGGTCGCAAGTACGTTCCATTGAGCCGGTAACGCGAACGTCGACCACCGTGTCGCGACAGACAAAAAGATGTCGTTGGACACTCGCCGGTCATTCACACTTGGAACGCCATCCGGCTTGTTAAGTGGCATTGGCTCAATGACTGCTCAGTCGAAATCGGTAGGTTCGTAGCGGATAGTTCGCAACTCCGGTTCAGAAGTCTGAGTTACCCTCGGGCCAGTACCATTGACCGCGGTGACAACCGATACGGACGCCAAAACGTGGATTTGACTTCTGCTTCCAAAAGGTAGCCGACATGGCCGGGGATGCCGCGAACTGCCGGTCGGTCGTGAATGACCCAAAGCGGATTCAGCGAAACCAAGCCGAACAAGCAGGCAACGTCGCGCACTGCCCGCGCCATCTTGCCACGCCAGTGGCGGCGAGAAGGGCCGGTGACTGTGTAGCCTCGGGCGAGGCGTTCCAATAACCATATCGCGCTGAGATCTCTAGGCGGCGCTGGATGATCTCGGACTACCGCAGGCCCGGTGACGCGTCCCACTCTTTCTTGTCCACTTCGCGACCGTTGGGCGTCACGCTAATGCGCCGCGGACAGCCTCAATGATGCGCGAAATAGAGGGAATTACCAAGGATTCCAGCTTGTCGTTGAACGGCATGGGCACATCCGGCGCACCGACGCGGCCAACTGGCGCATCCAGCCAATCAAACGCCTTCTCCATCACCATCGCGGCAATCTCGGCGCCGAAACCGGCGAACACGCTCGCCTCGTGAACGATGACCAGCCGATTGGTCTTGCGCACCGAGGCGAGAATCGTTTCCTCGTCGAGCGGCTTGATGGTGCGCGGATCGATGACTTCGACGCTGATCCCTTCGCGCTCGAGCTGGACCGCCGCGGTGAGGGCGCGTCCCACCATCGCCTGGGTCGCCACGACGGTGACGTGCGAGCCTGCGCGCTTGATGTCGGCTTGGCCGAGGGGGATGGCGTATGGCTCGATAGGTACAGGCGCCCTCTGCCCGAGATAGAGCATCTTGTGCTCAAGAAAGATGACGGGGTTGTCGTCGCGGATGGCGGCAGCCAGCAAACCCTTGGCGTCGTACGGCGTCGACGGCGCGACGACGATCAAGCCGGGGACATGCGCGAACCATGCTTCCAGGCTCTGGCTGTGCTGCGCCGCAAGCCGCACGCCGCCGCCCTGAGGTCCGCGGATGACGATCGGCACGCGCGGGGCACCGCCATTCATGAAGCGGAACTTGGCCGCCTGATTGACGATCATGTCCATCATCTGAGTGACGAAGTCGAAGATCTGCACTTCGACCACCGGCCGCATGCCCGCGATGGCGGCGCCGACGCCGGCGCCGCAGAACCCCGCCTCTGATATCGGAGTATCGCGCACGCGCTCGTGGCCGAAGCGGTCGACGAGGCCCTGGCTCACCTGGAAGATGCCGCCGGTTTCGGCAATGTCCTCACCCATGAGGAAGACGGTCGGGTCGCGCTCCAACTCCTGTCGCAGCGCATCGTTGAGCGCCTCGCCATAGCGTCATCTCCCGGACCGGGCCGGCCGGCAGGTCGTAGGCGACCGCGTGCGGCGCGTAAACCGCGGTCCGCAGAACCTCGTCCCCCGGCTCCGGGCTCTCTTCGGCGAAGGTGACCGCAGCTTCGATTTCGCCCTCGACCGACGTTCGCAGTACGGCGATGGCATCGGCCGGGATGTCGCGTCGGCTGCTCAGGCGCGATGCCAGTGCAGCAACCGGATCGCCGGCCTCGCCCGCCTGCCGCGCCTCTTCGCTACGCGGTTCGCGCAGGTTGGCTCGCATGCTGTGGGGCCCCCAGCGCCAGGTCATCGCCTCGATCAGGCTGGGCCCCTCGCCCGCGCGCGCACGCTCGACCGCCTCGCCGACCACAGTGTAGACCTCTGCGACGTCGTTGCCGTTAATAGTGCGGCCGGGCACGCCATACGCCGCGGCGCGCCGGGAGATATGGTCGATCGATGTCGTATCGGTATAGGCGGTGTTGAGGGCGTACTGGTTGTTCTCGCAAACGAAGACGACCGGCAACCGCCAGACGGCGGCGAGATTGAGGGCCTCGTGGAAGACGCCCTGGTTGGACGCGCCATCGCCGAAGAAGGCGACGGCGACCTGATCGGTGCCGCGGAGCTTGGCGGCAAGCGCCGCGCCGACGGCGAGCGGCATGGTCGCGCCGACGACGCCGTTGGCGCCCAGGATATTGAGATCGAGATCGGCTATGTGCATCGAACCGCCAAGCCCCCCGCAATATCCGGTTGCCCGGCCCATCAGCTCGGCCATCATCCGGTCGACGCGCGCGCCCTTGGCGATGCAGTGGCCGTGGCCACGGTGGTAGCTTCCGATGAAATCGCCCTGGCGCAGGTTGCGGCAGGTGCCGGCGGCAATCGCCTCCTCGCCGGCGTAGCTGTGCGCGGTCCCTTTGATGCGGCCTGCCTTGAACAAGCCGGTGGCGGTTTCCTCGAACCGCCGGATGCGCAGCATCGTCTCGAACAGCCCGAGCAGCACAGACGGCTCAAGCGCGAGATTGCTTCCGTCGGGGGGCGCCAGTGTCGGCTCGGGACGCGCCATCATCTGCCTCAGAAGAACGTCTTCAATGCGCCGAGGACGTTGAAGTCGTCATCGATCGCGTACAACACGTCCCATTTGTCGAAGGCGGTGCAGGGGTGCGAGATGCCGCAAGCGATCAGGTCGCCGACGGCGATATCGTCTCCGGCCGGATATTCCATGTAGCAATGCTGGTCGTTGGAGTTGACGATGCTGAAGGGCAGTCCGTCGCCTTCGAGATCGCGGACCTGGAGCCCGCGGCGATAGTGGCGCAGCGGGCGTGGATAGCCGAGATCGTACGGCAGATCGCGGATGCCCATGGCGACGATGGCCATGCCCGGGTCTTGCAGGGATTGCACGACCGCCCACAATTCGAGAGCCGGCTTGAAATCATGGACTGCGCTGACGTGCCCGAGCGGACCGTCGAGGCCGCCACGGGCATCGAGCTGGCGCAGCTTGGTCTCGTAGAAGCCGTGGTCATAGGTCATGTACGACCCACCGCGCAGCACCACGCGGACGCCGGATCCGGTTTCGGGGTCGGTGAACCGCCGCACGACGCGATCAAAATAGGCCGAGCCGCCAGCCGTCAGCAGGACATCGCGCCCCGGAGCGAAAGCGCCCGACGCCCGGCAATCCCCGAGAACCGCTACCGCCAGATCGAGGAAGGCATCGACGGCGGCGATCGTCTTGTCGGCGTCGGGCAGGTTGATCGTGCCCTCGTAGCATTCGACGCCGCAGAGCTCGACGATGTCGCGGTGCTGCGCGATCACCGCCAGCAGGGCGCGCGCCTTGTCGCGCGTGCGCACGCCAGTGCGCCCGCCGACATAGCCTACTTCGACCAGGACCTGGAAGCGCCCGCCGGCCAGCCGCCCGCGCCCGAACTCAGCCAGCTGCTCTACCGCCTCCTTCGAATCGACCAAGCTGAAGATCTCCGCCCGCGGCCATTTCTGCTTGAGCGCCACCAGCTGTTCGATGTTGGCGCGCGCCATCACCTCGTTGGCGATGACGATGTTCTCGATGCCGGTCGCAGCGACCACAGCCGCCTGCTGAACGGTCGCGGCGGTAATGCCCCAGCAGCCACCGACGGACATCTGCTCGGCGTAGAGCTGCGGACACACGCTCGATTTGCCGTGCGGGGCGACGCTGACGCCGTGAAACTCGGCATAGTCGCGCATCACCTTGAGATTGTGGCGCATCCACTCCTGGCGCAGCGTCAGCAGCGGGAACATCATGTCGCCCCGCAGCACGTTCCACCCCTGACGGCCGACGTCACGGAGCTTGATGGTGCTGTCGGTGAGCGGAATTCCCTTGGTGCGCGAGTCGAGGTCGAGATCGAGAATCGAACGCAAGAATGCATTGTCGGTGCCGACGATTTTTCCGCGGTTCATGTTGCTTTTCCTGGGTCCGCGTTACTGCGGTTTGTGGGCAAGAGCTTCGATCTCAATCTTGCAGTCGAGCATCAGGCCGGATTGGAGCGTCGACCGTGCGGGCGGATCGGCAGTGAAGAACTCCCCGTAGACGCGATTGAAGCTCCAGAAATCGCGCGGGTCGGCGAGCCAAACGGTCGTCTTGACGACATCGCTCCAGGTGCATCCCGCCTCGGCGAGAACCGAAGCGATGACCTCCATCACGCGCCGGGTTTGCGCCTCGATGTTCCCGGACAGCACGGCGCCGTGTTCATCGATGGCGGTCACGCCCGAGACGAACACCCAGTCACCCGCGCGCACGGCACGCGACAGGGGCATGCGGTGAACGCCACCGACGATCAATGGGCCACCGATGGCCGTCTTGGCGGTTGCCGGCGGCGGTGCCGAATTGGTGCGATTCATTGTCCAGTGCCCCCTTTCAAGTCAGGTATGCCAGCTTCATTTGCTCATTGTTGAGCAGGTCCTTGGAACCACCCTTCAGGACGATCTCGCCCTGCTGAAGGACGTAGGCGCGATGCGACAGGCTGAGCGCCATGTTGGCGTTCTGCTCGACGACCAGCACGGTCAGCGATTGCTGCGAGTTGAGGCGACGCAGGGTATCGAATTGCTGGTGGACATATCGAGGCGCTAGGCCCATCGACGGCGAATTGAGGATGAGGAGCCGCGGTTCGGATATCAGGGCGCGAGCCATGGCGAGCATCTGCCGCTCGCCGCCGCTCATCAGTCCCGCTTTCTGCCGGCGGCGCTCGGCAAGGATCGGGTATAGCGCAAAGACCCTCTCGAGCCCGGCCGCCAGCACGTCGCGCGGCTTGAGGTAGAGACCCATCCGCAAGTTCTCCACGACGGTTAATTCGGTGAACACCTCGCCGCCCTCGGGCACGACGGCGATGCCGAGATTGATGACCTCGTCCGGCCGCCGCCGGTCGATGCGCTCTCCGGCGAAGCTAATCGTGCCGCCGCTGACGTCGGCGATGCCGAGGATGGACTTGATCAGCGTCGACTTGCCGGCTGCGTTGTTGCCGAGAATGCAGGCGATCTCGCCGTCGGCGATGGACAGGTCGATGCCGTGAAGCACCTCGGTCGCGCCGTAGCCTGATCTGAGGCTGTTGATCTCAAGCAACATCGTAGGTCGTGCCCAGGTAGGCCTCGGCCACTTTCGGATCGGCCACGACGTCGTCGGGCTTGGCGTCGGCGATCTTGCGCCCACGATCGAACACGACGATGCGGTCCGACATTCCCATGACCAATCGCATGTTGTGCTCGACGACCACCAGCGCGTAGCCGAGATCTCGGATGTCCTTGAGCGTCTCCATGATCTCGACTTGCTCAACCGGGTTCATGCCGGCGGCCGGCTCGTCGATCAGGATGATCTTCGGCTCCGACGCCAGGCACATCGCGATCTCGAGCCGACAGCGGTTGGCGTAGGATAGGCTCGACGATGGCTGCGGCCAGCGCTCTGGCGGGAAGCGACCGGGGAACATCGCGAGGATCTCGGCGGCCCGCGCTCGCGCCGCGTCCCCTTCGGCGCGCGCAGCCGCCGTGCGCGCGAGTCCGGCAATCAGGCCGGCCTTCAGCCGCGGGTGCATGGCCACCAGCATGCTGTCCATGATCGTCATCTCGGTGAATATTTCGCGGGTCTGAAACGCACGGGCGAGGCCGGCGCGCCGGATCTCGTGCGGCTTGAGGCCGACGAGGCTATGTTCCTGGCCGCCGGCGTACAGGACGATCTCTCCCGAATCCGGGCGATAAAAGCCGGCCAGACAATGGAAGAAGGTCGTCTTGCCGGAACCGTTCGGCCCGATCAGGCTGACGATCTCGCCTTCGTCGACGTGGAAGTCGACTGCGTTGACGGCGACTAGCCCGTCGAACGAGCGGGTCAAATTCGTCACCTCCAATAGCCGTGCGCTCACGTCGCGGCACTCCTGCCGGTCAGCCTGTCGGTGACGCGCCGGAACAGCGGCGCGATGCCGTTGGGACTGAGGTTAATGAGCACGATCAGCAGGACGCCGAAGACGATGAGCTTCCAGTCCTGCAGGAAGCGGAGATACTCCAGGCTGAACACGTAGAGGACGGCGACCACGGAGACGCCGACGACGCTGCCGCGGCCACCGATGATGATGATGATGAGCATGTCGACCAGCCGCGGCAGGCCGAACGACGTCGGGTCGATGTAGCGGATGAAATGGGCCTGCAGCGACCCGGCTGCGCCGGCGTAAGCAGCCGACAAGCAGAAGGCCAGCGTGATCATGGACGCGGTGTTGATGCCGACGCCCTTGGCAGCGAGGCGATTCTCTCGGATGGCGAACATCGCCCGCCCATGGCGTGAGATTTTCAGCCGATGGGCGATGAAGATGCCGAAGACCGTGATCGCCAGCACGAGATAGTACATCTCGCGGTAGTCGGTCGCGGCCAGCCCAAGGAAACTCGGCGGCGGGATGCGCGTGACGCCTCCCCAACCATTGGTGAGATCAGTCCAGTTGATGAACAGTGTCAGCACCATCGAATGGAAGGCGAAGGTCACCATCGCCAGATAAGGGCCGCTCAGCCGCGCCGCGGCTCGGGCAATGACGACCGCGCTCAGCGTCGGCGCGATGATCGCCGCGGCGAAGGCGAGCGGGAAGGGGACGCCGAGATTGCGCGAAAGCAGCGCGGAGGTGTAGGCGCCGATGCCGAAGAAGGCGACATGGGCCATCGACAGTTGGCCGCACATGCCGATCAGGATGTTGTAGCCGGTCGCCAGAAGGACGGTGATGAGGGCGACCGTGGCGTTGAAGATGAAGTACTGCTGATCGCCGACCAGCCACGGCAGCGCGAGTGCAAGCGCGGCCACAAGGCCGAGCGCCACACGGCCGAGAGCACGGCGTTCCGGCGGCGCCGGAGCGATTGCTTGCATTGTCATGCCTCGGCAGGTCCGATTGGCTTCTGGCCCATCAGGCCCTGGGGACGCACGTAGAGAACGCTGATGAAGACAAGAAACACGATGAGGTCCTTGAAGGCCGAGGAGATGTAGCCTGCCGCCAGTGCCTCGACGAGCCCGATGATGAGGCCGCCGAGCAGCGCGCCGGGCATGCTGCCGAAACCGCCCAGCACCGCTGCGGTGACGCCCTTGATCATCATCGCCGTGCCGCCGGTGGTGGCGACGTAGTGGATCGGGCCAATCAAGGCGCCAGCGGCCGCAGCCATCACGTAGCTTGCTGCGAAAGAGACGCCGAGCAACGTGACCACGTTGACGCCCATCATCGCCGCGACCTCGCGATTCTCGGCGACGGCGCGCAGCGCGATGCCAAGGCGCGTACGCGAGATTAGCAAGTGGGCCACGCCGATAAGCAGGAGCGCAGCCGCGACGATGAAGATGAAATACACGCGGATGACCACGTCACCGACGACCCAGACCTTGTCGAAGGTCCCGGGAAAGATCATCGTCTCCGAGCCCCAGATGCGCGTTGCGCCATCCTCGAGGATCATCGACATGCCGATGGTTGCGATCAGGACGATGACGTGGTCGCTGTTGTAGAGGCGGAAATACACGATGCGCTCGACGGCGTAGCCCAGCGCCGCGCATACCAAGAGGGTCAGGAGCAGGGCCGGAACGACCGGCAGGCCGACGAGGACGATGAAGGTGTAGGTGAGCACCCCGCCGAGCATGAAGATCTCGCCAAAGGCGAAGTCAAGGAGCTTGGCGGTCGACCAGATCAGCGACAAGCCGACCGCCACCAGCGCGTAGACGCTGCCAAGCATGATGCCATTGACGAGCTGCTGAGCCAGAATCATGGCATGCCCCACCCCCAGCGTGATTGCAGCCCGGCTGCTCAGTAGTTCTCGCGAACAACGACCTGTTTGCCGTTCACCATCTTGAGGATGTTGACGGTATTCATGGTCTCGCCGTTGGGTTGGACAGAGACCGGGCCCAGGATCGTCTCGAAGTTCTGCACCTTGTAGAACGAGTCGCGGATGTTCTCTCGGCTTAGGTTGTCGCCGGCCAGGCGCAGTGCCTCGAAGAGAACCTGCATGCCAGCATACTGGATCATCGGCAGCAGCATGTCAGCGTTGGGATACTTCGCCTTGTATCCGGCCACGAACGCCTTGAGGCTCGGGCTGTTGGACAGCTCGCCGAGGAAGCCGCTGCGCACCAGCATGCCCTCGAGGTTCTTGGCGCCGCCGGCCTGCTCGATGAACTTGTCAGTGGTGAGCTGGTCAAAGCCGAGCAGCGTGACCTTGTCGCCGATCAGCTCTCGAATAGTGCGGATGATCTTGCTCGCCTCGTTGGCGTGGCCTTGGACGAAGATCGCATCAGGATTGGCCGCCTTCACCCTCGTAACCTGCGCCGACACATCCGGATCTCCCGGTTGCACCTGCTCGACGTCAACCGGGGCGACACCGTCCGCTTTCAGCTCGGCAATAAAGATGTTCGAAGCGTCGCGCCCCATTTCGTCATTGCCGTAGATCGCGGCTATTTTTCTGAAGTTCGTCTCGTGGACGACATAGTCGGCAAACTTCTTGTCGAGGACGCTGTTTGGCACGCGGGCTACGCGGAAGGTCCACTTCGAGCCTGTCTGTGTGATGCCCTCTGCAGTCGACATGTTGGCCATCGCGATATGGTTCTCGTCGGCCACCGGGATTGTTGCCATCGTGTGGCCGCTTGTCCCGCCCTGCATGAGCACATCCACCTGATCCTGCTCGATCAGCTTGAGCGCTGCCTGCACCGAACCCTGCGGCGCCGAGGTGACGTCCTCGGTGAACAACTGGATCTTGCGCCCGTTGATGCCACCCTTGGCGTTGATCTCGTCGACGGCATAGACCCCCGCGTCGCGCAGCGGCACGCCGTATTGCGCCAGATCGCCGGTCAGCATCTGCAGCATGCCGACCTTGATGACCGGGTGGTCCTGCGCCAGCACCGGGCCCGTGGCGGTTCCCATCGCGAGCAGGGCAACAGCAAGCAGAATCGATTTCGTATTCATGCGACTTCCCCCTTTTCTCCCAAAGCACGGCCGCCGGGTTCAGCCCAGGTCGGGCGTGCGGTACTTGCGCCGGCGATTCCGACGTTTCGCCGTCGCTTCCACAGATTGTTCGCTGCCAAGCGTTATCTTCTCGGCGCCCGCCGCCAGGTGCACTCGCACCAGAGCGAGCGTCCTTTCCGCGTCGCGCGCGCGATAAGCATCGAGGATTTCCCGGTGTTCAATCTGCGACTGCGTCCGTCCGCCCGACCATGCCACGGCGAGCGCCCAGGCGAAGCGGATCTGCCTGAGGCAGCCGTCATAGACCGTCTTGAGCCACTGGTTGCGGCAGGGCTCTACCAAGGCGGCATGGAAGGCGAGATTGAGCCGATGGTATTCCGGAACAGTCGGCACCTGGTCCATTGCCTCGATCAATCGGGCCAGTGCGCGATGATGGCGGGCCGTGGCGACGCGGCAGGCGAGCGCCACCGCTTCGCTCTCGATGATTGACCATCCCTCGTAGAGGTCGTGCAGGTCGTCGCGCGTGATGGTGCGGATATAGCGGCCACCGCGCTCGCCGCGCTCGATGATGCCGGACTGCTCTAAACCGAGCATCGCTTCGCGCAGCGAGGTACGGCTGACGCCGAGCGCCTCCGAAAGCTCTTCCTCGATTATGCGGATGCCGGGCCCGAGCTTGCCGTCGAGGATGAGCGCCTCGACCAGTTGGCCGACGCGGGTCGCCAGCGGCTGCGTCCGCAGGGCCTCCTTCGCAGCTAGCACGGATGTCGCGAGATCGTCCATGACCTCTTCATTGCAACAGCAACGCCCCGCCTGTCAACGGTATTCCGTATTCCGTCGACGAAAATGGGACGCTTGATCGCGCGGACGGACGCCCACGGCGGCCCGTCAGGCGATGGCGGATGCCGGCGAAAGCCTAGCGTTGATGCCAGGCCTGCCCCATGGGCCGCGCTCCGTTCAGCTCGGCGTAGCTCTTGCCGGTCACGCCGGGCGGCGGGTTACCGGAGAACCGCTCGTCCCGTGGCGCATCGGCTGCCTGATAGCGCACGTCGAAAGACAGGCGGATGCGGTCTTCCGGGCTATGGTTGTCGAGCGAGGCGTGGCACATGATCATGCTGAGGACCAGCACGTCGCCGGGCGCGAAATCGGTACTGAGCAGACGCGCGTGATGCTCGCGGGCGAACTCCGCCAGAGGCTGTGCAAAGGCGGCGCGACGGCTCGGCTCGGCGATAAGGTCGATCGCCTTCACCTCGGCGAGGAGATCGTCGAAACGGTTGGATCCCTCGATGATGGCGAGCGGGCCGAGCTCGATGGGCACGTCGGCGAGCGGCACCCAGCAGGTGACGATGCGTTCGGTGGCGCGGGCGAAGAAGGGATAGTCGTAGTGCAGCTCGGTTGCGGTGCCGCGCACGCCGGTCCTCAGATAGAGAAAGTCCTGCGCCATCGGATTCGCCTCGAGCACCTCGCCGGCCAGCGCCGCCAGCTGCGGCCCGTGGCTGACCGCACGTAGCGCCAGCCCTTCGGCCACCGACCGCCACCATGAACCGATATCGGCGATGCGCTCGGCTCTCTGTGACGTGCCGGTCCAGCGCCCCGCTTCTACCGGCTCGGCGACCTCGCCCGCCTCGGCCAAGCGGCCGAGGACTTCGCATCGTGCCGCTTCGACCGTGTCGCGCGGCAGTACGTTGCGCACATAGACATAGCCGGCCGTGGCCAGTCGCTCTGCCAGCGCACCCGGTTTGCCTCGCAAAGATGTCGAATCCTCCAACGGTCCTGTCAGGTCTGAGCCGACCGGCTGGCCGTTCGCCTGCCAACGCTGCATTTCCCCCCTCCATTGCTCCGCGCATCGGCCGCCGAGAATTCCAACGTATCACGGCGAGTTACCTTTGTCGACCGTCGACGATCGGACTGTCGACATTGACTGAATCCTCGGTCCAGTAGATATTGCGCTCCATGACGGACGCTCTTCAGGCGGTCGGCGCCATCCGCGACAGCCTACACCTTCCAAGCCTCGCCACACGGGTTGGCCAGCACCTCGAGCAGCTCATCCTGAAGGGGCTGCTGAAGCCCGGCTCGCGGCTGGTCGAAGAGACGCTGGCGCGCGAACTCGGCATCAGCCGGGCTTCCTTGCGCGAGGCGGTGATAGTGCTCGAACAGTCGGGCCTCGTCGTGCGCGAGGAGCGCAACACGCGTGTCATCCGCACGCTCGACGAAAAGGATGTGCGCGAACTCTACGAACTCTGGGCGATCCTGGAGAGCGAAGCGGCGTCGATGGCGTGCCCGGTCGCCACTGACGCGCAGCACGCGGCAATCCGGTCCCTGATCGCCGCCATGGACGATGCTCAGGCGGCAACCGACTATCACGTGATCAATCTCGAATTTCACCGCGCGCTGGTGGCACCGTGCCCGAACCAGCGCCTGGTCGAGAGCTACGATGCTTGCCTGAAGCAGGTGCGTTGGGCCTGGGCGCTGGCGATCGCGCGCCAGCGCGATCCGGGCGAGTCACGGCGAGAACACCGCGCGATCGTCGCGGCCTACGTGGCGCAAGACGCGTCGGCAGTGCGGGACCTGTGTCGGGCGCACATCGCCGCCGGCGCCTTGCGCACCGGCATCTGCGCTTCCGTCAGCGCGGTCGATCGGGGCACGTGATTCCGGTCACGGTACCGAATGCGATCGAATACGCTCGCTTCGTGCCCGCGAGATTGGTACTCGTGCCGCCGAACTGTCGTCGCGTTACCGGCTCCTGGCTACCTGTGCTTTGGGCCGATCGTCCGGCTTCAGCGACCTCAATGGGTGTGCATCACGTCAGCGAAGCCGCGACGGTCGACACCTAACCCAAGTTGAGGAGGAGCGATCGGCCTGCCTTTGTTCGATCGCCGTGCAATCAGGCGTATGGAGACGTTCCCGCGCGGCCTTGACGCGATTCGGATTCGCGGACGTGCCTGTCATCTGTTGCGCTCTGCGAGATGGCTCGAGGCTACGGACCTCGACCGCTCATGGCACTTCGCGACATGTTGCACCGCCGCACAACTCTGGTCGGTTCTGGAGTGAAGCGGACATTCAGCGACCCCGCGCTCACCATGCTCGGTTTACGAGTATACGGCCTAATAGGTCTTGGAGCCGCGACGCCTAACCGCGAGCACCACGATGAGTTTCTCCTTTTGCTGGAGGTCGAACAGGATGCGCCAGTTGCCCTCGCGACGACGCAAAGCTCCACGCGTGCCGCGCAGGGATTTTACATCGCCTGAAAATGGATCGGCGCACATTGCAGAAAATGCCTTGTTGATGCGCGTAAGTTCGGGGGAGGGAACTCGCCGCAACTCTCTTTGCGGCTGAGCTAACGATCACCAAGTTCCACTTCATCTCTCCATTGTTCGAGGTCGACGAGCTCGCCATGCGCAAAGGCGCGGCGGCCCTCGGCGATTGCGGCTAGATCGCTTTGCTCCGGCGATTCATCGACATGCTGCAGCAAGCGTTGCGCCGCCAGGTCCTGAACGACGTCTGGCATCTTGCGCAGACGAGCAATGGTATCTTCCAAGAAGCTTTGTCATAAGTTGATTTTAGCGATATTGGAGCAAGCAGGCAAGTATTGACAATATTTCAATTATGTGTCGCACAATATCTATTTCGCGACTCTTGAGCGTTCCTGTCCAATTAAAAGAAATGATCGAAATCTTCTGAGTATTTTTCTTTTGGTGTTCTTAGATGCATATCATTATAGAGTACCGGAAGTTATCTTCCGTTCTTGATGGGACGATTCCTTCCGCTCAAGACCGGAAGTTTTCTTCCGGTCTGAGCCGGGCGAGAGTTGGCGAGTGTCAGGTTCAGCTCGTAGATGTTGGTCCTCCCCTGTCCCCTGCGCTTGATGTCCAACAGGCCTTCGGCCTCCAGGGCTTTGAGATGGGTGCGGACGCTGCGGTCGGAGAGGCCGAGATCCTCCGCCAGCCGGTCTTGTCCGGGAAAGCAGTAATCATTCTGCCAAGCGTAGCTGAGGAGCATGGCGAATGTCATCTTGTCGCCGGAACTGAGCTTCTTGGATTTGAGCAGAAAGTTCGGGACTTGCGTGAAGCCCATCGCCGTTGCGGCATCGGCCCCCTTCAGGACAATGTTCTTGTCTTTAATAAGGTCCCCAATGCTGCGTGCGGGCTCGTAGTCCATGCTCGCATTATAAGCCCCAGCGAATCGGGCCTTCGCGGTTATCCCCTACCCAACCAAAGTGTCGGTGGAGTTGTCGTCCTTCATCGGGTCGCGACGGTTGCCGAGCAGCGGCGTGAGCATCTTTCTGCAGGCCGGCAATGAGATGGTTGGTCTCTCTTGCCCGCTCGGTGAGGTCTTTGATCTGCGTGTCCTTCACGACGACCTGGCCGCGCAGGAATTCGTTCTCGCTTTCCAGCCGTGACACGTATCGTTCGCTGTCGCCGTCTGTCGCGACCGGTCGCGGCACGTCGTGGCTTGTCGGTGTGTGGCGCGGCTCCTCGATGGCTGCTGCCGGTCGGTCGTTGTGGTCGACGACATCGTCGCGGGTCTATCGCGGATCAAATGGCTTCTTGTGATCGCGCGCAATTCGACTCTCGCCTACAAGGGCAGAGCGGTCGATGTGCGGCAGGTCGTACGCGAGCTTGCGCAAGCGCACGCCATTGCGGGCCACGGGGAAGTTGCAACTCTCCTGGCCGGCCGGGCACTTCGGCTAAGCCCGTTTGATCCGCTTGCGTTTGAAGCCCATTTGGCGCTCGGGGAAACGGCCGTTGGCCAAGGGCGTTACAACGATGCCGCGGCCTGTTTCGCGCGAGCCGGACAATCGAATATCAACTTCAGCACGACTTATCTGTTTCAGGCCATAGCGATGGCCTTGGCTGATCGTGCTGATGGTACAGGCCATATCGTAAAACGTGGTTTGGAACTGGAGCCCGATTTTCGTTTCCGCTTTGTCTTCGAACACGGATTTGCGCAGCCGATCGCGGCGGAACTCGTCGAGGGATCCCGGAAGTTGGGCTTGCGTGAATAGTCAGGCAGGGCGGAACGGCGGCTAAGATGCAAGGCCGCTCAG
>CAWAIR010000016.1:0-127037 GCA_963782045.1 uncultured Alphaproteobacteria bacterium
TGGCGCCAGCTGCATTGCAGGGTAGCTATGTACGGACGGGATAACCGCTGAAAGCATCTAAGCGGGAAGCCCACCTCAAAACGAGTTCTCCCTTGAGAGCCGTGGAAGACCACCACGTTGATAGGCCGGGTGTGGAAGCGCAGCAATGCGTGAAGCTTACCGGTACTAATCGCTCGATTGGCTTGATCGTTCTCATTATCGCTGCCCGTTGGAGTAACCACGCCAGCGGTCGACCGGAAAGACCAGACCAGCTTCTTCAACCCTTCTGCGCTTCGCCGGCCTGGTGGCCATTGCGAGGAGCCTGAACCCGATCCCATTCCGAACTCGGCCGTTAAACTCCTCCGCGCCAATGATACTTCGTCCTAAGACGTGGGAAAGTAGGTCGCTGCCAGGCCTGCCAAGCGCAGGCGACATGAAAAAGCTTCTTTCTTCGCATCTCTTCACACATGACCTGAAACGACGCCGCCCTTCGGGGCGGCGTTTTCGTTTGCCATGACCCAGCCCGAAGAGAGAGCGCCGATGCCCGGGTCGCGTTTTCGCGGCGATTGCGATCATTGCGCGGCGCTCTGCTGCGTTGCCGTCGCGTTCGACCGCTCCAAATCGTTCGGCTTCGACAAGGCCGCCGACACGCCGTGCCGCAATCTCGATCGCGGGCATGGCTGCACGGTCCACGGGCACCTGGCGGCGAGCGGCTTCCGCGGCTGCGTGGCCTACGACTGCCACGGCGCCGGCCAGGCGGTGACGCAAGGGATGTTCGGCGGGCGCTCGTGGCGGGACGATCCGGCGCTGCTGCCGGCGATGTCGGAAGCCTTCCGGCTGCTGCGGCGCGTTTACGAGCTGCGCCTGATTTTGGAGCAGGCGCGGGCGTTGCCTCTCCGTCCGGCGGAAATGGCGCGGCTCGAGATCCTTGATGGTGCACTCGACCCGGAGGGCGGCTGGACGCTGCCGGCGCTGAGGGCGTTCGCGGAGGAAAGTCTGGCCGGGGAGGTGCGTGCGTTCCTGCGCGAGCTCGGATCGGACAATCACCACCTGCGCGGACGGCTGCGCGATCTTCCGCTGGGGGCGGCGGCATAGCGAGGTGCCTTGCAGCGGCCGCACCGGTGCCCGGCGGGCTTCGATCCGGCGCGATGGTCTGCTAAGGGACGCGCGTGCGGCGGCGGCGGGAAAGGCTTGATGACGACGGTGACCAGCGGCAACGGGATCTGCACAGCGTCCTCCGACGAAGCCCGGTCGGCCGTCGGCTGGGTGCTTGCGATGATCGTCGTCGGCACTGCGCTCCGCATGGTGCTGGCCGCTGTTACCGGGCTCGGCTGGGACGAATCCTATTCGGCGGGCAGCGCGCGGCAGTTCTTGCTGAGCTATGTCGACCATCCGCCGCTGCACTATTGGGCGGCGGGGCTGGCGATGCGGCTCTTCCACAGCGAGGCCTCGCTGGTAGTGCGGCTGCCCACCATCCTCTTCTTCGCCGGCTCGACCTGGCTGATGTATCGCCTGACGGCCCGCCTGTTCGGGGTGCGTGCCGGGCTGTGGGCGGCGACCGCGCTCAATGTGGCGCCGGTGTTCACGCTGGCGCATGCGAGCTGGCTGCTCCCCGACGGGCCGCTGATGTTCTTCATGCTGGCGACCGTCAATGTGGTGGCGGCGATCCTGTTCGACGAACCGCAGGTCAGGCGCCCGCTCCTGTGGTGGCTCGCCGCCGGCGCGCTCGGCGGGCTGGCGATGCTGTCGAAATACACCGGCGTCTTCGTCTTCGTCGGCGTGCTCGCTTACATGCTGAGCGTGCCGAAGGCGCGGCGCTCATTGGCGACGCCGGGGCCATGGCTGGCGGCGGCGGTGGCGCTGGTCGTCTTCTCGCCGGCGATCGTCTGGAACCTGCAGCACAGCGACGTCGGCCTGTCGTTCCAGACGCGGCGGCTACCGGGCGGCGGGGCCGGCATCCATCCGCTCTGGTTTCTCGAATTCCTCGGCGGTCAGGCGCTCTATCTGTTCCCGCTGCTCATCGTGCCTTTCGCCATGGCGCTGTGGCGGGGGCTTCGCGCCGGCCGCGGCGCGCCGGCCGGCTGGCTGATTGCGCTGATCGCGGTCGGCCCGATCGTGCTGTTCAATGTCGTCAGCCTGCTCGCCCACAGCCAGCCGCACTGGCCGATGCCGGGCTGGGTGTTCACCATCCCGCTATTCGGGCGCGACGCGGCGAAGCTGGCGGCGGAATGGCCGCGCTTTGCCCGGCGCTACATGGCGTGGTCGGCGGGGATCGTCGGCGTGGTCCTGGCGGCGCTCACCTGGCAGACCGTGCGGGGCGGGCTGATCCCCGCCTCATGGGGGCAGCAGGCGGACGTCACCCTCGACCTTGTCGACTGGCGCGGCCTCAAGCCGGCGCTGGAGGCGCGCGGCCTGCTTGGGCCGGGTGCCGTGGTCGCCTCGCCGATCTGGATGACCGCCGGCAAGGCCAGCTACGCGCTCGGACCGGACATCCCGGTGATCTGCGCCTGTGGCGATCCTCAGCAGTTCCGCTACCGCTACGACCAGTCCCGGTGGAACGGCCGCGACATGCCGGTGATCGTGCCGCAAGGGCCCGGCGCGGCAAGGCTGTGGGCGGACGCGGCGGGCTTCTTCGACCGGCTCGATCCCCTGCCGCCGATCGAGATCAAGCGGGCCGGCAAGACGGCGATCACGCTCGAGATCAAGATGGGCCGCAATCTGCGCATGCCGGCGCGCTGACGCGGAAAAAACCTGCTTCCACAAGGCAATTCGGCCCTTCAAATGAGCGTCACAAAGGTCTATATGGAGGCCACGAACGGCGGGCCTCATGGCCCGCTTTTGGCGCGGGATGGAGCAGCCCGGTAGCTCGTCAGGCTCATAACCTGAAGGTCGTAGGTTCAAATCCTACTCCCGCAACCAATTTTCCAGAGGCCCGCCCTCCCCGGCGGGCCTTTGGCGTTCCGGGGCTTGGCCAGGTCTTCGCAAGTCCATCTTTCTGACGGGGGGCGTAACGCCTTCGTGATTGCCCGGCAATTGATGTGTGCGGGAACCTTGCTAGTTGCATGCATGCAACTTTCTGCATGCAACCCGCAAGGAACCCCGCAATGCTTGCAAGAACCGCCGCCGTCGCCGCTGTCCTGGCACTCGCCGCCACCCCCGCCTTCGCCAGGATGAACGCCCCTGATGCCTCGATGCACTTCAAGGCCATCGCCAGCGGCAACGTCGCCAACATCATGAGCCAGTATGCCCCCGGCGCGACGCTGCTGTGGATCGGGGGGCCGCTCGACGGCTCCTACGCCGGCACGAAGGCGATCAGGTCGGTGTGGACCAAGTTCGCTAACGGCAAGATGACCGAGAAGGTCAATGACATCGTCGTTGGCATGAACCCGCAAGGCATGACGGTGACCGCCAATGTCGCGTTTATCGGCAAGAAGACGATCCCGGTGCGCTACGTCCTGGCCTACCGCAAGGGCAAGATCATCGACGAGGTCTGGCAGATCGCGCCCAACCTGAAAATGGGCTGAAGGAAGCTCGCCGCGACCGCACGTCCGGTTCGCCGAAGCAAGGCCGCCCTTTCCGGGCGGCTTTTTCGTTTCTGGGGGCAACCGCGCGGCAATGTAATCGATTTCACGGCCCCGAGAGCGCTGCTATACCGTACCGCGCAGCGACGCCGATGCGAACGACAACCAGCCCTGCAAGGCGGAAAACGAACGGGAACGCCCATGAAATACGGCCATTTCGACGACGCGACGCGCGAATACGTCATCGCCCGTCCCGACACGCCGCTGCCCTGGATCAACTACATCGGCTGCCAGGACTATTTCGGCATCCTGTCGGCGACCGCCGGCGGCTATTCCTACTATCGCGACGCGCGCAAGCGGCGCATCACCCGCGGCCGCTACAACAACGTGCCGCTCGATTTCGGCGGCCGCTACGTCTATCTCCGCGACGACGCCAATGGCGACTTCTGGTCGCCATCATGGATGCCCACCCAGAGCAAGCTCAATTCCTTCGAGTGCCGCCACGGCATGGGCTACAGCACCATTTCGTCGAAACGCGCCGGAATCGCCGCCAGCACGCGCTATTTCGTGCCGCTCGACGAGACACTGGAGGTCTGGCAGCTCACGCTCACCAACGAACGCAAGGAGCCGGCGGAACTCTCCGTCTTCTCGGCGGTCGAATTCTGCCTGTGGGAGGCCAACGACGACGCCACCAATTTCCAGCGCAATTTCAACACCGGCGAGGTCGAGGTGGAGGGCGAGGTCATCTACCACAAGACCGAGTATCGCGAGCGGCGCAACCATTTCGCCTGGTTCGCCTGTTCACGGCGGATCGCCGGTTACGAAACCCAGCGCGAGGCCTTCCTCGGGCCGTGGCGCGGCTGGGACCGGCCGCAGGCGGTGGAAGCCGGCCGGTCGAGCAAATCGATCGCCCACGGCTGGTCGCCGATCGGCTCGCACCACGTCAAGGTGAAGCTGGCGCCCGGTGAGACCAGGCGCATCCAGTTCGTGCTCGGCTATTTCGAGAACCCGGACGACGACAAGTTCGATCCGCCGGGCAGCCAAATCATCAACAAGCGGCTGGTCGCGCCGACAATCGAAAAATACCGCGACCCGGCCGCCGCCGACGCCGCCTTCGCCAAGTTGCGCGACTACTGGGACGGGCTGCTCGGCATCTATGCGGTCGCCTCGCCGGACGAGCACGTCAACCGCATGGTCAATGCGTGGAACGCCTACCAGTGCATGGCGACCTTCAACATGTCGCGCTCGGCCTCGACGTTCGAATCGGGCATCGGCCGCGGCCTCGGCTTCCGCAATTCCAACCAGGACCTCTACGGCTTCGTCCACATGGTGCCGGAGCGTGCCCGCGAGCGCATCCTCGATCTGGCGGCGACCCAACTCGCAAGCGGCGGCGCCTATCACCAGTACCAGCCGATGACCAAGAAGGGGAACGACGCGGTCGGCGGCAACTTCAACGACGATCCCCACTGGCTGGTGCTGGGTGTGGCGCAATACCTCAAGGAGACCGGCGACGTCGCGATCCTCGACGAGCCGGTGCCGTTCAATTCGACGCCGGGGACCGAGGTGCCGCTCTACGAGCACCTCAAGCGGTCGATCCAGTACGCGCTCGACCGGCTGGGGCCGCACGGCCTGCCGCTCATCGGCCGCGCCGACTGGAACGACTGCCTCAACCTCAACTGCTTCTCGACCAATCCGGACGAATCCTTCCAGACCACGACCAGCAAGGACGGCAAGATAGCCGAATCGGTGTTCATCGCCGGCCTGTTCGTGCTGGCGGCCAAGGAGCTGGCAGCGATCGCGGATGCGCGCGGTGCGGTGGAGGATGCCGAGACCTGCCGCGCGGCCGCCGCGAAGATGGACGAGACCGTGCGCGCCCACGGCTGGGACGGCGACTGGTTCCTGCGCGCCTATGACGATTTCGGCAAGAAGATCGGCTCGCAGGAGTGCGCCGAGGGCAAGATCTTCATCGAGCCGCAGGGCTTTTGCGTGCTCGCCGGCATCGGCATCGAGGACGGCATGGCGCGGAAGGCGCTCAATTCGGTCAGAAAGCACCTCGCCACGCCGCATGGCATCGTGCTGCACCAGCCGGCCTATACCCGCTACTATATCGAGTACGGCGAGATCTCGACCTATCCGCCGGGCTACAAGGAAAACGCCGGCATCTTCTGCCACAACAATCCGTGGGTGATCATCGGCGAGGCGATGCTCGGCAACGGCGCGGCGGCGTTCGACTACTACACCCGCATCTCGCCATCGGCGCGCGAGGCGATCAGCGAGGTGCACCGCTGCGAGCCCTATGTCTATGCGCAGATGATCGCCGGGCGCGATGCGCCGAGCCACGGCGAGGCGAAGAACTCGTGGCTGACCGGCACGGCGGCGTGGAACTACTACGCCATCACCCAGTGGATCCTCGGCATCCGGCCGGAATATGCGGGGCTCAGGATTGCGCCGGTGGTGCCCGAGCGTTGGCCGGGCTTCACCGTCAGCCGGACTTTCCGCGGCGTCACCTACGACATCGCGGTGACGCGGGCCGGCCCGGGCAACGCGGTCAGGTTGACGGTCGATGGCAAGGCGATCGACGGCACCCTGGTGCCGCTGCCGGCCAGCGGCACCAAGGCGGTCAAGGTCGAGGCGGTGATCGGGTAAGCTTCGTCGCGGTGGGAGCGCACGAGATGACCTTGGTCCCGATCGCCGTCCTCATCGGTTTCCTGGCCGCCTGTTTCCTCGCGGCTGCAACCGGCATCTTGTTCAAGCCCGGGGAATGGTACGAGCGCCTGAAGAAGCCGACGTGGCGGCCGCCGAACTGGCTGTTCGCGCCGGTGTGGACGGTGCTGTACCTGATGATCGCATTTGCAGGCTGGCTGGTGTGGAACACCGCCGGCTTCGGCGGCGCCAGATGGGGGCTGGCGTTCTATGCCCTGCAGCTTCTCCTCAACGCCCTCTGGACGCCAGTCTTCTTCGGGTTGCACCGGCCCGATCTGGGATTCGTCGTCATCGTGCTCCTGTGGTTGGCCATCGCGGCCACGATCATTGCTTTCGCGCCGGTGAACGGCGTCGCGGCCCTGCTGATGATCCCGTACCTGGCCTGGGTGTTGTTCGCGTCCTTGCTCAATTTCACGGTCTGGCGGCTCAACCAGGATTAAGCCGCGCCGTTGGTGCCGCAGAGCTGGCGGGGCTTCTCCGTCGGCCGAGGCGGTGATCGACTGAGTGGTCAGGCTGCGCCCACCCTCAGGCGGAAGCGCGCATCGAAGCCCAGTTCGCGCTCGGCCTTGTCGGTCGCAACATGGGGGTTCGGTTCGGCGACGTTGAAGATACCGGCAGCGCCCCTGTCGATGGCAAGAAAGGCGGCATGGGCGGCGGCATCGACGTGCAGCGGGACATCTTGGGTCGGACCGTCGGTGCCGGTCTCCGGTCCGTAGAACTGGCCGTATCTCAACACCACGCCGGAAAGCGACGGGGTGCCGAGGGTCTGCGCCTCGAGCGCCGCGACGGCGCCAACCGTGTCCGCCCGGCTGCCGGTGGTGTCGAGTGGGTCATCCTCGCAGTGCGGCTCCGGGCCCGTCGCGTAGACCCAGGCAATGCTCTGCGCGATGAAGCGGCGGGCGCCCGCGGCCATCGCGGCGGCGACGAGGTTGTGCGTGCCTTCGCGGCGGATGCGCGCGTTGCGCGGGGTCGCCTCCGGCATCAGGGCCGGATCGAGCCGGTCGGGCAGGTCGGTGAGCTGATGGATGACGATCTCGGGGCGGACGTCGACGAGAGTGGCATGCAGAGCCGATGCATCGAACACATCAACGACGACGGGCGTCACGCCGGCGTCCTTCAGCGATGCCGTCTTCACCGCGGTGCGCGTCGTTCCGAAGGTCTGGTAGCCGGCCGCGACAAGCAGCGGCACGAGGCGCCGGCCGACGACGCCGGTGGCTCCGGCGAGAAAGACCTTGGTTGCCATGAGACGGGCTCCTGGAGTGGTGCTGGCCAAGGTGGCGCGGGGCGGCGCTCTCGGCTAGGCGGGCTGGTCGGGCAGACATTGCTGCGCCAGCCAGAGCAGCGGCACGGATATGACGGAGCCTGCGACCAGCACGTTGATGGCAAGGATCAGCGCTTCGACAGTCGTTTCGTTCATGGCTGCGCCCTTCTCCGGTTGCCGTTCGCGCGGAGCACCTACGCCGAGCCGCCGGCCTGGCCCTTTGCCTTGTTCTTCGTCAGGCGCTCGATGTTGGGGCCGCCGCCGTTGCCGACTTCGGGGTCGTACCAGCCGCCCGCCGGGCGGGCGACCTCGGTGGCCTCGGCGGGTCCCCAGGTTCCCGGCCGGTACTGGTGGAGCGGCGTGCGGTCGCCGAGGATCGGCTCGACAATGCGCCATTGCGCCTCGGCGCTGTCCTTGCGGGCGAAGAGCGTGGCGTCGCCGGCCATGGCGTCGCCGATCAGTCGCTCATAGGCGTCCATCTCGTCGCCGGCCTGGTGGGTAAACATCAGCTCCGTCTGTTCGCCGGCCATCGCCTCGCCCGGCGCCTTGGCGCGGGCGCCGAGCGCGATGGTGACGTCGGGGCTGAGGCGGAAGCGGATGTAGTTCGACCGGCTGGCGTTGTCGGCATGGAACACGGTCTGCGGCGGGAAGTGGAGGTCGACCATGATCTCGACCGCCGTCACCGGCAGGCACTTGCCGGCACGCACCAGAAAGGGCACGCCCTGCCAGCGCCACGAATCGATCTGCAACCTGAGGGCGGCGAAGGTCTCGACGTCGGAATCCGACGCCACGCCCAATTCCTTGCGGTAGCCGCTGAACTGGCCACGCACCAGATGCTCCTCGCTCAACGGGCGGATGGCGTTGAACACCTTCACCTTCTCGTCGCGGACGAAGGCGCTGTCGTCGTTGATCGGGCACTCCATGGCGAGGATGGCGACGACCTGCAGCAGGTGGTTCTGGATGACGTCGCGGATGGCGCCGACCTCGTCGTAGAAGCGGCCGCGGCCGGCGACGCCGAAGCTCTCGGCCATAGTGATCTGCACGCTGCGCACATAGTTGCGGTTCCAGATCGGCTCGAGGAACGAATTGGCGAAGCGGAAATAGAGCAGGTTCTGCACCGGCTCCTTGCCGAGATAGTGGTCGATGCGAAAGATGGCGGGCTCCGGGAAGACACCGCTCAGCGTCTTGTCGAGCGCGATCGCCGACTTGAGATCGCGGCCGAAGGGCTTCTCGACCACGACGCGCGCACCCTCGGTGGCGCCGCAGCGGGCAATGCCTTCGATGACGTCAGGAAACATGCTGGGCGGAATGGCGAGATAGTAGAGCGGGCGCTTGCTCCCCTTGAGGGCGGCGTTGAGCTGGTCGAAGGTGGCGGCATCGCGATAGTCGCCGTCGACATAGCGTATCAGGCCGAGCAGGCGGTCGAGCACGGCTTCGTCGTAGGCCCCGGCCGAGCGCACGGCGTCGCGGGCGTGGGCGCGCATGTCGTCCAGCGTCCAGTCCGACTTGGCCACGCCGATGACCGGGACGGTGAGCTTGCCGTGCCGGCACATGGCATAGAGGGCGGGCAGGATCTTCTTGTGGGCGAGGTCGCCGCTGGCGCCGAACAGCACTAGCGCATCGGATCGGGCGCTGCCGGTCATGCCGGGCACGGGCCCCGCCGGTGATCGTGAGCGGTCATTCCACGGTTCCCTTTTCGGAGTGGCCGCCGAACTGGAAGCGCATGGCGGAGAGCAGCTTGTCGGCGTAGTCGGCATCGCCGCGGGAGGCGAAGCGCTGGTAAAGCGCGGTGCTGAGCACCGGCACCGGCACGCCTTCGTCGATGGCCGCCTTGATGGTCCAGCGGCCTTCGCCGGAATCGGAGACGTGACCGCGGAAGGCGGCGAGCGTCGGGTCCTTGCCGAGCGAATCGGCGGTCAGGTCGAGAAGCCACGAGGCGATGACGCTGCCGTGGCGCCACACCTCGGCGACCGCCGCCAGGTCGAAGTCATAGGCATAGGCTTCGGGGCTGGTGAGCGGCGCGGTCTCGGCGTCGGCCGCCGTGGCGGTGCGGCCGATATCGGCATTGTGCAGCACGTTGAGGCCCTCGGCATAAGCCGCCATCAGCCCGTACTCGATGCCGTTGTGGACCATCTTGACGAAATGGCCGGCCCCGTTCGGCCCGCAGTGGAGATAGCCGCGCTCGGCCGTGGTCGCGGCGCCTTCGGCATCGGCGCCGGGGGCGAGCGCAGCAAAGATCGGATCGAGCCGCTTCACCACCGCCTCCTCGCCGCCGATCATCTGGCAGAAGCCGCGCGTCAGGCCCCAGACGCCGCCGCTGGTGCCGACATCGACGTAATGGATGCCGGCCGCTTTGAGCGTCCCGGCACGGGCGATGTCGTGGCGGTAGTAGGAATTGCCGCCGTCGATGAGCACATCGTCCGGCGTGAGATGATCGGCGAGGCCGGCGATGGCCCGGTCGACCACCGCCGCTGGCAACATCATCCAGATCGCCCGCGGCGGCGTTAGCCGCGACACGAGATCCTCCGGCGAGGCGGCGCCAACGGCGCCTTCCGCGACGAGCTCGGCCACCGACTGCGGCCGGACGTCGTAGACCACGCAGGCGTGGCCGGCCCGCATGAGCCGCCGGACGATGTTGGCGCCCATGCGGCCGAGGCCGACGACGGCGATCTGCATGGCGTAGGGTCTCCGTTTTGGTGGAAGGGAATCGATGAAGGGCAGCCGCTTCCGGACGATCTAGAACGGATGACGCGCCGTTCAACCGGAAGGCAGCCGGGGGGCAGCGGAATCGGGCACCGCGTTTCGAAGAAAATTGCGCGATTTCAGCGGGTTACAAGAATCGGCCCATCCGCCGAGCGCTTGCCTGCCGGCGAAAGCAGCAGCCGGCATGGATTTTCCGGGCTTTCTCCGTATGATCGCCGGCGCAGGGGAATCCGATTGCGGCATCGCGAGGGGCCTTATTGACCGCGCACCCGTCGATCACATCCAGCACGCTCGCCGGCCGGCTCATGGTGGTGGCGGGGGGGACCTGGACGATAGCGTTCGCGCGCGAGCTGGAGACGATGGTCGCCGGCCTGCCGGCCGCGTCCGGAGAAATCGATCTCGCAGCGGTCGAGCGGCTCGACACCTTCGGCGCGTGGCTCCTGGAAGACATGATGCGCCAGGCGCGCGAACGTGGCGACGCACTGGAGCTTGCCGTCGTTCCCGACCGCTTCCGCGGCCTCCTTGACGAGGTGAGCGAGGCCAACCGCGAACTGCCGCCGCCGCCCCGCGAGCGCGGCGGCGTGGTCACCTTCGTCGAGCTGATCGGCGAGGGGATCTTCATGGGCATCCGCGAAATGGTGGAACTCACCGGCATGCTCGGTGCGGTAACGGCGGCGGCCGCCAACGCGATCGTGCGTCCGCGCTTCTCGCGGGTCACCTCCATCACCCATCATCTCGACCGGGTCGGCTGGCAGGCGATCGGCATCATCGTGCTGATGACCTTCCTGGTCGGCTGCATCATCTCGCAGCAGGGCATCTACAATTTCCGTCGCTTCGGCGCCGAGGACTACGTCGTCAACCTGCTCGGCATCCTGGTGCTGCGCGAAATCGGCGTGCTGCTGGTGACCATCATGGTGGCCGGCCGCTCGGGCAGCTCCTACACGGCCGAACTCGGCTCGATGAAGATGCGTGAAGAGATTGACGCCCTGCGCACGATGGGCGTCGATCCCGCCGATGTGCTGGTGCTGCCGCGGGTGGCGGCGCTGGTCATCGCCATGCCGGTCCTCACCTTCCTCGGCTCGATGGCGGCGCTGGTCGGCGGCGGCCTGGTCGCCTGGTTCTATGGCGGCATGAGCCCGGAGATCTTCATCTTCAGGCTGCGCGAGGCGGTCTCGGTCCATGATTTTCTCGTCGGCATGATCAAGGCGCCGGCGATGGCGATGGTGGTGGGCGTCATTGCCTGCACCGAAGGCATGCGGGTCGAGGGCAGCGCCGAGTCGCTCGGCCGCAAGACCACCACCTCGGTGGTCAAGTCGATTTTCACGGTGATCGTGCTCGACGGTCTGTTCGCCATGTTCTTCGCCGCGATCGGATGGTGAGACGATGAGCCGGGCGATCAGCGACGACGCCATCATCTCGGTCAGCAACCTGGTTGCCGGCTTCGGCGGGCAGATCGTGCTCAACGGGCTCGATCTCGACGTGCGCGCCGGCGAGATCCTCGGCGTGGTCGGCGGCTCGGGTGCCGGCAAGTCGGTGCTGCTGCGCTCGATCATCGGGCTCAACCGCAAGCGCTCGGGCAAGATTCGCGTGCTCGACGTGGATGCCGACGAAGCCAGCTATGGCGACTGGCGCTCGGTCGAGCGGCGCTGGGGCGTGCTCTTCCAGGGCGGCGCGCTGTTCTCCTCGCTGACGGCGCGGGAGAACATCCAGTTCCCCATGCGCCAGTTCCTCGACCTGCCCGACAGGCTGATGGACGACCTTGCCATGGTGAAGCTGGAGCTGGTCGGACTCAGCCCCAACGACGCCGACAAGCTGCCGTCCGAGCTCTCCGGCGGCATGACCAAGCGCGTGGCGCTGGCGCGGGCCCTGGCGCTCGATCCGGAGATCGTCTTCCTCGACGAGCCGACCTCCGGTCTCGACCCGATCGCCGCCGGTGCCTTCGACGTGCTCATCCGCACGCTGCAGCACACGCTCGGCATCACCGTCTTCATGGTCACCCACGACCTCGACAGCCTCAACACCGCCTGCGACCGGGTGGCGGCGCTGGCCGACGGCAAGATCGTGGCGGAAGGGCCGATGGAGACGCTGCTCAAATCCGATCACCCCTGGGTCAGGGCCTATTTCAGCGGCAGACGCAAGCGCTCGAACGGGCGCGGCGCCGGCACCAACCCATAGACGGACGGTAAGCCATGGAAATCCGCGCTCGCTACTTTGTCGTCGGCTTGTTCGTTCTGGTCGTGGCCGCCGCGGTCGTTGGCTTCATCTACTGGCTCTACAACACCGGCGGCCTGATCCAGCGCACGGCTTATCGCGTCAGCTTCAACGGCTCGGTCTCCGGCCTGGCGCCGGGCTCGCCGGTGCTGTTCAACGGCCTGCAGGTCGGCGAGGTGAGCGGCCTGTCGCTGTCGGCGGACGACCCCGGCCTGGTGATCGCACGCATCTCCATCGACGCGCGCACGCCGGTGCGCGACGACACCCATGTCGGCATGGATTTCCGCGGCCTGACCGGCACCGCGACGATCGCGCTTACCGGCGGCTCGCCCGCGGCGCCGCCGCCGACCAGCGAAGACGGCCAGCCGCCGCTCTTGGTCGCCGACCCGAAGTCGATGCAGGACATGGGTACGGCGGCGCGCGAGGCGCTGGGCCGGCTCAACGACATCCTGGCGGACAACGCCGAGCCGGTGAAGGACGCCATCGCCAACATCGATACCTTCTCGCAGGCGCTGGCCAAGAACTCCGACAAGGTCGACACCATTCTCGCCGGCCTGGAAAAGTTCGTCGGCGGTGGCAACAAGCCGGAGACGGTGAGCTACGAACTGACCGCGCCGACCGATTTCGCAAGCGACGTCGCGCTGCCGACCAGCCAGCTCACCATCCCGCCGCCGACGGCGATCGTGGCGCTCGATACCCAGCGCATCATGCTGAGGAGCGCTGAGGGGCTGGTGCCCGCCTTCGACAATTTCCGCTTCGCCGACAGCATTCCGCTCCTCGTGCAGTCGCGGCTGATCCAGGGCTTCCAGAACGCGGGCGATACGCTGGTGGGCAGCGACGCCAGCGGCATCAACGGCGACTACCAGCTCCTGGTCAACGTCCGCAAGTTCCAGATGTCGACGGTCGGCAAGGCGACGGCCGAGGTGGCGCTGATGGCCCAGCTCGTCGATAGCGGCGGGTCGGTGGTCGATGCCAAGCTGTTCGAAGACAGCGAGCCGGTCAGCGACATCACCAAGCCGGAGGTGATCGCCGCCGGCATCGACGCGGCCTTCGGCAAGGTGGCGACGGCGCTCATCACGTGGTCGCTGACCACGATCAGCGACGCGGAGGGCAGCAGCCCCAACGCCGGCGATCAGACGGACGGCAACCAGAAGAGCGACCAGGCGCCGTCGATGCAGACGCCGGAGCCCGGACCGCCGGCCGATGCAACCGCGGCGCCGTCCGCCGGCAAGCCGGCGGCGGCCAAGCCGGCGCCCGCTACCCCGGCCAAGGCGAAGTGACGTAGGCGGGGCCGCCCTCAGTCGTGCGGCGCGGTGGCGGCCATCGACGGCCGCTCGGCGAAGCCGGCGAACCATGCCGCCAGTTCGGGCCGGCCATCGCGCCAGCCGAGATCGGCGAAACGGAAGTCCAGATAGCCGAGCGCGCAGGCGATGGCGATGGTGCCGATGTCGACGCGCCCGGCGAAGCCGGCGGCATCGCGCTGCATGCGCTCGAGGCTCTTGATCACCTTGTCGTGCTGGCCGTCGCGCCACGTCGGCCACATCTTCTCCGGCGGCCGCAATGAGGTCTCGTAGCGCTCCAGCACGGCCGCATCCAGCATGCCGTCGGCGAGCGCCTGCCCGGTGAGCGCCCGCCAGCGGGCGGGTCCCGGCGCCGGGAAGAGTTTGCCGCCGGCCAGCCCGTCGAGATATTCCGAGATCACCCGGCTGTCGTAGAGCACCATGCCGTCGTCGGTGATGAGCGTGGGCACCTTGCCGAGCGGGTTGTCGGCGATGACGGGAGAGGTGCGCACGACCGGGCTCACCTTGCCCGGCACCGTCTCGATCCGGTCTTCGAGGCCGAGTTCGATGGCCGCGACCATGACCTTGCGGACGTAGGGCGAGGTGGTGGTGTGATGCAGCTTCATGGGCGCCTCCCCGGCGGTTCATGGGTCGGGGCAAGCTCTTAGGACGGTACGCAGGGACCGGCAAGGCGGTATTGGCGATTTGTCCGACTGGCGGCCGTGACGCGAAGGCGGCCGCTTGCCGGTGCCGTGCCTTCGTTTAAGCTGCCGCGCTCAACCGGGGCGGGAAGACACCAGATGTTCGATGTACGCACTGAACGGGAGAAGCTGCTGGCCGGGGACTGGTATCTCGGACCCGATCCCGAGCTCAACGACTTCCAGGACGCGGCTCGCCTGCGGCTGCGCGCCTTCAACGATACGCCGCGCAGCGATCCGGGGCGCGCATCGCCGCGCTCAGTGCGCTTCTCGGCAAGCCGTGCGCGTGCTGGGTCGAATTGCCGTTCACCTGTGAATTCGGTATCAACATCACCCTTGGCCATATGGTCTTCGTCAACGTCAACTGCACCTTCCTCGACTCAGGCCCCATCGTCATCGGCGAGCGCACGGCGGTCGGGCCATGCGTCCAGTTGCTGACCCCCACGCATCCGCTCGATCCCGTCGATCGCATCATTCCGGCGGATGGGTCGCCGGGGCACCGCGCCGTCAGCCGCGCTCTCCCGGTCACCATCGGCAGCGATTGCTGGCTCGGCGCCGGTGTCATCGTCATGCCGGGCGTGACCATTGGTGACGGCACGGTGGTTGGGGCCGGGAGCGTGGTCACCAAGTCGCTGCCGCCTCATGTCGTGGCGGTCGGCAATCCGGCCCGCGTCGTGCGCCAGCTCGACCCTGCCCGTTGCCGCTTTGGGGATGCGGCCGGAAGGCGCTAGAGTGGCGGTCTGGGGAGAGCACGGAAAACACCCATGTCGCAGAGTATCGTCAGCCGCGAAAGCGCGGAAATCCACCGTCTCCGTAACGCGCCCGACCAGCCGTACAATCCCGGCATCGCCTTCGATGCGGAGCCGGTGGCAGGCGTGCGCGTCAATCTCTCGGCGGTGGAACGCCGGGCGGCGACGCTGCCCAAGCGGCGGACGGTCAAGAAGGCGTATCAGGCCGCCTGGCTGGTCAAGGCGCTGCAATGCATCGACCTGACCACGCTCAACGGCGACGACACCGAGGGTCGGGTGCGCCGGCTCTGCGCCAAGGCGCGCCATCCGCTCCGCCCCGACATCCAGGAGGCGCTGGGCCTCGCCGACCGGCGGATCGCCACCGGCGCCGTCTGCGTCTATCACCGCTTCGTCGCCACCGCCAAGCAGGCTCTGGAGGGCTCCGGCATCCCGGTCGCCGCCGTCTCGACGGCGTTCCCGGCGGGCCTGGCGCCCTTCGAGACACGCCTTGCCGAGATCAAGGCGTCGGTCGCCGACGGCGCCGACGAGATCGACATCGTCATCACCCGCGAGCACGTGCTCAAGGGCAACTGGCAGGCGCTCTACGACGAGGTGAAGGCCTTCAAGGAGGCCTGCGGGGGAGCGCACATGAAGGCGATCCTCGGCACTGGCGACATCAGGACGCTCAGGAACGTCGGCCGCGCCTCGCTGGTGGCGATGATGGCCGGCACCGACTTCATCAAGACGTCGACCGGCAAGGAGGGGGTCAACGCGACGCTGCCGGTGGCGCTCATCATGGTGCGCGCCATCCGCGCCTATCGCGAGATGACCGGCAATATCGTCGGCTTCAAGCCGGCCGGCGGCATCTCCACCGCCAAGGACGCCATGAGCTTCCAGTTCGTGATGAAGGAGGAGCTCGGCAACATGTGGCTGGAGCCGGGCCTGTTCCGCATCGGCGCCTCGTCGCTGCTCTCCGATATCGAGCGCCAGCTCGAATATTACGTCACCGGCCGCTACGCCTCCTATGAGCACCACGCGCTGGCGTGAGGGTGGCGATGCGTCCGGCCTGGCGCCGGCTTCGGAGTGACTAGCGATAATGGAATCGGCAGGCGGCAATCTCCAGCGACTGGCTGTCAGCGGCGCCGGCGACGCGATAGACCAGCCGGTGTTCGCGGGTGATCCGCCGGGACCACCAGCCCTTCAGATTGCCGACAAGCGGTTCGGGCTTGCCGATCCCGGTGAAAGGAGTGCGCAGCGTGTCCCTGATCAGTTCATTGACGCGCGACAGGACCGCGGGATCATGCTCCTGCCAATGCAGATAGTCGGCCCAGGCTCCGGACGTGGAGGTGAGCTTCAAGGCTCGATCAGCTTGCGCTCGGTGGCGCTGCCCGCTTCCGCTTCCGCGATCGACCTCAGAAGGTGCTCGGCATTGGCAGGGGTGGAGAGAAGGTGAAGCGTCTCGCGCAGGCCCTCGAACTCGGCCAGGGGCATGACAACAACCGGCTCATGGTTCTGGCGCGTAACCACCAGTTCGGCGCGATCGGCCTCGACCTGATCGAAGTGTTTCGCCATGTTGGCGCGCAATTCGGTGAACGTGATGTGGCTCATGAATTCGTGTGTCTGATTGGTTGTCTTTGGTGTACATATATACGTACATATTTGAGCAAGAGCAAGCCTGACGGAGGAGATGCCAATGTCCGTCGCTGAAATTCTCGACACAATGGACTACGGGCCGGCGCCCGAGAGCGACACGGAGGCACGCGACTGGATCGCCAAGCACGGCGAGGGCGCGAAGCTGTTCATCAACGGCGCCTGGGTGGCGCCTGAATTCGGGCGAGTGGCTGGAGACCAGCGATCCCTCGACCAATTCGGTCATCATGCGGATCGCGTGCGGCAACGAGCAGGACGTCGACGCGGCGGTCAAGGCGGCGCGCAAAGCGCAGGGGCCCTGGTCGCGGCTGCCGGGCCACGAGCGGGCGAAGTACCTCTATGCCATCGCCCGGCTGGTCCAGCGCCACAGCAGGCTGTTCGCGGTGGTCGAGGCGATCGACAACGGCAAGCCGATCCGCGAGACGCGCGACATCGACATTCCCCTGGTCGCCCGGCACTTCTATCACCATGCCGGCTGGGCCGAGCTGATGGATAGCGAACTCCGCGACCGCATGGCGGTGGGCGTCTGCGGCCAGATCATCCCGTGGAACTTCCCGCTGCTGATGGCCGCCTGGAAGATCGCCCCGGCGATTTCGCTCGGCAACACCAGCGTGCTCAAGCCGGCGAAATTCACCTCGCTGTCGGCGCTGCTGTTCGCCGAGATCTGCGAGATGGCGGGGCTGCCCAAGGGCGTGGTCAATGTGGTCACCGGCGACGGCGCCACCGGCGAGCTGCTGGTCAAGCATCCCGACATCGACAAGATCGCCTTCACCGGCTCGACCGAGGTCGGCCGCAGGATCCGAGAACTGACCGCCGGCTCCGGCAAGTCGCTGACCCTGGAGCTCGGCGGCAAGTCGCCGTTCATCGTCTTCGACGATGCCGATCTCGATTCGGCGGTGGAGGGCGTGGTCGACGCCATCTGGTTCAACCAGGGCCAGGTGTGCTGCGCCGGCTCGCGCCTGCTGGTGCAGGAGGGCATCCATGACGCCTTCGTCGCCAAGGTGAAGGCGCGGCTGGAGACGCTGCGCGTCGGGCCGCCGCTCGACAAGGCGATCGACGTCGGCGCCATCATCTCGCCGGCACAGCTCGAGCGCATCCGCGGGCTGGTCGAGCAGGGTGTCAAGGAAGGGGCGCAGGTCTTCCAGGGGAGCGCGCCGCTGCCGGCCACCGGCTGCTATTTCCCGCCCACCCTGATGACCAATGTCGAGCCGGCCTCGACGGTGGCGCGGGTCGAGATCTTCGGACCGGTGGTGGTCGAGATGACCTTCCGCACGCCGGATGAGGCCGTGCAGCTTGCCAACAACACCGAATACGGACTGGCCGCCAGCGTCTGGTCGGAATCGATCAACCTGGCGCTCGATATCGCCCCCAAGCTCAAATGCGGCGTGGTGTGGGTGAACTCGACCAATCTGTTCGACGCCTCCGCCGGATTCGGCGGCTACAAGGAATCGGGCTACGGCCGCGAGGGCGGCCGCGAGGGCGTTGCCGCCTACACCAAGCCGCGCTGGCTGAAATCGGCGCGGCGTCTGGCTGAAGCCCCGCCGGTCAGGCCCGAGATGGGGCTGGAGCTGGTCGGCGGCGGCATCGACCGCACCGCCAAGATGTACATCGGCGGCAAGCAGGTGCGACCCGACGGCGGCTATTCGCGCGGCGTCGCCTCGCCGGCCGGCAAACTCGTTGGCGAGGTCGGCGAGGGCAACCGCAAGGATATTCGCGACGCGGTCGAGGCGGCGCGCAAGATCGCGCCCAAATGGGCGGCGACGTCGGAGCACAATCGCGCGCAGATCCTCTACTACATCGCCGAGAATCTGGACGCGCGGGCGGCCGAGTTCGCCGACCGGCTGCGGCTCCTGCGCGGGGTGAAAAGCGCCAAGACGCGGCTCGAAGTCGACGCCGCCGTCCACCGCCTGTTCCAGTGGGGCGCCTGGGCGGACAAGTACGAGGGCGCGGTCCATCGCCCGCCTTTCCGCGGGCTGGCACTGGCCATGAACGAGCCGCTGGGGGTGGTCGGCATCGCCTGTCCGGAGGAGCCTGGGCTGCTGGCCTTCGTCTCGCTGATGGGCGCGGCGGTCGCCGCCGGCAATGCCGTGGTCATGCTGCCGTCGGAAGCGCAGGCGCTGATCGCCACCGACCTCTACCAGGTGTTCGACACCTCCGACGTGCCGGGCGGCGTCGTCAACATCGTCACCGGCGACAAGCGGGCGATGGCGCTGGAGCTTGCCAAGCACGATGCGGTCGATGCGCTGTGGTATTTCGGCAATCAGGAGGGCGCGGCGGCGCTGGAGAAGGCCTCGGCCGGCAATCTCAAGCAGACCTGGTGCGAGACGGTGAAACGCGACTGGGACGATGCCGCCACCGGCGGTGGCCGCGAGCTGCTGGCGCACGCCACCCAGGTCAAGAACATCTGGATCCCCTACGGGGAATAAGCCGCTCGGGCGCCGGTAGCCCGGATGGGAGCGTCAGCGTTATCCGGGACCGCGGACGTCCCCGAATTCCGCCGCGCTGCCTACGGGCTGCGCTCGGTGCTTCTTAGTCGGCCATCACCATGGCCGGGGCTTCTGCCTCCTGCTTGCGGGCACCGCCGGGCGCCGGACCGAGCTTCTTGTAGCGCAGCAGGAGCAGCAGCGGCAGGGCGGTCAGAGTGATCAGGAACATCGCCTTGAAGTCGTCGAGATAGGCGATCATCAGCGCCTGCTGCGTCACCAGGCCGTCGAGCTGCGCCGCAGTCTGGGCGCCGGCCTGGGTGGCCAGCAGCGCCGGGTTGATGCCAAGCGCCGAGAGGTTCTGGTTGAACGGGTTGATGGCGGCGACGAGGTCGGCGTGGTTGACCTGCATGTTGCTGGTGAGCAGCGCCGCCATGATCGAGATGCCGATCGACGAGCCGATGTTGCGGATGAGGTTGAACAGGCCGGAAGCCTCGGTGCGCAGTTGCGGGTCGAGCGTCTGGAAGGCGACCGTGGACAGCGGCACGAAGACGAAACCGAGACCAAAGCCCTGGGTGACGCCGGAGACGACCAACGGCCAATAGTCCATGCCGAGGTCGAAGGCGGTCATCTGGTAGAGCGAGAAGGCGGTCATCGACAGGCCGAAGCCGACCAGCAGGCGCGGGTCGACCTTGTTGACCAGGCGGCCGACTACCATCATCGCCGCCATGGTGCCGAGGCCGCGCGGGGCCAGCACCAGGCCGACGGTGATGATCGGGTAGCCCATCAGGTTCTGCAGCATCGGCGGCAGCAGCGCCATGGTGGCGAGCAGCACCACGCCGACGACGAAGATCAGGATCAGGGCCGAGGTGAAGTTGCGGTCGACGAACAGGCGCCGGTCGAGAAACGGCTCGCGGTGGGTGATGGTGTGGACCAGGAACATCCAGGCCGCGGCGAGGCTGACGCCGGCTTCGAACAGGATCTCAGGCGAGTTGAACCAGTCCAGCTCGGAGCCGCGGTCGAGCATGATCTGCAAGGCGCCGACGGCTATGGCCAGGAAGCCGAAGCCGAGAAAATCGAACTTGCGGAAGCGGCGGATGGTGTCGGGCATGAACAGGATCACGCCGGTGAGGGCGGCGATCCCGACCGGGACGTTGATGTAGAACACCCAGCGCCAGTTGAAATTGTCGGTGAGGTAGGCGCCGATGACCGGGCCGATGATCGGCGCGATCATGATGCCCATGCCCCACACCGCCATCGCCTGGCCGTAGCGTTCGCGTGGGTTGATGTCGAGGATGACCGACTGCGACAGCGGCGCCAGGGCCGCGCCGAAGGCGCCCTGCATGATGCGGAAGAGCACCATCTCATCGAGGCTGAGCGAGGTGCCGCACAGCGCCGAGGACAGCACGAAGCCGGCGACGCAGATGGCGAACAGCCGCTTGCGGCCGATATTGTCCGACAGCCAGCCGGTGATCGGCGTGGCGATCGCCTGGGCGACGATGTAGGAGGTCAGCACCCAGGTGACCGTCTCCTGATCGGCGCCGAGGCTCGCCTGCATGTGGGGCAGGGCGACGTTGGCGATCGTCATGTCGAGGATCACCATGATCATCGAGGCCATCACCGAGACGGTGATCAGGCCGCGGTGCTTGACCTCGAGGAATGGCTGGCCTTGTGCGTCGGTGCCGCTCATTGCGTCTTGCTCTGCTAAGGGATGCTACTTCGCGGCCGTCTTGGTCGGGGTGCTCCCAATGTCGACCGAGACATAGGCGCTTAGGCCCGTGCGCAGCGGCACGCCCGGGTCGGGATTGTCGAAGCGGATGCGCACCGGCACGCGCTGGACGACCTTGACCCAGTTGCCGGTGGCGTTCTGCGCCGGCAGCAGCGAGAACTCCGCACCGGTGCCGGCGCCGACGCTGGCGACCTCGCCGTCGAAGGTGTGGCCGGGATAGGCATCGATCTCGACCGTCGCCTTCTGGCCGGCGTGCATGTTGGTAAGCTCGGTCTCCTTGAAGTTCGCCTCGATCCAGGTGGAGCCGGTCTCGACCAGGCTGGCTACCGCCACCGACGGCGAGACGTACTGGCCGACGAGCAGGCGGTCGGCCTGGGCGACGGTGCCGGCGGCCGGGGCATAGACCTGGGTATTCTTGAGATCGAGCGCTGCCTGGTCGCGCTTGGCCATCGCCGCCAGCACCAGCGGGTGCTTGTCGGTGGTGATGGTCGGATCGCCGCCGAGCGCGGCGCGGGCCGCGGCGACGTCCTGCTCGGTCCGGTTCAGCGTCTGTTGGGCGGAGCGCAGGTCGTTCTGCGCCGTGTCAAAGGCCGCCTGCGAGGCGACGCCGGACTTGAGCAGGCCCTGCTGGCGGTCGAAGGCCTTCTGCTTGTAGTTGGCGTCATCCTGCGCCGACTGGTTGGCGGCGACTGCCTGCTGATAGGCGGCGCGCATCTGCTCGACCTGGAGCCGGGCGGTGGCGAGCGCCGCATTGGCGCCGTCGAGCGCGATGCGGAAGGGCTGCGGATCGATACGGAACAGGAGATCGCCGGCCGCGACCTGCTCGTTCTCCTTGGCGTCGACCTCGACGATGCGCCCGGACACGTCCGGATAGATCGTCACCCGGTTCTGCTGGACATAGGCGTTGTCGGTCGACATGTAGCGCCCGCCGGACAGCCAGAAATAGCCGCCGATCAGGATCAGCACGACCGGAACCGCGGCCATGATCAGATAGCGGCGGATGTTGCGGCGCGGTTTGGCGCGTGGTGCGGCCGGAGCGGCAGCCGGCGCGGCCGGCTTGTGCTCGGGAACGTTCGGATTTCCCCCATCGGCACTCATGAGGTGATGCTTTCTTTGTCTCGGGGTTGGCTGGTGTGCGCGGCCGGTCGGGATTCACGGCCGTCCGGCTGGTTGACAGCATGGACGAGGTTGGCGCGGATCCGTGTCAGCACGCCGACAACCTCCTCCACTTCCTGTTCGCTGATGCCGGTCAGCACGTTGTCGTAACAGGAGGTAGCGACGCTCCTGAACTTGTCCACAAGCGGGCGGGCGGCCTCGGTCAGGTAGAGGCGCTTCACCCGCCGATCGGCCGGGTCGGGGCGCCGCTCGATCATGCCGGCCGCTTCCATGCGGTCGATCTGGCGGCTGAGCGTGATCGGCTCCATATCCATCATCTCGGCGAGGGTGGCCTGGTGCAGCGGCTCCTCGCCGTGCATTTCGGCCCGCGAGACGGCGGCGAGGACGCGCCATTGGGCACTGGTCAGGCCGACGGCCTGCGCCTGATGGTCGATGCGGCGGCGCAGGAGACGACTGACATCATGGACCAAGAGGCCGATGCCCTTGGCCGGGTGGAGATAGGTGTTTTGCATCGCGTCGATATAATAAGCGGCCTTATAATATGCAAGCTTGCAAATTGGTAACATCAGCCATGCGTAAGCGGCTGAACTAACGAGAGGTTAGCGGCTCCGGTGCGATTCCCCGGGCCGAGGTCTGCGCGAGGCGCGTGACTGAGCGGGGGCGACGGTTCGGCGCATAGCGCGGCCGAAAGCCATTCCGTCCGGCGTCGGCCGCCGTCCGGCGTGGCGAACGGGGTAGCGGAACGGCGGCAAAGAGGCTATCGACTGGCCGGTTTCCCAAGGGCTCGCGGACAGGCGTGGGCCATACCATCTAGACGCCCATGAACGACACGAGCCCCCCGGCCACCGCCAAGACCGTCTACCCGTCCGCCAACTCCTCGCCGAGCTTCCCCCGCATCGAGGAAGAGATCGGCGCGGCGTGGGAGGCGGAGAAGACCTTCCAGCGGTCGATCGAGCGCCGGCGCGAAGCCGGCGCGCCCGAATTCGTCTTCTACGACGGCCCACCCTTTGCCAACGGCCTGCCGCACTACGGGCACATCGTCACCGGCTTCGTGAAGGACATGGTGCCGCGCTACCAGACCATGCGCGGCAAGATGGTGGAACGCCGCTTTGGCTGGGACTGCCACGGCCTGCCGGCGGAGCTCCATTCGGAGAAGGAGCTCAACCTCAACGGCCGGCAGGACATCCTGAAATACGGCCTGGCGCGCTTCAACGAGCACTGCCGCACGTCGATCATGCAGTTCCGCAGCGACTGGGAGTACTACGTCAACCGCTCGGCGCGCTGGGTCGATTTCGACAACGACTACCGCACCATGGACCTCTCCTACATGGAGAGCACGATCTGGGCCTTCAAACAGCTCTGGGACAAGGGGCTGGTCTACGAGGGCTACCGCGTCGTGCCCTATTCGTGGGCGGCGCAGACGCCGCTGTCGCAGTCCGAGACACGGCTCGACGATTCCTACCGCGCCCGCCAGGACCCGGCGCTGACCGTCGGCTTCCTGCTTGACGGCGACACCAATACGCGGCTGCTCGCCTGGACGACGACGCCGTGGACGCTGCCCTCCAATGTCGGTCTGGCGGTGGCGCCGGACGCCGATTACGCCGTGATGGAGAAGGACGGGGCGCGCCTGATCCTGGCGGAGAGCTCGGTCGAGCATTACGCGCCGGAACTGGAGGGCTACCGCGCCATCGGCACGCTCAAGGGCGCCGAACTGGTCGGGCGTAGCTATCAGCCGCTCTTTCCCTTCTTCGCCGGCGAAAAGGCCAAGGGCGGCTTCCGCGTCATTGCCGGCGATTTCATCGAAATGGGCGAGGGCACCGGCGTCGTCCACATCGCGCCGGCCTTCGGCGAGGACGACCTCAACGTCGGCCAGAAGGAAGGCCTGCCGGTGGTCGATCCGGTGGATCTCGCCGGCAACTTCACCGGCGAGGTGCCGCCCTATGCGGGCTTGAACGTCTTCGAGGCCAACAAGCCGATCATCCGCGACCTCAAGGAAGCGGGGGTGGTCTTCCGTCACGAGACCTACGACCACAACTATCCGCATTGCTGGCGCACCGACCAGCCTCTGATCTACAAGGCGATGCCCTCCTGGTACGTCGCGGTGACCAAGTTCCGCGACCGCATGGTGGAGCTCAACAAGGGCATCACCTGGATGCCGGCGCATGTGCGCGACGGCATCTTCGGCAACTGGCTGGCCAATGCGCACGACTGGAACATCAGCCGCAACCGCTTCTGGGGCGCGCCGATCCCGGTGTGGAAGTCGGACGATCCAAACTATCCGCGCACCGACGTCTACGGCTCGCTGGAGGAGCTGGAACGCGATTTCGGCGTTCGCCCGAAGGACCTGCACCGGCCCTACATCGACGAGCTGACCCGTCCGAATCCGGACGATCCGACGGGCCGGTCGACCATGCGCCGCGTCGGCGACGTGCTCGACTGCTGGTTCGAATCGGGCTCGATGCCCTTCTGCCAGGTGCACTATCCCTTCGAGAACAAGGAATGGTTCGACAGCCATTTTCCCGGCGATTTCATCGTCGAATATGTCGGCCAGACGCGCGGCTGGTTCTACACGCTGATGGTGATGTCGACGGCGCTGTTTGATTGCGCCCCGTTCCGCTCGGCGATCGGCCACGGCATCGTGCTCGACGAGACCAAGCAGAAGCTGTCGAAGCGGCTGAAGAACTATCCCGATCCGGTCGAGGTGTTCAACACCTACGGCGCCGACGCGCTTCGCTGGTACATGATGTCGTCGCCGCTGATGGCGGGTGGCGACCTCGCCATGCCCAAGGACGGCAAGGCGATCGGCGAGGCGGTACGCGCCGTCATGCTGCCGATCTGGAATGCCTATTCGTTCTTCACCCTCTACGCCAACATCGACGGCATCAAGGGCAAGCTGATCGAGACGAAGGTCGAGGACGACCTCGACGCGTATATTCTTGCCAAGACAGCTGGATTGGTGCGCGCCGTCGAGCAGGCAATGGACCGGCTCGATCTCGCCGGCGGCTGCAATGCATTGCCGCCCTTCATCGAGGCGCTCAACAACTGGTACATCCGCCGGTCGCGCGAGCGCTTTTGGAAGAGCGACAAGGACGCCGACAAGATTGCGGCCTATGACACGCTCTACACGGTGCTGGTGACGCTGATGCGCACCATGGCGCCGTTCCTGCCCTATCTCACCGACCACATCCACCGGGCACTCTGCGACGGCGCCAGCGTGCACCTGCAGGACTGGCCGGACGCGAAGGCGCTGTCTCAGACGTTGCCAACGATTCGTGCATTCAGCCCTCTGAAATCGGGGCCTGCCTCGATTAGTGGCGCCGCTAGCACTGGGCCAGAAGACTTGGATACCGAATCCGAGTCAGAAAGCTTCGATCCCACAGCAATGGATCTAGTGAGGCAAGTCGTTTCGGCGGCTGCGTCAGTACGGAAGGCCCACAACCTGCGCAATCGTCTCCCCCTACGGACTTTGACGATTGCGCATCCGAAGAACTTCATCCTTGAGCCATTTCGCGAGTTGATTGCCGAAGAAGTGAACGTGAAATCAGTCGCCTTTGCCGACGAACCGTCTCAGTTCGGCGCCGAGGTTCTGGTGGTCAACCCGCGCATTGTCGGCAAGCGTGTTGGCTCAGCCATGAAAGAAATTCTCGCTGCTGCGAAAGATGGGAAGTGGCAGCGTTTGGATGATGGTCGGGTTGGAGTGGTCTATCGCGGCGGCATATACGCGCGACTGCCCGATACCACGGCGCCCGAAGGCGCCATGACTCCGACCGCTGTTGAGGCTCTTGCCCCGGATGAGTTTGATGTCCGCTTCCAGCCCAGGGAAGGCATCGCCGCGGCACCCTTCGATGGCAATGCCGGCGTGGTGGCGCTCGACACCGACGTGACGCCCGAACTGGAGCGCGAGGGCCTGGCGCGCGATTTCATCCGCCTGGTGCAGGTGGCGCGGAAGGATGCCGGCTTCAACGTCGCCGACCGCATCGCCATCGCGGTGAAGGCGGGGCCGGTGGCGGCCGCCGCCCTCGACGCCCACCGCGATACGGTGACCAGCGAGACGCTCGCCGTCTCCCTCGACCTCGCCGATCAGCCGGCCGGCACGGTGTCGGAAGGCAAGCTCGGCGACGAGGCGATCGCCATCGGGGTGCGCGTGGCCGGCTGAGGCGCGAGTTGCAGTTCATATTCGGCAGTGGCGGCATGCTCCGCTCCCTTTCGTCCTAAGCCTCTCAGCGGCCAAAGGCGCCTGCGAAGCCAAGGCTGAAAGCCCTCCCCCACAAGGGGGAGGGCGAGACAACAGATGCCTGTGCTCTTCAGTGTGCCTACACTGCCCCCTCGCCCTCGGCGACTTCGAGTGCCGTGGGCGGGATCGGCTCGGAGCGGCCGAAGCGGCCGAGCGTGTCGCGGCGGATGAAGAGGATCGCCATGGCGACCAGCGCCGAAATGGCGGAGACCGTGAAGGTGGTCTCAGGCCCGGCGAGTTCGGCGAGTTTGGGCGCCGCGTAGGGCGCGATCACGCCGGCGAACCAGCGGACGAAATTGTAGCCGGCCGAGGCGACCGGGCGCGGCGCGCTGGAGACCTCCAGCGCCATCTCCGTATAGACCGTGTTGTTGATGCCCATCAGCGCGCCGGAGAGCACGACCGCAGCGACGATCCATGCCGGCGAGCCGAAGGCGATGACCATGAGCAGGCCGGCGAACAGCACCAGGCAGGCGCCGGCCAGCACCACCTCGCTGAAGCGCGCCTGCAGGCGTGGCGCCACCAGCACCGAGAAGACGGCGAGCAGGATGCCCCAGCCGCAGAAGATGAGGCCGACCGTGTGCGGCGACATCATCAGCACGAAGGGGGCGAAGGCGAGCACGGTGAAGAAGGCATAGTTGTAGAAGAAGGCGCTGACGGCGGTGGTGAGGAGGCCGCCGTGGCTGAGCGCTCGCAGAGGATCGGCGAGGGCGGTCTTCTTCTCCGGCTTCGGCTGGTGGGGCAGGAAGGTTGCGACGGCAACGAAGCCGACCGCCATCAGCGTGGCGGTGCCGTAGAAGGGATAGCGCCACGACAGGTCGCCGAGGGCGGCGCCGAGCAGCGGTCCGAGCGAGATGCCGAGGCCGAGTGCGGCCTCGTAGAGCAGGATGGCGAGGTAGCTGCCGCCGCTCGCCGCGCCGACGATCACCGACAGCGCCGTGGCCACGAACAGCGCGTTGCCGAGGCCCCAGCCGGCGCGGAAGCCGACCAGCGCGGGGATCGAGTTTGCCGTCCCCGACAGGCCGGCAAAGACGACGATGAGGGCGGCGCCGACGAGCAGCGTGGCGCGGCCGCCGATGCGGGTGGACACGTAGCCGGTAATCAGCATCATCACCGAGGTGACGGCGAAATAGCTGGTGAACAGCAGCGACACCTGGCTCGGCGTGGCGTCGAGGCCACGGGCGATGGACACCAGGATGGGGTCGACCAGGCCGATGCTCATGAAACCGACCATGGCGGCGAAGGCGGTCGCCCAGACGGACTTCGGCTGGCGGAAGAAGCTGGCTTTCTCGGGCATGGAACGATCCGGCAAAAAGATGCGGCCGCATTACGCAGCGGCCGCAGGTCATGTCGACACTTTTTTTGTCTGTATGATACAGATATATGCACGGCGGCCGGTGCGCAAGGGGGAGGCGCCTGGCGCGGGACGGGAGGACGGGGCTGATGGTTAAGGCGAGGGCGGGCGAGAGGGTGGATGCCGGCGCGGCGGCGATCGAGCGGGAGCTGATGTTCCTCAGCCGCGCGCTGGAGGCGTTGCAGCGCAAGCGACGCTATCCGCTGGAGCGGGCACAGTTCATCATCCTGCGCACGTTGGCGGAGGGCGGCGCGGCGACGGTCGGCGGGCTCGCCAGGGTGCTTCTCCTCGACGATTCCACCATGACGCGGCAGGTGGCGGCGCTGACCGCGCGGGGGCTGGTCAAACGCACGCCGAACCCGGCCGACCGGCGCGCCGGGCTGATCGCCGCCACGCGGCGGGGCGAGGCGCTGATGGAGGACATGCTGGCGCTCAGGCGCGAGCGCGTCGGGCGCTACACCGCCGACTGGAAGCCGGCCGAGCGCGAAGCCTTCGGCCGGCTGCTTGGCCGCCTCAACGCCCGGCTGGTCGAAGCGCTGGGGGAATAGCGCTTCCGTCGGCAACGCCGGTTTGCTGGCGCCGACCGGGGAAATCCGACCTCCCCCGCGAGGGGGAGGTGAGACTCGTCAGATGTCGTGTATTGCCTGGAGGCCGCGCTAGCGCCGGTCGACCAGCGACCAGCTCGCGGGGATGAGGAGCGCGGCGAGAACCACCTTCAGCGTATCGCCGAGCAGGAAGGGCGCGACGCCGCCGGCAAACGCCTTGCCCATGCCGATGCCGGCGACGCCTTGCGGCAACTCAGCGAACCAGGCGAGCCAGGCGAAGCCGATGGCGAACTGCACGGCGACGGCGACCAGCATCGCCGCGCCGAGGCGCAGCGCCGAGCGGTCCCAGCCGCGGTCGGTGGCATAGCCGACGATGGCGGCAACCAGCACCCAGCTCATGATGAAGCCGGCCGTCGGGCCAAGCATATAGAGCGGTCCGGCGACGGCGGGCGGAGTATTGGTGAAGACGGGCAGGCCGAGCATGCCCTCGGCGATGTAGGCAAGCACCGTCGCCACGGCGAGGCGCGAGCCGTAGGCGGCGCCGATGAGCAGCACCGCAAGCGTCTGGAGCGTCATCGGCACCGGCCAGAACGGCACCTTGACTTTCGCCGAGAGGGCGAGGATGGCGGCGCCGACCAGCACCAGGACGAGACCTCTGGCGGCGCGGTTGACACCAGGCGGCCAGACGGCGACGGCGAGCGCGCGGGACGAGCTGATCAACGGCATGGTATGACCCCGGAACGGCTGGAAGACGAATGTGAAGCTATAAGGGCAATCGCCGGGGGCAACAAGCGGCCGCCGGAATCGCCGCGCGGCAAGGCACGGCGCGCCGGGGCGGAGATTTGCCGCAGGGTTGCGCTCTAGGCGTTTTGGAGTCATATCTCCACAGTTCGGGCACTGTATCCCGGAGACTGGACAAACGCGCGGAGCGAAAATGCTCCGCGGAACTTGGGAAATACCCTGGCCGTCTAGATAAGACGCTTTGCTTCCGTTCCCCGACCAACAAGCTGCCGACGACCCACGGGCGTAGACACGCGCCTATTGTGACCACCAGGGAAAAGGACTTCCCCCATGCGCCAAACTGGCACCGTAAAATTCTTCAATGCCTCCAAAGGATTCGGTTTCATCAAACCGGACGGCGGCAGCAAGGACGTGTTCGTCCATGTGAGCGCCCTCGAGCAGGCCGGCATCAGCCATCTCGCCGATGGCCAGCAGGTGTCCTTCGAGGTCGAGCCGGACAAGATGGGCAAGGGGCCGAAGGCGGTCCGCCTCCAGCTCGTCTAGGTCTGGCTGCCGGCGCGCGCCGGCATCCGCGCATTGTGACGAACGCCGCCGGTCCTGCCGGCGGCGTTTCGCATTTCAGGGGCGGGCCGGCCGGAAGATGCGCGAGGATTTCGACGCCACGGGCTGGCCTCGTCCTGAGGTGGCCGCCGCAGGCGACCCTCGAAGGAGGGGGCGCATGGTTCGAGGCTCGCTCCGCTCGCGCCTCACCATGAGGCGTGACGCCAGAATCAGGAAAGGCGCCGTTCGGGTTGCCCCAACCGACGCCTCCCTGATCGTTCGTCTGCCTATTGCAGCCTGACCCGAGGGTCCGGCGCCATCGACAGCGAGCCGATGCGTGATCCGTTGGTTCACCTCCATCGCTGAAGGCTCCATCGGTCACTCCGGAACTCGGCCTTGCGGCCTCCTCCCGGACCACGTTCCAGCTCACGCGACGCATTGCTGCGTCCATGCGCCTTTCCGTGGCGCCGCGGGGCATCCGGCTTTTCCAGGTTCGCACCCAGCGCCGGCGCGGTTCCGCGGGAACCAGCCTCAGACGTTCGACTTAGCCCTTGCCGAACTCGACTAACTCCCTTTGCGGTATGAGGATCATGCGCCTGCCCCGGGGACGGCGAAAGCGCGGAGTTCCGATCCTGGGACTTCAGTGGATAACGGGGGCGATGCAACCGCGGCACCGGCGCGTGGCGCCGCGCTTGCATCAGGCTCCTTCGCCCGCGGGCGGTCGCCATCGGCGGCGCCAGCGGCGGGTACGCCCGTCGCCCGTCGGCTTGATCCTGTCGCAAAATCGCTCCGTCCGAACGATTCTATCTGATCAAGAATCGCTCTAGTCTGGCGGCCCTGCCCGAAGTGCCCCGATGCGTCACGGGCGAACGTGCGGAGGCCGGCATGATCCACAGACCGTTCGCCCCCGAGGGTAAATTCGCCGCGAGCCGGCCGCCGGCGCACCAGCCCAGTCCGGTCGCGGCGCGGCGCTACGTCCTGGCGGCCACGACCATCGCCTCGGCTATGGCCTTCGTCGATTCGACCGTGGTCGGCATTGCCGTGCCGACCATCCAGAAGAGCCTCTCGGCGGACATCGTGGCGATGCAGTGGGTCGCCAACGCCTACCTGCTTATGCTGGGCGCGTTGATCCTGGTCGGCGGCGGGCTCGGCGACCGCATCGGCCGCCGCCGCGTGTTCCTGGCCGGCATCGCCGTCTTCACAATCGCCTCGCTGATGTGCGCGCTGGCGCCCAATGCCGCGCTGCTGATCGTGGCGCGCGCGGTCCAGGGCGTCGGCGCGGCGCTTCTTGTGCCGCAGAGCCTGGCGATCATCTCGGCGACCTTTCCCAAGGACATCCGCGGCAAGGCGATCGGTACCTGGGCCGCGGCCTCGGCCGTGACCACGGCGCTCGGGCCGCCGATCGGCGGCTTCCTCATCGATCTCCTGTCGTGGCGCGCCGCCTTCTGGATCAACCTGCCGCTCGCCGTCGTGGCCCTGTGGCTGGCCTTGCGCTACATGCCGGAAAGCCGCGACGAGGGCGCAAAGGGCGGCATCGACTGGCAGGGCGCGCTTATCGCGGTGCTCGCCTTCGCCGCGCTCACCTATGGCCTCAGCGCCATTGCGGAGGGCCAGGTCAGCGCCGCGGTGATCACGGCGACGATCGCGGCGGGGCTGATTGGACTTGCCGTCTACGTGATGCTGGAGCGCCGCGCAGCCAATCCGATCACGCCGCCGGAGCTGTTCCGTTCGAAGATATTCACCAGCGTCAATATCGTCACCGTGTTCCTCTACGGGGCGCTCACGGGCGTGCTCTTCCTGTTGCCCTTCGACCTCATCAACCGGCGGGGGCTGAGCGCGGCCACGACCGGGCTCATCATGCTGCCCTTCGGCCTCATCATCGGCGTTCTCTCACGCTTCACCGGCGCGCTCGCCGACACTTACGGGCCGCGCTTCTTTCTGGTGGCCGGGCCGCTGATGGTCGGGGCCGGCGCGCTCGGATTCGCGTTTGTCATCCCGGACCTCTGGCTCGGCGTCGTTCTGCCGGTGGTGCTGATCGGCGTCGGCATGGCGCTGGCGGCATCGCCGCTCACCACCGCGGTGATGAACGCGGTGCCGGACGGCAAATCGGGCGCGGCGTCGGGCATCAGCAATGCGGCAAGCCGGCTTTCCGGCGTCTTCGCCATCGCCATCTTCGGCGCCACCGGCGGAGTCGTCTTCGGCTGGACGGCGCCGTCGTCGGCGCACTTTGGCGTCATCCCCGCGGCCGGCGATCCGGCGCACGGCACGGTCGTCGGCGCGTTCCTGTCGGCCTATTCGGCGGCGATGATCTTCGCCGCGCTCTGGTGTATCATTGCGGCGGCGATTTCTTTGGTCACGTTGAAGGGAACGGCGCCGCCAAAGAAGCAGTCCGGGAAGGCGCCGCCGGCGGAGGCGTGAACCATGCGCATTCTGTCAACGCTTCTGCTGCTGCTTCTCGGGACGGGCATCGCGCTCGCCCAGCCGGCAACGGTCACCACCGACATTGCCTATGGCGATCTGCCTGAGCAGACGCTCGATCTCTACCAGCCGGCAGACGGGGCGAGCAATGCGCCGGTGCTGGTGTTCTTCCACGGCGGTGGCTGGACCGAGGGCAGCAAGGCGGACATCAAGGCGGCTGCGGCGTCGCTCGCTGCCGCCGGCATGATCGTGGCGGTTCCAAACTACCGGCTCTACCCGCAGGCGGTCTTCCCGCAATTCGTCGAGGACTGCGCCGCGGCCGTCGGCCATGTCTGGCAGATGCTGAACGCGATGGGCGGCCGCCATGCGCTGTTCATCGGCGGCCACTCGGCCGGCGCCTTCAATGCCGGGATGCTCGCCGCCGACGAGGGGTATCTCGCCGCCGCCGGTGTCCCCGCCGGCGCCGTCGCCGGCTACGTGCTCCTCTCCGGCCCCTACAACATGAGCGGCAGCCTGCCGGCGTCCTACGCGGCGATCTTCCCGGCCGCGACGCGCGCGAGCGCCGACGCCAACGCCTTCATCGACGGCACCGAGCCCCCCATGCTGCTGATGACGGTCAAGGCCGACGACGTCGTGAACCCGCTGCTCACCCGCCAGTTGGCGGCGACGGTGAACGCGATGGGCGGGCGGGTGACGGTCGCCACCTATCCGGGCAGCGACCACATCGCGACGTTCCGCGGACTGAGCGAGCCCGGCTCGCCCATGCGCAAGGACCTTGCGGCCTTCGTCGCCGAGGTGGCCGGGCAGTGAAGCCTCAGGTGTTCTTTCCGAGGAACGCCCGGATACGATCGATGGCGCGTTCGATGTTCTCCGCCGAATTGGCATAGGACAGGCGCAGGTAGCCCTCGCCGAGGATGCCGAAATCGGGGCCGCCGATGGTGGCGACGCCGGCCTCCTCGAGCAGCGCGGTGGCCAGCTTCTTGGCCTTGAAGCCGGTCTTCGAGACGTTGGGGAAGGCATAGAAGGCGCCCTTGGGCGTGGCGCAGGCGACGCCCGGCAACGCGTTCAGGCCGTCGACCACGATCCGGCGCCGCTTGTCGAATTCGGCGACCATGGCGGCAACCGAATCCTGCGGGCCGGTGAGCGCCGCCAATCCGGCATATTGCGCGGCCGCGTTGACGCAGGACCAGGCGTTCACCGCGAGCTTGCGGACATGGTCGTAGAGCGGCTGCGGCCAGACCGAATAGCCCATGCGCCAGCCGGTCATGGCGTAGGTCTTCGACCAGCCGTCGAGCAGGATGAGCCGGTCGCGGATCTCCGGGTAGGTCAACAGCGAGACGTGGGCGAGGCCGTCATAGGTCATCTGGCCGTAGATCTCGTCGGAGAGGATGGCGACGTCGGGAAAGCGCGCGAGCCCCTTCACCAGCGCGTCGATCTCCGGCTTCGGCGTGACGCCGCCGGTCGGGTTCGCCGGCGAATTGAGGATCATCAGCCGGGTCTGCGGCGTGATGAGGGCAAGCGTCTCCTCAGCCGAGAAGGCGAAGCCGTTCTCCTCGCGGATCGGGACAGGAACGGGGCGGGCGCCGGTGAACTCGATCATCGAGCGATAGATGGGGAAGCCGGGATCGGGATAGAGGATGTCGGCGCCGGGCTCGCCGAACATGAGGATGGCGGCGAACATGGTGACCTTGCCGCCGGGCACGATGATCACCTGGCCGGGCGACACGTTCACGCCGAGGCGGCGATCGATGTCGGCGGCGACCGCCTCGCGCAGCGGCAGGATGCCGGTCGCCGGCGTGTAGCCGTGATGGCCGTCGCGGAGCGCCTTTACCGCCGCCTCGACAATGTGATCGGGGGTGCGGAAATCGGGCTGGCCGATGCCGAGGTTGATGATGTCCTTGCCCGCGGCCGCAAGTTGTGTGGCGTGGGCGAGCACGGCGAAGGCATTCTCCTCGCCGATGCGGTCGAAGCCGGCGATGGTGTGAAGCACGGCGTTTCCTCGTTTGGGGGTCGTTGATTTGGCCGCGAGATTAGGCGCATAAATTTGAGGAAATCAAACCTGTTTGCGCCAGGGCTGCGGGCGGCGACGGGAGGAAGGAGCGCCTGTGGCGACGGTTGCCGAACGACGGACGACATTCCGCGCGCTGCACGACAGCGGCTGCTTCGTGCTGCCCAATCCATGGGACGTGGGGTCGGCGCGCTATTGCTCGCGCCTCGGCTACCGGGCCTTGGCCACCACCAGCGCCGGCGCGGCCTGGAGCCTCGGCCGGGCCGACGGCGAGGTGCCGCTCGACGTGATGCTCGACCATATCAGCGGCCTGGTCGCGGCGACCGACCTGCCGGTCAACGCCGATTTCGGCAACGGTTTCGCCCGCCGCCCGGACCGTGTGGCGGAGAACGTCGGCCGTTGCATCGGGACCGGGGTCGCCGGCCTGTCGATCGAGGACGCGACCGGCGACGGCGGCGCGCCGCTTTTCGATTTTGCGCTCGCCGTCGAGCGCGTCGCCGCGGCGCGCGCGGCCATCGATGCCAGCGGCGAGAACGTTCTCCTGGTGGCGCGGGCGGAGTGTTTCCTCACCGGCCATCCCGATCCGCTGGACGAGGCGATCCGGCGGCTCATCGCCTTCGCCGAGGTCGGTGCGGACTGCCTCTATGCGCCGGGGGTGCAGACGATCGAGGACATCTCGGCGATCGTCGAGGCGGTGGCGCCGAAGGCGGTCAACGTGCTTGCCCGCAATCTCAACGGCCTGACCGTCGGCCAACTCGCCGCGCTCGGCGTCCGCCGCATCAGCGTCGGCGGGCTGATGGCGCGAGCGGCCTGGACCGGCTTCATGCGCGCGGCCCGCGGCCTCGCCGAGACCGGCAGCTTCGCCGCCTTCGACGAGGCGGTGCCGGGCGGCGAACTCGACCGGCTGTTCGCCGCCGACGCCGGTGAGGGGGCGCGATGACAGACACGGTCAACGGCCTGCCGATCGGCGCGGCGGTCGACAACCCGCCGGCGGCGCGCCCCGAGGCGGTCACGTTCGACGGCCGCTTCTGCCGGATCGAGCGGTTCGACGGCGGCCGTCATGGCGAATCGCTGTGGCAGGCGGTGGCCGGTCACGACGATCTGTGGGTCTACATGGGCAACGGTCCCTTCGCCGACGCAGCCTCCTTCATGCGCTGGGCGAGGGACCGCGCCGCGGCCGCCGACCCGTTCGCCTATGCGGTGGTCGACCGGGGGAGCGGCCGTGCGATCGGCACCGTGACGCTGATGGAGATTCGCCCGGCGATGGGCGTGATCGAGATGGGCAACATCGTCTACGCGCCGCTCCTCCAGCGCACGGCGGCGGCGACGGAAGCGCAGTATCTGATGGCGCGCCATGTCTTCGACGACCTCGCCTACCGGCGCTACGAATGGAAGTGCAACGCGCTCAATGCGCCCTCGCGGCGGGCGGCGGAACGCCTCGGCTTCACCTACGAGGGCACCTTTCGCCAGCACATGATCGTCAAGGGGCGCAACCGCGACACCGCATGGTATGCGATGACCGACGGCGACTGGCCCCGGGTGAAGGCCGCCTTCGAGGCGTGGCTGGCGCCCGCGAATTTCGACGCGGCCGGTGCGCAGAAGCACCGGCTCGAAATCTTTCAGAACCTGACGGGAGACGACGGGACGCATGGACAGACTGAAGGGCAAGCGCGCGCTGCTGACGGCCTGCGGCGCTGGCATCGGCCGGGCCACGGCCATCCGCTTCGCGGCGGAAGGCGCGCACGTGATCGCCACCGACATCAAGGGTGAGCTGCTGGCCGATCTCAAGGACCACGGCGTCGCCGAAACCGCCGTGCTCAACGTGCGCGACAGCGAGGCGGTGCGCGCGCTGGCCGCAAGGCTGGAGCCGCTGGACATTCTGTTCAATTGCGCCGGCTTCGTCCACCACGGCACGGTGCTCACCACCTCGGAAGAGGACTGGGACTTCTCGTTCGACCTCAACGTCAAATCGATGCACCGCATGATCCACGCCTTCCTGCCGGGGATGCTGGACAAGGGCGGTGGCGCGATCGTCAACATGTCATCGGTTGCGTCATCGGTGGTGGGCGCGCCCAACCGCTACCTCTACGGGGCTTCGAAGGCGGCGGTCATCGGGCTCACCAAGGCGGTGGCAACCGATTTCGTCCGGCAAGGCATCCGCTGCAACGCCATCTGCCCCGGTACCGTTCAGTCTCCGTCGCTCGAAGGGCGCATCGCCGATCAGGCGAAGGCACAGGGCAAGACGGTCGACGAAATCCGCCAGGCCTTCGTCGCCCGTCAGCCGATGGGGCGCGTCGCCAACCCTGAGGAGATCGCGTCGCTGGTGGTCTACCTGGCCTCTGACGAATCCGCCTACACCACCGGACAGATCCACGTCATCGACGGTGGATGGTCGACATAGGATCAAGGCTCGATGCAAATCCTCGTTATCGGTGCCGCCGGCATGGTCGGCGCCAAGCTGGTGAAGCGGCTGATCGCCGATGCCGGCCTTGCCGGCAAGGCCATCGACCGGCTCACGCTGATCGACTGGGTGGAGCCGGCGCTGCCGACCGGCGTTCCCTTTCGCGTCGACACCCGCGACACCGACCTTGCCGAGCCCGGCGTGGCGGAGGACCTCGTCCGGTCGCGGCCGGACGTGATCTTTCATCTGGCGGCCATCGTCTCGGGCGAGGCCGAGGCCGATTTCGACAAGGGCTACCGGGTCAACCTCGACGGCACGCGGCTGCTCTTCGAGGCGATCCGCAAGGTCGGCGACGGTTACGCCCCGCGCGTCGTGTTCACCTCGTCGATCGCCGTCTTCGGGGCGCCCTTCCCGGAAGCGATCGGCGACGAATTCTTTTCGACGCCGCTCACCTCCTACGGCACCCAGAAGGCGATCGACGAGCTTCTGCTTTCCGACTACACGCGCCGGGGCTTCATGGACGGCATCGGCATCCGCCTGCCGACCATCTGCGTGCGGCCGGGCAAGCCCAACAAGGCGGCCTCGGGCTTCTTCTCGGGCATCATCCGCGAACCGCTCGCCGGCCACGAGGCGATCCTGCCAGTCGGCGAGGATGTGCGCCATTGGCATGCGAGCCCGCGCTCGGCGGTCGGTTTCCTCATCCATGCCGCCGGGCTCGACGGCGAGCGACTGGGGGCGCGGCGCAGCCTGTCCATGCCCGGCGTGTCGGTGACGGTGGGCGGGCAGATCGCGGCGCTGCGCAGGGTCGCCGGCGATGCGGTGGCCAAGCGCATCCGCCACGAGCCGGACCCGGCGATCATGGCGATCGTCGCCGGCTGGCCGCGCAACTTCGCGCCGGAGCGCGCTATCGCGCTCGGCTTCCATGCCGAGACCAGCTTCGAGGAGATCATCCGCGTCCACATCGAGGACGAACTCGGCGGGACGTGGGTGAAGTAGGCGAATGGTGAATAGCGAATAGTGAATTGTGAATAGTGAATAGTGAATAGTGAGTGGCGCAGCGGTCTCGTGCGCCGCCTTTCACACCTTTTCTATTCGCTACTCCCTACTCGCTATTCGCTCAGCCACGGCGTCTCGGGCACCGGCGTGATTGGCCGACCCAAGGAGAACCAGCTCGTGAGGTTGTCGACGCAGAGCTGGCCCATGGCGTCGCGGGTATAGACCGACGCCGAGCCGACATGGGGCAGCAGGACGGCATTGTCGAGCGCCATCAGCTCCGCCGGTACGTTGGGCTCTTTGGCGAAGACGTCGAGGCCGGCGGCCATGATCGTGCCATCCCTGAGCGCGGCGATCAGCGCCGCCTCGTCGACGACGCTGCCGCGCCCGATATTGATGAGGATGCCGCGCGGCCCAAGCGCCTCGAGGATGGCGGCGTCGATGATCTTCTCCGTATGGGCGCCGCCGGGCAGCACGCTCACCAGCGTGTCGACCTCGGTCGCCATGCCGGCGAGATCGGCGTAGTGCCGGTAGGGCAGGTCGGCGCGGGGGTTACGGTTGTGGTAGACGACCGGTACCTGCATGGCGTCGAGCCGGCGGGCGACGGCGATGCCGATGCGCCCGAGGCCAATGATGCCCACCGTGCGGTCGCGCAGCGTGGCGCGGGTCAGCGGGTAGGAACCGTCGCTTGCCCATCTGCCGGCGCGGAGGTGGCGCTCGGCAGCGGACAGCTCGCGCACCGTCATCAAGAGCAGGCCGAGCGCGGTGTCGGCGACCTCCTCGGTCAGCACGTCGGGCGTGTTGGTGACGACAATGCCGCGGTCGGCGCAGGCGGAAAGATCGATGCCGTCATAGCCGACGCCGAAATTGGCGATGATCTCGAGCCGCGGCAGGGCGGCGATGAAGGCGCCGTCGATGGCAAAATGGCCGCCGCGGGCGATGCCGCGGATGCTTGCCGCCTCCTCGGGCGGAACGCTCTGGCCGTGGCTCAACGGGTGAACCGCGAAGGCGTCGGCGAGCGATCCTTGCGTCTTCGCCGGCAGGTTGCCGGCGACAATCACGTCGATCTTGTCCAATGGATATCTCCGCACGGTGGGATGCGGAGTCTATCCCGCGACGGCGCAATCGCAAGTCAGCGATCGCGGCGGATGCGTTCGCGGTAGAGGGCGTAGAGGCCGCTCGCGACGATCATGGCGGCGCCGACCAGGGTGGCGTGGCCGGGAACGTCGCCGAACAGCAGGTAGCCGAGCGCAAGCGCCCAGATGAGCTGGGTGTAGTTGAAGGGCGCCAGCACGGTGGGCGGTGCATCGCGATGGGCGAGGATCAGCAGCCAGTGGCCGATGCCGCCGAAGACGCCGGTAAGGACGAGCAGGAGGGCGACCAGCCCGCCCGGCGGCATCACGGCGACCACCGGCAGCGCCGGCGTCAGCACCAGGGCGGCGACGCCGGCGGCATAGATCGCCAGGCCCGAGGAGCTGTCGGTCGCCGACAGCGTGCGGGTGGTCAGCGAATAGAAGGCGTAGCAGAAGGCCGAGCCGACCGAGAGCAGGGTCGCCGGATCGAAGGCCGAGGAACCCGGCTGGATGATCACGAGCACACCGAGGAAGCCGACGACGACCGCCGCCCAGCGCCGCAGGCCCGGCCATTCGCCGAGGATCGGCCCGGCCAGCGCCGTGGCGAGCAGCGGCCCGGCGAACTGGACGGAGCTGGTGACCGCCAGCGGCAGGTAGCGGAGGGCGGCGAAGCTGAACAGGGTGGCACTGAGCAGCAGCAGGGCGCGCACGAGCTGGAGCAGCGGCCGGCGGGTGGCGTAGTCCGTCCAGTTGCGCCAGGGCCGGAAGAAGGCAACGGCAAGGGCGAAGTTGACGAAGTAGCGGAACCAGGCCGTCTCCAAGGCGGGAATCACATGGGAAAGGTACTTCGCCGTGGCGTCGAGCAGGGCGAAGCAGAAGACGGCAGCGAGGATGAGCGCGATGCCGCGCACGCGCACGGCGGTCTCTTCCGGGGTCAGCGGCGTGGCGATGGACGACTGCCGCAATCCCAAATCGCGGCGCGATCGATAGGCCATGTTGGTGATCCGCCCCCGCTACTTGGGGCCAACTCGGATGACCCGCGAGCCCCATCCGCGCCGCCCGGCTCACTGGCGGTGTCGGTGTCTGCAGCGATACCACACGGGCGAAAAAGTCGGTGCACTACCGACGGATCGATTGTGAAATTGCGGGGCACACGCTAGCTTTGCAGCTTCTGACGGACCCGCGCTTCAATACGAGCAAATGACGAGGCCGGCGATCGCGGACGACGAGGGATGGGGGTCGGCGATGCTTGGAACTATACGGGACCTGTACGTCTTTTTCGCCAAGTAGCGGGCGCGGCGCTCGCGTGTTGTGCGGCTTTGGTCATCTTCGCATTCATGGGGCTGTTTCAGCCGAGCGAGGCGCTTGCGGACCTCTGCTGTCCGGCCGGCTATTCGCCCTCTCCACCAGACTACTGCGTGAAGCCGACTTCTCCTCCTACGGAAATTCGGTCCAGCCCACGCTACTGTGGGGCTGGTGGCACGCCCGCGGATGAATATTGGAAAGCGTTTGACCCGCTCGCAAACGACGACAGGAATGATGATGATCATATTGCCGAGGCTGTAATGGGCGGCATTATGCGCGGCCTTGGGCCGGGCGCGGGGTATTTGGGCATGGCCGATCCATGGAACAACAACCAGATTGGCGGCGGTTTGGTCGGCTCTGTCCGGCATGACAGCGGGGGTACCGTGACGTCTGCCGGGGCCACCACTGCCGGTCTCGGCAGTGACACGACGACCGGCGGCTTCGATCTGCACGACCTCTTCGACGCCACGTCCATGCTCGGTCTTGGGCCGAACCAGAGCTTCGTGGTCGGCGCCTTCATGCACTACAATCGGCGGCAAACGAACTACGCCTCGAACACTGGCACGAACACGACCGATGACGTCACCTTGTTGCTCGGCGCCGGTTATCGCCTGGGACGTACCTACGCAACCGGTCTGGTGGGAGGGGACATCGGTTCCGGGCACCTGACCACCAATGCAAGTGGCGGAAGCGGTAAATACTCGATCGGCGGCTTCCATAGTGACATCGTCCTCGGTCACGTCTACGCGCTCGTCGACCCCGAGGCCGCCGGCTACGCCCTCAGCCTCGATGTGAGTGGGCACGCCGGTTACCGGCAGGGCAAGGCCGACGGCTTCACCGACAGCGCCGGCACGTTGTTCGGCGAGGAGGACTTTCATACCGGCGTGCTCGGCGCCGAAGTGAAGCTTACCGGCACGGTGCCCAAGGGCGATTGGCTCGTGTCGCCCTATATCGGGGCCACGCTGGACGATTACGTCGGGCTCCAGCACACGATCGCAGCGACGACGACGACCGCCGCCGCGACGTTGTCCGAAAGCAAGGTGTTCCTGGGCGGCGAGGCGGGCGTCGACTTCAGCCGCGCCGACAAGACCGACGTGGCCCTGAGCGGGTTCTATAGGCAGAGTGCAGATGTACGAGGCGGCGGGGCAGTGGTTTCGTTGAACAAAAAGTTCTGAGCGCCCCCTCGGGTATCGACCCACCGCCGGCGCGTGGTCCTGTCATCCCGCACTTACTGGAGGCAGATTTGCGCCTGCGCAAGTCGTGGCTGTCTGTGGGGGTTGGAGTTGCCCTCGCGATCTCTGGCGGCAGTTGGTCGGCCATTGCGCTGGAGGCGCTTGGCGTGCAGCAGGCAGCCGGTCCCAAGGCCGACGGCTCTTCGACGGTTACGCCGCAATTCTATGCACGCTGGTCTCTGCTGGGTGCCAAGGCGATTGTGCCGGCTGACGCCTTGAGACTGGCCGCGCGGCAGATAAGTTGCCTTCACCTGCCAACTGTTCTCAATCCGTATCTGCCCGATTATGGCGAGGCCTTTCAAAGCTTCATCGTTCTCAATCCCAAGAAGCTCGCGACTGTCGCGCCGGCCGTTCAGTATTACATTTATGCTCACGAATGCGGCCATGTGCAGCTCGGACCGAATGAAGCCCAGGCCGATTGCTTCAGCATGCAAAAGGGCGTGCGCGAGGGCTGGCTGGAGCCGCCCGGCGTGGATCAGATTTGCGGATTCATAAGGAGCGCGCGCCCCGATGCGCGGCACCTGGCCGGGCCGGAGCGGTGTCAAGCCATGCGTGCCTGTTACGCCGCGGCACGGGCCGGGACCGAGCGAAGTCACGGTCGATTACCAACGCTTCGCTGACGCCATCTGCGCCCGCGATGCGGCCGGAAACGTCGAAGGTGATTGCCACGCGAAACCCGCCGGCTCGATCCTGGATACCGGATGGTAGTGCGGCGCCGGGGGTGGAGGCAATTGCCGGCAGGCGTTGCCGGCTCAACCCGCGCCGGCGGCCTCTTCGCTCTCGTCGTCGCTGTCGGCCGTCTGGTCTTCGCGGACGGCGCCGAGATTGCGCTCGACCTGGCGCAGGAGCTTGCGCAGGCGCTTGCGGTCCTTGTCATCGACGCCGGTCAGCGCCGTCTTCTCGATGCGCTTCCACAGCTTGTCGATCTGGCCGATGACGTCGCGGCCGCGCTCGGTGAGGAACACCTGGGCCTGGCGGCCGTCGCCGGGGGCAGCGCGGCGTTCGACATAGTCCTGGGCGGCAAGCCGGCTGATCATCTTGGTGACCGTCGGCGGTTGCACGCCGAGCGTGGCGGCAAGGTCGCTCATCGACATGCCGTCGGCGGTGGCCAGCGCCTTGAGCAGGGTCTCCTGGCCGGAATGGAGGTTGATGCGCGACAACTGACTGCCTGCCCGCACCCGATAGGCGTGAGCCGCCTGGGCGAGCCTGTGCGTGACAGTGCGGCGATGATCGAACCCCATGAATTTAGCGACCTAACCAATGAACATGAAATCTGTATGACGACTGCCGGACAACCGCAACTGGCGGGAACCGCTCAGAACCTCCGCATTTCGCGCGAGACCCGCTCGAGAAAGGCGGCGCAGACCGGCTGGCTGTTGCGGTTCATGTCGTGGAGGGCGATGTAGCGGACCTTGGCCAGCGGATGGCAGACGGCGCGCACGGCGCGGGTGACCACCTTTCTGGGCGGATCGCCCATCAGCATCGTGCGCCAGCGGTCGCCGCCATAGGTGACCACCGCGGCGAGCTTGCGGATGTTGTGGAGATTCGGCCAGGTGCGCCCGTTGGCGAGCTTGAAGGAGACGCCGGGCAGGAAGACGCGGTCGAAGAAGCCCTTGAGGATGGCCGGATAGCCATAATTCCACACCGGGAAGTTCAGCACCAGCGCTTCGGCCGCGCGCAGGCGATCGACATAGGGCTGAACCGGCTGAGTGCACACTTCGGTGTCGTGGTAGTTCAGCCGCTCCGCGCGCGAGAGTACCGGATCGAAGCCCTCGGCGTAGAGGTCGCAATCGTCGACCTCGTGGCCGGCGGCCTTGAGCGACTCGACGATGGTGCGATGGGCCGACGCGGCGAAGCTGGTCTCGACCGGGTGGGCGAAGAGGACAAGCGTGCGCATGGAAAGCGGTCTCACTCGAAGGGCAAGCGGGAAGCGGCCCTGAGCAGGCCGAGAAGCACCGGGCCGTGCAGCACCAGCGCCAGCGGAACGAGCCAGAGCAGCGCGGCATGCGAATACCATTGCCCGGCCGCAGCGGCGTGGAGCAGCCAGAGGGAGAAGGGCAGGTTGACGAGGACCGCCGTCACCAGGCCCGGCGAGTAGCCGCTGAGCACCACCGCGGCGCCGACGTGCGAGACGACGTTGATGAGCATGGTCGCCTGGATGGCGAGCAAAGCGTAGCCGGCGGCGCTTCCAGGTGTGGAGAGATCGCTCGACGCGGCGATGAGGAAGGCAATGAGCGTGATGAAGACGAGGAGCGCGGCGAACTGGCGCCAAGTGTAGACGCCGACGATGCGCTTGAGGCGCGCCGGCATGGCGGCCTGCGTGGCCGGCAGAGTGCGCTTCATCAGCGCGCCCTCTTCGAGGTTGTGGACGGCGAAGAGGGTTGGCACCAGCCAGAGCAGGAAGGCGCGGGAATCGAGGGCCAGCATCGCCGCCTCATTCCGGCGCCGTCTGCTGGAGCCCGGGGAAGAGATAGACCTTGTCGGAGTTAAGGTCGAAGTCCGGGTTCTCCCAGGCGATCATCTTGCCGGGATTGAGCAGGCCCTTGGGGTCGGCCTGCTGCTTGAAGGCGAGCTGGACCGCATCGGTCTTCTTCATGCCGCCTTCCTCCAGCGTGTAGCGGTGCGGATTGAAGATGGCGACGCCGTTATCCTCGTGGATGCGGACGAGCTCGTCGAGGCGGGCGTCGCTGGTGTAGCGCACCAGCGGCAACCCGGCGGCCGAGACCTTGCCGTCAAAGCGGACGAACTCAAGATGGTCGGGCACCTCGTCGCCGAGAAGCCGGGTCAGCGTCTCGATCGACTTCAGATGATCGGGGAAGCGGTGCTGCGCCTGCAGGTAGGTGATCGACGGATCGACGCGCAGCGCGCGCAGCGTCGTGTGGTTCCAGGCAAGCTCATAGGCCGGCGGCAGGCCCTTCTTTTCGGCGTCCGTCGCGGTGTCGGCGCGGAACAGGATCTCGGCCTTCTCGCGCTTCGCCAGCGCCAGGAAGGGGGAGAGCGACTGCGGTGCGACCATGAGCAGGACGACGGAGTGCTCGCCGCGGAAGAACTTCTGGTGGCGCAGGAAATAGTCGTGCGGCACCGGCGCGGCGACCACCGCGATCTCCTTGAACAGCAGCCCGTCCTCGTTGCCGAGAAGATCGGCGAAGCGCACCGCGTCCATGTAGTCGTCATAGCCGACGATGACGTCGATCCAGTCGTGGGCGGCGTCGAGCGGCACCTCGACCTCGGTGATGATGCCGTTAGTGCCGTAAGCGTGCATCACCTTGAGCAGGTCCCAGCCGTCGAGCGAGAGCACGCGCGGCTCGGCCTCCATGGTGACGATGCGCATGCCGAGTACGTTGCCGATGTTGCGCAGGCCGCCCCAGTTGATCGAGCCGATGCCGCCGGAGCCGCCGGCGATGAAGCCGGCCAGCGTCGCGGTGGCGGCGGTCGAGGGATGGATGCGGACCTCCTGGCGGCTGTCGGCGCGGGTCTCCCGGTCGACCTTGGCGATGACCGCGCCGGCTTCGGTGACGACGCGGCCGGGAGCGATCGCCTTGACCGCGTTCATGTCGGCGAGGCTGAGCACGACGCCGCCCGACAGCGGCATGGCCTGGCCGTAATTGCCGGTGCCGGTGCCACGTGGGGTAACGGGGATGCCGAGGGCGTAGCAGGCCTTGAGCACCTGCACCACCTCGGCCTCGCTCTTCGGCGAGACGATGAGGTCGCCGGTGACGGCGTCGAGCTGGCGCTTGAGCACCGGCGAGTACCAGTAGAAGTCGCGGCTCTTCTGCTTGACGATGGCCGGGTGGTCCTCGACCTTGATGCTATCCAGCTCCTTCTTGAGCGCGGCGATGTCGTAGGCACTCATGCTGTCACCATGATGTCGTCGAGTTCCCGGTAATCGGGAAGCGTGCGGTCAATGGGCTTGCCGGCGCGCAGCACCGTGCGGTCAGCCTGCGGGCGGGCAAGCAGCTCGGTGAAGCTGCGGGCGCGGAAGAGCACCAGGTCGGCGGGGAGGCCGGCGGCGATGACGCCGCGATCCGGGCGGCCGACGGTTTCTGCCGCGCCGCGGGCGACCGCGGCCGGCCAGCGGCCGAACGGGTGGTCGAAATGGGCGATGCGCACCGCCTCGCGGAAGACCTCGACCATGTCGAGGTCGCCATAGGCATAGAAGGGGTCGCGGGTGTTGTCGGAGGCAACGGCGACGGGGACGCCGCGGGCGGCCATCTCGTGCAGCAGCGTGATGCCGCGCCAGCGCGGCGTACGGGCCGGGCCGGCGAGATCGGCGTCGTCGGCGCGGTGACGATCCTGCAGGTACATGTTGCACATGGGCAGCGAGACGATGCTGATGCCCGCCCTGGCGACCAGATCGAGAGTCTCGTCGGCCTCGTCGGTCATCTGACGGGCGATCGAGCAGCAGTGGCCGGCGTTGACCTTTCCCGTGAAGCCGAGTTCGATGACGGCCTCGGCCAGATAGCGCAGGCATCGGCTCTCCGGGTCTTCCGTCTCGTCGATGTGGAGGTCGAGGTCCAGTTCGTTGTCGCGCGCGATCCTGACGACCGCCTCGATGTTGCGGCGGGTGTCGCGCGGCGCGGCGAAGGCGCCGCCGAGAATGCCGCCGTAGCCCTTGAGCAGGGCGACCAGTTCGGCGACGAAGGCGTCATCGAAGACGTGTTCGCCGCCGGCCAGCGACACGGCCTGTAGTTCAACCCGCCCCGCCCACTTGTCGCGCATGCGGGCGAAGGTTGGCCAGCTCTCGCGGTGTTGACCGTTGGCGGAATCGAGGTGGGTGCGGATGAGTGCCGTGCCGTGGGCATAGGCGGCGCGCAGGGCGAAATCCATGCGCCGCTCGAGATCGTGCGGCCGCCAGTGCATCTCGCGGTCGATCTTCACCGCCTCCAGAGCACTGCCGAAGGTGCCGTCCGGGTTGCGGCGGCGCGGCCAGATGTGGCCCTTGTCGAGGTGGGTGTGCATGTCGACGAAGCACGGCCACACCATGCCGCGGTCGAGATCGAGCCTCGGCAGCTTGGTACGGCGGCCGGGCGGATCGATGCGTTCGATCAAGCCATTGCGGATAGTGATGTCGGCGGCGATGAGACCGTCCTCATCCAGCGAACCGGCGAAGCCGTCGGCGAGCACCGCCGGCAGCGTCGCATTGGCGAGCACGTAGCGCGCCTCTTTCGGAACCTTGGCGAAACCCTTTGCCATGTCGCGCCCCCCGTCGCGTTTCCCTAGTTCTCGCGGCGCACGGCGCTCTCGTGCCACTTGCGGAGGAGCAGGTGGGAGATCAGGCTGGTGGCGAAGAAGATCAGCACGCCGGTGAAGGAAAGCAGCAGAAGCGCCGCGAACAGGCGCGGGATGTTCAGCCGGAACTGGGCTTCGAGCAGGCGGAAGGCGAGGCCCGAACCGGCGCCGGCGGAGCCCGCGGCGAATTCGGCGACGACCGCGGCAATCAGCGCCAGGCCGCCGGCGATCCTCAGTCCCGCGAGGAAATAGGGCAGCGCATTGGGCAGCTTCAGGTGGAGGAGCGTCTGCCAGCGGCTGGCGCCGTAGAGCTCGAACAGGTTGAGCAGGTTGTGGTCGGTCGAGCGCAGCCCCTGCGTGGTGTTGGAGAGCACCGGGAAGAAGGCGACGAGCCAGGCGCAGATGAGCAGCGCCGTCTGGGTGTTGGGCGTGTAGATCAGGATCAGCGGCGCGATGGCGACGATCGGCGTCACCTGCAGGATGACGGCATAGGGGTAGAGCGCCAGCTCGATCCACTTCGACTGAGCCATGAGGATGGCGAGCGCGACGCCGCCGACCAGCGCGATGGCCAGCGCCGAGAAGGTGATCTTGAGGGTCACCATCAGGGCGGGCAGCAGGATCGGATAGTCGGTGCCGAAGGCTTCGGCGATGCGCAACGGGCTTGGCAGGATGTAGTGCGGCACGTTGGCGGCGTCGACGTAGACCTGCCAGACGATGAGCAGCAGGACGAGCATGCCGACGGGAACGGCGATGCGCGCGACGCGCTCGCCGAGGCTCTGCGCCGGCGGCGGCCGCGGCGCTTCGTCCTCGCCCTGATGAAAAGGGGCGCCGGCCAGATCGGGCTTTTCGGCTTCCAGTGTCGTCATCGAACTCAGTGGGTCGCTTCGATTGCGTTGTGCAGGGCCTGCGAGGTGCGCCGGCAGTAGTCGTTGTAGACGGCGGAGGTGCGGAACTCCTCCTCGCGCGGATAGGCGGCGTCGATCGGGATGTCCTGGACGACGCGCCCCGGCCGCGCCGCCATGACCACGATGCGGCTGGACAGATAGACAGATTCGAACACCGAGTGGGTGACGAAGATCACCGTCCAGCCGAACGTCTGCCAGAGGTGGAGCAGGTCGTTGTTGAGCTTGAAGCGGGTGATCTCGTCGAGCGCGGCAAACGGCTCGTCCATCAGCAAGAGCTTGGGCTTGGTGATGAGCGCGCGGGCGATGGAAACGCGCATCTTCATGCCGCCCGACAGCTCGCGCGGATAGGAATCGGCGAACTTTTCGAGGCCGACCATGTGCAACGCTTCCATGACGCGATCGCGCGCTTGCGTCTTCGAGACGCGCTGCAGGCGGAGCGGCAGCCAGACGTTGCCGTAGACCGTGGCCCAGGGCATCAGCGTCGGCTCCTGGAAGACGAAGCCGATCTCCTTCTGCGGGTGGCCCTCGGCGTCGTAGCGATCCGCCGACGGCCAGTCGATTGCGCCGGCCGTGGTGTCGCCGAGGCCGGCGATCATCCTCAGCACGGTCGACTTGCCGCAGCCGGAGGGGCCGAGAAGGCTGACGAACTCGCCCTGGCCGATATCCAGCGACATGTTCTGCAGGGCGACGGTGCCGTTGGAGAACGTCTTGGAGACGCCGTCGAGCGACACCAGGGGCCGGCTGCCGCGGCGTGGGGCGGACGGCTGCATGTCGCTCGGCATCACATTGGTATTCAAGGGTCTGCTCCGTTTAACGCCAGGACGCCGGCGCCGACGGTCGATGTCCGTCATGCTGTCCAATGGCGATGGCGGAGCCGCGGCTCCGCCATCCGTCTTCTCCTGCCGGCCGGGTGCTGCCCCGCGGCCGGGGATCGTCGACTACTTCTTCAGGTCCATGCCCACCTTCTTGCAGACGAACTGGGTCGTGTAGGCCTGCTTGATGGGGATGTTGGCCTTGATCACGCCGGCCTTGACGATGGTGTCGTAGAAATCCTGCCAGCGGGTGCCAGTCATGCAGCCGATACCCTGGGTCAGCGAGTCGCCGGAATCGACGATGCCGTACTCCTTCATCTTGGCGATGGAGTAGGCGATCTGATCGTCGGTCATGTCCGGATTGTCTTTCTTGATCAGCGCGTTGGCGGCGGTGTTGTCGCCGTAGAGATAGTTGTACCAGCCGATGATCGAGGCATCGACGAAGCGCTGCACGATGTCCGGGTTCTTGGCGACGTAGTCCTGCTTGGCCTCGATCGTGGTCGAATAGTCGCCGTAGCCGGCGTCGGCCAGCAGGAAGACCAGCGGCTTGAAGCCGCCCTGCTTCTCGATCTCGAAGGGCTCGGAGGTCAGATAGCCCTGCTGCGCCGACATCTTGTCGGCGAGGAAGGGCTGCGGGTTGAAGGTGTAGGGCTTGTACTGGTCGTCGCGGAAGCCCGTGTAGGCCTGCTTCATCCACTGGAAATAGGTGGTGAAGCCGTCCTTGCCCATGAAGATGGTCGGCAACTTGGCGAGATCGGCGAACTTCTCCACGCCGACGTCGGGATGGGCGATGAGGACCTGCGGGTCCTTCTGGAACATGGCGGCGACTTCCTCAACCGGAACGCCCTGGTCGATGGCGTTGTAGGCGCCGAGCATGCCGCCCATGTAGAACTGGATCTTGTCGCCGAGCAGCAGGGCCTGGTTGGAGGCCTGCGGGCCGCCTTGCACGATGGTGACCTTGAGGCCGTACTTCTCGTAGGTGCCGTCGGCGACGGACTGGTAGAAACCGCCGTGCTCGGCCTCGGCCAGCCAGTTGGTGCCGAACGAAACCTCGTCGAGGGCGAGCGCCGGGCTGGCCAGCGCCACCAGGCCGGCGCCGAGCGCCAGGCCGAGGCTCAAGTGTTTCAGAGTGCTCATTTCCCCTTCTCCGCCTTTCGTCGGCATGGCCGCTCGCGCGATGCCACGCCATCCATTCCGTTCCCTTGTCCTGATCGGCCGGGGGCCTGCCTTCGCTCGCGGCAAACGCGGCCAACCAAAACATCGCAAGACGTATGCCACCGGCCGCATGCGGTGGCGTTGCCCATGCGGCAGCCTGTGGCGCCGGCCGCCGCGCGCGCGCCACTCTAGGCCAAGCCACCTGCACAAGAAAGCGGCAGTGTCTGACCTTATCCTCCGCGCGTCCGGCTCTTGTCAGGCGGCGCCCGGCAATCGTAGCGTCGGCCGAATTCCTCTCGCGAGGGCTAGAAATGGCACAGCCGCTCAACCCCGCCAGTGTCCGTGCGCCATTCGGCCACTATAGCCATGGCATGGCGGTGGCGGCGCCCGGCCGCATGGTGTTCTGCTCGGGGCAGCTTGGCATCGGGATCGACGACACCGTGCCGGACACGGTCGCGGCCCAGGCGGAGCTCTGCTTCCGCGCCATCGCCGCTATCCTCGCCGAGGCGGGGCTCGGCATGGGCGACATCGTGCGGCTCAACGCCTTCGTCACCCGGCGCGAGCACATGCGCGACTACATGGCGGTGCGCGACCGCTTCGTCGGCGATCCGCCGCCGGCTTCGACGCTCACCATCGTCTCGGGCTTCACGCGGCCGGAATTCCTGGTCGAGGTCGAGGCGACGGCGGTGGCCGCATCGTGACCGCCGACGGGCTCGCGGTCCTCGCGCCGGTGGTGGCGGTGTGGGCGCTGGCGGTGATTCTGCCGGGGCCGAACTTCCTGGCGATCACCTACGCCGCCGCCATGCGCGGCCGCCGGGCGGCGGTGCTCACCGCGCTCGGTTCGCTCACCGGTACCGCCTTCTGGATCGCGACGGGGTTGTTTGGGCTGAAGGCGCTGTTCGCGGTGTTGCCCTTCGCCGGCGTGGCAATCAGGATCGCTGGCGCGGCCTATCTCGTCTGGGCCGGCGTCCACATGGTCCGCGGCGCCGGCGCCGCCCTCGACGCGCCGCACAGGAACAGCGTCCTTTCCGCCTACCGCACGGGGCTGGCGACGACGCTGTCCAATCCCAAATCGGCGGCCGTCGCTACCTCGCTGTTCGCCGTCGCCTTGCCGCCCGGCCACGAACTGACGCTGGGGCTCGAGGCGTTCGTGGCTCTCTTGGCGATTTCCTGTTGCTGGTATCTGCCGCTGGCGTTCTTCGCCTCGATGCCATGGATGACGCGGGTCTACCGGCCGGCGCGCGCGGCAATCGGCCGGGTGGCTGGCACGGTCTTTGTTCTGTTCGGGATCAGCCTGGCGATGGAGCGGTGAGACGATGCGTCTGTGGATCAGAGAACCCCTGGCCATTCTGGCGGAGAACGCCGCCGGCGGGCTCGTCGTCGAAGGCGGCAGGATCGTCGAGCTGGTGCCGGCGGGCGGGGAGCCGGCGGCGCCGGTCGATCAGGTCTTCGATGCCGGCCGCCATGTGGTCATTCCGGGCCTCATCAACACCCACCACCACTTCTTCCAGACGCTCACCCGCGCCCATCCGGCGGCGATCAACAAGGAGCTGTTTCCCTGGCTGAAGGCGCTCTATCCGATCTGGGCGAAGAACGTGAAGCCGGATGCCTTCCGCCTGGCAACCCGGCTGGCGCTGACCGAACTCATGCTGTCGGGCTGCACCTGCGCCTCGGACCACCAGTATCTGTTCCCCGTCGGCCTCGACGACGCCATGGACATCCAGGCCGAAGAGGCGGCGCGGGTCGGCATCCGCATGACGCTCAACCGCGGCTCGATGAATTTGTCCGAAAAGGACGGCGGCCTGCCGCCGGACAGCGTGGTGCAGGACGAGGACACGATCCTTGCCGACTGCGAGCGGGTGCTCGACCGCTATCACGACGCCGGCGAGGGGGCGATGCTTCAGGTGGCGCTGGCGCCGTGCGCCCCCTTCACGGTGACCAAGCGGCTGATGGTCGACAGCGTCGCGCTTGCCGAGAAGCACAGCTGCCGCCTGCACACCCATCTCGGCGAGACGCGCGATGAGAACGAATACTGCCTGGCGCACTTCGAATGCCGGCCGGTGGACTACCTGGAGGAATGCGGCTGGCTCAACGACCGCGTCTGGCTCGCCCACGGTATCCACTTCAACGACGACGAAGTGAGGCGGCTCGGCCGCCATGGGGTGGGCGTCTGCCATTGCCCGACCTCCAACATGGTGCTCGCCTCCGGCCAGTGCCGCACCAAGGAGCTGGAGGCCGCCGGCAGCCCGGTCGGGCTCGGCGTCGACGGCTCGGCGTCGAACGACAACTCCAACCTGATGGAGGGCGTGCGCCACGCGCTGATGATCGGCCGGCTCACCTACGATGCCGCCGCGGTCACCCATTTCGACGCGCTGCGGTGGGCGACCGAAGGCTCCGCCCGCTGTCTTGGGCGCGACGATATCGGCGTGATCGCGGTCGGCAAGCAGGCCGACCTTGCCTTCTACACGCTGGACGAATTGCGCTTCTCCGGCGCCGGCGATCCGCTCGCCGCGCTGGTGCTGTGCGGCGCCCACGCTGCCGACCGGGTGATGATCGCGGGCGGCTGGACGGTCGAGGCCGGCCGGCCGGTGGGCATCGACGTGGCGAAGCTTCGCCGCGAACATGGCGAGGCCGCCAAGGCATTTCTCGCGGCTCTCTAGGACCCCGAAGGCAGCCGATGTTTTCCGAGCGATTGACGAAGCCCTTAAGGCTTTAAGTATTCGCGGGCGGAACTGCGCGGCTGCATCGTTTCTGCCGCGCGAGAGGATCGCTTTCTGTAATCGTTCTATTAGAGCCACCTTAAACATTGATGCCCGATATTGGCGAAAGTGCCGATGCCGACGCTCCAAACAAGTGCCAGTGCGTCCGCCACGAGAAGCACGATGGATCCATTTGCATTCCTTTTGGCAGCCATTGCCGCGTCAGCCCTCCTTGCCGCCCATCTCGGGGCGGCCTCGGCGTTGACAGGCAAGCCCGCTCGGGTGCGCGCCCCGGCGCGCAGCCCGGCGCCATGGCGGCCGGTTGATGCCGCCGACGACGTCCGCGGGCAGAAGCTGCTAGACGCATGAAGACCCCGCTCCACGACGCCAGCATTCGGACAAAGCTACTCGCCGGTCTCGGGCTGGCGCTGTCGCTCATCGTCCTTGTCGGCGCCGCCGGGCTCTACAATCTTCACACCCTCAACGGCGCCACCGGGCGGATCGTGACCGTCTGGCTGCCGCGCATCGCACTGCTCGGCGAGATCAAGGCGGAGATGGCCGAATACGGGCTGCTGGCCCGTTCACGTCTGCACGACGACGCGCTCGGTCCATATGTCCACGTCAAGGAGCGGATGGACTCGATCGCCCAGAAGCTCGATCGCGACTGGCGGCTCTACGAGGCGATTCCCGGAGATGCGGAGGAGGCGCTGCTCTATTCGGTGCTGCGCAGCGTTTGGCATGGGTACCTGACCGACCAGGAACGCATGATGCCGGGCGGCGAGGCCAATCCGGCGGCCCTCGACGTCGCCGGAGCGGGGGCGGCCAATTTCGCCAGCCTCGATCACGCCATGCGCCGGATCGACGATCTGGTCACCTATTCCAGCAAGCAGAGCGACCGGGTCGCGCAACAGGTCGACGGGACCTTCATGACCGCATTCTGGCTGACGATCGCGGCGGTCGTCATCGCGGTCGTCGGCGTCTTCAGCGCCATCGTCTGGGTGAGCCGCGACATCAGTGCTCCGATCCGCCGGGTGAGCCAGGCCATGCGCCGGCTGAACGCCGGCGACGCGTCGGCGTCACTGTCGGGCGAAAAGAGCCGGCAGGACGAGATCGGCGCGCTCATCGATGCCGCCAGGGGATACCGCGAAAGCCTGGTGCGCGGTCGCGAACTGGCCGCGGCGGCCGAACAGGACCGCCAGCGCTTCCTGTCGGCCATCGCCAAGATGCCGATCGGGCTGGTGATGTTCGACGCCGAGCGGAAGCTGATCGCCGCCAACGCGCGCTACGCCGAGATCTATGGGCTACCGGCGGAGCTGGCGAAGCCCGGAACGTCCTTGCAGGCGATCCTGACGCACCGCGTGCGGGAGGGCCGCTATCCGGGCGACGACCCGCAGGGCTACGTTACCTACCTCGACGAGCTGGTGGCCCGCGGCGAACCCTTCCGCGACATCATCCAGTTCCCCGATGGCCGCATCATCAGCCTCGTTTATCAGCCGCTGGAGGACGGCGGCTGGGTGTCGACCCACGAGGACATCACCGACCGCCGCAGGGCGGAGGCCAAGATCGCCCACATGGCGCGCCACGATGCGCTGACCGACCTGCCCAACCGCATCCTGCTCGGCGAGCGCATCGAGGATGCGCTGGTCCGCGTCGGACGCAGCGGAGAAGTGGCGATCCTCTGTCTCGATCTCGACAACTTCAAGGGCGTCAACGACACGCTGGGACATCCGGTCGGCGACGCGCTGCTCAAGGCCGTGGCCAAGCGTCTGGCGGCGAGCGTGCGCAGCGGCGATACCGTCGCGCGCCTCGGTGGCGACGAGTATGCCATCGTCCAGGTCGGGGTCGCGCAGCCGGAGAGCGCCCGCGCGCTGGCCGAGAGGATCATCGAGGCCATCGACGAACCCTACGTACTTGAGGGCCAACAGGTCATCACCAGGATCAGCATCGGCATTGCGCTGGCGCCGGCCGACGGCAGCGACGCTGCCCATCTGCTCAAGGCCGGCGACATGGCCCTCCACCGCGCCAAGAGCGACGGGCGCGGCACCTACCAATTCTTCGAGCAGGGGATGGACGCCCAGATGCAGGCGCGGCGCTCGCTCGAGCTCGACCTCCGCCGGGCCATCGAGGCCAACCAGTTCGAGCTCTTCTACCAGCCGCAGTTCAACCTGGAGACCAACGCGATCAGCGGCTTCGAGGCACTCATCCGCTGGTTCCACCCGGAGCGTGGCCTCGTTCACCCGGGCGAGTTCATCGCGCTTGCGGAGGATGCCGGGCTGATCGTGCCGATCGGCGAATGGGTGCTCAAGCAGGCTTGCCGCGACGCGGCCAAATGGCCTTCGCCGGTGAAGGTGGCCGTGAACCTGTCGCCGGCGCAGTTCCGCAACGTCCACCTGATGCAGACCGTGATCGCGGCGCTGGCCAGCTCGGGGTTGGCGGCGAACCGGCTCGAGCTGGAGATCACCGAATCGGTGCTGCTCGCTGACAGCGAGGCGACGCTGACCACGCTGCATAACCTGCGCGCCATGGGTGTGCGCATCTCCATGGACGATTTCGGCACCGGCTACTCGTCGCTGAGCTACCTGCAGAGCTTCCCCTTCGACAAGATCAAGATCGATCGGCGGTTCATCACCGACGTCAACACCGACGAGAGCTCGCTGGCGATCATCCGCGCGGTCACCGGCATGTGCGCCAGCCTCGGCATCGTTACCACGGCGGAAGGAGTGGAGACGCGCGAGCAGTTCGACCGGGTCAGGGCCGAAGGTTGCACCGAGGTCCAGGGCTTCCTCACCGGCCGGCCGATGCCGCTCAAGGATGCGCTCGCCTTGCTCGAGCGGCCGGGCACCAAGGCGTCTGCCGCCTAGCGATTCCTTGCAGCAACACGAGGCCATTGCCCGGTGCGCGGCGCCGCGTCCATTATGGGGTCCCGCGCAACTTGACCGGACGTCCCCATGCTTCCCGCACACCACTGGGTGGAAATGACCACCCGCGACTTCGCCGACAACGACACCTCCGGCTGGATCGCCGTGCTGCCGGTGGCGGCGGTCGAGCAACACGGGCCGCATCTGCCCGTCTACACCGACACCTGCATCGCCGAGGGCATGATCGCCCGCTCGATCGCGTTGATGCCCGATGACCTGCCGGTCACCTTCCTGCCGGTGCAGGCGATCGGCAAATCCAACGAGCACATCTCCTCGCCGGGTACGCTGACGGCGAGCTGGGAGACGACGACCAGGCTGTGGATGGAGATCGGCGACAGCGTCAAGCGCGCCGGCATCGAGAAGCTGATCCTGATCAATTCGCACGGCGGCAACGTGCCGATGGTCGATATCGTGGCGCGCGAATTGCGCGTGCGCCACGACATGCTGGTGGTGGCGACGGCGTGGTCGCGCTTCGGCATGCCCGAGGGGGTGACGGCGCCGGAGGAATCGCTCTACGGCATCCATGGCGGCGACATCGAGACCTCGATGATGCTGCATTTCAGGCCCGACCTGGTGCGCATGCAGAACGCCAGGGATTTTCGGTCGAGCCAGCTCGCCTTCATCGACGAATTCACGCATCTGAGGGCGCACGGACCGGTGCAGTTCGGCTGGAAGGCACAGGATCTCAACCGCGATGGCGCGGTCGGCAATGCCGCCGCCGCGACGCCCGAGAAGGGCAGGGCGGTGGTCGATCATCAGGCGGCGGCCTTCGTCGCGCTCTGCCGCGACGTCCGCGCCTTCGACCTCGCCCGCTTGTGGACGCCATAGCCGCGGCTGGCAGTCGCCGCTTTCATCGCGGACGCTGAGGGCGACTCCCGCATGGCCGGGATGCGTCGCGGGCGGTTGTCCCGCGGCCCGGCGTGGAAGAAGCTGCCGGCGCGTCAGCAACGGGAGGAACCTCACATGGGCAAGTCCATCGTCGTCACCGGCGGCGGCCGCGGCATCGGCGCCGCCACCGTGCGGATGGCGGCCGCGCGCGGCTGGCAGGTCGGCTTCAGCTATCTTTCGAACGACAAGGCGGCGGAGGAAACCGTCGCCGCCGTGACGGCCGCCGGCGGCAAGGCGCTCGCCGTCAAGGGCGACGTCGCCAGGGAGGAGGACGTCGTCCGCCTGTTCGACGCCACGGCCGAGGCCTTCGGGCCCGTCTCCGGCGTGGTCAACAATGCGGGCGTCGTCATGGGGCCGCCCGGCCCGCTCGCCGACCTGTCGACCGAGCGACTGATGATGATCATCGCGATCAACATCCTCGGGGCGATGCTGGTCGCCCGAGAGGGCGTGCGCCGCATGGCCACCAACCGCGGCGGGGCGGGTGGATCGATCGTCAACGTCTCCTCGGCGGCGGCGCGCCTCGGCGGCGCCAACGAATATGTCGACTACGCCGCCAGCAAGGGCGCCCTCGATACGCTCACCATCGGGCTGTCCAAGGAGTGCGGGCCGCTCGGCGTCCGCGTCAACGCGGTCAGGCCGGGGCTGATCGACACCGAGATCCACGCCAGTGGCGGCCAGCCCGGTCGCGCCGAGCGGCTGGGCGCGTCGACGCCGCTCGGCCGCGCCGGGCGCGCCGACGAGGTCGCCGAGGCCATCGTCTGGCTGCTCTCGGACGCCTCGTCCTATGTCAACGGCGCCCTGTTCGACGTGACCGGCGGCCGCTAGCCGTGCCGCCGGCGGTTTTGCCGCCGGCCGATTCCATGCAAAGGTGCCGGCCCTGGGGCGCAACGAGCCGGCAACTCAATCCTGTCCGTGGACGATCAGACCCGATGAAACCTGTGACGTTGATCCTGGTGGCGACGATGCTCGCCGCCGGGGCGGTTTCGGCCGCCCATGCCAAGGAGCTTTCCTTCTGCGCGGCGCAGAACCCGGAAGGCTTCGATCCGGCCGCGCACATCACCGGCGCGACCTTCGACGCCTCCTCGCAGGCGCTCTACAACCGGCTGGTCGAGTTCGCCCCGGGCACGACGCGGCCGGTGCCGGCGCTGGCGGAAGGCTGGGACATCTCCGAGGATGGGTTGGAATACACCTTCCATCTCAGGCCGGGCGTCAAGTTCCAGTCGACCTACTACTTCACGCCGAGCCGCGACCTCAACGCCGACGACGTGGTGTTCAGCCTCCGCCGGCAGATGGACCGCAAGGACGCCTATTACGGCTACGCCGACGGCATCTGGCCCTATTTCGTGGGCATGGCGATGCCGGCGCTGATCGATTCGATCGACAAGGTCGACGACATGACCGTGCGGATCAAGCTGACCCGCCCGGATCCCGCATTCCTCGGCGATCTGGCGATGGATTTCGCCTCGATCCTCTCGGTCGAATATGCCGGAGATCTGCTCAAGGCGAAGACGCCGGAGCTGCTCGACAAGATGCCGGTCGGCACCGGACCGTTCCAGTTCGTCGGCTATCAGCCCGACGTACGCATCAATTACCGGGCCAACCCGGACTATTGGCGCGGCAAGCCGGCGATCGACCGCCTGAACTTCCTGATCAATCCGGACCCGCTGGCGCGTGCCAGGATGATGACCGCCGGTGAGTGCCAGGTGATGGCCGATCCGACCCCCGACATCGTCGCCCGGCTGAAGAAGGACCCCGACATCGACGTCAAGGAGGCGGAGGCCACGGACGTCGCCTATCTCGCCTACAACACGCAGCAGAAGCCGTTCGACGATCCGCGCGTGCGCAAGGCGCTCAACCAGGCGATCGACCGCGGCGCGCTGGTCAAGGCGATCTACGGCGACGCGGCGTCGGTCGCCGACAGCCCGCTGCCGGCGAGCATGTGGTCGCATGTCGACGTGCTGCCGGCTGGCGCCGCCGATCCGGAAGCGGCCAAGGCGGCACTCAAGGATGCCGGCGTCAGCGATCTCAAGATGAAGATCTGGGTGCCGCCGGTCAGCCGCGTCTACGATCCCGATCCCAAGAAGATGGCGGAGATGATCAAGACCGATCTCGCCAAGGCCGGCGTCGCCGCCGACGTGGTCAGCGACGATCTCGGCGCCTTCATCAAGAAGACGGCGGCGCCCGACCGCGACGGCGCGGTGCTGTTCGGCTGGATCAGCGACAACGGTGATCCCGACAACTTTCTCGGCGCGCTGCTCGGCTGCGATACCGTCGGCATCTCCAACCGCGCCGAATGGTGCAACGCCGATTTCGACAAGGCGGTGCTCGATGCGCGCAAGGCGGCCGATCCCGGTGAGCGCGCCAGGCTCTACGAGCAGGCGCAGCACATTTTCGCCGACGACGCGCCGTGGCTGACCATCGCTCACACCAAGGTCAGCGTGCCGGTTGCCAAGTCGGTCAGGAACTACGTGGTCGATCCGCTCGGCCACCACGATTTCGAAAGCGTCGATGTCGAATAGCCGCGGTTGGCGGACTTGCGCTAAGCCTCGGAAAGGCAAGGGTTTTCTTTTTGGTCAATAATGTTGCCACAATTTCGCGCTGCGGCCCCCTTGCAATCGCGGCTCGGCTCGGCTCGATTACGCCTAACCCTTTCGGGACCGCCGTATAACCGGAGCCCGGATCGGGACTGTTCTGTGCCGCAGATGAATTGCGGCTCTCAGGAGGGACTGAATGATGAAACAGGTAACCAAGATCCTCTTGGCGACCGTGTTCGCTGCCGGGCTGGCCAGCGCCGCGAATGCCAAGACGCTTGTCTATTGCTCGGAGGGCAGCCCGGCGGGCTTCGACCCGGGTCTCTACACGGCGGGCACCGACTTCGATGCCTCGTCCAAGCCAATCTACAACCGCCTCGTCGAGTTCGACCGCGGCACGACCGACGTCATCCCCGGCCTCGCCGAGAAGTGGTCGGTGTCGGACGACGGGCTCACCTACACCTTCAACCTGCGCCAAGGCGTCAAGTTCCAGACCACCGATTTTTTCACGCCGACGCGCGATTTCAACGCCGATGACGTGGTGTTCACCTTCGAGCGCATGCTCGACAAGAGCAACCCGTACTACAACTACGCGGGCGGCCAGTACGACTACTTCGTCGGCATGGGCATGCCGGATGCGATCAAGAGCATCGACAAGGTCGACGACTACACCGTCAAGTTCGTGCTGAACGCGCCGAACGCGCCGTTCATCGCGGACCTGGCGATGGACTTCGGCTCGATCATGTCGAAGGAATACGCCGACAAGCTGGTCGCCGACGGTCATCCCGAGATGCTCAACCAACAGCCGGTCGGCACCGGCCCGTTCACCTTCGTCGCCTACCAGAAGGACGCGGTCATCCGCTACAAGGCGAACGCGGACTACTGGGGCGGCAAGCAGCCGATCGACGATCTGGTCTTCGCCATCACGCCCGACGCCTCGGTGCGCCTGCAGAAGCTGAAGGCCAATGAGTGCCAGATCATGGCCTATCCGAATCCGGCCGACATCGCTGCGCTGAAGACCGACCCGAGCCTGACGGTCATGCAGCAGCCGGGCCTCAACGTCGCCTACCTCGCCTACAACACGACCGAGGCACCCTTCGACAATCCGAAGGTGCGCAAGGCGCTGAACATGGCGATCAACAAGCAGGCGATCATGGACGCGGTCTATCAGGGCACCGGGCAGATCGCGGTGAATCCGATTCCGCCGACGATGTGGTCGTACAACAAGGATATCAAGGACGATCCGTACGATCCGGAAGCTGCCAAGAAGATGCTGGCCGATGCCGGCGTCAAGAACCTGGAGATGAAGATCTGGGCGATGCCGGTGCAGCGTCCGTACATGCCGAATGCCAAGCGCGCAGCCGAGCTGATGCAGGCCGACCTCGCCAAGATCGGCGTCAAGGTCACCATCGTGCAGCACGAATGGGCCGAATACCTGAAGCTCGCCGGCGACCCGAAGCATGACGGCGCGGTGATCCTCGGCTGGACCGGCGATAACGGCGATCCGGACAACTTCCTCGCCGTGCTGCTCGGCTGCGACAGCGTTGGCACGACCAACAACGTGGCCGCCTGGTGCTACAAGCCCTTCGACGAGCTGACCAAGAAGGCCGTGCAGAGCTCCGACAAGGCCGAGCGCACCAAGCTCTACGAGCAGGCGCAGGTCGTCTTCAAGGAGCAGGCCCCGTGGCTGACCATCGGCCACTCGCTGGTCACCATGCCGATGCAGAAGACGGTCGAGAACTACAAGATGGACCCGCTGGGATCGCACCGCTTCGACGGTGTTGACCTTTCCGGCGGCTAGCCGTCATTTACCAGAGTAGCGGCGCCGGGCAGTCATGCCCGGCGCCATCCCGCCTTTCCCGACAATGCCATGCCCGCAGAAGCTTGTGCGTCCTGTCGTGAGGTGCCATGACGGGGAAGGCGACCGGGCTATGACATGTTAGGGTTCTTCATCAGGCGTGTTGGATTGCTGATTCCGACCTTCATCGGTGTCAGCTTCGTTGCGTTCGCCTTCGTCCGCGTGCTGCCCGGCGATCCGGTGCTGCTCTTGGCTGGCGAGCACGGGTTGCAGCCGCAACGCTACGCCGAGCTGCTGCACCAGTACGGCTTCGACCTGCCCATCTGGCAGCAATATCTGATCTATCTGGGCCAGCTCGCCCACGGCAATTTCGGCACCTCGATCGTCACCAAGCGGCCGGTCATCGCCGAGTTCTTCACGCTGTTCCCGGCGACGCTGGAACTGTCGACCTGCGCCATCGTCATCGCCGTAGTGGTCGGGGTGCCCGCCGGCGTCGTGGCGGCGGTCCGGCGCGGCAAGACTATCGATCATGTCACCATGGGCGGGGCGCTGGTCGGCTATTCGATGCCGATTTTCTGGTGGGCACTGCTTCTCATCATCGTCTTTTCCGGCTGGCTTCGCTGGACCCCGGTGTCGGGCCGCATCTCGCTGATGTACTTCTTCAAGCCGGTCACCGGCTTCATGCTGATCGACAGTCTGCTGTCGGGCCAGAAGGGCGCCTTTGCGTCGGCGGTGAGCCACCTCATCCTGCCGGCGATCGTGCTGTCGACGATCCCGCTGGCGGTGATCGCGCGGCAGACGCGCTCGGCCATGCTCGAGGTGCTCGGCGACGACTATGTGCGCACGGCGCGCGCCAAGGGGCTGCCGCCGTGGCGGGTGGTCGGCATCCACGCGTTGCGCAACGCCCTCATTCCGGTGGTCACCACGATCGGCCTGCAGGTCGGCGTGCTGATGGCCGGCGCCATCCTCACCGAGACCATCTTCTCGTGGCCGGGGGTGGGCAAATGGATGGTCGATTCGATCTTCCGCCGCGACTATCCGGTGGTCCAGGGCGGACTGCTGCTCATCGCCGTCATCGTGATGTTCGTCAATCTCATCGTCGACGTCGTCTATAGCATCGTCAATCCGCGCATCCGGCACGTGAGGTAGGCGATGGCAGAGACGATATTCCCGACCGAAGAACGCGGCCCCGAAAACGAGGAGGCCAACGCCCAGGCGATGCACCCGGCGCCGCTCGCCGAAATCTGGCAATACTTCACCGAGAACCGCGGTGCCGTCGTCGGCCTGGTGGTCCTCGTCACCATCGTGCTGGCGGCGATCTTCGCGCGCTTCATCGTGCCGCACGGGCCGGACGAACTGTTCGGCGACCACCTGCTGACGCCGCCGGTCTGGCAGGAGGGCGGCACCTGGCAGTTCATCCTCGGCACCGACGCGATCGGTCGCGATATGCTGTCGCGGCTGATCTACGGGTCACGCTATTCGCTGTTCATCGGCATCGTGGTGGTGGCCTTCTCGCTGACCGGCGGTATCGTCATCGGGCTGGTTGCCGGCTTCGTGCGCGGCGCCGTCGACGTCGTCATCATGCGCGTGATGGACGTCATCCTGGCCTTCCCCAGCCTGCTGCTGGCGCTGGTGCTGGTGGCGATCCTCGGCCCCGGCCTGTTCAACGCCATGATCGCCATCGCGATCTCCTACCAGCCGCACTTCGTTCGCCTGACCAGGGCCTCGGTGATGACCGAGCGGTCGAAGGACTACGTCACTGCCGTGCGCATCTCCGGGGCGGGGCCGCTGCGCCTGATGTTCCTGACCATCCTGCCCAACTGTCTGGCGCCGCTCATCGTGCAGGCGACACTGTCCTTCTCCAACGCCATCCTCGACGCCGCGGCGCTCGGCTTCCTCGGCATGGGCGCGCAACCGCCGACGCCGGAATGGGGCACGATGCTGGCCGATGCGCGCGAGTTCATCCTGCGCGCGTGGTGGGTGGTGACATTTCCTGGTCTTGCCATCCTGATCACGGTGCTCGCCATCAACCTGATGGGCGACGGCCTGCGCGATGCGCTCGATCCCAAACTGAGGCGGAGCTGACATGCCCGTTCTCGAGATCCGCAACCTCTCGGTCGATTTCGCCACCGCCAACGGCGCCTTCCGCGCCGTCGACAACGTGTCGCTGACGGTCGATGCCGGCGAGGTGCAGGCGATCGTCGGCGAATCCGGCTCGGGCAAGTCGGTGGCAATGCTGGCGGTGATGGGCCTGCTGCCGTGGACGGCGACCGTCATCGCCGATCGCCTCGCCTTCGACGGCAACGACCTGATGGCTCTGACGCCGCGCCAGCGGCGCTCGATCGTCGGCAAGGACATGGCGATGATCTTCCAGGAGCCGATGACCAGCCTCAATCCGTGTTTCACCGTTGGCTATCAGCTCGGCGAGGCGCTCAAGTTCCATCTCGGCCTGAACAAGGCCGAACGGCACAAGCGGTCGATCGACCTGCTCAACGCCGTCGGCATCCCGGAGCCGGAGCACCGGCTGTCGGCCTTTCCGCACCTGCTGTCGGGCGGCATGAACCAGCGGGTGATGATCGCCATGGCGCTCGCCTGCAATCCGAAGCTGCTCATTGCCGACGAGCCGACGACGGCGCTCGACGTCACCATCCAGGCTCAGATCCTCGACCTGCTGGTTGGTCTGCAGAAGCAGACCGGCATGGCGCTGATCCTCATCACCCACGACATGGGCGTGGTGGCGGAAACCGCCGAGCGGGTGGCGGTGTTCTACGCCGGGCAGAAGGTCGAGGAGCAGAACGTCGGCCCGCTGTTCGCCGATCCGCATCATCCCTACACGGCGGCGCTGCTCGCCTCGCTGCCCGAGCGCGCGGTCGGCCGCGAGCTGCCGTCGATCAGCGGCGTCGTGCCCGGCCTCTACGACCGTCCGAACGGCTGCCTGTTCTCGCCGCGCTGCCAGTTCGCGACCAGCCGCTGCACCGGGCAGGCGCCGCCGCAGCAGAGCGCCGAACAGGGGTTCGCCCTCTGCCACTATCCGCTCGATCACGGCCGCCCGCTCGGCCATCCGGGCCAGGTCGGCGAGGCGGTGGCATGAGCCCGGCGACGGATGCGCATCCGGTGCTGAAGGCGGAAAACCTCGCCCAGCACTATCGGGTGAAGCGCGGGCCGCTGGCGCAGCCGCTGACATTGAAGGCGGTCGATGGCGTCAGCTTCGCGCTCGAAGCCGGCAAGACGCTGGCGGTGGTGGGCAAATCGGGGTGCGGCAAGTCAACGCTGGCCCGGATGATCGCCATGATCGAGCCGCCGACGGCCGGCACGTTCGCCATCGACGGGCGCAGGGTCATCGGTGCTGACCGGCGCACGCTCGCTGCCATGCGCGCGCACGTCCAGATGGTCTTTCAGGACCCGTACGGCTCGCTCAACCCGCGCCAGAAGGTGGGGTCTCTGCTCGAGGAGCCGCTGCTGATCAACCGGCGGCACGACATGTCGCGCGCCGACCGGCGTCACGCGGCAGCCGAGATGATGCGCCGGGTCGGGCTCAGGCCCGAGCACTACGACCGCTACCCGCACATGTTCTCGGGCGGGCAGCGCCAGCGTATTGCCATCGCCCGGGCGCTGATGCTCAACCCGCGCATCCTGGTGCTCGACGAGCCGGTGTCGGCGCTTGACCTGTCGGTTCAGGCGCAGGTGCTCAACATCCTGGTCGAGCTGCAGGAGACGCTGGGCCTGGCCTATCTGTTCATCAGCCATGGCTTGTCGGTGGTGCGCCACATGGCCAACGACGTGATGGTGATGTATCTCGGCCGGCCGGTCGAATACGGGCCGCGCGAGGCCATCTTCGGCAACCCGATGCACCCCTATACGCGGGCGCTGCTTTCCGCGACGCCGGTGGCCGACCCCGCGCGGCGGCACGAGCGCATCCGGCTGGAAGGGGAGTTGCCGTCGCCGATCGCGCCGCCGGCGGGCTGCGCCTTCCATCCGCGCTGTCCCTACGCCTTCGGCCGCTGCTCGCTCGAGCGGCCCGAGCTGGCGCAGAAGGGCGGTGCCGAGGTGGCCTGCTGGGCGGTCGACGACGCGGGCGTGCTGGCCAGGCGCGAGGAAGCGGCGGTCGCCTGATTTCTACCGCGTCCGGTTCGCCGAGAGCGTGGCGAGCGCGACGCCGCCGATGGTCGTGAGCGTGCCGACCAGATGGTAGAGGTGGATCGCCTCGCCGAGGAAGATCGCCGCCAGACCGACGCCGACGACGGGCAGGAAATAGAGCGCCATGCCGGTGCGCATGGCGCCGACCTCGCGCACCAGCCACTGATAGGCGAGGAAGGCGAGCACCGACGGCATGACGGCAAGCGCGGCGATCGCCGCCCAGCCGCTCGCCGTCTGCGGCAGGAAGCCGTGTGTCGAGCCCTCGACGAGCCAGGGCAGGGTGAGCACGGCGACGCCACTCAACGCGATGGCGGCGAAGACGACGCGGCCGGGCAGGGCCTGCAGGCGCGGGTTGCGCAGCAGGATCGAATAGACCGCCCAGGAGATGGCCGAAGCGAGGATGATGATGTCGCCGGGGTTGAAGCCGAGCGTGGCGAGGCTGGCGATGTCGCCGTGCAGGACGATGACGGCGACGCCGAAGGTGGCGAGCGCGATGCCGGCGAATTGCAGAGCCGAGAAGGGCCGGCGGCCGAGCATCATCTCGAAGAGGACGATGAAGGCCGGCGAGGTGGTGTAGATCAGGGTGCCGTTGGTCGCTGTGGTGTATTTCAGGCCGACATAGACCCCGGCACCGCAGATGAGCATGCCGAGCACGGCCAGCACGAGGAGCAGCGGCAGCATGCGCACGAGATCGCCGGCGTAGCGGGGAAGCGAACCGCCGACGACCACGAGCATGATGGCGGCGGCGAGCGCCCAGCGCCAGAAGGCCAGCGTGAACGGCGCGACGGTGACGACGGCGGCGCGCCCCAGCACCAGGTTGGAGGCGAACAGCACGGGCATGAGGACGAGGACGACGGCGGTCCAGGCCGGGCTGGCACGTGGGGGAGGGACGGACACAGGCGTGTTTGGCGTCTCGGCGCGGCGGGCGTGACAGGCAGCCGCAACAAGGCGCCACGGCTCTCACCGGCATAGGCGCATGTAGGCCGCCCCGCCTAGAACTAAATCAACCCGTTGCCGCGAAGGCCGGATGGAAGGCGACCTTGCCGGCGGGGACGACCTTGCCGAGCGGCAGGATCATGAAGACCTCCGGCGGCACGCCGTCCAGCGTCAGCCGCGGCTCGTTGCGGAAGCCGAAGCGCTGGTACCAGGCGGGATCGCCGACCAGCATGCAGCCGCCGGCGCCGAGGCCGTGCAGGCGCCCCAGGCCTTCTTCCATGAGGGCGCTGCCGATGCCGGAGCGTTGACGCTCGGGCGCCACGGCGATGGGGCCGGCGCCGTACCAGTTGCAAGGCCTGCCGTCGATCTCGACCGGCGAGAAGGCGGCCTGGCCACAGATATGGCCGGCGTCTTCGGCGACCAGTGAGACGGTGAGCGCGCCGGCGCGGCGCAGCGCCGCGATGATGAACGCCTCGGTCTGTTGGCTGTAGGGCATGTCGCGGAAGGCGGCTTCGATCACTGTTTCGATCGCCGTCTCGTCGGTGGGTATTTCGTCGCGAATATGCATGACGACACCTCAGCGTGTTTGTCAGGCGGCCGTCGTGCCCCGCGCCGCCAGATCTCCAGCGAAAGCTCCGAGCAGCCGGTCGAAGGACTCGGCCAGGTCGAGCTTGAGGCGAAAGGCACCCATGGCATCGAGCGAGACGAAACCGTGGATAATGGCGCGCAGACCACGCGTGGCGTGGAGCGCGTCGTCGCCCTTCACACCGTAGCCGGCGAGCACCGCCAGCACGACGCCGATCAACGCCTCACCGGCTGCGGCGATGTCATTCTCGCCCGGTTTGGCGGCGCGCACCGATGCGGCATAGAGCCCCGGGTGCTCGCGGGCGAACGTCCAGTAGGCGTGGGCGAAGGCGAAGAGCGCCTCGTCGCGCGCCTTGCCCATGGTGGCGCGCTGGCAACGGCGGGTGGCTTCCTGGAGGCCACGGAGCGACAGCCCGTGCCGGATGGCGTCGAGCCCGTCGAGGTGCTTGTAGAGCGAGGGCGGGCGCACGCCGAGATCGGCGGCGAGGCGGGCAAGGGTGACGGAGGGCAGGCCGTCGGCGTCGGCGATCCTCGATGCCGCGTCGAGGATCGCTTCGGGGGTCAGTCCGGCGCGGGGCATCAGGCGCCTGCCTCTGCCTGGATGAAGGAAACGATGGCCGGGTTGGTGGCGTCGGGCATCTCGGCATGGGGATAGTGGCCGGCGCCATCGATCATGTCGACGCTGCCGTGGAGGAGCCCGGCGACGGTCGCCGCTTCGGCGGCGGGATCGGGGAAGTCCGGATCCTTGGTGCCCATGACCACCAGGGTCGGCACGTGGATCGCAGAAAGCTCGGCGGCGGGGTCGTCGCCGGGCGGATCGATCATCGCCTTCACCGCCGCCATGCGGCCCTTTTCTGAGAGGTTGGTGACCAGATGCGCCTTGTAGGCGGCATAGTCGGTGGGCTTGCGGCTGGGAAACAGCGAATCGAAGTAGGCGCCCCAGGCCGAGGTCGCCCAGGGGCCGGCGAAGGCGACCTTGATCATCACCTGCTGGCTGAAACCCTGCCACCAGGAGGCCGGCGCCACCTTGCGCACGAACGGGCCGATGAGCACGAGCCGGGCGACCGTCGCCGGTGCCTCGGTCGCCGCCCAGGTGGCGGCGCCGGCGCCCCTGGAGTTGCCGACGACGATCGCCGGCCCGGCGCCGAGATGGCGGACGAGAGCGACGATATCGCTGCCGAGCGCCCTGGAGGTGTAGCTCGGCCAGTTGACCGACGATTGGCCGTGGCCGCGGAGATCGATGGTGACGACGCGGAAACCGGCGGCGACCACCTTGGGCGCCAGGAAGCGGTATTCCTCCTTGAGGTCGCCGAGGCCGGGCACCATGACGACCAGCGGGCCGCTGCCTTGGTCGGTGTAGGCGATCTTTCCGTCGGGGCGGTCGAGGAACAGGTTGGTGGAGGCGGTCATGGCTTGGCTTCCTGTGCTGGCGGTGGACGGATCGGATGGGGTGAGGGCGACGACGGCAACGCCGAGGGCAAGAGCGGTCGCGGTCGCGGCAAGGACGAGGGCAGGCGCTTTCATCGGTGTCTCCGGCGCGTTGCTATTTTCGATAGCGGGCTAGCTAATGATATTAGCTTTCGGAGTCAAGACGACGGAGGAGATTTTTCCAGCGGCGCCTTCTGGTTGTTGTGTTGACACCTTGGTACCAAGATAGTAGACATGCGCCATGAAACAGATCGAGCGGGTGCAGACCGGCCTGCGCCTGGAAAAACGGCTGCTCAAGGTGCTCAAGGGGCTGGCCGAGTATTTCGACATGCCGGTAGCCGAGCTGATCGAGGGCATGGCGCTGCACGCGCTGGAGGGCAAGGCACCGCCCTTCTCGCCCGAGATGCTGGCCAGGATCGAAGGGCTGAAGGCGTTCTACGGGCTGGACCTGACCGCCGCCGACAGCCACCACCTCAGCGAAGGAGATCTGACATGAAGGTCGTCCCGCCCAAGCGGGTCAGCCACAGTTATGTGCAGTCGCTGACCGCCCCGCCGGAGGCTGTTTTCCCGCTGCTCTGCCCGGTGTGCGAGGCCGAGTGGATCCCGGGCTGGGACACGCTGTTCGTGGCCAGCAACTCCGGCGTCGCCGAGGAGGATTGCGTCTTCGTCACGCCGGCGGAGCCTGAAAACGTGTTCTGGTACTTCACCCGCTACGAGCCGGACGAACTCGTGGAGATCGTCCGCTTCGCGCCGGGTCTCGCCGCCACCCGCCTGTCGATCCGCCTGAGCAAGGCGCCGCACGGCACCAACGCCCGCGTCAGCTACACCCACACCAGCCTCGGCGGTGCCAGGGGCGACGCCTTCGTCGATGGCTTCACCGAAGCGAAGTTCACCGCCGAGATGCGGCTCTGGGAGAAGCGCATCAACCATTACCTCGCCACCGGCACCTGTCTGGCCGCCTGAGGCGCCGGAGGGCGCGGGGGCCGGGCCGCCGGCGACCACCGGCCCGCCCGGGCTATCGCGGGGACGCTGGCCGCGGCGCGAGTTCAACCTATATAGGCGGAACCCTCGTGCTGCGGAGCGCCCGATGTCCGAAACCAACCTCGCAGAAAAGCCGACCCAGGCCGCCCGGCCGCCGATCGATCCGGGCGTGCGCATCGGCCATGTCCACCTCAAGGTCGCCGATATCGAGCGGTCGCTCGCCTTCTATTGCGGCGTCCTCGGCTTTCAGCTCACGGCCCGCTACGGCACCCAGGCCGCCTTCTTCTCGGCCGGCGGCTACCACCACCATTTCGGCATCAACACCTGGGAGTCGAAAGGCGGTCTGCCGCCGCCGCGCGGCACCACCGGCCTCTACCACACGGCGATCCTCTATCCGAGCCGGGCGGCGCTGGCCGACGCGCTGCGCCGCCTGATCGACGCCGGCGTGCCGCTCGACGGGGTCAGCGACCATGGCACCCATGAGGCGCTCTATCTGCGCGATCCGGACGAGAACGGGCTGGAGCTTGCCTGGGACCGGCCCGCGGCCGAATGGCCGCGCAACGCCGACGGGTCGCTGGCGATGAAGACCGAATGGCTCGACGTCGAGGACCTGCTGCGCGAGCCTCGGCTTGCCTGATCGCGGCAGGCCAGGCGCGTCAGTTCGCCGCGCTTCACGATTATTTGGGGTGCGCCGACTGCTGCCGCGGGGGTAGGGCTGCCCGATGATCCGCACCAACAGCCTGTTCCGGCGGCCGCGCCTGGCCGCTGCCCTGGTTGCCGTCGCGGGCGCGCTGGCGCTCGCCGGCTGCAGCGCCGACGCCAAGTGGCATGAGACCGACCTCTCCGGCGCCATGCCCGACCTCGCCTTCACCATGACCAGCGCCGATACCGGCAAGACGGTCACGGCCGCCGACTTCAAGGGCAAGGTGACGCTCGTCTATTTCGGCTACACCTTCTGCCCCGACGTCTGCCCGACGACGCTCGCCAACATGGCGTTGGTGCTGAAGAAGCTCGGGGCGAAGGCGGACGACGTACGGCTGCTGTTCGTCACCGTCGATCCCAACCGCGACACGCTGCCGGTGCTGAAGCAGTACGCGGCGGCCTTTGCCCCACAGGTCGTGGGCCTGCGCGGCACTGACGATCAGCTCGCCGCGCTCGCCAAGCGCTATCGCGTCGCCTATTCGGTGACGCCGGCCAAGGGCGACCAACCTTACACGGTCAGCCACTCGTCGGCGATCTACGTCTTCGATGGTGGCGGCAAGGTCCGCCTTCTCATCTCGTCGATGGCGACGGCATCGCCCGACATCGATGGCGCCGCCGCCGATCTCGGCCGGCTGATCGGCGAGACCAACCCGCCGGGATTCTTCCAGCGCATCCTGCAGATGGTCTGAGCGACGGGCACCACAGTCGGCGTTCGATCTGTCTGCAGCGCTTGTCTGGCCGTTCCCCCTCTCCACCGCGGGGAGAGGTGCGATCCAGCCTATTTGCCGGTGGCGCCGCGGACCGGGAAGTCGGCGGTGAGCGTGCCGCCGTCGGCGAAGGTGAGCGTCACCGGAACCGTGGTGCCGGGCTTCAGCGTGGCGGACGGCTGCATGCACATCAGGTGATAGCCGCCGGGGGCGAAGCTGACGCTGCCGTGGGCGGGCACCGCGACGCTCTTCACCGCCACCATGGTCTCGGTGCCGTTTTCGGACTTGCTCTGGTGCAGCATCACCGAGCCGCAGCCCGGCGACGATGCGCCAGTGAGCGTCGCCACGGTGTCGCTGTCGTCGGTGAGGGTGAAATAGCCGGCCGCCGGGCGCGCCGGAATGATCATGCGGACATAGCCGTCGGAGAGGCTGACGCCGGTCTCGGCGGCAGCGGCCGGTGCGCTCGCGCCAGTTGCCGCCAGCGCTGCCAGCGCCATCGCCGTGCCCACAACGTGCCTAGCCGGTCCACGCCGCCGTGACGGTAATGGCGCCGTCCTCATCGTCGACCTGTTCATCGATCCTCTCCTGTTCTTGGCGTTCTTCGTGAAGGCGGAAGGCATTGAGCACCACCAAGAGCGCGATGCCGCTCATCATCGCCGGCGGAATCCAGATGTTGGCGCCGCCGAGCTGCTGGTCGGAGATGGCGTCGATCGAGGGATAGATGCGGCCGCACCAGGCGTAGAAGCTGTAGATGTCGTGGGTGGTGAAGGCGAGGATCGCGCCGATGAGAAGCTGCGGTGGCACCACGGCGAGCGTCATCGCGATGCGGCCGCCGAAGGAGACCCGCGCCGGCGGCTTCGACCGCGGATCGAGGACGAGTACCCAGAAGAGCAGGCCGTCGACCACCATCGACCAGTTCATCACGGCATAGAGGTTGGGGTCGATCATGGCGCGGAAGTGCACCGGCGGGATCAGCCACAGGGCAACCAGGCCGACGAAGAGGATCGTCGCCAGCACCGGCTGCTGAAGCACGCGAATGACGAACCGTACCGGCCGTGCGTCGATGACGGGCGTGAGGAACGCCGGCATGCCGCGCCTCAGCACCGCGCCGGGCCAGGCGAGCGCGATGAGGAACGGCCCCAGATGGTGCATGGCCACGTGCTGGATGCGGTTGAGGAAGAACATGTGCTCGGCGAGGTACTCGAAGCGGGTCTGGAGCACCGCGTAGACCACGGCCACGCCGGCGACATAGGCGAGGCTCCGCCAGAGCGGCGGCCGCTCGTCAGGGGCCATGCGCATCAGGCCGGCGGCGTACCACCAAAGGCCGAAAGCAGCCGCCAGGTACCAGCCCCAGGAGAACTCCCAGGGTCCCCAAGCCGGCATCTGGGCGGCATGGGTGTCGCTCCCCCACCAGAGCAGCCCGCCGAGGGCGACCAGCGTCACGCTGATCACCTGATCGAGCCGCGCCATCCCCCTGCTTCCCACAGAAATTCCCACCGCCGGCGCCCCGGATGCGGTCCTCCGGGCGCCAACCCTGCCAGCCTGATTGTCCATGTCGCCAACATAGTCCCTCCGGCGCAGGCTGGAAGGGCGGGGACCTTTGGTCGCGGCAACCGCCCTGCCCTGGGGGCGGCGCCCGGCCCAGCCGTGGTTTGGACGCGGTTCGTTCGCCCTGTGGTCCACGGCCCTTAACGGGCACTGCCGAAAACAAGGATTCCGCTTAACCGGCGCGTAGGGAAAACAGACAGGCTTAAGGAAAGGTCACGTCCTGAAGACGTGCAGGTCGGCCCTGGCCCAATGCGGCTCCCTGGGCGGGCCGGCGCGTCTTCTTCCTCTCAGCCGTTCCGCGGCGTGAGCGCGGGCCTTCAATCTTGCGGCGGCCGCCGATCCCGGAACCGTCGGGCTTTCATGTAGGCCGCCATGAAATCCGTCAGAGCGCGGACGTGCGGCTCGTGACGAAGACGCTCGGTGGTGAGGAGCCAGATTGGCACCACCAAGGCAACCGGCGGCACGAAGCAGCGGATCAGGCTCGCGTCGGTCTCGGCGACCATGTCCGACATCAGGGCAACTCCGGACCCGCTCTTGAGGCCCGCGAGAAGGCCGGGGATGCCATCGGAGCGCAGGACGATCGCGCTTTCGGGCACGCTGTCGTTCAACCACTCTGCGATCGCGACGCCGCGAAAGCCCCGGGGCAGGGCGATGACGCTGTGGGATGCCAGATCGTCCTCGGATGTCGGCGCGCCGTGTCGCTCGGCATAGGTGCGGGCGCAGTAGATCGACCAGCCGTCCTCGAAGAGCTTGCGGATGACCAGACCTGGTCCGCTCGGCTGCGGTCCGCCGCGCAGAGCAACATCGGCTTCGCCCGCGGCCAGATCGACCGTCGCCTCGCTCGCCAAAAGGTCGATGGTTATCTCGGGGTGAGCCTCACGGAACTCGCGGATCGCCGACACCGCGAATGTCTGCGCGAAGGCCTCGGGCGTGGTGAGCCGGATTCGCCCGGACAGTCCGCGGACCTGTTGGGCGGCGGTCACCATCGCATCCTGAATGGCAAAGGCGATGGCATTGGCCTTCGGCAGCATTGCCTCACCCGCGTCGGTGATCTGGTAGCCCGCGGGCGTCCGGTCGAAGAGCTTCAGCCCCAACTCCCGCTCCAGCGCGTCGATCCGGCGCGAGACGGAACTCTGGCTCACCTTGAGATGACGCGAAGCCGCGAGTGTCGAGCCATGGCGGGCAACGGCCAGGAAGATATGCCAGTCGGTCTGATCCATGGCTGACTATGCAGATCTGGATAGCCGTTCGGCAAGAACGGTGTTTGTCAGGGCGGCTGGCCGTTCCGTATGCCCAGGACGGGTGCCGACGAACAGGACAACCAACGGAGACTGAAAATGATCACGGCTTTCGTTCGCCACAAGGTCAAGGATTTCGACAAGTGGCATCACGCCTTCCTCGGCTTTGCCGATCTCAACGCCCAGCATGGTGCGTCGCACCCCGGCGTGTTCCGGGGGGTTGACGATCCCAATGACGTCACCGTCAGGCAGGACTTCGCATCGGCGGAGGCCGCGCAGAAGATGCTGAGCTCCAAGGAGATCCAGGCTGCTCTGGCCGAAGCGGGCGTCGTCGGGCCGCCGTCGGTGTGGATGGTCGAACAGGTGGGCTGATCCAGTGCCTGGCTGACCGGAATTGGCCGGGGGCGGGCCGTCCGGCCCGCCCCCGGCAGCCGCCGAGATCCGCGCCGGGGAGCGCCGATCGATGCGCTCCCCGTTTAGCCGCCGGCGTCGCCGGCATGGCGGCCCGCTGCGATTGAGGGACACGGCCAGGGCAGAACCCTCCGCCAGGTGCATTCTTTGGGGTCATCGCCTATATCAGCCGGCGACCACTATCGAACCGGCGGTCTTGACCCGCCGTGGAGACCCCCATGCCTGAAACCCAGATCCCCGTCACGGTGCTCACCGGCTATCTCGGCGCCGGCAAGACCACGCTGTTGAACCGCATCCTTTCCGAGAACCACGGCAAGAAGTACGCCGTCATCGTCAACGAGTTCGGCGAGATCAACATCGACAACGACCTCATCGTCGAGAGCGACGAGGAGGTCTTCGAGATGAACAACGGCTGCGTCTGCTGCACGGTGCGCGGCGACCTCATCCGCGTGGTCGAGGGACTGGTCAAGCGGCCCGGCGGCTTCGACGGCATCCTGGTGGAGACCACCGGCCTCGCCGATCCGGTGCCGGTGGCGCAGACCTTCTTCATGGACGACGACGTGCGCGCCCGCGCCAAGCTCGACGCGGTGGTCACCGTCGCCGACGCCAAGCATCTGACCGAGAGCCTCGCCGATAGCCCCGAGGCGCAGGAGCAGATCGGCTTCGCTGACGTCGTGCTGCTCAACAAGACCGATCTGGTCAGCCCCGAGGACCTCGCCGAGGTCGAGGCGCGCATCCGCGCCATGAACCCGCACGCCCTCATCCACCGCACCGAGCGCTGCGCCATCCCGCTCGACCGCGTGCTCGGCCGCGGTGCCTTCGATCTCGACCGTATCCTGACGCTGGAGCCCGAGTTCCTCGACGCCGACGAGCACGATCATGACCACGATCATCACGATCACGACCATGATCATGACCACGAGCACCACCACCATCACCACCACGATATCGAGGGGTCGGGCGTGTTCTCGATCTCGCTCCGCGGCGGCGAACTCGACCCGCAGAAGTTCTTCCCGTGGATCCAGCAGACCGCCCAGGAGCAGGGCCCGGACATCCTGCGCATGAAGGGCATCCTCGCCTTCAAGGACGATTCCGAGCGCTACGTCGTGCAGGGCGTCCACATGATCATCGAGGGCAACCACCAGCGCCCGTGGAAGGACGACGAGATGCGCCAGAGCCGGCTGGTCTTCATCGGCCGCCATCTCGACGAGAAGGCGATCCGCGCCGACTTCGACAAGTGCATGGCGTGAGGCGGTTGCCGCTTCGCGACTGAGCCGTTACCTGTGGTCCCCGCCAAGGCGGGGACCCGGTGGCCGCCGGCGCTGGTACTGGATCCCCGCCTTCGCGGGGATCGGCGTTTGTGGACTGTTTGCCCATGCCCTCCATCCAGGACTTTCCCTTCGCAGCCTTCGTTGTCGAGGCGGCGTTCCTCGGCGACACCGCCCTCTATGCGCTGGGCGATGGCACCGTGCGCCGCGTCGCCGGCCCGGCGGCGGAGGAGACGCGCGTGCATGAGGGCGCCATCCTCGCCGCGACGCCATCGCTCGACGGCAAGCTGCTCCTCACCGGCGGCGACGACGGGCTGGTCGCCGCGGTCGATGCACTCGGCACCGTGACCAGGCTCGCCGAGCGCCCGCGCAAGTGGATCGATCACATCGCCGCCGGCCCGGCCGGCACGGTTGGCTTTGCCTCCGGCCGCCAGGCCTTCGTGCTGCTGGCTGACGGCCGCGAGCGCACCTTCGACCATGACCGCGCCGTCGGCGGCATCGCCTTCGCGCCGAAGGGCCTGAGGTTGGCGGTCGCCCGCTACGAAGGCGTGACGCTGTGGTGGGCCGGGACCGAGGCCAAGCCGACCGAGTTCGCCTGGAAGGGCGCCCATATCGGTGTCACCTTCTCGCCCGACGGGCGCAACCTGGTCACCATCATGCAGGAGAACGCGCTGCACGGCTGGCGGCTGGACGATGGCCGCGACATGCGCATGACCGGCTATCCGGCCAAGCCGCGCTCGCTGTCGTGGTCGGTCAAGGGCCGCTTCCTCGCCTCGTCGGGGGCGAACGCCGCCATCCTGTGGCCGTTCCACTACAAGGACGGACCGATGGGCCGCCAGCCCCTGCAGCTCGGCGCCCGCGAGGAGCTCGCCACCCGCGTCGCCTGCCACCCGAGCGAGGAGATCGTGGCGATCGGCTATCGCGACGGCATGGTGCTGGCGGTGCGCTTCGGGGACGCGGAAGAGGCGCTGCTCCGCCGCCCGGGCGACGGCCCGGTCTCGGCGCTCGGCTGGGACAAGGCCGGCCGCCGCCTCGCCTTCGGTACCGAGGAAGGCGCCGCCGGCATCATCGACATCGCCGGCTAGCCGATCGACGGGAACGCGGCGCATTTTGCGCTACAGTGCCGGCCAGCAGCGGGGGTGTGCGCATGGCACAGGCCAGACGCGAGCACGTGGTGATCGTCGGCGCCGGCTTCGGCGGGCTCGCCTGCGCGCGGGCGCTGGGCAGCACCGAGATCGACGTCACCGTCATCGACCGCAACAACTATCACCTGTTCGTGCCGCTGCTCTATCAGGTGGCGACCGCGGCGCTGTCGCCGGCCGACATCGCCCAGCCGATCCGCCGCATGCTGGCGCGCCATCGCAATATCGAGGTGTTCCTCGGCGAGGTGGCGGCGGTCGACGTGGCGGCGCGCGAGGTGCGCTGCACCAACGGAACGAGCATCGGTTTCGACCGGCTGGTGCTGGCCACCGGCTCCGCCTACACCTATTTGGGCCACGACGAATGGGCGGCTGCGGCGCCGGGGCCGCGCTCGATCGAGGATGCGCGCCAGATCCGCGCCCGCCTGCTGCATCGCCTTCGAGCGGGCGGAGGTGACGCGCGATCCGGCCGAGCAGGAGGCGCTGCTCACGACGGTGGTGGTCGGCGGCGGGCCGACCGGCGTCGAGATGGCGGGGTCGGTGGCGGAGCTGGCGCGCCATTCGCTCCGCCGCGACTTCCGCCACATCGATCCGACGCGGGCGAAGGTCATCCTGGTCGAGGCCGGCCCGCGCATCCTGTCCGCCTTTCCCGAGGACCTGTCGAAGTTCGCGGTCGCCGCGCTCGATCATCTCGGCGTGACGGTGAGGACCGGCACGGCGGTGGAGGCGATCGCGCCGGGCAAGGTGACGATGGGCGGCGAGACCGTCCGCGCCGGCTGTGTCGTCTGGGGCGCCGGCGTCAAGGCGGCGCCGGTGGCGTCCTGGCTGCGGGTTGGGGCGGACAAGGCCGGGCGGGTCAGCGTCGGGCCGAACCTCGAGGCCGCGGGGCTCGACGGCATCTATGTGATCGGCGATTCGGCGCGCGCGCTGGGCGGCGACGGCAAGCCGCTGCCGGCGCTCGCCCAGGTCGCCCACCAGCAGGGGCAGTATCTCGGCAAGGCGCTCCGCCGCACGATCCTGGACGGCAGGCCGATGCCGCCCTTCCGCTTTCACAACCGCGGCAACACCGCGGTGATTGGTCGCGACGCGGCGGTGTTCGATTTCGGCCGCTGGCACCTCAAGGGGCGGATCGGCTGGCTATTCTGGGCGATCGTCCACATCTACCTGCTCACCGGTTTCGACAAGCGGGTGCTGGTGGCGACCCAATGGCTGTGGCGCTACCTGACCTACCAGACCGGGGCGCGGCTGATCACCGGCCACGACGACCGGACCGCCCCGCCAGGCTGATTTCTTCGGCCACATCCACGCCTTGGTAACCGCCGCGAGCCTAACCTTGGGGAATCCCTGAGAATCAGCATTCCGGCGATCCGGCATGGGTGAACTGAGCAATACCGGCCTGCTCGTCGCCGAGGCGGCGCTCTATTTCGTCGTCATGACGGCGCTGTTCCGCGCGCGCAACCGGGTCGGCATCGGTGTCTTCTTCACCGCGCTCGGCACCATGCACTTCCTCGAGACCTATCTCGCCGCGGTGCTCTACGTGCCCATTCTCGGCGGCTTCGTCGTCTCGCCCGGCTCGATCGTGCTGTTCTCGGGCAAGCTGGTCATGCTGCTGGTGGTCTATATCCGCGAGGACGCGGCGGTGGTGCGCCAGCCGATCTACGGCCTGTTCCTCGGCAACCTGCTGATCGTGGCGGCGGTGCTGCTTCTCCGCCTGCATGCGCCGGTGGCGATACCGGGCCAGGTCCCCGACCTCACCTTCCTCGACCAGACGGGTGGGCTGATGGTGTGGGGGACGACGCTGCTCTTCATCGATTCGATCCTCATCATCCTCATCTACGAACGCTCCGCGGCCTGGCTCGGCAACCGTGTGATCCTGCGCATCCTGGTGAGCACGGCCCTGGTGCTCTCCTTCGATCAGCTCGGCTTCTATCTGGCGCTCAAGCTTTACGTCGGTGCGCCGGCCGAGGTGCTCTACGGCGGCTGGATCGCCAAGATGGGCGCGGCGACGCTCTATGCAGTGTTCGCCGGGCTCTACCTGCGCTTCGGCGAGAGCGGGCGGCTGCCCCGCCGCCGGCTGACCGACGTCTTCGAGGTGCTGACCTACCGCCAGCGCTACGAGGCGCTCCTGCGCCAGACCGGCCATGACGCGCTGACCGGCCTGTTCGACCGCGGTCGTTTCGAGCGCGAGGGGCCGCGCGAGCTGCGTGCCGCCGGCGAGGGGCGGCCAACCAGCCTGCTGGTCATCGACGTCGACCACTTCAAGGCGATCAACGACCGTCATGGCCATGCGGTCGGCGACGAGGCGCTGCGGCGGATCGCCCGCGAGTTGGATGCGGCGACCCGCACCGACGACCGCGTCTATCGCTACGGCGGCGAGGAATTCATCGTGCTCTGCCAGGGTCTTCCCCATTCGGCGGCGGTGCTGGCGGCCGAACGGCTGCGCCTCGGCGTCTCCAGTCTGTCGATCGACGATATCGCCGAGCCGATCACGGTCAGCATCGGCGTCGCCACGGCGCCGGAAGACGGCGGCGACCTGCGCGCGCTGTTCGCGGTCGCCGACCAGCGTCTCTATCGCGCCAAGGCCGATGGCCGCGACCGCGTGCGCGGCACTGACATCGCCCGCGCCGACATCGCGCCCGGCCGCCCCTCGGCCCATCGGCACTGATCCTGCCGCAAACCTCCGGCACCAGAACCAATCGCTCGTGCGGGCGTTGATCTCTTTGGTTTCCACGGCAACCGAAGGGAGACAACGAAATGGCCCGAGAGCAGACGGCGCGAAGGCGCACCGACCCCGAAGAGCAGACGGTTCCGCCCGATCGCCCGGACGTCGGCGAGGAACCAATCGCCGCGTCGGGTGCGCTGGCCGACCTCAATCCGGTGCCGGTGACGCCGCGGCCACGGGAAGAGGAGGAAGAGATCGCCCTGCAATCCGGCCGCTATGCGGCGCCGCCCCGGCGGTCGCTGTGGACCAGTTTCTGGGTGGCGCTCGGTGTCATCGTGGTGATCGCCATCCTCGCCGCCATCTTCTGGCGCTAGTGCACCAGCACGTTGCGGAATTGCCAGGGGTCGCTGGGATCGACGTCCTCGGGGAACAGACCGGGGCGGCCGATGAGCGGCGTCCACTCGGTGTAATAACCCTTGACCGGCCCCAGATAGGGGCGCTGGACCGCCAGGCAGCGGCGATAGTCCATCTCGTCGGCCTCGACGATGCCGGCTTGCGGATTCTCCAGTGCCCACACCATGCCGGCGAGCACGGCTGAGGTCACCTGCAGGCCGGTGGCGTTCTGGTAGGGCGCCAGCGCCCGCGTCTCCTCGATGGAAAGCTGCGAGCCATACCAGTAGGCGTTTTTCGCGTGGCCGTAGAGGAGCACGCCGAGCTCGTCGATGCCGTCGACGATTTCGTCCTCGCCGAGGATATGCTCCGCCTTCTCGTGCAGTTCGCCGCTGCCGAACACCTCGTGCAGCGATAGCACCGCGTCATCGGCCGGATGGTAGGCATAGTGGCAGGTCGGCCGATAGACGACCGTGTCGCCATCCTTCAGCGTGAAGTAGTCGGCGATCGAGATCGACTCGTTGTGGGTGACCAGGAAGCCGTATTGCGGCCCCGGCGTCGGGCACCACGTCCTCACCCGCGTGTTGGCGCCGGGCTGGAGCAGATAGGCGCCGGCCTGCGCGCCGAGCCTGTGCAGGCGGCCGTTCTGCGGCAGCCATTTCTCGTGGGTGCCCCAGCCCATCTCCGCCGGTTGCATGCCCTCCGACATGAAGCCTTCCACCGACCAGGTGTTGACGAAGACGTCGCGCGGCTTGGGCCGTGTCGAGCGCTGGGTGTCGCGCTCGGCGATGTGGATGCCCTTGATGCCGAGGTCGCGCATCAGCCGTCCCCAGCCCTGGCGGTCGCCGGGGCCGGGCTCGGCGAAGGGGTGGCCGATGTCGGTCGCCAGGTTGACCAGCGCCTGCTTGACGAACCAGGAGACCATGCCGGGATTGGCGCCGCAGCACGAGATGGCGGTGGTGCCGCCGGGGTTCTTCGCCTTCTCGTCGCGCACCGTTGTCCTCAGCGCGTTGTTGGTGCGTGCCTCCGGCTCGGCCGCGGTGTCGAAATAGAAGCCCGGCCAGGGTTCGACCACCGTATCGATATAGGGAACGCCGAGCTCGCGGCAGAGCCGCATGATCTCCAGCGATGAGGTGTCCACCGACAGGTTGACGCAGAAGCCGGTGCCGCCGCCTTCGGTGAGGAGCGGGCTCAGCACCTCGCGGAAGTTCTCCGGGGTCAGGCCGACGTGGACGAAGCGGATGCCCTCCTTGTCGAGCAGCCCGCGGTCGGCATCGTCGGGGGCGACGACCACCATGCGCGATTTGTCGAAGGCGAAATGGCGCTGGATGAGCGGCAGGGTGCCCTTGCCGATCGAGCCGAAGCCGATCATCACGATGGGGCCGTCGATCGTGCCGTAGACGGGCCATTCGGCCATCGCTTGTCTCCTTTCGCGGGAATCCCGGCGGTGCGCTGCGGCCGTGATTGGCGGCAATCGGGCAGCCAAGTCAACCCGCGCGCCCTCGACCGGCCCCTTTCGGCCCCTAGGTTATGGCCGATGCGGCGACCGGGAGGGAGCGGTTCATGTTGAGACGTTTCGGCGCGCTTGCCGCGCTGGTGATTGTGGTGCCGGCGTGGATGGCGGTCCCGGCCATGGCGGAGGCGCCGCCGCGCACGGGCAACGCGGTGTTCGACCGCACGGTCGACCTCGTCAACCAGCACTTTTACGCGCCCGCAGAGCTGACGCAATTCAACCAGGCGGCGGCGCTGGCGGCGAGCGAGATGCCCGACCTCAAGGACGCCGCTCCCGGCGTCGTCGGCGATGCGATTGCCTTTGTCCTCGACAGCCTCGGCGCCTCCCATACCGGCCGTTACACGCCGGACCAGGTGGACTACTACGAGCTGGCGGACGTCTTCCGCTTCGCGCTGCGGCGCGACATCCGCCAGATCTTTCCGCCGCGCGGCGAAGTCACCTATGCCGGCATCGGCATCGCCAGCGCTGAGATCGGCGGAAAGAGCTTCGTCACCCATGTCTACGATTCCGGGCCGGCGGCGAAGGCCGGGCTGATGGCCGGCGACGAGATCGTCTCGGTCGACGGCGCGCCCTTTGCCGAGATCGGCTCGTTCCGCGGCAAGGCCGGAACGACGGCGCATCTCATGGTGCGGCGGTCGGCGGACGCGGCGCCGATCGCGATCGACGTGCCGGTCGCTGCGATCCAGCCGGGCGATCTGTTCGTCAATGCGATTTCGGCGAGCGCGCGTGTGATCGACCGGGGCGACAAGCGCATCGGCTATATCCGCCTGTGGGCCTATACGCGCGAAGAGGTGACCAGCATCCTCTACGACGAGCTCGGGCAAGGGCGCCTCAAGGACGTCGACGGGCTGGTGCTCGACCTGAGGAGCAAATGGGGCGGGGCGCCGGGCGATGCGGCGGAAACCTTCGTCGGCGGTGCCGCCGACATGGTGGGCGTGAACCGCGACGGAACGCGCAACATTGTCACCTTGCGCTGGCACAAGCCGGTGGTGGCGATCATCGACGGCGGCACGCGCAGCGGCATGGAGGTGCTCGCCTTCTCGCTGAAGAAGAACGGCGTGCCACTGGTCGGCGCGCCGACCGCGGGCAATGTGCTCGCCGGCACAGCCTATTTGCTGCCCGACAACAGCCTGTTGGAACTAGCGGTTGAGGACGTTGCCGTCGGCGGCCAGCGGCTGGAGAACAATCCGATCGAGCCGGACGTGGCGGTGCCCTTCGACGTGCGCTACGCTGCCGGCCGCGACCCTCAGATCGACGCGGCGGTTGCACTGATGGCCGAGCGCTTGGCCGACGCGGGGGGCAAGGTCAACTGAGGTCAATCGGCAAGGCCGGCGAAGAACCACGTGATCGGTTCGTCGCCCTGAACTTCCGACAAGTGGCCTTTCCCGTCGAGGTCGTTGAGCAGGAATACGTCACCCGGCCGCACGTCGATCCGCGTCCCGTCGGAGAGGGTCACCGTCATCCGTCCGGAGAGCATGATCGCGTATTGGCGGCGCGGCGTCGGGTGAGGGGACTTGTCCCAGCCGGGCGGCGCTTCGAAGAAGACGCCGGTGGTCAGCGGCGTGCCTGCCGAGACCCTGACCGGCGCCGAGGGCGGGGCGAAATCGCGCAATGCCAGATCCACCGTCAGTTTGCGCAGGTGGGTTTCGCCCTCCTCATCGGTATATATCTCGGTAATCTGCACGCCGTCCCCCAAGAGCCGGCCTCCTTCTCCGTACCTACACGGAGGGCCCGGAGGCGGCTATAGGAATACCGTCGCTTCCTCCGTTTGGACAGCTTTAGGACCATGACCAGCCCGCTCGACCAGAACCCGCTTCTCGCCTCCTGGGAGGGCCTCGGACTGCCGCCCTTCGACAGGATCAGGCCGGAGCACTTCCGTCCGGCCTTCGACGCCACCATGGCGGCGCAGAAGCAGGCGGTCGGGACAATCGCGGGGTCGCACGAAGCGCCGAGCTTCGCCAATACAATCGTAGTGCTGGAGACGAGTGGCCTCGGCCTGGAGCGGGTGGCCGCCGTCTTCTTCCATCTCGCCTCGGCCGACACCAGCCCGGCGCTGCAGGCGGTGGAGCGCGAGATCGCGCCGCTGCTCGCCCGCCACGGCAACGAGATCTACCTGAACGCGGCTCTCTATGCCCGCATCGACGCGCTCTGGCAGGAACGCGATCGACTCGGCCTCGACGATGAGCAGCGCCAGGTGCTCGACCGCTATCACACCAACTTCGTGCGTGCCGGCGCGGCGCTGGACGAGGCGGGCAAGGCGCGGCTCGCCGAGATCAACGAGCGCCTGGCGGCGCTCGGCACCCAGTTCAGCCAGAACGTGCTCGCCGCCGAAAACGGCTTCCACCTGGTGCTCGACGGCGAGGACGACCTCGTCGGCCTGCCCGGTTCGGTGCGCCAGGCGGCGGCCGAGGCGGCGCGCGAGCGCGACATGCCGGGCAAATACGTCATCACCCTGTCGCGCTCCTCGATCGAGCCGTTCCTGCAATTCTCGACGCGCCGCGACCTCCGCGAGAAGGCGTTCACCGCCTGGGTCAAGCGCGGCGAGACCGAGAACGCGGCACTGATCGCCGAAACCGTCCGGCTGCGCAACGAGCGGGCGCGGCTGATGGGCTACCAGACCTTCGCCCATTTCAAGCTCGCCGATTCGATGGCCAAGACGCCGGAGGCGGTGTCGGCGCTGCTCAACGCCGTCTGGCAGCCGGCGCTCGCCCGTGTTGCGGCGGAGGAGGCGGCGCTGCAGGCGCTGGTGGCGGAAGAGGGGGCAAACTTCCGCCTGGCGCCATGGGACTGGCGCCATTATGCCGAGCGCCGGCGCAAGGCCGAGTTCGATTTCGACGAGGCCGAGCTCGAGCCCTATCTCAAGCTCGACAACGTCATCGCCGCCGCCTTCGACGTCGCCCAGCGCCTGTTCGGCCTCGCCTTCGAGGAGCTGAAGGGCCTCAGGCTCTACCGGCCCGAGGTGCGCGTCTGGCGAGTCACGGGCAAGGGCGGGCGCTTCGTCGGCATCTTCCTCGCCGATTATTTCGCGCGCGCCTCCAAGCGGAGCGGCGCCTGGATGTCGGGCCTCCGCGACCAGCACAAGCTGACCGGTGACGTGCGCCCGATCGTCCTGAACACGATGAACTTCGCCAAGGCGCCCGACGGCAAGCCGACGCTGATCTCGTTCGAGGATGCGCGCACGCTCTTCCACGAGTTCGGCCACGGCCTGCATGGCCTCCTCTCCGACGTCACCTATCCGCTGATCTCGGGCACCAGCGTGGCGCGCGATTTCGTCGAACTGCCCTCGCAGCTCTACGAGCACTGGCTGGAGCAGCCGGAGGTGCTTCGCCGCTTCGCGCGCCATGCCGAGACCGGCGAACCGATGCCCGAGGCGCTGCTCGACAAGGTGCTCGCCGCGCGCAAGTTCAACCAGGGCTTTGCCACCGTCGAATACGCCGCCTCGGCGCTGGTCGACCTCGACCTGCACCTCGCCACCGACACCGACGACCTCGACGTGCTCGATTTCGAGAAGCGGGCGCTCGAACGCATCCACATGCCCGACACGGTGGTCATGCGCCACCGTACGCCGCACTTCCAGCACATCTTTGCCGGCGACGGTTACGCTTCCGGCTACTACAGCTATCTGTGGTCGGAGGTGCTCGACGCCGATGCCTTCGAGGCGTTTGCCGAGACCGGCGACATCTTCGATGCGGCGACCGCGCAGCGTCTGCACGATGCCATCTACTCGGCCGGCTACCGGCGCGACCCGGCCGAGGCCTATGCCGCCTTCCGCGGACGCATGCCGTCCACCGAGCCGCTGCTCAGGAAACGCGGCCTCGACACATCCGAGGTGTGACGACCGACACACCTGAACGCCGCCTAAACGGCGCGTTGCGGGCGGGTTCAACCGCCGCCCGTCATTCTCCCCGGCATCGTCGATCACACCCAACGGGGGGAGAACTCAAGATGTCGAAGATCGTTGCCCGCACCGCCGGCCTGGTTCTTGCCGGTTTCGCCACCCTCGCCATCGTCGGCCAGGCCGACGCCGCGAGCTTCACCAGGACCACCACGGTCACCCGGTCGGTGGAGACCGTCACCGTCACCCAGGCGCCGGCCGGCTGGACCTGGGGCGGTCCGGTCGCCTTCGCGCCGCAGGCGCCGTCGCCGGCGCCATATTGGGGTCATAACCGGTTCGACCGCTTCAACCGCTTTGACCGCTTTGACCGCTTTGACCGCTTTGACCGCTTCAACCGCTTCCATGACGTCGCGCTGAACCCGCAGCCCCTGCCGCCGAGAGGCTGGCATGCCCGCTATCCGCAGGTCCCGCCGCCGCCGCCGCCCCCGGCGATCTCGGCGACGCTGCCGCTCGGTAACGGGTTCATTACCTTCACGTTCCGCTAGTCCTCCGGCGGGATCTGGCGAGACGAGCCCCATGCCTGGCGCATGGGGTCCGTTTCGCATTTGAAACCGCGAAGTTCAGTCACTCCACAAGCAGCCAAGCTGTGCTATGCCCGCACTGGCATTCGGCTTGAAGTGGAGGAGTTCATGGCTGCAAGCATTCTCTTCATCGGCGGCACCGGACAGATCTCGCTGCCCTGCGTTCACGAGGCGGTGGCGGCTGGCCACCAGGTGAGCGTGCTCAACCGCGGCAAGACGAGCGTACCGCTGCCCAAGGGGGTGACGGTGATTGCCGGCGACATGGACGACGCCGCCACCTACGGCGCGCTTGGCGACAGGAAGTTCGACGTCGTCTGCCAGTTCCGCGCCTATACGGCCGCGCAGATGAAGAAGGACATCGCCACCTTCGCCGGCAAGACCGGCCAATACGTCTTCATCTCCTCGGCCTCCGCCTACCAGAAGCCGGCCCGGCACTACATCATCACCGAGCGCACGCCGCTGGAGAATCCCTACTGGGAGTACAGCCGCAACAAGATCGCCTGCGAGACGATGCTGCGCGAGCAGTCGGCGCTCAAGTGGACCATCGTGCGGCCGAGCCACACGGTGCGCACCGGCATGCCGCTGGCCATCGGCGACGGCGACGCGGTCGCCCGGCGCATGCTGCGCGGTGCGCCGGTGATCGTGCATGGCGACGGCACGTCGCTGTGGACGCTGACCCGTTGCGCCGATTTCGCCGTGCCCTTCGTCAAGCTGCTCGGCAACAGCCAGGCGATCGACGACGATTTCCAGATCACCAACGACCGCGCCTTCACCTGGGACGAGATCACACGAGCGATCGCCGCCGGTCTCGGCGTCGAGGCGAAGATCGCGCATGTGCCGACCGACACGCTGGTCCGCTACAACCCGGAATGGGAGGGGCCGCTCACCGGCGACAAGAGCTGGTCGGCGCTGTTCGACAACAGCAAGGTCAAGCGCGTCGCCGGCGATTTCACCTGCGCCCAGGACCTGCCGACGATCCTCGCGGAGTCGGTCGCCAACTTCAAAAAACGCAATGCGACGGCCGACCAGTCGCCGCACGCGCTCGATCCGCTGATGGACCGCATCGCGGCCGAGCAGTCGGCGCTGGGGGGGTAGGGGTACTTTGGGATGACGCCACACTTCACCAAGCGCTAACGCCAAGGTGGGCTTTGCGTTGGGCTGAGCGGCGGTACGGCGTAGGCTGGCGGCTGGAAAGTTGCCTGTCATGCCGTCTGTCTGCAGCCGCCTGACCAGGCTCGGCGGCGTCCTTGCCGCCCTCGTCTGCGTCTCGCCCCCGCCATCGCCCGCCTCGGCGGACTCCTACGCCTTTTACGACGTCTCGGCGGACGCGCTGGCCGGCGCGCCGGGCAGCATCATCCGCACCGAGCCGTTCCGCGGCGCGCCCTGGGGCGCCACGGCGGCGCGCGTGCTCTACCGCTCGACCGGGCTTTCCGGCGAACCGATCGCCGTTTCGGCCGTCGTCGTGGTGCCCGACAAGCCGCCAGCGGAGGGGCGGGCGGTTGTCGCCTGGGCGCATCCGACCACCGGCGTCGCGCGGAAATGTGCGCCGTCCCTGATGCTCGACGCGGTCATGCCGACCATCACCGGCCTCGCCGAGATGATCGCGCGCGGCTATGTGGTCGTCGCCACCGATTATCCCGGCCTCGGCACGGCGGGCGAGCACCCCTATCTCGTCGGCGTCAGCGAGGGGCGCGCGGTGCTCGATTCGGTGCGCGCCGCCCGCGCGCTCACCGGGGCGGGCAATCGCTTTGCCGTGTGGGGGCATTCGCAGGGCGGCCACGCGGCGCTGTGGACCGCCGAACTCGCGCGCAGCTACGCCCCCGATCTCGATCTCGTCGGCATTGCCGCGGCGGCGCCGGCAAGCGAGCTGGCCGCGCTCTTCGACGACGACCTCGGCACCACCGCCGGTCAGGTGCTCACCGCGCTCAGCCTGTGGTCCTGGTCGCGGGTCTACGACACGGCGCTCGCATCGGTGGTGCAGCCGCACGCCATCAAGCCGGTGGGGGAGATCGGCGGACAATGCGTCTACGGCTTCGTCGACCTCATCGTCGACGCCAGCGCCGACAGCGCCCTGGCGAGCGGCTTCCTCAAGGGCAACCCGGCCGCCATCGCCCCGTGGAGCACCTATCTCGCCGACAGCACGCCTGCCGGCAGCACCGTCACCTGGCCGCCGGTATTTATCGCCCAAGGCAGCGCCGACCGGATCGTCGATCCGCCGGTGACCACGGACTTCGCCATCAGGCTGTGCAACCGCGGCGTCTACCTGCGCTACTTCACGGTGCCCGGCGCCACCCACGACGTCATCGCCGATGTCAGCGCCAAGGATGCGGTGGACTGGATCGCCGATCGCTTCGCCGGCAAGCTGGCGCCGAGCGACTGCGTCGCCAAGGGCGGCGCCTCGCACTGAAGCCGGCCGCGGTGTCAGCCAGGCGCAACTTTTTTCGCGCCCGCCTCAAATCGTTCTTGATTGTGAAAGGTTTTGGTCCTACCTACCGCGCTGCCCAAATTCGCACGTGCCTGTGGTCGCACATGTCCGAGGGCGAACCGCCGGGAAAGATCCCGGGCGCTTCGAAGGACGCGGCTTAAAGCAACGACGTAGCGGGCTTTTTTGGTCTCAGTCGGCTTTCCATCAGCCGGCGACACTGAAGAGGCATCTACTTCTTGCCGGGCGTGCGGAACGGGTTCTCCCGATCCAAGCGAAGGCAGCGGAAGACCGGACAGCCCTGTCCGCCTTGCGACTGCCACCCGCAAACCAGCCGGACAATCCGGCAAACCGGTACGCTTCTGTGTCCGGACCGATCGTCTCCACATCGGTCGTCCGGGCGGCAGGCGGGCCGGCGGTTCGCAACGTGAATCCTCGCTTGGGGAGAGCCCGAGAATGACCGACCGCATCCGCGACTTCCTGCGCCACCGACGACCCGAGGGGCCATGCCTGGTGGTCGACCTCGATGTCGTCCGCGACAACTACCAGACCTTCGCCCGCGCCATGCCCGACAGCCGCGTCTACTACGCGGTCAAGGCCAACCCGGCGCCGGAGATCCTTCAGGCTCTGGCTGGGCTTGGCTCCAGTTTCGATTGCGCCAGCGTGGCGGAGATCGACATGGCGCTTGCCGCCGGCGCCACGCCGGAGCGCATCTCCTACGGCAACACCATCAAGAAGGAGCGCGACATCGCCGCCGCCTACGAGCGCGGCATCCGGCTCTTTGCCGTCGATTCGCGCGAGGAGGTCGACAAGATCGGCCGCGCCGCGCCCTCGGCCCGCGTCTTCTGCCGCATCCTGGTCGCCAACGACGGCGCCGAGTGGCCGCTGTCGAAGAAGTTCGGCTGCGCCCCGGAGATGGCCGTCGACGTGCTCGAGCATGCCCATCGCCTCGGCCTCGACGCCTACGGCGTCTCCTTCCATGTCGGCTCGCAGCAGCCGAACCCGGAGGCCTGGGACGGCGCGCTTTCCGCCTCCGCCGCGATCTTCCGCGAGCTTGGCGAGCGCGGCATCCGGCTGCGCATGGTCAATCTCGGCGGCGGCTTCCCGGCGAAGTATCTGAAGCGCATCCCGGTGGTGAAGACCTACGGTCGCGCCATTTCCTCGGCGCTGCGCAAGCACTTCGGCAACCGCATCCCCGAGACGATCATCGAGCCCGGCCGCGGCATGGTCGGCGATGCCGGCATCATCAAGGCCGAGGTGGTGCTGATCTCGCGCAAGGAGACGAACGATCCGCTGCGCTGGGTCTATCTCGACATCGGCAAGTTCGGCGGCCTCGCCGAGACCATGGACGAGGCGATCCGCTACCCGATCAGGACGCCGCGCGACCGCGACGCCAAGGCCCCCTGCGTCATTGCCGGGCCGACCTGCGATTCGGTCGACGTGCTCTACGAGAAGGCGCCCTACGCGCTGCCGGTATCGCTGTCGATCGGCGACGAGGTGCTGATCGAGGGCACCGGCGCCTACACCACGACCTATTCGGCCGTCGCCTTCAACGGCTTCGAGCCGCTGAAGTCGTACGTGATATGATCGCGGAAACAGCAACGAACTCAACATATTAACTCGCTCCGCCACCGCCTCCGATTCGCCGTTTTGGCTCCGGGACAACGTCCGGGACAACGGTCGAAAGAGGCGGCGAGCGCGAGCGGCCGGACAACCTTCCATGGTCATCTTCGACACCGAAACCCCCGCCGACGCCCCCGCCCGCGAATCACTGCTGGACCGGGTGATGGGTCGCGAACGTCTGTTCAAGCCATCAGAACGGCTTCGCCGTGGTCGCCTGCCAGCGCGCGGCCTGGCACTTGTCGCCCGCGACGGCGGCAAGCTGGTCGGCACCGTGCGCTTATGGAACGTGAAGGCGGGTGACACCCCTGCCCTCCTGCTGGGGCCGCTTGCGGTCGATCAGGCAGCTCAGAGCGAGGGCGTCGGGTCGAGCCTGATGCGGCTGGCCATCGCGCGTGCCGGCGCCATCGGCCACAGCGGCATCATCCTGGTCGGCGATCCGGAATATTACGAGCGGTTCGGCTTCTTGGCCGCCCCCACCACCGGCCTCGTCATGCCGGCGCCGGTCGACCGCCGCCGGTTCCTCGGCCTCGAACTAGCGCCGCATGCGCTGCGTCAGGCTTCCGGCATCATCGTGGCAACCGGGCAACGGCTCGCGGCATCGGAGCGGCTGGCGGCCTAATTGCCGCTTTACGCCGCCTGCCGGCCTCACATCGGGCCTCGGTCTGCTGCGATCTTGCCGGCGTGATCCCATCCTGATGGCTTCGCGCAGGCGACGGCTCAACCGAGGCCGCGCGAATTAAAAATGCGGCGGCAACAGCTCTTTCTTTTTCGTGGCCGCCATTGCGTTTGGATAGAAACAGTTTATGTGTAGAACTCCAGATTTGCTCTGCCTTGCTGCAGCCGCCTGCAATCGGGCCTATTTCCTCAAGACACCGCAAAACTCGGACGAGCGACGGATAAAATAGTTCCGGTCGCAACGAATCACTATACGCCGAGGAAGGAAGACAGTCGGATGCAGACGGGCACGGTGAAGTTCTTCAGCACTCAGCGGGGCTTCGGCTTCATCGCGCCGGAGGACGGATCGAAGGATGTGTTCGTCCACATTTCCGAGGTCGAGCGGGCCGGGATCGGCACTCTGCACGAGGGACAGAAAGTCGGCTACGAGATCATTACCGAACGGGGCAAGACTGCAGCGGGGAAGCTGCAGGCCGTCTGACCGCCGGCACAACGGCAAACGGATTCGGGGGCCCGGCGTCCGCGCTGGGCCTTTTTGCAATCGCGAATCATGTGACGCTACCTGACGGAGACGAGATGCCGTTCAAGCCCAACTACCGACAGGCGCGTGGCGAGCGCGACAAGGCCAAGCAGCAGAAGAAGAATGAGAAGCTGCGCCGCCGCGAACTGGAGACGGCTCGTCGAAAGGAGCAGCAGGACGGGGACGGTTCGCCGCCGGCTATGCCAGAGGCGGCCTCGCCGGAGGACGATGCCTAGACGGCCGTCTGAAGGTCCGGAGAGCAAGTCATGAAGATGTTCATTTTCCAGTCCGCGACAAAGACCGACCTGCATGCCTTCGCCGGCGATTCCGATGGTCGGGCGCTCCCGACAAAGTTTGCGCCGTGGGGGGTGACGGGCGTAGTGACCGGCCGGCAGGCCTTGCCGCACGGGCTGCCGCGATACGAGATCGAGCGCGCGATACGCGCTCACGGCTTCCAACTGTGGCGGCTGCGAAAGAAGACAAGCTGACGTTTCTGAAGGCGACGGCACATCCCGTGCCATCCAGGCGGAAAGGGAAAACGCCGTGCAGGTATTCGTGCGCGACAACAATGTCGATCAGGCACTCAAGGTCCTCAAGAAGAAGCTCCAGCGCGAGGGCTTCTTCCGCGAATTGAAGCGCAAGAAATCGTACGAGAAGCCGTCGGAAAAGAGGGCTCGCGAGAAGGGGGAGGCAATTCGCCGGGCGCGCAAGCAGGCCCGCAAGGCGGCTCAGCGCGAGGGCTTGCTGCCGATGCCCGTTCGCAAGGTGCCGGCGCGCGGGGCGATGGGCCGCCGTTGACGATGGGCGCCGCCGGCCACAACCGTCGGCAAGCGCGCCGCTAGCCGGGCGCCTGCCGCTCGCCGCCTGACGCGGCGGCCGCGCGGCTGAAGACCAAGCCGATGGCGATGCAGGCGAGCGGGAAGACGAGCCCGTAGCCGGCGATGCCGATCATCCGCCAGGCGAGATTGCCAACCACCGGGCCGATCAGGCCGGCGAGGCAGAGCGTGCCCGCCGCCAGCAGCCCCCATCGCGCCGCAGCGGCCGCACCGCTGCCCCGGAAGGCCGGCGCGGCGAAGAGCAGCGCCAGGCCGAAGAACAGATGCCAGGCGACCAGCTCGACGGCGTAGAGCAGCGACGGCCAAGTCCAGCCGAAGATGAAGCGGTAGTCCGGCATCGCGGCGGCGTCGATCTGCCGGCCGACCGTGAGCTGGACGACGTGCACCGTCATGGTCAGCGCCGCCATCACCGCCATCCAGATGAGCGCCATCAGGGCGGACAGCCGCGCTTCCTCCGGTGCCCATCGCCAGATCGCAGCAAACAGCGCGACCTGGAGCACGCCGGAGAGCGCGGTCAGGATTTCCGCCGCCGCCAGGTACGGCTCGACCGGAACCCCGGCCGCGACGCCGCCGGCAAACAGCGTGGCGATATAGACGCCGTAGAGCGCGGCAAGGGTCCAGGCCAGCCGGGCCCCGACAAGCAACGTGGCGCGCGAGCCGGTCGTGCGGGGCGGCAGGGCGGAGCGGGATGCCGCGATTCGCATGGGCGCCATCCTAGCGCAGAGCCGCCGTCCCGGCGGCGTCCAGCCCGCCGGCCCCGCCCAGATTCAAATCGGAATCATTCCGTATCGTTGACCGAGATCAAGGCCACGCCGCCTCGCTGGCTCAATCGTAGGTCGGGGCGAGTTTATTGCCGGGAGGAATTGGCATGAGGCGTTGGATTCTCCTATCTGTCGGGGTCGTCGCGGGCAGTGTCGTGCTCGCCGGCTCGACGCCGCTGCTACCGGTGCCGCAGGCGTGCGCCGACCAGCAGCAGATCAACTATTCCGAGGACATCGTGCCGATCCTGAAGGGGTGGTGCGTTTCCTGCCACCAGCCGGGCGGCGAAGGCTACGAGCACAGCGGCTTCGATGTCAGGACCTACGACGCCGTGATGAAGGGCACCAAGTTCGGGCCAATGGTCATAGCCGGCAAGCCGGACGAAAGCAGCCTGATCGCGCTGATCGACGGGCAGGCCAAGATCCGCATGCCGTTCAACCACCACCCGCTGCCCAATTGCCTGCGCCAGAACATCTGGAGCTGGATCTTCCAGGGCGCCAAGGACAACTGAGCCTCGGTCCGGCGGCACTGCCACGGCACGCCAACGTGGCCTGACTGGCCGAACGAACGGTTGCGGTCGCGCGTTCAGCCGCTGAGCGTCTTGCGGCGCTCCTCGTATTCGGCCTTGTCGATCTCGCCGCGCGCGTAACGTTCCTGCAGGATTTCCAGCGCGGTTTGCCGCGGCGGGTGGCTCTCGCCTTGGCGCGGGCCGCTGCCCATCCAGCGGGCGAGCAGCACGACGAGCAGGATGATGCCGCCCCAGAAGACGATCATCGCCAGCCCGCCGCCGACCATCATGCCGCCCCAGCCAAAGCCGTCCCCCATCCAGCCACGTTCAAAGGTTCCTTGGGCGAAAGCCGGACCGCTGGCCAGTGCCGCCGCGAGTCCGGCGGGAATAAACCATTTCCCTGTCGTCATCGGTTGCTCTCCATTTCCTGTCCCTGACACGGCTTCCCCCTTGGCGCCCCTACGCTCACGCGGCGTTGTCCCAGATCAACACGGCGAGGCTGCGGCACGTCCGGCGGGCTTTGACAAATCTGCCCGGCAGCGATTGAACGGACGCTCAACGCCGCCGCCGCGGGCTCGCGCGGCTCGGGAAGGGGCGACAGGCGAATGGCTGGGCTTCGCGGATTCCTTGAGCGCCGGGTCTATCCCTACCTGCCTTATCCGCACTTCATGGGGCTGGCGCCGCTCGACAGCGTGCTCGCGCTCCTCCTGCGCAGGCCCGCCAGGGTGCCAGTCGTGCTGTGGCCGCGGCTCATCGTGCTCATCTTCTTCTCGGCCCTGTCGACGGTGCTGTCGCTGCCCGAGCGGCTGGCCATCGCCGCCTGGCTGAGGTTTCGGCCGCGCAGGATCGCGCCGCACGAGGCCCCGGTCTTCGTGCTCGGCTATTTCCGCTCCGGCACCACCTGGCTGCAGACACTGCTGGCGCTCGATCCGGCGCTGCGCTCGCCGATCTGGCTGGAGGTGCTTTCGCCGCACACCTTCGTGGTCACCTGGGCGGTGCTGCGCCTGCTGATCGCGCCGTTCCTGATGCTGGTGCGCATCCGCGCAGTGTCGCCGCTCGGCGCGACGCTTCCGGCCGAGGACGACTTCGCGCTGTGCAACTGGGCGCGCGCCTCGGTCATCGCCGGCCGCGCCGTGCTGCCGGGCGAGCAGGATTTCTACAACCGCTTCCACGACTTCGAAGCGTTGACGCCGGAGGAACGGGCGCGCTGGGAACGCCACGAACTCGCCTTCGCCGGCAAGTTGATGCTGACCGCGAAGGGGCGCCGGCTGCTGTTGAAATCGCCCAGCCACACGGCGCGGGTGCGCCATCTGCTCCGCCTCTTCCCCGGCGCCAAGTTCATCCACATCACGCGCCCGCCGCGCGTGGTGTTCCAGTCGAACTTGGCGCTGGTCAAGGGATTGCAGGACACCTTCCGCCTGAGCCCGCCGATCGATGCCGACAGGCAGGAGGAGATGATCGTCGAGGAATACCTGGCGACGATGGAGCGCTACCGCGCCGACCGCGCGCTGATCCCGCCGGGCGACCTCGCCGAGGTGAGGCTTCAGGATCTTTCCGCCGACCCGCTCGGCGAGATCGAGCGCGTCTATGGCGTGCTCGGCCTCCCCCTCGGCGCGGCCTTCCGCCAGCGCCTGACGGAGCACCTGGCGGCGCCGCGGCGGCACACGCCGCTGAACCATCCGCCGCTCACCGCGGCGCAGGAAGCGCGGGCGGCGCGGCTCGATGGCCTCGGCCCGCTCTTCGGCCACGACGACGGCCCGGCCACGTCCTGAGAACGTTGCCGCGGCCCTGGCCGCGGCTAGTGGGGATGCATGGCCGGCATGAGCCCCGGAACTGACGCCGGGGCGACGACGATGAGGGTGCCGAGCGCGACGATCGCCAGCGCGACGGGCACGTCGACCGACGCCCGCGCGGGCAAGAGCTTCTGGCCGACGATGAGGATGGAGGCGATCGCCATCCAGCCGATGCTCATGAGGCCGAGAGAGACCTGCATCAGCATCAGGCCGATGCTCGATCCGATGCAGCAGAGGCCGAAGGCCAAGCCGGAACCGCCGCCGCGGCAGCAGCGTGCGCGGAAGGCGCGCTTCTGCGGCGTCAGCTCGTAGAGGCCGGCCGCGATGGTGACCAGGCCGGCGACCAGCGTGCCGTGCGGCCGATAGACGGCATAGACCGGCAAGCCGAAGAGCGCCCAAACGGCGAGATAGGCCGCGACGAAGAGCAGGACGTCACCCATATGGCCGCCTGTCCGGGCCTGGCGCCAAAGCGTCGGGGTGAGGCCGGGCAGCATCATCGCCGCCATCATCACGATCCACGTCGCCAGGAAGGGCGCGACCGGGCCACGCGGCGCCATGACGCCCATGTCCATGCCGGCCATCTGGCGGACGACGATGGCCCAGCACACGGCGGCCAGCCCAAGTGTCGCCGCAAGGGCGGCGACGCTTGCCGGCAGCGACCTAGTACGTGTCATGGTGGCGCACCAGAAGCCGCTGTCGTTGCGGCCGAGCGGGGCACGGTCGAGCCACTGATAGACGCCCCACAGGCCGTCGAGCCCGCGGGCATAGGCGGAATAGGTGTGATAGACGACGCCGTCCTCGAGAACGAAGGCGCTCATGCCGGGGCGCTCGCGCAGGAACGTGGCGTTGTCGGTGCCGGCCATGGCGGCGGGCGGCGAAGGTCGGCCCCTTCCGTCCGATGTCGGGGTTGGGCGCCTCGCGCCGGTAATTGTACTCGGTGCCGTCCTCGCGCTGCTGCTTCTCCGTCAGGCCGACGTCGAAGTCGAAATTGAAATCGCTGCCGGAGGAGGACGCCCAGGGGAACGACCAGCCCATGCGCTCCCTGAACGCCTGCAGCTTGGCCAGCGGCGCCCGCGACACCGCCCAGAACATGACGTCATGGTTCATCAGATGGGCGGCATTGCCGTTGAAGCCGTCGGCGATCGACGAGCAGGACGGGCAGCCGGCCTTGTAGTCGGGGCCGAACATGAAGTGGTAGACGAGAAGCTGCGAGCGCCCCTGGAACAGGTCGGCAAGCGACGCCGGCCCGTCCTCGGTGTCGAAACGATAGTCCTTGTCGATCCTCACCCAGGGCAGGGCCTGCCGTTGCTCGGCGACCGTCATCGCTCCGCCGCGTCAGTTCCTTCTCCGCCTCGAGAAGGTCGAGCCGTGCTGCGAGCCATTCCTCGCGGGTGCCTGTCAGGTGTCCGGTCACTGCTGTCTCCATTGGGTTGGGCGGCCAAACAAGGCGCGCGTGGTCGGATGGTCCGGCCGAGTGGCGCGGTCCTGGTGGTCGACGTGAAAAGTCTGGGGCAGTCTTCCGGGAGGCGCGTCGGCGCCTCCACCGATGTCGTAACCAGGGGCGGGTTTCGCCGCTTGTCAGGCGGGCATCCGCCGCTCGTACTCGGCCCGCAGGCGGGCCATCTTGTTCCAATAGGGCTCGTCCGGCGCGCGCCCGGCGAGCCGGTCGACCAGCAGATCGAGGTGGTTGTGCCAGCTCGGCGCTACGATCAGCAGCAGGCCACGGTCGGTTATGCCGCGATGGATCATGGTCAGGAGTACGTCGCGGCCCTCGGCCTTCAGTTCGAAGGTGACCTCGCCATACGTGGCGAAGGCGAAGCTGAGGCGCCGGTCGGGCTCTACGGCCAGCAGTCGGTTGCTGTTGGTGTGCACGCCGGGGAAACCCTCTGGCCGCTGGCCGGGCGGATAAGTCAGTTCATCGTTGCGCCAGGTCAGGGGGAACTCGGTCCCGGCCGTCAGATCCATCACGCCGGAGGCGAGCCACTGGCCGCGCAGCTTGCTGTCGGTGAGGTAGGCCCATACCCGCTCGACCGGACCGGGCAACTGCCGACGAAGTGTCAGCGTGGTGGGTTCGGTGAGCACCGCGTAGGCGCTTTCCGGCGTGGTGTCCTTGTCGATGCTGCGGACGATGGCATTCATGGCTCAAATCTCCTGAGTGGCGGCGCTTGGGAACGCCGCGTGATCGGTTCGATCGTTACTGGTCAGTGATTGCGCGTGCGGGCGGTTGCCCTAGCCGCCTGCGAGCGGGGTGCCGGTCTCTAGCAGCGTCTTCAGGCCCGAGAGGATCTTCGGCCAGCCGCCGGACACCGCTGCAATCGTCTTGGAATTGTCCATCTCGGCCTCGTGGACGATCTGCAGCTTGGTCAGGTCGCCGTCCACGGAGAGGTCGAAGCTGCAACGGGTGAAGCCCTCGGGCTTGAGATTGGGAAATTCGTTGCGCCACTTGAGGACCAGACGCTTCGGCGGATCGTTCTCGATCACCTCGCCGGCGTCGCTGACGGTGCCGTCGGGGTGGGTCATCTTCCACGGCGAGCCGACCTTCCAGTCGGAGTCCAGGGTGACGCCGAAGAAATACAGGCGGGTGAACTCGGGCTTCAGCAGCGCGTCCCAGACCTTTTGCGGTGCGGCGCGGATATAGGTGACGTAAACGAACTGGCTGCTCATAGTCCGGCTCCTTCGGGCGCGGCGACGGGGCGCTCCGGCGCGATCGTTGCGGGGGTGATGGATGCAGGTTCAGGTCTTGCCATCGTCGTTCTCCTCAAGGGCACGCTTCAGGTCGGCAAGGGCCGCAACACGCGCGCGTTCGTACTTGCCGATCCAGCGGTCGTAGATCTCGCCGATCGGGACCGGGTTCAGGTAATGCAGTTTCTCGCGGCCTCGCCGCACCGTTGCCACGAGGTTGGCTGCCTCGAGGATGGCGAGGTGCTTGCTGACCGCCTGCCGGCTCATCGTCATCCGCTCGCACAGCTCGCCCAACGTCTGGCCGTTCTCGGCCTTCAGCCGGTCGAGCAGTTCGCGGCGGGTGGCGTCTGCAAGCGCCTTGAACACCTCGTCCATGGCTCATCAATATGCAACTGAATAGTTGCATGTCAAGCCCCATTGGCAAGGCCGGGGCAAAGCGGCAAAAGGTCGGCGCGACAGCATTGGGAGCGGAGCGCAGATGAACGAGACGGTGGTCGGCGAGAAGGGCATGGCGGTGGCGCCGCACCGGGCGGCGGCTGAGGCCGCGGCGGAAGTGATGCGTGCCGGCGGCAATGCGGTCGAGGCGATGATCGCGGCGGCGGCGACCATCGCGGTCGTCTATCCGCAGATGAACTCGATCGGCGGCGACGCCTTCATGCTCGTCGCCGAGCCGGGGCGGCCGGTGCGCGCCATCGATGCCTGCGGCGGTGCCGGGTCGCTCGCCACCATCGAACGCTACCGCAAGGAGGGCTACGACGAACTGCCGCCGCGCGGGCCCCTGGCGGCGCTCACCGTCGCCGGCGCGGTGTCCGGTTGGGCGATGGCGATGGAGGCCGCCGCCAGCCTCGGCGGGCGCCTGTCACGCCGCGACCTCCTCGGCGACGCGGTCCGCCATGCCCGCGAAGGCATGCCGGTGAGCCCGTCGCAATGGCGCAAGACCGTCAACAATGTCGAGGCGTTGAAGGACGTGCCTGGCTTCGCCGCGCACTTCCTCGCCGACGGCAAGGCACCGGCGATCGGCACGAACTGGAAGCAGCCGCGTCTTGCCGACACGCTCGAGCAGCTCGCCCATGCCGGCTTCGACGATTTCTACCGCGGCGATGTCGCCACCGAGATCGCCGCCGACCTCGAGGCGGTCGGCAGCCCGGTGACCCGCGACGACCTCCGCCGCCACGAGGCGCGGCTGCGCGAGCCGCTGTCGCTGAAGCTCGACGATGCCACGCTGTTCAACATGCCGCCGCCGACCCAGGGGCTGGTCTCGCTGATCATCCTCGGTCTGTTCGACCGGCTGAAGGTCGCGCGCGGCGAGAGCTTCGACCATATCCACGGCCTCATCGAAGCGACCAAGCGCGCCTTCACCGTGCGCGACGCCGAGATCACCGATCCAGCCTTCGGCGGCGACGTCAAACGCTTCCTCGCGGCCGCGTGGCTCGACAAGGAGGCGGCGGCGATCGACCGGCAGCGGGCAGCGCCGATGCGCGGCGGCGCCGATGGCGACACGATCTACATGGCGGCGGTCGACGGCAACGGGCTTGCCGTCTCCTTCATCCAGTCGACCTATTGGGAATATGGCTCGGGCGTGGTGCTGCCGCGCACCGGCATCACCTGGCAGAACCGCGGCATCAGCTTCTCGCTCGACCCGAAGGCGCTGAATGCGCTCAAGCCCGGCCGCAAGCCGTTCCACACCCTCAACCCGGCCTTCGCCCGCTTCCGCGACGGGCGGTCGATGCCCTACGGCTCGATGGGCGGCGACGGCCAGCCGCAGTTCCAGGCGGCGGTGTTCACCCGCGCCGCCCGCTTCGGCATGGAGCTGGGCGATGCCATCGACGCGCCGCGCTGGCGGCTCGGGCGGAGCTGGGGCTCGGACGATGTCGGCGTGATGATGGAGCCGCGCTTCGATCCCGATGTGGTGACGGCGCTGGAGCGGGCCGGCCATCGCATCGTACTGTTGTCGGAGGACTATTCCGAGGCGCTCGGCCATGCCGGCGCGATCCTGCGCCGCGCCGACGGCCGCCTGTTCGGCGCGTCCGACCCGCGCTCCGACGGCGCCGCCGTGGCTGTCTAGGAGAGATCTTCATGCTCATCCCCGCCGATCCCGTCCACGCCTTTGTCGACTATCCCGATGTGCCGGTGGCGCATGCGGCGAGCGGCCCGCTCGCCGGGCTGACCTTCGCGGTCAAGGACATCTACGACGTCGCCGGCTATCCGACCGGCTGCGGCAGCCCGGAGAAGACCGCCGAGGACCCGGTGCCGATCAGGCACGCTGCCTGCGTGGCCAAGCTGCTCGCTGCCGGCGCCACCTTCGTCGGCAAGACCCATACCGCCGAACTCGCCTTCTCCATCGACGGCCGCAACGAGCACTACGGCACGCCGATCAGACCCGGCGGCGCCGGGGCGGGTGCCCGGCGGCTCGTCGTCGGGGTCGGCGGCGGCGGTGGCCGCCGGTCTGGTCGACTTCGCGCTCGGCAGCGACACCGGCGGCTCGGTGCGCGGGCCGGCCTCCTTCTGCGGCATCATCGGCCTGCGGCCGACCTTCGGCCGCATCGACATCGCCGGCACCATGCCGCTGGCGCAGACGTTCGACACCGTCGGCTGGTTCACGCGCGACATCGACACTTACGCGCGCGTCGGCGCGGTGATGCTCGGCGCCGACGTCGATGGACCGCCGCTCGGCCGCATGGTGGTCGCCGGGGACGCCCGCGCCTGGTTCGCGGCGGAAAACGACGTCGCGATCCTCGATGCGGCGATCGCGCGGGCGACCGCGCATGCCGGCACGCACGACCGAACGCAGATTGCCGGGGACGACGGGCTGGCGCGCTGGTACACGGCCTATCGCATGCTTCAGGGCTATCAGGCTTGGCAGAACCACGGCCCCTGGATCGAGAGGCGCAAGCCAAAGCTCAATCCGGCAGTAGCGGTCCGCTTCGCGGCGGCGCGCGGCGTGAAACGCAGCGACTACGAGCAGGCGCTTGCAACGCGCGCGGCCTACGCGCGGCGCGTCGGCGATCTCGTCGGCCAAGACGGCGTCATCGTGCTGCCGACCATGCCCGGCATCGCGCCGCCGATGGATTCCAGCGAGGCGGCGTTCGAGCGCTTCCGTGAGCGCGCGGTCGGCGCGCTGTCGATCGCCGGTCATGCCGGTTTTCCGCAGATCTCGCTGCCGATGATGACGGTGGATGGCTGTCCGGTCGGTCTCTCGCTCATCGGTCCGCCGGGCCGCGACCGGGCGCTGATCGCGCTTGCCGGCACGATTCTCGCGACATGAGGAGGGCGGCCCCGCCGCACTTCTGCTAAGCTGTTGACGGGGGAGACGGCGCGTCGTTTCGACGCGCGCGGTCGGGTGCGCCGCCAATCGGCCGCATTCGGCGGCGAAGAGCTTGCCGCGGGGAAGGGCCGCGCCTTGAACACCGTCTGCCGGGTTGAACTCGCCATCGCTGGGTTGCTGGCCGCCATGTGGTCCGGGCCGGCCGCGGCGCATCCGCACGTCTTCGTCGATGCGCGCGCCGAGATCGTCTTCGACAAGGCCGGCGAGATCACCGCCATCCGCCACATCTGGCAGTTCGACGAGGCTTTCACCGCCTTCGCCATCCAGGGCCTCGACACCAACAACGACGGCAAACTGTCCGATGCCGAGCTGGCGCCGCTGGCCAAGGTCAACGTCAATTCGCTCAAGGAGTACGGCTTCTTCACCTGGCTGAGGCAGGGGCGGAAGTCGTTTCCCTTCGTGCCGCCGACCGAGTACTGGCTCGAATTCCACGGCGGGCGGCTCACCCTGTTCTACACGCTGCCGCTGAAGACGCCGGTGGCGATCCACGGCAAGGCGACGCTGGAAGTCTTCGACCCGGAATATTTCGTCGCCTTCACCTTCCCCAAGCACAAGGCGGTGACGCTGACCGGTGCGCCGGCCGGCTGCACGGCCGAATATCACCCGCCGCAGATGCTGGACGCCAAGATGATGAACCGGCTGGCGGCGATCCCCGCCGACCAGCACGACCTGCCGCCGGAATTGCAGGATGCCGCCGCGGGGCTGGCCAATCTGATCGTGCTGCAATGCCCGGGCGAGGCGACGGGGGCCGCCGTCGATCCGTTCGAGGCGGTGATGGCGGGATCGGACGGCAAGCCGGCCGCCGATGCGCCCGCTCCGCCGGCGGCGCCGGCAACGGTCCCCACGCCGGCGACACGGCCGGCGTCACCGGCGGCGACCGACGACAGCGCGGCGGTCGGCACCCTGACCGCCGCCGACATCGCTGCCGCACCCGGCGGCAACGCGCCGCCGTCAGCCGCAGGGCAGACGGTCGCTGCCGCCTCGTCGCCCGCCGCCACACCGGCACCGTCCGCCGATCCGACGCTGGTGATCCATGGGAACGATGCCGCCGCGCCTGCCGCCACTGGCGTTGCCACGGGCGAATCGGGCCTGGCCGAACTTGGCGCCATTGGCCTGGCGGTCCTGCTCGCCGCCGGCATCGCCGTGGCGGGCTACTTCCTGCAACGCAATCTGAGGCGCGCCCGATGAAGGCAGCACGCGCGTCTCTCGCGCCCGCCGCGGCGGTGGTGCTCGTGTTCGCGGCGGCGGCCGGCAGTGCGCACGCCGCCAGTCCCTTCGGCATTGCCACGCCCGATTCGAGCAGCGCCGGATTCGGCGGGCCGCTGGGGCCGCTGTTCGTGCAGGTCGCCTACTACCAGAGCATCTTCTATCGCGGCCTCACCCACGCCCTCACCGACATCAAGGCGAACGGCTGGGCGGTGTGGCTGCTGCTGGCGCTCTCCTTCGCCTACGGTGTCTTCCATGCCGTCGGCCCCGGCCACGGCAAGGCGGTGATCAGCGCCTACATGGTTTCCTCCGGCGAGACCGCCCGGCGTGGCATCGCGCTTTCGTTCACGGCCGCCTTCGTCCAGGCGATGAGCGCGGTCGCGATCGTCAGCGTGGCGGCGATCATCTTCCACGTCACCGCCGTGACCATGACCAAAGCCACCGACTGGTTCGAGATTTTGAGCTACGCGCTGGTGGCGGTGGTCGGCGGCTGGCTGCTCTGGTCGAAGGTGTTCGGCGGCGGCCATCACCATCATCACCACCACTATCCGGTCGGCGATGCCGGCGAAGGGCATGGCGACCACCATCACCATGACCACGATCACGACGATCACGATCATCATCACGACCACGGCGACGACGATCACCACCATCACCACGAGGCGCAGGGGCGGACCCTCTCCGCGGCCGCGGTCAGCGGGCCGGCCGATTCGCTGTGGCTGATGCTGGCGCGGGCGTGGTCGGCGATCCTGGCGGTGGGCGTGCGGCCGTGCTCGGGGGCGATCATCGTGCTGGTGTTCGCCTTGTCGCAGGGCCTTTTCCTCGCAGGCGTCGCCGCTACTTTCGTCATGGCACTAGGGACCGGCCTGACGGTCGCATTGATGGCGGTGCTGGCGGTTTCCGCCCGTGGCGCGGCTGTGCGGCTGGCCGGGATCGATTCCCCGGTGACGGGGCGCATCGTGCGCGCGGCCGAGATTCTGGCCGCGGCGGCGGTGCTGCTCCTCGGCCTTGTCCTGCTCGGCGGGGCGCTGGTCGGACTGCATAGTTAGCATTTTTCTAATTTGAGTGTAATCAAAGCGGGGGGTTCTGGACCCCGCTAGATTGCCTCTCGTCGGTTCGCCCTACGGCCCCAAGACGTCCTGGCAAGAAGCCAGACAGCGAAGCCGAAGACGACCATCCGCCGGCCTCCGGCGGTTACCGGAGCTGGCCCTGATCGCCAGGTTGCGGTGCCCGCCGAAGCTGGCTTCTTTATTAGGTGGAGATATCACCATGACCGATACCAAAACCGAACGGGCGTTGATCGTCTTCTTCCGGCTGGCGATGGCGTGGACGTTCCTCTATGCGGCCTCGCACCAGGTCTTCGTACCGGGCTGGAGCGTGGTCGGCTTCCTGCACAGCACCAAGACCTTCCACAGCTTCTACGCCGAGTTCACCGGACCCGGCATCGCCGCGGTGCTGACCTTCCTGGTGGAATACGGGCACCTGCTCATCGGCCTGTCGCTGCTGACCGGCCTGTTCGTGCGGGTGAGCGCCTCCTTCGGCATCATGCTGATGCTGGTCTATTGGACCGCGCACATGGACTTCCCCTACATCGGCGACACCACCAACTTCCTGATCGACGAGCACATCATCTACGCCGGCGTGCTGATCTTCCTGATCGCCAAGTCCGCCGGCCATGTCTGGGGGCTCGACGGGCTGGTCGAGAAGTTCGGCCTGATCGAGAAGTTTCCAGGACTCAAGCCGCTGGTCGCCTGACCAGAGTCAGTCTCCCAGCTTGGGGCTGGGCGTAAGGGGCGTCGTCGCGGTCCGCGGCGGCGCCCTCTTGCTATGCGGCCGGCAGGGTGGCCGCACGCCGGCGGCGCACCGCTTCGCCGAAGGCGGCGAAAAGCTTCCGCGAAGGACCGTCGCTGCGCACCCAGTATTCCGGGTGCCACTGCACGCCGATGGCGAAGCCGGTGGCGCCCGAAACCCGTACCGCCTCGATGGTGCCGTCCGGCGCGGTGGCTTCCACCGCGAGACCGTCGGCCAGCCGTCCGATCGCTTGGCGGTGCAACGAATTCACCCGGATCGTGTCGGTGCCGAAGATGCCGGCGAGCACGCCGCCGGGGACGAGCGCGACGTCCTGCCGGATGGCGAAGCGGACATCGGGCTCGTCGGAGGCTGGCGCCCGGTGGTCGTTGCGGCCGGGCTCCTCCTGCACTTCAGCGATGAGCGTGCCGCCAAGGGCGACGTTCAATTCCTGCATGCCGCGGCAGACGGCGAACAGCGGCGTGCTGCGGCGCAACGCCGCACGAATCAGCGGCAGGGTCACGCCGTCGCGCCGCGGATCGTAGGGCTCGGCCTTGGCCGTGGCCGGCGCGTCGTAGCACGACGGGTGGACGTTGGAGCGGGCGCCGGTGAGCAGCACGCCGTCGACCCGGTCAAGCAGCGCGTCGAAATCCGCCCCGCCGGCGAGGGAGGGCAGGATCAGCGGCATGGCGCCGGAGCCGTGGACGAGCGCCGCGAGGTAGGTTTCGGCCGCCGCGTGCCAGACATAGCCGTCGCCCGGCCTGACATCGGCCGGGACGACGATCAGCGGCGGATCCTCTTCAGATCTTGTCATACGATTCGACACTCACTTCTTGCGACACCAGGGACGGTTGGGTTGCCAAGCTTGATGCTTGACAGTTCCCAGCCAATAGCGTCCGTTTTGAGCAGATGCCAGGGTCCAGGGAGGGACATGGTCATCTGTTTTGGGAGCGACAAAGGGAGGGAATCCGATGGATCGTCGTTCATTTATCAAGAAGGCCGGCTTGGCGGCGGGCGCCGCGGCGGCAACAACCATTGCTGCGCCGGCGATTGCCCAGTCAATGCCGGAACTCAAGTGGCGTCTGACGTCGAGCTTCCCGAATTCTCTGGATACGCTCTTCGGCGGCGCGCAGCGTTTCGCCAAGATCGTCGGTGACCTGACCGACGGCAAGTTCCAGATCCAGGCATTTGCGAACGGCGAGATCGTGCCGCTCGCCGGCATCGTCGACGCGGTGCAGAACAAGACGGTCGAGATGGCGCACACCGCCAGCTACTACTACTTCGGCAAGGACCCGACCTTCGCCTTTGGTTCGACGGTGCCCTTCGGACTCAATGCCCGCGGGCTGAACGCCTGGTGGTACTACGGCGGCGCCATCGACCTGCTGAACGCATTCTACAAGAAATTCAACATCTACGGCCTTCCGTGCGGAAACACCGGCGCCCAGATGGGCGGCTGGTGGCGCAAGGAGATCAACTCGGTCGACGACCTCAAGGGCGTGAAGTTTCGGGTCGGCGGCTTCGGCGGTGCGGTGTTGTCGAAGCTCGGCGTGGTTCCCGCGAACATCCCCGCCTCGGACATCTATCCCTCGCTCGAGAAGGGGACGATCGACGCATCCGAATGGGTGGGGCCGTATGACGACGAGAAGCTCGGCCTCTACAAGGTGGCGAAGTACTACTACTACCCCGGCTGGTGGGAGGGTGGCACGACCCTTCACCTGTTCGTCAATCTCGATCTGTGGAACGGGCTACCGCCGGCCTACCAGGCGGCGGTCAAGACCGCGGCTGCCGCGGTGAACGTCGACATGCAGGCGCAGTACGACGCGCTCAATCCGGTGGCGCTGCGGCGTCTGGTGTCGGCCGGAGCGCAGCTCAGGGCCTTCTCCCCGGAAATCCTGTCGGCCTGCTTCGACGCGGCCGAGAAGACCTACGCCGAAATCAGCGCCAAGAACGCCGACTTCAAGACGTTGCTCAACTCGCTGAAGGCGTTCCGCAACGAGGAGAACCTGTGGTTCCAGATCGCGGACGGCACCTACGATAACTTCATGTTCTCGCAGCAGCGCGCCGGCAAGCTCCAGACCGGCTGAGCCGGGCGGCAAGGTCAAACGAGAAGGCCCCGGGGAGACCCGGGGCCTTTTTTCTTTGCCCGGTTACTGGCCGGTGCCGAAATTGGGACCGCTGGTGGCTCCGCCGGGAGAGGGCGCAGGCGTGCCGAAATTCGGGGCCGCGGCGCCGGCGTCGGGCGCGGTGGCGGGCGGGTTGCCGAAGTTCGGAGCGGCAGGCGCTGCACCGGTGCCGAAATTGGGGGCGGCGCCGAAGTTGGGTTGCGTGCCGGTGGTGAAGGCCGGCGCCTGGATCTCGATCTTGCTGGCGTCGATGTGAATCTCGCCGGCCTTGTAGCGCATCACCATGCCGGGGAAGGTGATGGTGAGCGCGATCATCACCACCTGGATGATGACGAAGGGCGCGGCGCCCCAGTAGATCTGCCCGGTGGTGATCGGCGCGATGGTCTCGCCGGTGATGCGGTCGACATAGGGGGCGCGCGGCGCCACCGAGCGCAGGTAGAACAGCGAGAAGCCGAACGGCGGATGCATGAACGCCGTCTGCATGTTGATGCCGAGCAGGATGCCGAACCAGATGAGGTCGATGCCGAGGTGATCGGCGGCGGGGCCGACCAGCGGCACGATGATGAAGGCGAGCTCGAAGAAATCGAGGAAGAAGGCGAGCACGAAGACGAGCAGGTTGACGACGATGAGGAAGCCGACCTGGCCGCCGGGGAGCCCGGTGAGCAGGTGCTCGACCCAGAGATGCCCGTCGACGCCGAAGAAGGTCAGGCTGAAGACGCGCGAGCCGATGAGGATGAACAGCACGAACGAGGACAGCTTGGTGGTCGAATCGAGCGCCTGGCGGACGATCGTCCAGTTGAGCCGGCCCTTGAGCGCGGCGAGCGCGAGTGCGCCGACCGCGCCCATGGCGCCGCCCTCGGTCGGCGTTGCCAGGCCGATGAAGATGGTGCCGAGCACCAGGAAGATGAGGACCAGCGGCGGGATCAGCGCGACGACCACCCTGACGGCGAGCTGGAGGCTGCTATAGGTGCGGAACTCCTTCGGCAGTGCCGGCGCGGCGCTCGGGAAAAATATCGTTATGCCAATGACATAGGCGAGATAGAGGCCGGAGAGCACCAGCCCCGGCACGATCGCGCCGGAATACATGTCGCCGACCGAACGGCCGAGCTGGTCGGCCATGACGATGAGCACCAGGCTCGGCGGGATGATCTGCGCCAGCGTGCCGGAGGCGGCGATGACGCCGGTCGCCAGCCGCCGGTCGTAGCCGTAGCGCATCATGATCGGCAGCGAGATCAGCCCCATGGCGATGACCGAGGCGGCGACCACGCCGGTGGTGGCGGCGAGCAGGGCGCCGACGACGATGACGGCGAGCGCCAGGCCGCCGCGCACCGGACCGAAGAGCTGGCCGATGGTGTCGAGCAGTTCCTCGGCCATGCCCGAGCGTTCCAGGATCAGTCCCATGAAAGTGAAGAAGGGGATAGCGAGCAGCGTCTCGTTGCCCATCACCGCGAAGATGCGGTCGGGCAGGGCCTGGAAGAAGGTCGGTGCGAACAGCCCGAGCTGCATGCCGATGAGGCCCCAGGCGAGGCCGTTGAAGGCAAGCGCGAAGGCCACCGGATAGCCGAGCAGAAGCACGACCACCAGCGACGCGAACATCAGGGGCGCCATGTTGGCGACGACGAAAGCGGTCATGGCGGCTACTCGATCGGAGCCGTCGGATCGGGCGTATCGTAGGGATCGGGTATCAGCCCCCGCATCACCGCGACGCGCTTGACCAGTTCAGACAGGCCCTGGATGGCGAGCAGGAAGAAGCCGGCGACGATCAGCCCCTTGGCCGGCCACAGGATGAGGCCGCCGTAGTTCGAGGACATCTCGCCGATGCGGTAGGACTGGATGAACCAGGGCAGCGATTCCTTGATCATCAGGATCATGAAGGGAAGCAGCATGATGACGTGGCCGACGACGTCGATCCAGTTGCGCACCGACTTGGGCAGCATGCCGGAGACGATGTCGATGCGGATGTGGTCGTTGCGTTGCAGCGTATAGGCGGCGGCGAGCAGGTAGGCGCCGGCAAACAGGTACCACTGCAGCTCCAGCCAGGCGTTCGATGACAGCGAGAAGAGCTTGCGCGAGGTCGCGTTGCCGGCGCTGACCAGGACCGAGAGCAGGATCAGCCACATGACGGACTGACCGATGAACGCCGTGACGCGATCAATCGCGCCGCTGATGCGCAACAAAACGCCCATGACCGTTTCCCCTTTGCCGGTTTTCCCCGGCTTGCTTCCCTTCGCGGAAGCCTGCGACGGATGGCAGGCGATGGCAAGCGCCCAACCACCGCACCGCAGGGCATCCGCGGTCGGGATATGGCGACCGACGCGGTATGGATCGGCCGGGCGCCGGAAGGCGTTGTCCGGTTGACCTTGGCCGTCCGCTCGGCGTCAATTGACGGGGGGCCCGGAAGCCGGGCCGGGAGGAGGGTGCATGGCCCTTGCGGCGGTCAGCCTTGACGACAAGTACGACCTTGCCAGGCAGCGGGTGCTGCTCACCGGCACCCAGGCGGTGGTGCGGCTGCTGCTCATGCAGCAGGCGCGCGACCGGCGCCAGGGCGTCAACACCGCCGGCTACGTCACCGGCTATCGCGGCTCGCCGGTGGGCGGCCTCGACCAGCAGCTCTGGCGCGCCGCCGATGTCCTCCAGCCGGCGGGCATCGTCTTCAATCCGGGGATCAACGAAGACCTCGCCGCCACCGCGTTGTGGGGCAGCCAGCAGGCGGAGCTGCGCGGCGAGGGGCGCTTCGATGGCGTCTTCGGCCTGTGGTACGGCAAGGGGCCGGGCGTCGACCGCTCCGGCGATGCGTTGAAGCACGCCAACCTGGCCGGCACCGCGCCCTGGGGCGGGGTGCTGGCGCTGATGGGCGACGACCACACCTGCGAATCCTCGACCACCGCGCACCAGTCCGAATATGCCTTCGTCGACGCCATGATCCCGGTGCTCAACCCGGCCGGCGTGCAGGAAATGCTCGACTATGGCCTCACCGGCTACGCCCTGTCCCGCTACGCCGGCACCTGGGTGGGGCTGAAGGGCGTCAAGGACACGGTCGAATCGACGGCCACGGTCGACGGTGCGCTTGACCGGGTGGCGACCGTCATTCCGGGCGGCTTCCGCATGCCGCCCGGCGGACTTTCCATCCGCGCCCGCGACGACCCGCTCGCCCAGGAAGAGCGGCTGCACGAATTCAAGATCCCAGCGGTGCTGGCGTTCCTGCGCGCCAACACGCCCGACCGCGTGGTGCTTGCTGGCGGGCGGCAGCCGCGCATCGGCATCGTCACCGCGGGCAAGAGCTTCCTTGACGTGCGGCAGGCGCTCGACGCGCTCGGCATCGACGAGGTGCGCGCCGCCAATCTCGGCCTCAGGCTGCTCAAGATCGCCTGCACCTGGCCGATCGAGCCGCAGACGATCCGCGCCTTCGCCGAAGGCCTCGAGACGATCGTGGTGGTCGAGGAGAAGCGTGGTCTGATCGAGGGGCAGATCAAGGAAATTCTCTACGGCACCGCCAACCAGCCGGCGATCGTCGGCAAGCGGGACGAGGCCGGCGCCTGGCTGTTCCCCTCCAAGGGCGCGCTCGACACCAACGCCATCGCCATCGCCATCGGCGAGCGGCTTGTCGCCGGGCGGCCGGAAGACCCGCTCTCGCGGCGCCTGACGGCGCTGCGCCAGGCGCAGCAGGCGCTCGCCGGCATCCACGACGTTGCCGAGCGCACGCCCTATTTCTGCGCCGGCTGCCCCTACAACACCGGCATCGCGGTGCCCGAGGGGGCGCGCGCCTTCGCCGGCATCGGCTGTCACTACATGGTGCGGCGGGTGGCCGGCCGGGAGAGCGAGAGCTACACCCAGATGGGGGCCGAGGGGGCGAGCTGGATCGGCGAGGCGCCGTTCTCGACCCGCTCGCACGCCTTCCAGAACGTCGGCGACGGCACCTATGTTCATTCCGGCAGCCTGGTGGTGCGCGCGGCGATCGCGGCCAACGTCAACATCACCTTCAAGGTGCTGTTCAACGACGCGGTGGCGCTGACCGGCGGCCAGAAGCCGGACGGCAACCTGACGGTGGGCAGGATCGTCGCCGCGATGCTGGCCGAGGGCGTCCGCGCCGTGGCCGTGGTCAGCGAGGAGCCGCAGCGCTATCGGCGCGATGCCGGCCTGCCGCCGGGCACCAAGGTCCATCACCGCGACGATCTCGACGCGGTCCAGCGCGACCTCGCCGCGGCCGGCGGCGTGTCGGTTCTCGTCTACGACCAGACCTGCGCTGCCGAGAAGCGGCGGCGGCGCAAGCGCGGGACGTACCCCGAGGCTGCCAAGCGGGTGGTCATCAACGAGCTGGTCTGCGAGGGCTGCGGCGATTGCGGCGTGCAGTCGAATTGCGTCGCCATCCAGCCGCTCGAGACCGAGTTCGGACGCAAGCGCTTCATCGACCAGTCGGTGTGCAATCAGGACCTGTCGTGCCTCAAGGGCTTCTGCCCGAGCTTCGTCACCGTCGAGGGCGCGGTGACCAGGAAGGCGCTGGCGAAGCCGGAGGAGGAGGCGCTGCCCGATCCGCCGCGCCTGCCGGCGATCCACGGCAACCATGCCATCCTGATCACCGGCGTCGGCGGCACCGGCGTCATCACCGTCGGCGCGCTGCTGGCGATGGCGGCGCATGTGGAAGGCAAGGCGGCGGCGGTGATCGACATGACCGGGCTCGCCCAGAAGGGCGGGCCGGTGACCAGCCATGTGCGCATCGCGCTCAGGCCGGAGGACATCAAGGCGGTGCGCATCGCCGCCGCGGGAGCCGATCTCCTCATCGGCTGCGACGCGGTGGTCGCCAGCTCTGCCCGCCTGCTTGCCGCCATCGACCCCGGCCACACCGCCGTCTTCGTCAACACCCACGAAACCTATCCCGGCGCCTTCACCCACAATCCGGACTACACGCTGCCCATGCGCCGTATCGTGCAGGCGATCACGGCGCGGGCCGGGGCGGCGCAGAGCCGCTTCATCGAGGCCACCGAGGTCGCCAGCGCGCTCACCGGCGATGCCATCGCCACCAACATGTTCATGCTCGGGCTCGCCTGGCAGGCGGGCGCGGTGCCGCTTTCCCATTTCGCGATCCTGCGGGCGATCGAGCTGAACGGCGTCGACGTCGCCATGAACCAGGCGGCCTTCGCCTGGGGCCGGCGCGCGGCGGTCGAGCCGGACGCCGTGGCGGCGATCGCCGCGGAGCGGTCGGGCAAGCGCAAGCCGCCGGCAGCGCAAAGCGTCGATGAGCTGGCGGCGCGGCGCACGCGCTTCCTCACCGGGTATCAGGACGAGCGCTACGCCCAGCGCTATGCCGATGCGGTCGCCGCCATGCACGAGGCGGAGGCGAGGGTGGCGCCGGGCCGCGCCGACCTGACCGAGGCGGTGGCCCAGAACCTCTTCCGCCTGATGGCGATCAAGGACGAGTACGAGGTGGCGCGGCTCTATACCGACGGTTCCTTCGAGCGGCAGATGGCGGCGACCTTCGACGGCTGGGGCAAACTCGAATTCCACATGGCGCCGCCGCTGTTCGCCCGGCGCGACAAGGCCACCGGCCGGCTCAGGATGCGGACCTACGGACCGGGCCTCACGCGCGTGCTGCGGAGGCTGGCCCGGATGCGGACCTTGCGTGGCACGTGGCTCGATCCCTTCGGCCATACGCGCGAGCGGCGCATGGAGCGGCGGTTGCTTGCCGACTATGAGGCGGCGCTGGCGAGCATCCGCGAGAACCTCGCGCCCGGGAACCATCACCTGGCGGTGGCGCTCGCCCGCTACCCGGAGAAGATCCGCGGCTACGGGCACGTCAAGGCCGAGGCGATCCTCAGCGCGCTGCCGGCGGCGGCGGCGCGGCGCACGGCCTTCCTTGCCGGCGGTGGCGGAGCGGTCGCTGCGGAGTAGGCGGCTAACCCTCAGTCGACGGCCGTCAAAAAACTGAATTAGAATGTCTTTAGGTGGCGACCGCTCGCCGGTCTTGGCCGGCATCCTGTTTTGACGAGGAGGGTGCAGTGATGCGCATGATGAAACTTGGCTTGGCACTTGGCGTGGCGTTGATCGGTGCCGCGACGTTCGTCCCGGCCCATGCCGAGACGGTCAAATTGACGATTCTCGGCATTGGCGACATCTACGATTTCGGCGTCACCAAGGAGCGTGGCGGCTTTGCCCGCATGAATGCGGTCGCCAAGGCGGAGAGGGCGGCCAACCCCAACACGCTTTATGTCTTCGATGGCGACATGTTCTCGCCCTCGCTGCTCTCCGGCTTCGACAAGGGGGCGCACACGGTCGAGCTCACCAACATGGTGCCCTTCGATATCGCGGTGCCCGGCAACCATGAGTTCGATTTTGGCATCGACGGCTTCGAGGCCAATGTGAAGGCGTCGAAGTATCCTTGGGCGGCGCTCAACATCACCCATGCCGACGGCTCGCCCATCGACGGGCTTGGCGGCACGATGGTTAAGGAGATCGCCGGCCTCAAGATTGCGCTGGTGCCGGTGGCGCTCGACGCGACCAACGAGCTCTCCAGCCCGGGCGACTGGAAGTTCGGCGGAACCGTGGAGACGGCGGTCGCCGGCGCCAAGGCGGCGCGGGCGGCGGGCGCCGACCTCGTCGTCGGCGTGGTCCACGCCAGCCACGCTCAGGATCGCGCGCTGATGGACAGCCATGCCTTCGACGTCATCATGTCGGGCCACGACCACGACTTCTGGACCGCCTATGACGGCGTCACCGCCTATGTCGAGACCTCGACCGATGCCAACTACCTCGATCCGCTCGATCTCGCGGTGACGGTCGGGGAGAAGAACGGCAAGCGCACGGTCAAGTGGGAGCCGAGCTTCCGCTTTATCGACACCAAGACGGTGACGCCCGACCCGGACACGGCCAAGGTCGTGGACGGGCTCAAGGCCAATCTCGACAAGAGCCTTAACGTCGTCATCGGCAAGACCGAGACGCCGCTCGATTCGCGCGAGAGCATCGTGCGCAGCCAGGAGGCGGCGATCGGCGACCTGATCGCCGACGCCATGCGCCAGTCCGTCGGCGCCGATGTCGGCCTCACCAACGGTGGCGGCATCCGCGGCAACAAGCAATATGCCGTCGGCACCGAGCTAACCCGGCGCGACATCCTCACCGAGCTGCCCTTCGGCAACGTCACCGTGATGACCGAAGTCAGCGGACAGCAGCTCATGGATGCGCTTGAGAACGGCGTCAGCCAGGTCGAGGACGGCGCCGGCCGCTTCCCGCAAGTCTCGGGGCTGAAGATGGTCGTGGACCTGAAGAAGCCGAAAGGCAGCCGCGTCCTGTCGGTGACCGTCGGCGACAAGCCGCTCGATCCGTCGGCCACCTACAAGGTCGCCACCAACGACTACATGCTGCACGGTGGCGATGGCTACAAGGCGCTGACGGGCGGCAAGATGCTGATCGATGCGGAGGCGGGAAAGCTGATGGCCAACACCGTCATCGACTACATCGCCAAGATGGGCACGGTCGACGCCAAGGTGGACGGCCGCATCACCAACGGCTGAGCGTTTGCGCTGGATGGAACCGGGGGCGGCTGCGGCCGCCCCTTTCGTTTTGGGGCGGTGGACATGGGCGCCGGGCGCACTATGAATGGCGGCCATGAGCGACCAAGTCCCGCAACCCGCTGCCGGTCCCCTGCCGCCCGACCATCCGCCGGTCCGTTTCGGCCGGGTGGGTGTGCTGATCGCCAATCTCGGCTCGCCGTCCGGCACCGACGTCCCCTCCGTCCGCCGCTATCTCCGCGAGTTCCTCTCCGATCCGAGGGTGATCGAGGTGCCGCGGCCGATCTGGTGGCTGATCCTCAACCTGTTCGTGCTGACCACGCGGCCGCCGAAGACGGCGCACGCCTATTCGATCGTGTGGAACAAGGAAAAGAACGAGGCGCCGCTCGTCACCATCACCAAGGCGCAGGCGGAAAAGCTTTCCGCCGCCCTCGCCAGTGACGGGATCGTGGTCGACTGGGCGATGCGCTATGGCGAACCGGCCATCGCCGCGCGGCTCGCGGCGCTCACGGAAGCGGGCTGCGACCGTATCCTGATCGCGCCGCTCTATCCGCAATATGCCGCGGCGACCACGGCGACGGTCAACGACAAGGCATTCGAGGTCCTGGCGGGCATACGCTGGCAGCCGGCGGTGCGCACACTGCCGCCCTGGTATGACGACCCGGTCTATATCGCGGCGCTCGCCGAATCGATTGAGGCGTCCATTGCCGGCCTGCCCTTCGAGCCGGAGGTGGTGCTCGCCTCCTTCCATGGCCTGCCGCGCGCCTATCTCGACAAGGGCGATCCCTATCATTGCCAGTGCCAGAAGACGACGCGGCTGCTGCGCGAAAAGCTCGGCTGGCCTGAGGACAAGCTCCGCATCACCTTCCAGTCGCGCTTCGGCCGGGCCGAGTGGCTGCAGCCTTATACGGACGTCACCATCGCCGAACTGGCCAAGAGCGGCACCAAGCGGCTTGCCGTGGTCATGCCCGGCTTCACCGCCGATTGCCTGGAGACCCTGGAGGAGATCGCCATCCGCGGCGGCGAGACGTTCCGCGAAAATGGCGGCGAGGCCTACGCCGCGCTCCCCTGCCTCAACGACAGCGATCCCGGCATGCGCGTGCTTGAGACGGTGGTGCGCCGCGAGCTTTCCGGGTGGGCGTGAGGCGCCCGCAAAGCTCGTAGCCCGGATAGAGCCTCCGGGGTGCCAAGTCATCCCAACAGATTGGAGCGTCCTCGCCCGACGCGGAGCCTGTCTTCGGGCGGCCTCCGACGGAGGGGCTCCCGTCCGCCCCGGCCGATTTCGCTGGTAGCGTGGTATTCCCGACCCTACATGTGCAGCGGTTGCAATCGGCACCCGACAAGCCGATTCACCGGTGGGGGAAGACCGGCCGCGGCATCACGCCGGCGGCCAACACGGAGGGCTGAACGGTGGGCTTCGACTGGGTCGTCATCGCACTCGTCATTCTGGTCATTCTGGTCCTGCTCGCCGGCGTCAAGACGGTGCCGCAGGGCTACAACTACACGGTCGAGCGCTTCGGGCGTTTTACGCGCACGCTCAGTCCCGGCCTCAGCATCATCGTGCCGTTCATCGATCGCATCGGCCACAAGCTGAACATGATGGAGCAGGTGCTCGACGTGCCGACGCAGGAGGTGATCACCAAGGACAACGCCACCGTCTCGGCCGATGGCATCGCCTTTTACCAGGTGCTCGATGCGGCGCGCGCCGCCTATGAGGTGCGCGGGCTGGAGAACGCCATCCTGCAGCTCACCATGACCAACCTCAGGACGGTGATGGGCGGCATGGACCTCGACGAACTGCTCTCCAAGCGCGACGACATCAACGACCGGCTGCTGCACGTGGTCGAATTCGGCCGCCTCGGCCTGGGGCATCAAGGTGACGCGCATCGAGATCAAGGCGATCGACCCGCCGCGCGACATCGTCGAGTCGATGGGCCGCCAGATGAAGGCAGAGCGCGAGAAGCGCGCCGTCATCCTCGACGCCGAGGGCCTGCGTCAGTCGGAGATCCTCAAGGCAGAGGGCGAGAAGCAGGCGCTCATCCTGCAGGCGGAGGGCCGGCGCGAGGCCGCCTTCCGTGATGCCGAGGCGCGCGAGCGCTCGGCCGAAGCCGAGGCCAAGGCGACCCAGATGGTGTCGAAGGCCATCGCCGAGGGCGACGTGCAGGCGATCAACTATTTCGTCGCCCAGCGCTACACCCAGGCGATCGAGAAGCTCGCCTCGGCGCCCAACCAGAAGGTGCTGATGCTGCCGATCGAGGCAGCGGCGCTGATCGGCTCGCTCGGCGGCATCGCCGAGATCGCCAAGGACACCTTCTCGGCCGAGGCACAGGCCCGCCGCAGCGGTGGCCGCGTGCCGAGCGCGGGAGGCGGCGCGTCATGATCCTCCATGCCATCCAGCAGCTCGGGCCGTGGAGCTGGTGGGTATTCGGCCTGATCCTGTTGGCGCTGGAGATCCTCGTTCCGGGCAATGTCTTCGTCTGGTTCGGCGTGGCCGCGCTCATCACCGGCGTGCTGGCGCTCTTCGCCCATTTCGGCTGGCAGGTGGAGCTGATCGTCTTCGTCGTGCTGGCGGTGGTGCTGGTCATTGCCGGGCGGCGGCTCTTCGCCCGCCAGTCGCAGCCGGGCGAGCAGCCCTTCCTCAACGACCGCGCCCATCGCCTGGTCGGCAGCGCCTATATGCTGTCGGCGCCGATCGTCGACGGCCACGGCCAGGTCAGGATCGACGACACCAACTGGCGGATCACCGGCCCCGACCTGCCATCGGGCACGCGGGTGAAGGTGATCGACGCCGACGGCGCCGTGCTCAAGGTGGAGAAGGCGGGCTAGGCGACGCCGAGCCTGAGGAAATCGTGCATGTGCACGATGCCCAGCGGCCGGCCGTCCTCGACGACGAACAGCACGGTGAACGGGCGGTTGGCCTGGTTCATCATCGCCAGCGCCTCGCCCACCAGGCAGTCGGGCGGGACGGTCCTCGGCGTTGTGGTCATGATGGCGGCGACGGTGTGGTCGAGCAGGTCCGGCCCGATGTTGCGGCGGAGATCGCCGTCGGTGACCACGCCGATGAGGGTGCCTCCGGCATCGACCACGCCGACGCAGCCGAAGCCCTTGGCGGTCATGACGCCAAGCGCCTCGGCCATCGGCGCCTGCGGCGTCGTCAGCGGCATCGTGTCGCCGCCATGCATGATGTCGCGGACGAAGTGCAGGCTGGCGCCGAGCTTGCCGCCCGGATGGAACAGGCGGAACTCCTCCGCGGTGAAGCCGCGCGCCTCGAGCAGCGCGATGGCGAGCGCATCACCCAGCGCAAGCTGCATCATCGTCGAGGTGGTCGGCGCCAGGCCGTGCGGACAGGCCTCGTCGGCGGGCGGCAGCGCCAGCACCGGGTCGCTCTCGCGGCCGAGCGTCGAATTCGGTGAAGGCGGTCATGGCGATCAGCGGGATGTCCCATCGCCGGGCATATTCGACCAGGCTCCTGAGCTCGCTGGTCTCGCCCGACCATGACAGCGCCAGCACGACGTCGTCGCGGGTGATCATGCCGAGGTCGCCGTGGCTGGCCTCCGCCGGATGGACGAAGAAGGCCGGACTGCCGGTCGAGGCGAGCGTGGCGGCGATCTTGCGGGCGACATGGCCGCTCTTGCCCATGCCGGTGACGATCACCCGGCCCTTGGCGGCGCGAATCGTCTCCACGGCGCGGGCGAAGGGTACGGCGAGGCCGTCGTCGAGGGCGGCGGCGAGCGCGTCCAGCCCGGCGCGTTCGGTGAGGATGGTGCGGCGGGCCGAGGCGGCCGCGTCGGACGCGGTTGTGGGTGGATTCTCGAGCGTCACAGCCATGTCCGGACCCTGGATTCCCCCTCTGGAGTCGGTCTAGCAGGTTTCCGCCGGGGCCGGAACAGCGCGTACGGCGCGCCCGCAACCTTGCGTTAACCATCAATCTTTACCTTCCGGAAACGACTAATTCCGCGGGTTCAGACGGCACCGGCCAGCAACATGGGTTTCCGCCTCCCTTCGCTGATGGCGGTCGTGGTTGCCGCCGCGGTCTGTGCCCGGGAGCGCATGGGCGCAAGCGGCGGGCGCGACCGCGTTGCGCGGCGGCGTCGGCGGCGACCCGTCGCCGTTGGTGCTGTCGACGCTGGCCGGCGGCCAGACGACGGACCCGACGACCACCGGCGACACCACGGCGCCCCCGCCCAATGCCACGGCGGCGGCGACGCCACGACCGCCGCTGCGGCCACGGCGCCGGCAGCGACGGACACCGTCGACGATAGCGGGCGGGTCCAGCGCCAGAAGCCGCAGCAGAAGGGGCCGGAGGCCGATCCGCTCGATCCGACCGCGACCGGCGCCATCTCGCACACGGTGCCGGAGACCGAGGCGGACCCGTTCGCCGCACTCGGCATCCGCGCCGGCAGCTTCATCCTCTATCCGTCGCTGACCACCAGCTTCGAGCATGCCACCAACGCGTCGGGCAACGGGCGGTCGGACACGCTGACGCTGACGCCCGAGCTCAGGCTGCAATCCGACTGGGCCGAGCACGCGGCGACGCTGACGCTGCGCGGCTCCTATGCCAAGGATTTCGCCGGCAACACGCCCGACTCGCCGTCAGGCTCGGTCGATGCCACCGGCCGCATCGACCTCAAGCCCGGCTGGGACGTCAGCCTTGCCGGCGGCTACGCCTATTCCGCAGCAGAGCATCTCCGATCCGAGCTTCCCCGCTGGCGTCGATCATCCGCCGGGAGTCCACGATTTCACCGGCTCGGCGGCGCTCGACGGCGGTTTCGGCCGCACGATCTTCACGCTCGAGGGCAAGACCGAGCGCACGCTCTACGAGAACGGCACGTCGGGCGGCGCCGTCGTCGACCAGGGCGATCGCAACAACACCGTCTTCGGCGGCCGGCTGCGCCTCGGCTACGAATCGCCGCTCGGCGTCACCCCCTTCGTCGAGGGCGAGGTGTGATCGCCGGCAATACGACCGCGCGTTCGACGACAACGGCCTCAGGCGGTCGAGCCTCGCCGCCATCGGCCGCGCCGGCGTCTCCTTCGATCGCGGCCCGGTGCTCTCCGGCGAGATGGCGATGGGCTACGGCGTCCAGTCGTTCGATGATCGCGGCGCTGTCCGCGCTCAGCGCGCTCACCGTCGACGGCTCGCTGGTCTGGTCGCCGACGCGGCTCTACACCGTCACCTTCAACGCCGCGACCGCGTTCAATGCCGGCACCGATGTCGGCTCCTCCGGTTCGGTCGCCTACAGCGGCTCGGTGGATGTGGCCTATGCCTGGAAGCACAATCTGACGGTCGACTGGACGAGCAGCCTCAGCAACGAGACGTTCCAGGGCAGCGGCCGGGTCGATACCACGGTCAAGACGGGCCTCGGCGCGACCTGGAAGATCAACCGGCGGACCTGGCTCACCGGCGGCTACAGCCACGACTGGACGGAGAGCACGGCAGCCGGCGGCACCTATCAGTCGGACGCGCTGACGGTGGAGTTGCGCCTGCAGAAATAGCCCCCTTGCGCCGTCAGTCGCCGATGAGGGCGCGGATCTCCTGCCGGAGCTCGTCGGCGAGCTCCGGGCGCTCCAGGGCGAAGGCGACGTTGGCGATCAGAAAGCCGAGCTTGGCGCCGCAATCGTGGGCGCGGCCGCGGAAGCGGCAGCCATAGAAGGGCTGCGTCTCGGCCAGAGTGAGCATGGCGTCGGTAAGCTGGATCTCGTTGCCGGCGCCGCGTTTCTGGCGGGCGAGCAATTCGAAAATCTGCGGCTGCAGGATATAGCGGCCGCTGATATAGAGATTGGACGGCGCCTCCTTCGGCTGCGGCTTCTCCACCATGCCGGTCAGCGCGGAAGGCGTCGCCATTCGAACCGACCGGCTCGCCGACGCCGACGATGCCGTAGCTGGCGGTCTCGGCGGGATCGCACTCGCTGACCGCGATCACATTGCCGCCGGTCTCGTTGTAGACGGCGATCATCTGCGTCAGGCAGCCGGGCTCGCCTTGCATGATCATGTCGGGAAGCACCACCGCGAATGGTTCGTCGCCGACCAGGTGGCGGGCGCACCACACCGCGTGGCCGAGGCCGAGCGGCTTCTGCTGGCGGATCGAGCTGACCTCGCCGGCTTCGGGCATGAACTTGGCGAGTTCCTCCAGCGCTTCGGTCTTGCCGCGCTCCCTGAGCGTCGCCTCCAGCTCGTAGGCGGTGTCGAAGTGATCCTCGAGCACGTCCTTGTTGTTGCCGGTGACGAAGATGAACTGCTCGATGCCGGCGGCGCGCGCCTCGTCCACCACGTACTGGATGAGCGGCCGGTCGACCAGCGTCAGCATCTCCTTGGGCATGGCTTTGGTGGCGGGCAGGAACCGGGTGCCGAGGCCGGCGACGGGGAAGACGGCTTTGCGGAGCGGGGCGGTCATCGTCCTTCTTACATCTGGAACTTGGAAAACGCGCGGCCGTTCGGCGGACGCGCGAAACATGATGTCAATACACTTTCTCTATTGGTTTAGGGAACAGACTAGGGCAAAGCGACCTCCATGAGCATTCTGGTCACCGGCGGTGCCGGCTATATAGGCAGCCACATGGTCTGGCACCTCACCGATGCCGGCGAGAAGGTCGTCGTCCTCGACAACCTGTCGACCGGCTTCGACTGGGCGGTGGCGCCGGAGGCGGAGCTGGTTCAGGGCGATAGCGGCGACGAAGCCCTCGTCGGCCGCCTCATCAGGGAACGCGCAATCGAGGCAATCGTTCATTTCGCCGCCTCGATCGTCGTGCCGGAGTCGGTTGCCGATCCGCTCGGCTACTACCTCAACAACACGGTGAAGACGCGGGCGCTGCTCGCGGCGGCGGTCGCCGGCGGGGTCAAGCACTTCATCTTCTCCTCGACCGCGGCGGTCTACGGCACACCCGCCGTCACCCCGGTCGGCGAGGATGCGCTCCTCCATCCCGAATCGCCCTATGGCCGCTCGAAGATGATGAGCGAGATGATGCTCGCCGACGCCGCGGCGGCCCACGGGCTGCGCTACGTGGCGCTGCGCTACTTCAACGTCGCCGGCGCCGATCCCGCCGGGCGCACCGGTCAGTCGACCAAGGCGGCAACCCACCTGATCAAGGTCGCCTGCGAGACCGCGCTTGGCAAGCGCGACCGGATCACGGTCTATGGCACCGACTATCCGACGCCGGACGGCACCTGCGTCCGCGACTATATCCACGTCACCGACCTGGTCGCCGCTCACGGCGCAGCGCTCGCCCATTTGCGCGCCGGCGGCGACAGCCTGGTGGCCAATTGCGGCTATGGCAGCGGCTATTCGGTGCTGGAGGTGATCGACACGGTGAAGGCGGTGTCGGAGCGCGACTTTCCGGTCGTGCTTGGTCCCCGGCGTCCGGGCGACCCGGCCTCCATCGTCGCTTCGCCGGCGCGCATCATGGAAAAGCTCGGCTGGCAGCCGGAGCACGACAATCTCGCCGAGATCGTGCGCCACGCACTTTCCTGGGAGATGGCGCTCGACAAGCGCAACCGGCGGGATTGACCGCGGGCCGCTCGTGCCCCCGCCTTGCCGGCGACCCCCGCCGTAATGTTATGGTTCCGGCCGATTCGGGGGAATGCGAACCGAGACGGGAAGGAGCAGGGGTTTTCGGCTTGATGCGCTTCCTCACCGGCCTGGCGACGAAAGTCGCGGTCTCCGCGGCTCTGATGGCCGCCGCGATGGCGATGGCGGTCCTTCTCTCGGCGGCCCCGGCCGTGGCCCGCCAGACGCCCGAAGGCTGGGTCAAGGGCTTCTGGCCGACGGCCAGGTCCGCCGGCATCTCGCGGCACACCTTTGACCGGGCGCTCGGCAATTTCGCGCCCGATCCCGACGTGCTGAAGCGTGCCGGCGCCCAGGCCGAATTCAACATGAAGATCTGGAACTATCTCGACCAGATGGTTTCCGATGAACGGCTGTCGCAGGGCAAGACCGCGGTTGCCACCTATGCGGCGCTGCTCGACCGCATCGAGCGGAGTTACGGCGTCGACCGCTACATCGTTGCCGCCATCTGGGGCATCGAGAGCCACTATGGGCAGGTGCTCACCAATCCGAAGCTGGTCAAGAACACCATCCGGTCGCTCGCCACCCTCGCCTGGTCCGGCGGGCGGCTCGCCAGCTACGGCCGCAAGCAGCTCGTCGCCGCCCTCAGAATAGTCCAGCGCGGCGACATCAGCCCGTCCGCGATCAACGGTTCGTGGGCGGGCGCCATGGGCCAGACCCAGTTCATCCCGACCACCTTCGAGGCGTTTGCCGTCGACTATGACGGCGACGGCCAGCGCAACATCTGGACCTCGGTGCCGGATGCGCTGGCCTCGACCGCCAACTACCTGAAGAAGGCCGGCTGGGAGACGGGCAAGACGTGGGGCTATGAGGTCAAACTGCCGCCGGGCTTCAACACCAGGCGGACCGGCGAGCGGTCGCTCGCCTCGTGGCTCAAGCTCGGCGTCCACCGGGTGGACGGGGCCTCGTTCCCGCGCCCGCGCGACCGGGCCACGCTGTGGCTGCCCAACGGCACCGACGGGCCGGTGTTCCTGCTGCTCAAGAACTTCCAGGTGCTCAAGCGCTACAATGCCTCCAACTTCTATGCGCTCGCGGTCGGTCACCTGGCTGACCGGCTGCGCGGCGACGGGCCGTTCGCCGCCTCCTGGCCGGTGCACGAGAAACCGTTCACCCTGGAAGAGGGCAAGAAGCTGCAATTGCTGCTCACCATGCACGGCTTCTACGACGGCGACATCGACGGCGATATCGGCAGCGGCAGCCGGGCGGCGATCCGCGATTATCAGCGCTCGATCGGCCTCAACCCGGACGGGGTGGAGACGCGCAGCCTGTTGCAGCGGCTGGAAGCGTCCAAGTAGGATAGGCGGCCGCGCGGCCCTGCCGCGCAATTGACGCAATGAAGGGCGAGCCTCGCGCTTCGCACCTTTGCTGACCGGAGCCGCCGGAGAAGTGCGCCGCCTGCTGTCATTTCTGGCCGTCGCCGTCCTGGCGCTGCTCGCGCTGGCGCCGTTCGACGTGGCTGTGGCCCAGCAGCCGCCCGGCCTGATCGGCGCGCCGCCACCGCGCGACGGGCCGGCCGGCTTCTTCGATTTCCTGTTCGGACCGCGTCCGGTCCGCCCGCCGTCGCAGCAGCAGCAACCGCAACAGCGGCGTGCGGTGCCGCAGCGTCCGGCCCCGCCGAGCGAGCCGCCGGTGCCGGTGGTCCAGGTGACGCCCAAGGACGAGAAGGCACGCAAGATCCTGGTGGTCGGCGATTTCGTCGCCGGCGGGCTTGCCTGGGGCCTCGACCAGACCTTCGCCGACGAGCCCAAGATCGCCGTCATCGACAAGTCGAACAACGCCTCCGGCCTGGTGCGTGACGACTACTACGACTGGAACAAGGATCTGCCGGCCATCCTCAACCAGCTCAAGCCGGATGTCGTGATCGTCGAGATCGGCTCCAACGACCGGCAGCAGATTCGCACCGGCCGGCTGACGCTGCATTCGGACGCTTGGGAGAAGGCCTACGTCGCCCGCATCGCCAGCATGGCCGACACGCTCAAGGTCTTCGGCCGACCGTTCTTCTGGGTAAGTGCGCCGCCGATGCGCTCCTCCGCCGCGTCGCGCGACATGACCTATTTCAACGGCTTGTTCAAGCCGGTGGTGACCAAGGACGGCGGCCACTTCATCGACATCTGGAACGGCTTCACCGACGACAACGGCAACTACACCTCGTCGGGTCCGGATGTCGACGGCCAGCTCAGGGCGCTGCGCAACAGCGACGGCATCAACTTCACCCGCGCCGGCCGGCTGAAGCTCGCCTTCTACGTCGAACGCGAGATCCGCAAGCAGACCGGCATCGGCTCCGGGTCGGTCGACCTGGCCACCTCGGCGAGCCAGACCAACCAGATCGAGATCGGACCGGACGGGGTCAAGCGCCTGGTCGGGCCGGTGATCTCGCTCACCGATCCGCCGCCGGGCGCCAATCGGACGCTCGTCGGCGGCGCTGACAATGCGGACGGCAAGATGGCGGCCAACACGCCGCAATACCGGCTGATCGTGCAGGGGGCCGTGCCGCCCCCGGTGGCGGGCCGCGCCGACGATTTCTCCTGGCCGCCGCGCCAGCGGGCCGCGGCGGCAACGACGGCGGCGCCGTCCGCCCCGGCCAATGCCGATTCCAGCGGCGTGTTCCCGCCGGCCAACTAGCCCGTTACCCGCTCGACAGGGAGACTGCGCCATGATCCACGCCGTTGCCGCACCGTTGGCCGCACTGGCGCTCGCCGCCATGGCCGTCCCGGGCCTTGCCGACGACACGCTCAAGACCGGCAAGGGCGACCTCGTCATCCACCCGTTCCACCACGCCTCGATGATGCTCACCTGGAACGGCATGCATATTCTGGTCGACCCGGCGCCGCCCTTCACCGGGCCGAAGCCGGCCGACATCACCGCCGAATACAAGGCGGCGGCGACGCCCGACCTGATCCTGATCACCCACGAGCACGGCGATCACTTCAATGTCCCCATCCTGCAAGCCGTGACCGGCGCCGGCACGGTGCTGGTGACCTGCCAGGACGTCGCCGACAAGATGCCGGCCGACCTCAAGGCCAGAACGAAGGTCTTGGCCGACGGCGATACGATGACGGTGAAGGGCGTGCCGGTGACGGCGGTTGCCGCCTACAACACCACGCCGGAGCGCAGCAAGTTCCATCCCGAGGGGCGCCACGACAACGGTTACGTACTCGCCCTCGGCGATAAGCGCGTCTACATCGCCGGCGACACCGAGGAAACGCCGGAAATGAAGGCGCTCACCAACATCGACGTCGCCTTCCTGCCGATGAACCTGCCCTACACCATGACCATCGAACAGGCGTCACAGGCGGTGAAGGACTTTCGGCCGAAGATCGTCTACCCCTACCACTATGCCGGCAGCGATCCGGAAGCCTTCAAGAAGCTGGTCGGCAATGCCGCCGACGTGCGCCTGCTCAAGTGGTACTGAGGCGCGCGGCCATGCGTGGCCCGCATGCAGCGCGGCGCAATGCGGGATGAACTCGCTGCGCATCGCGTTCCACTCGATCCGGACCACGACCCGTCCACCTGTCTTCTGAGCCATCGAGGTAGCTGAGCCCCGAGAAGTCCGTGATTGCGGCCAGACAGGGCTCTCGCTCGGTCGGTGGTATCGCCACCGGCACTGCTTCCATGAGGATTCTCGGCTCGAGCGGCCGCTCGGACCTGGCAGCGAGCGACAACCTCCGATAGTGTCAACTTCTGGATGTGCCGCCCGCGTTCGCCAGGGCCGTGAGCGGGCGATAGTCCGCGTTGCTTTGTCGGACAATAACTCCTTTGCATCCTGTGGCGACTATCAGGAAGCGGCATATCCCTGTCATCACTGGCAAATATAGTTTAAATAGATGGTTGGCTGGGATCTTCGCGTAGATTACGGGGGCCCGGACCTGACGGGATCGCACGGCTTGTTTTTGCCTCACGCCCGTTCGTCTAGTGCATTGAATAAGCATGTGTTTCAGAGACAGACAATTAATCTGACGGGGAGACTCAGCATGTTTAGACACGTTTGTGTTGTGGCCTGGCTGCTGGTGGCAGCGACGGGGGCCGCCTGGGCGCAGGCCGACTGCGCCGGACCTTGGCTGACGCAGCCACAGTTCAACGCCCTGCCGACCGCGGAAAGGACGCAGGAGTTTCAGCGTCTGGTCGATTGCAGCCGCAAGAGTGTTGCCGAGGCGCAGACGCTTCTCGGCGTGCTCGACGCCATCAAGCTCGACCAATACGCCGTTGCCATCGACGCCGAGCGCCAGAGGCTGAGCGATCTGCTCGCATCGCGCACGGCGGAACTGAACAAAGCCAAGGACGACATCGCCGGTCTCGTCCATCAGCGCGACGGGCTGGCGCAGCAGCTCCAGAAGGCGAACGACGACCTCAAGCGGTCGGAGGCCAACAAGAAGGACGCCTGGGCGAAGATCGACGACCTCAACCAGCAAATCGTTGTGCTCACCGCCGAACGGAACAAGCTGGCCACAGACCTCGAGACGAGCCAGGCGGCGAAGAAGGCAGCCGACGACAAGGCGGCCGGCCTGGCGAAGGAGTTCGCCGATGCACAGGCGAGCAACGCCGCATTGACCAAGGAGCGCGACGGGCTGAAGGACACGGTTGCGGCCGACGCGGCCAAGATCGCGACGCTCGACGCCGAGGTCAAACGGCTTGGCGATCAGGTCGACGCGGAGACCAAGGCGCTCGCCATCGCCAACGACAAGAATGACTATCTGACCAAGGACCGCGATCGGGTGCAGGGCCTGCTCGATGCGGCCAACAAGAAGATCGACGGCGTCAACGGCACCGTGGAGGCCCTCACCAAGGAAAACGACGACCTGAAGGCGCAGGTGGCCGATCTCACCCAGAAGCTGGGCGACGCCAACGCCAGGATCGACGCGCTTGGCAAGAAGCTTGATGCAGCCACTGCGGAGATTGAGGCGCTCAAGAAACAGGTCGCCGAACTCCGGAACGAGCTCGACGCTGCCAATGCCGCGATCGACAACCTGAAGAAGCAGGCCGGCGATCTCGCCAAGGAGCGCGACGACCTCAAGACGCAGCTCGACAAGGCCAACGCCACGATCGCCATGCTCCAGAAGGAGAATGTCGACCTGACGAAAGAGCGTGATGATCTGAAGACGGCGCTCGACGCTGCCAATGTCAGGATCGCGGAACTTGAGAAGGAAAATGCCGATCTGAAGAAACAGGTCGATCAGTTCGCCAAGTGGCGCAGCGTGTTCTTCGGCAAGCTGCGCGACCTGCTCGGCAACCAGAAGGACATCGAGATCGTCGGCGACCGCTTCGTCCTACAGTCCGAGGTGTTGTTCGCCACCGGCTCGGCCGCCCTCAGCCACGACGGGCACGACGATATCGTCAAGGTGGCCGGCGTGATCGTCGAGCTGGAGAAGCAGATTCCAGCGGACATCAGCTGGGTGTTGCAGGTCAACGGGCACACCGACACCCAGAAGTTCCGGAGCGCCGGCCGCGACAACTGGGATCTGTCGCTCGCCCGCGCCATGACGGTCGTCCGGCTGCTCATCGCTCAGGGGGTTGACCCGCATCATCTGGCGGCGGCCGGCTTCGGCGAATTCCAGCCGCGCGATACCGGAACGACACCGGAGGCGCTGGCCAAGAACCGGCGCATCGAGCTCAAGCTCACCGACGACGGCCCGCTGCCGCCGGCAAAATAGTCCTCGGTCCGCAAGAAGGCGGGCGGCCAACTGGCCGCCCGCTTTTCGACGGAGCCTCAGACGCGCGGGTCGAGCTGCCGTCTGAGGCCATCCAGGTCGCCCAGCACCCACAGCTCGGCGATGCGGCCGGCGCGGCAGGTGAAGAAGGCGGCGCCGGACCACGACAGCGTGCGGCCGGTGGCGGCGACGCCGAGAAGCGGCCCGTGATGGAGACCGGTGAAGGTCAAGCGGGCGGCGGCGCGGCTTTCGCCTTCGACGATCAGATCGTCGATGATGCAGCGATAGTCGCCGAGCGCCGCGCGCAGCGAGCGCACGTAGGCGAGGAAGCCATCGACGTCGTCGGCGGCGACGCCGAGCGAGCCGCGGAAACGGAAATCGGGGTCGAGGATTTCGCGCGCGACCGCCTCGTCGCCGCGGTTCCATATCTCGGCGTAGAAGCGCTCGACAAGCGTCCGTGGTGTCACGGGCGTCGCTACCGCGGCAGCGTGGTCTCGCCCATCAGGTGCTTGTCGACCGATTGGGCGCACTGGCGGCCCTCGCGGATCGCCCAGACGACCAGGCTCTGGCCGCGGCGCATGTCGCCGCAGGAGAACACCTTGTCGACGCTGGTCCTGTAGTCGACGACGTTGGCGGCGACGTTGCCGCGCTTGTCGAGGTCGAGGCCAAGATCCTTGATCATGCCGTCCTGCACGGGCCCGAGGAAGCCCATGGCGAGCAGGACGAGATCGGCGGGAATCGAGAACTCCGAACCCTCGATCGGCTTCATCTTGTCGTCGACGCGGATGCAGTGGAGCGCGGTCACCTTGCCGTCCTTGCCCGCGAAGTGCTGGGTCATGACGGCGAAGTCGCGATCGACGCCTTCCTCGTGCGAGGACGAGGTGCGCAGCTTGAGCGGCCAGTCCGGCCAGGTCAGCTCCTTGTTTTCCTTGTCCGGCGGACGCTGGAGGATCTCGATCTGGGTGACCGAGGCGGCGCCCTGGCGGTTGGAGGTGCCGATGCAGTCGGAGCCGGTGTCGCCGCCGCCGATGACCACGACATGCTTGCCGCCGGCCAGGATCGGCAGGACGTTGCCGAGCGGCTCGTCGCTGACGCGGCGGTTCTGCTGGGGCAGGAACTCCATGGCGAAGTGGATGCCGTCGAGCTCGCGGCCGGGGATGGGCAGGTCGCGCGGCTTCTCGGCGCCGCCGGAAAGCACCACCGCGTCGTGCTGGGCGGTGAGTTCGGCGATGTCGAGCTCGATGCCGACATGGACGTTGCAGTGGAAGGTGACGCCTTCCGCCTCCATCTGGGCGACGCGGCGGTCGATGTGCACCTTCTCCATCTTGAAGTCGGGGATGCCGTAGCGCAGCAGCCCGCCGGGCGTGGCGAGCTTCTCGTAGACGTGGACGTCGTGGCCGGCGCGGGCGAGCTGCTGGGCGCAGGCGAGCCCCGCCGGGCCGGAACCGACGACCGCGACCGACTTGCCGGTCTTGACGAGCGGCGGCAGCGGCCTGATCCAGCCCTCCTGCCAGCCGCGATCGACAATGGCGCACTCGATCGTCTTGATGGTGACCGGCTCCTCGATGATGTTGAGGGTGCACGACGCCTCGCACGGCGCCGGGCAGACGCGGCCGGTGAATTCCGGAAAATTGTTGGTCGAGTGCAGGTTCTTGAGCGCCCGCAGCCACTCGCCGCGGTAGACCAGATCGTTCCAGTCGGGGATCTGGTTGTTCACCGGGCAGCCGGTGTGACAATAGGGGATGCCGCAGTCCATGCAGCGCGCCGCCTGGTCGCGGTTGGCCTCCTCCGACAGCGGGATGGTGAACTCGCGATAGTGGCGCACGCGGTCGCCAGCCGGCGCGTAGCGCCGGTCGCGGCGATCAATCTCGAGAAATCCTGTGATCTTGCCCATGGTCTCTACTCGCCGGCCAGACGCAGCGGTTCGGCCCGTTCGCGTGCCTCGAGCTCGGCGAGAGCCCGGCGATACTCAACCGGCATGACCTTGCGGAATTTCGGCAGGAAGCTTTCCCAGTTGTCGAGGATCTCGGCGGCGCGCTTCGATCCGGTGAACTGGCGGTGACGGGTAATGAGGGCGCGCAGGCGCGTGGCGTCGTTGCGGGTCATGTCGGAGAGGATCTCGACCAGCCCGCCGGTCTCCATGTCGCCGATCTGATGCAGCTCGCGCTCGGACAGGTCCTCCTCCTCGGGGATCGGCTCGAGGTCGACCATCGCCATGTTGCAGCGGGTCTCGAA